>CAYWVV010000034.1:0-34823 GCA_964461805.1 uncultured Flavobacterium sp.
CAGAAAAAAGGTGAGAACAAATCTTGGGTTTCTATTCTTCCATTCGAAGCATAATCTTTAGATTACAAATAAAAAACCCGTCTTGTTTTAAAACTTGACGGGTTTTTTGTGTTTTTTAATAATTTTCTTGAGTCTAACCTCAAAGTTTGTCACGCTGAAAGCGTCTCTTCAATACAAACCGAAAACATATTAACACTTTAAAACTACACAAATCAGATTTAAAACAACTCTTACAGAGATGCTTTCAGCATGACAAGTTTGCGCATAGTTTTAGCCTCTAAATAACATTAAGATTTAAACTTTGCTAAATAATTTTCCGACTGAATTTTCATAATCTCAGTTGCATTTTTCTTCTTCAAATTATACAGTTCTTTGTCGGTTTTAATTTCAGCATACACCTCATCGTAAATTGAGGCATCAGTTTTCTTTTGCAAATCACGTTGGTAATTGTTTTGTTCAATTAGTGTTTTATAGCTAATTTCAGCGTCTTCTAATTTAAAATCATATTCACTTTTACTGGCTAATAATTTAGCAATAATTGGCGACGTTTCAATCGCTAAAAACAACAACATAATAAATAAGGAAGGTAGAAAAGGCAATTTATCCAATGCATTAATTCTTGCCATTAACCCATCGAAACTATCAATTATTGGTTGAGAATCGGTTACTTTCTTATCTAAATCAGCTTGTAATGTTTTACTTTTTGTTTCTTTTTCAGCAATTAATTTTCCATTAGAAACTTTTAAAGAATCTAATTGTTTCGAAACCAAATCGTAGGCATCACGCTTTTCTTTATAGATCGGTCCTTTTCCCATTTTTTTTGTTCCAGCTGTTCCCTCAGCTTCTGTAATGTAGGATTGATACAAAGCTGCCACTTCTTTTTCTTTAACAGTTAATTGACTTTTTAAACTATCAATTGACGCTTGGTTTTTATCTACATCTGTTTTAAAGAAATTAGTAACTTGTTTTTTATTCGCAATCGCCATTTCGTTTTTCTCTTTTAATAAAACGGTATCAATTTCTTTTTTGAAGATTTTAATTTCTAAGGGTTTTGAAATTACAATTGCGATAATCATAGCTAATACAATTCGCGGAGACGCTTGAATGAATTCATCCATAAAATCATCACGCTTTTTAATGGTTGAAACAATAAATCGGTCTAAGTTAAAAATTAACAACCCCCAAATTAATCCGAAGAATATTGCCATATACACATTGTCAAAAACCGTATATAAAGCATAAGAACAGGCTACGAAAGCCATAATTGCAGTAAAGAAAACAGTAGCGCCAATTCCGGCATATTTATTCTGTTCTCCGTTGGAGCATGAGGCAACAATATCTTTGTCTGCTCCAGAACAAAGAATAAAAAATGATTTTAGCATAACGATTCGTTTAAAACCATAAACTTGTTCTGACTTGTTGGAAAGAAAACACTTATGGTTAGTTGATGATTGATGATGATGATTACAAATTTGTTGCCAAAAATGGTTTTTTGTTACAAGTTTTTAGATTAATTATTAAATTACCACACAGAGAAGTACAAAATAACCCAGAGAATCTATAATTTTAAAACACAGATTATCATAAATTATCACAGATTACTATCGATTATTTTAAAACAAAAAAAATCCCCAATCTTTTGATTAAGGATTAACAAATATTTAAACTAGATATTAAATGTAATATTATGTCTTAGATATCGCAGAACAACAACAGATTTAGCCCATTTTCATTTATTAAAGTAATATATTATGATATGAATTTGGAAAGCATATTCAATACTAAAAATAAATTTATGAAAACAAAGGTATTAATTACCTTATTTGGTTAATGGTAAAATTACAATCTTCTCTTGTTCCAAGCAGATTCAAACTCAATAAAGTACTTAACACATTAAAACTAATTGTATCGCCAGTATTTAAACTCACCAGTGTTGTTACCGTTCTAACAGGAGGCGTAACATTTACACCAACTACTCCAACATTAGCAAACGAAGTCCTATTAACTACTGTTCCATTTTTCAAAATGGCTACTCCAAAGTTTGTAGCAACCGCAATAGCTGACGTAGCTTTGATTTGAACCGAAACTTGATAAATCCCATCTTGTTTAGCCGTGAACTCTGATTGCGTCGTATTGAACTCATTGTTTAAGTCAAATTCAACAAAATCAAAACTAATCTTACAAGCATTCGCTAATAAAGTTAGAGTCACATCACTTGAACTAGCAAAACTACCTTTTACACATGATTTTATATTGCTTTCAAATACCGTTTTAGAAGAAATTCTTTTTACATTTCCAATATTATCAACCACTAAAATCGAATCTTTAGCAGCACTACTATTATTAGTTGAAGTTGTTGTTCGAACTCTGAAACCACCATTAACATCTAATTGAGCAGTTGGCGAGGTAGTTCCAACCCCAACTTGAGCCATCATTACCCTCATCGAAAGCAATAAAAAAACAGATAAAAATATTTTCATAATAGCTTAATTTAGTTAAGACTAAAGTTACGAAATTATAACTCAACACTTTAACAGTATTTAATATTTTTATAATTTAAGTGTGTTAATTTTTTGTTTTTAAAACATCAAGAGCTAACAAAAGACTACATTCAAAATTAAAACAACAAATAAAAAGAAGCATCTCTAAACTACCCGCAAAATAAAAAACCCCCACATTTCTGTGAGGGTTCTATATTTAAAAATGACTATTCACTAATCACTTTTTACAATTCACTAAATATTAGTATCTATAGTATTCTGGTTTGAATGGACCAGCCACTTCAACTCCAATATATTCTGCTTGATCTTGACGTAAAGTTTCTAATTCTACTCCTAATTTAGAAAGGTGTAAAGCAGCCACTTTTTCATCTAAATGTTTAGGCAACATGTACACTTCATTTTTGTAGTTAGCACTGTTCGCCCATAACTCTAATTGTGCTAAAGTTTGGTTAGTAAACGAGTTACTCATTACAAAACTTGGGTGACCTGTAGCACAACCTAAGTTTACTAAACGTCCTTCAGCTAAAATAATAACTTCTTTTCCGTTTACTGTATAAATATCAACTTGTGGTTTCACTTCATTTTTAGTGTGTCCGAAGTTACCATTTAACCAAGCCATATCAATTTCATTATCGAAGTGACCGATGTTACAAACGATAGCTTTATCTTTCATAGCTTCAAAATGACGACCTAAAACGATGTCTTTGTTTCCAGTTGTAGTAATAATAATATCTGCATTAGCTACAACAGAATCTAATTTTTTAACTTCAAAACCGTCCATAGCCGCTTGTAAAGCACAAATTGGATCAATTTCAGTAACAGTTACAATAGAACCAGCACCACGGAATGAAGCCGCTGTACCTTTACCTACATCACCGTATCCGCAAACTACTACTCTTTTACCCGCTAACATTACGTCAGTTGCTCTACGAACTGCATCTACAGCAGATTCTTTACAACCATATTTGTTATCAAATTTAGATTTAGTAACTGAATCATTAACGTTGATAGCTGGCATATATAAAGTTCCTGCTTTCATTCTTTCGTATAAACGGTGAACTCCAGTTGTAGTTTCTTCAGATAAACCTTTAATTCCTTTTACTAATTCAGTATATTTATCAAACACTAAGTTTGTTAAATCTCCACCATCATCTAAAATCATATTTAAAGGCGCACGCTCTTCACCAAAGAATAACGTTTGCTCAATACACCAATCAAATTCTTCTTCATTCATACCTTTCCAAGCATAAACTGGAATTCCAGCAGCAGCAATTGCAGCAGCAGCGTGATCTTGAGTGGAGAAAATATTACAAGAAGACCAAGTAACATCAGCTCCTAAAGCCACTAACGTTTCAATTAAAACCGCAGTTTGAATTGTCATGTGTAAACATCCAGCAATACGAGCACCTTTTAAAGGTTGGCTTGCACCAAACTCTTCTCTAAGCGCCATCAATCCTGGCATTTCAGCTTCTGCTAATAAAATTTCTTTTCTTCCCCATGCTGCTAAAGAAATATCTTTAACTTTGTATGGTACGTAAGGAATTGTTGTTGTACTCATTATATTTGTATATTTATTTTTATTTAAGTCCGCAAAGGTACAACATAAGTTTTAAATTTAGAAATAAATTATTGATAATTATGTTTTGTTTATATAGCTAAACAACTGACTAACAATTAAATAAAATTTTCATAACTCAAAAGAAATATGCCTTTTTTTAAAGAAATTAAGATCAACGAACAGACAACCGCTTATTTTTGGAAAATATCCGAAGATATCGAATGGCTTTTTGAAAATGTTCCACTTAATGAAAAGTCAACTTCTAGGTTAGAAACGATGAGTTCCATCGAACATAAAAAAGGATTTTTAGCCGTTAGAATGTTATTACAACATGTTGGTTTTACAGATTTTGATTTGTTTTATGATGCATTTGGAAAACCTCATCTTAAAGATAAAAGTAAAAAGGTAAAAGGTAAAAGTATACTACCTCAACAAATCTCAATATCGCATTCTCATGAATTTTCTTGTATTTGCATAAGTAACCAATGTATTGGAATTGATTTAGAAAAACGCAAAGAAAAAACACTAAAAATCGCACCTAGATTTATGGATGTTTCACATTTAGAAAATCTCTCAGAAGCTGATAAAATCGCAAAAGCAACTGTGATTTGGGGCGTAAAAGAAAGTGTATTTAAATTAAAAAACGAAAAAGGCATCAGTTTCCCAAATCATATTTCAGAAACTCCTTTTCATTTGGAAGATAAAAAGGGAAAGGCTCAATTAAATTTCAATAACGCTGCTGAAGATTTTCAATTTCAGTTTGATTTTGTAGACGATTATGTTTTTGTTTGTGTTTTGAATTGTTCTGAATAAAATTAATCACAAACTTACCCTCAACGTTTGTCACCCTGAAAGGGTCTCACACAAACTTTGCATAAATATTCTTCAAAAAACATATTTGAATTTTAAAAAACGTATTCAATATTATCAACTTCTCAGAGATTCTTTCAGAATGACAAGTTTGGGTTTGGGTTATGGATAAGTTTGCGGTTAAACCATAAAATCCTTACTTTCGCAAAGCAATGAAAAACATCTACCAAAATATTTTAGCTGCCAAACAAGCAAACAAAAAATTGTTGGCTATTTTGATTGATCCTGACAAGACTAAAGTCGGTGAAATTGAAAATTTATCTCAAAAAATAAATGAATCACCAGCTACGCATATTTTTATAGGCGGTAGCATCGTGGAACAAATTTGCATCGATTCTCTAATTATTGAAATCAAAAAATACTGCCACTTACCTATTTTAATTTTTCCAGGACATCCTTCTCAAATTTCAAATGAAGCGGACGGGATTTTGTTTTTAAGTTTACTTTCAGGCAGAAATCCCGATTATTTAATTGAACATCATATTAATTCGGTAGATATTTTAACCAATTCAACTTTAGAAATTATTTCAACCGGATACATTTTAATCGATGGCGGAAACGAAACGGCTGTACAACGTGTTAGTCAGACTTTACCTATCGAAAATACAAATATTGAATTGGCATACAAAACCGCAAAAGCAGGCGAATATTTAGGCAAGAAACTCATTTATTTAGAAGCTGGAAGTGGCGCAAATCATCACGTTTCTTTAGAAATGGTTTCATTTGTTGCTAAAAACATTTCAGTTCCTTTAATTGTTGGTGGTGGCATTAGAAATCTAACAAAAATTCAGGAAATATTTAAAGCTGGCGCCGATTTAGTAGTAATTGGAACAGCTTTTGAAAATGATTCTAACTTTTTTACAACTTAACATGTTCGAAACTATAATCAACCAATATAAAAGTATTCCAAATTGGCAAATTAGCATAGAAATTATCGTATTTATTTTTGGAATATTAAGCGTATATTTTGCTAAAAAAGAAAACATTTTAGTCTATCCAACCGGAATTATTGCGACCGTTTTTTCAATTTACATCATGTACAATGCCAAATATTTTGCCGACATGAGCATTAATATTTATTACTCGATAATGAGTATTTACGGTTGGTATCAGTGGAAAAAAGTCACAAACGGAGCAACTCTTTCCATTTCAAGAACCAACAGTAAAGAAAAATTTATTGGCGTAATTTTATTTCTAATCACAGCAATTGTTTGTGTATTTATTTATCAATTTTTCGGTTACAAACTACAGATTAACAATTATTTAGACATTTTCACAACCGCTTTATTTTTCTCAGCTATGTGGTATATGGCACGTAAAAAAATAGAAAACTGGACACTTTGGATTATTGGTGACGCCATTTGTGTTTATATATTTTTCGACAGACAACTATATATAATTGCCATTCAATACATAATTTTTACTATTTTAGCCATCTCAGCTTACTTAGAATGGAAAAAATATTTAGCGAAAAAGATTTAAAACAAATAGTTACACGTGGAAATTCTCTTGAAAAAATCATGCAACAATTGCATTATTTCAAAAACGGAATTCCAAATATTAACTTGTATAAAATAGCGTCTGTAAATGACGGAATATTTCAATTCTCTGAATCAGAAATCGAAGAATTTTGTATGTATTTCGATAAACACAAAGACAAATATGCTATAGAAAAGTTTGTTCCAGCAAGTGGCGCTGCAACGAGAATGTTTAAATCTTTAAATGAATTTTTAAATACTTTTAATCCTAAAAAAGACACCATAAATTCCTATGTGAATCTCAATAAAGACAAAGACTTAAGTTTATTTATTGTAGGCATAAGAAATTTTCCTTTTTACAAAGAATTAAAAGAAAAAACTAAAGCCGTATTTACAGATTACCCAAGCTATAATTCCGATCAAAAAGTGTACGCTATTGTAAAAACACTTTTAACAGAAGAAGGGTTGAATTTTGCCAATAAACCTAAAGGGATTTTGCCATTTCATATTCAAAATAATGAAATTTTAACACCTATTGACGAGCACGTTTTTGAAACTGATTTCTATAAAAAACCAAATGAGAAATCGAAAATTCATTTCACCATCTCAAAAGAATTTGAAACTGATTTTTTAAATATCACCAACAAATACGACAAGTTAGAAATTACATTTTCCTATCAAAATGAAACTTCAGATACAATTGCTGTAAATGCAGACAATTCTCCGTTTAGAAGTTCCGAAAACGAATTGCTTTTTCGACCTGGTGGACACGGCGCATTGATTGAAAACCTTAACCAATTAGAATCAGATGTAGTATTTATTAAGAATATTGACAATGTTTCGCAAACCAACAGAGAACTTATTTTAAAGTATAAAAAATTAATTGGTGGGATTTTATTATACACCAAACGTCAAGTAGAAATATCATTAAAAAAATTATTAAACAACGAAATCGACGAAAACAACATCAAAGAAATTATTGAATTTGTAGAAACAAAAATGTCTTTTCCATTACCGGAAGAAATCAAAATGTTTCAGTTTGAATACCAAAAAGAATACTTAATAAAAATCTTAAACAGGCCCATTCGTGTTTGTGGAATGGTAAAAAACGAAGGAGAACCTGGTGGCGGACCATTTTGGGTTCAAGACGAAAAAGGCCGTCATAATTTACAAATTGTCGAATCTTCTCAGGTAGATTTAACAAATGAAAACCAAAGCAAAATTTTTAAAAACTCTACTCATTTTAACCCAGTTGATATCGTTTGTAGTATTAAAGATTTCGAAAACAACAAGTTTGATTTAACCAAATTTGTAGATGCCAAAACCGCATTTATTACCGAAAAAACTAAAAACGGAAAACTTATCAAAGCGTTTGAACTTCCTGGATTATGGAATGGTGCCATGGCAAAATGGACCACTATTTTTGTAGAAGTTCCAATCGAAACCTTCAATCCTGTAAAAAAAGTCAATGATTTATTGAAACCCGCACACCAACCTAACAATTTGGACACAAATTCAGCATTCTAATGAAAACGGACATCCTAACATATGAACTCCATTTTAAGGCTGTTCGAAGCAGTGGTGCTGGCGGACAAAACGTAAATAAAGTTTCCTCAAAAATGGTTTTGATTTTTGATGTAGCGTCTTCCGAAGGTTTAGATGATGATGAAAAACAAAACATTCAAATCAAATTAAAAACAAAAATTTCTCAAGAAAATTTACTGATTTTAACGTGCGATGAAGATCGAAGTCAATTCAAAAATAAAAAAATTATCATCAAACGTTTTTTCGAAATGCTTGAAAAAGCTTTAACAAAACCAAAAGTTCGAAAAGCAACCCGAATTACAAAAGGCGCTAACGAAAGACGTATTCAAGAAAAGAAAAAAGCGGGAGAAATTAAAGCTGGAAGAAAAAAATTAGATTTCTAATCTAGATAGGTACGCAGATTTGAAGGATTAAACAGATTCGCACAACACAGATAAGAGAAATTATTAAAGTTTTATAAATTTCTTCAATCTGTGTTCCAATAACAAAATTGAATTACTATCTTTGCCCCGTCTCAAAGGGGTGCTTGTTTTTACAGGCTGAGATTATACCCATAGAACCTGAGCAGGTAATGCTGCTAAGGAAAATAGAGAAAACAAACTTTTGTAATTCCGAACGGAGTGCGAATTCTCACCAACATTTATTAACTAATTATTTTTAACCAAGAGTAATTACCCCTTTTATTCGTATTTTTTTTACGAATTATGTTTTCATTTAAAAAGTGTTTATCACTAACAACCTTTTGCCTTTTGCCTTTTGCCTTAAATGCTCAAGAACAACAAAAAGATTCAGTTACATCAATTGAAGAAGTCTTAATTTCTGGCGTTAGAGCCAAAGACAAAAGCCCAATTACATTTACCAACGTTTCCAAGACACAAATTGCTCCGAGAAACTTAGGTCAAGACATTCCTGTTTTATTAAATTATTTACCTTCTGTAGTAACCTCAACCGATGCTGGTGCTGGAGTTGGCTACACTTCCATGCGTGTTCGTGGATCTGATGGTTCTAGAATTAACGTAACTTTAAATGGTGTGCCGTTTAATGATAGTGAAAGTCAGGGAACGTATTTTGTAAACTTACCCGATTTTGCTTCATCATTAGAAAGCATTCAATTGCAACGTGGTGTTGGAACATCCACTAGTGGAGCTGGTGCATTTGGCGCTAGTTTAAATTTACAAACTAAAGCTTCTCAAAAGGATGCTTATGCTTCTATCGCTAATTCCGTTGGAAGTTTTGGAACTAGAAAACACACGTTAGCTTTTGGAACCGGTTTACACAATAATTTCGAAATGAACACACGTATTTCAAAAATTGAATCAGCTGGATACATTGACCGTGCTACTTCTAATTTATTTGGATACTACTTTGACGCCAATTATATTACGCCAAAAACTATCATTAAAGCAATTATTTTTGGTGGGAAAGAAAAAACCTACCAATCTTGGAATGGCTTAGAAGATGAAGAAAAACTAAGAAACGACAGAACGTATAATTCTGTAGGTCAATATACTGACGCGAATGGAAACATCCAATTTTACGGAAATGAAACCGATAATTATTGGCAAAATCATTTTCAATTGCATTGGAATCAAAAATTAGCTTCAAAATGGCATTCCAACATTGCACTACATTATACTTCAGGAAAAGGATATTATGAACAATTTAAAGAAGATGCTAGTTTTGCCGATTATTATTTACCAAATTTTGGTGCGATTGCTATTACAGATTTAGTTAGAAAACGTTGGCTAGACAACGACTTTTTCGGAACTACTTTCTCATTAAATTACAAAACAGATAAAACAGATGTAATTATTGGTGGAGCGGCTAATAAATACCAAGGTAAACATTTTGGAGAAGTGGTTTGGACGCAATATTATGTCCCAAATGCCAATAAATATTACGATAATTTCGGAAATAAAAATGACGTGAATTTTTATTCAAAAGCGTCACATCAAATTGGACAACTTAATATTTTTGCCGATTTACAATACCGTATGGTTTTCTATCAAGCGAATAGTATAAAATTTAATGATGTAAATGACACATTCCGTTTCTTCAATCCAAAAGCAGGAATTACGTATACATTAAACCCAGCGAGTTCTATTTATGGCTATTTCGGAATTGCGAATAAAGAACCAAGAAGAGATGATTACGAAAACGGAAGTATCAAACCAGAACGCTTACAAGATTTTGAATTGGGTTATAAATTCAAAAACAACAAAGCAGCACTAAACATCAATGCTTTCTACATGAAATATAAAGATCAATTGGTGGCAACAGGAGCATTAAATGATGTAGGAAGTCCCGTTTTTGAAAATAGTGGAAAAAGTTACCGTTTAGGTATAGAAATTGAATCTTCGATTAAAGTTTTAGAAAAAGTACTGATTCAACCAAACATTACTTTAAGCACCAATAAAAATGAGGACTTCTATTTCCAAAGAAATGGAGTTTTAACCAATTTAGGCAACACTAATATTGCGTATTCACCAAATATTGTAGCTGGAAATAACATTACACTTACACCAATAAAATCGTTACAAGTTTCATTTTTAACCAAATTTGTAGGGAAACAATATATGGGAAATATTGATGCTAAAAAGTCTGTATTACCAGATTTTACAACATCTGATTTGAATGTTACATACGAATGGAAAATCAACAAGGGCATTAAATCTATTGTGTTTTCCGGATTGATAAATAATTTTTTCAATAGAACTTACGAATCAAACGGTTATTTTTATACGTATGATGACAATTGGAGTGGTCCAGGAACTACAACTATTGAAGGCGCGGGATTTTATCCACAAGCGGGAATTAATTTCTTAGCAGGAATGAATGTAAAGTTTTAAGTATTTTTATATAGTTAAGTTTTTAGAAAGGTTAGAAGAAATTCTAGCCTTTTTATTTTCCTTCAATCCAAGCCGTAATGCTTCTGTCGTCTGGTTGTGTTTTTGGTGAAATTACTTTTTCTAATTCACCATTTTCATTTAGTAAATACTTTTGAAAATTCCATTTGACAGTAGAATCTTTTACGCCATTTTTCGATTTCTTAGTTAAGAATTCATAAATAGGATGCATGTTTTTCCCTTTCACAGAAACTTTCTCCATCATTGGAAAAGTCACACCATAATTGATACTACAAAACTCCTGAATATCGTTAGAATTTCCTGGTTCTTGCCATAAAAAATTATTCGCAGGAAAACCGATTATTTCGAAATTTTCAGATTTATACTTGTCGTAAATTTTCTGTAGTTTTTCGTATTGAGGTGTTAAGCCACATTTTGAAGCTGTATTTACTATCAATACTTTTTTTCCTTTTAAAGTAGAGAAATCGAAGTCATTTCCTTGTAAATTTTTCACCACAAAAGAATGAATGGAACCTTTTGGATAGGATTTTGTGTCTTTTTTAAAAAAAGAAAATAGAGATTGTAACATTAATTATAAACTTTAATAGTTGTTGCGTCAATTACTTGTACTCGATAGGTTTTCATAGGATATTGCTTCCCTGCAGATAAACCCGTAAACAAACTATACGAAGCATCATCACAAGCGCATTTGGCATTTATTCCATTGATAGTCATGGTGGAGCAATCAGACAAAGCTTGATTGGGACAAGCGGCATCATAAGCCAAATAATTACCACTTCCTGCATTAAAAACAATCACACCTCTAATTCCTGCACCTGCTGCATTTACATAAACAGCATTAGAAGGAAAAGCCAAACTTGAATATTGTGGAAAACTCATATTTAGAGTAACGTCAAAGGAATAATTGGGTAAATACGGATTATTATTATTGCTATTACTGTCTTTTTCACATGACAAAGTAGCTAGAAACAAAACAAGTAGACAAAAAATTCTTTTCATTTTTTATATTTATTTGAATTATCAAATTTAATTTATTTATATTTGACAAACTAATATAGTAAACGAAAAATAGTTAAATAAATTATATCTTTACCAAAAGAGAATCCCATAGTTGTGGGATTTTTTCTATTTTATAAATCAATGAAGTTATGAGCACAGTATCTTACTACACAGCAGAAGGATTAAAACAATTAAAAGCCGAGTTAGACCAACTTAAATCTATAGAACGCCCAAAAGCCTCACAAGCCATTGCAGAAGCAAGAGATAAAGGAGATTTATCTGAAAACGCAGAATATGATGCTGCCAAAGAAGCGCAAGGTTTGTTAGAAATGCGTATTTCTAAAATGGAAGAAGTAGTTTCTAATGCAAGAATTATTGACGAATCAACTTTAGATGTATCAAAAGCATTGGTTTTATCTAATGTAAAAATAAAAAACCAAACCAACGGAATGGAACTTCAATATAAATTAGTTGCAGAAAGTGAAGCCGATTTAAAAACAGGAAAAATATCAGTAACTTCTCCAATTGGAAAAGGGTTATTAGGTAAAAAAGTAGGTGAAATTGCAGAAATTAATGTTCCAAATGGTGTCTTAAAATTTGAAGTTTTAGAAATTACACGCGACTAAGACAATATTCAATTAGGCAATGATCAACCCCGAAATTCGGGACAAGTAGTGCCAATTTGAAAACATATAAACAACAATAATTATTCATTTTTCACAAAGTATAGCATTGAAAATTGACTAATTGTCAAATTGAAAATTAATTTTATGAGTTCTATTTTCACAAAAATAATCAACGGAGAAATACCTTGTTATAAAATTACAGAAAACGAAGATTTTATTGCTTTTTTAGATGTGAATCCGAATGCAAAAGGACATACCTTATGTGTGCCAAAGCAAGAAATTAATAAAATTTTCGACATGGAAGAAGATTTGTATTTAAGGTTAATGGCTTTTTCAAGAAAAGTAGCCATTGCTCTAGAAAAAACAGTTCCTTGCAAACGAATTGGTGTGGCAGTTGTAGGTTTAGAAGTACCACACACACATGTACATTTAATTCCGTTACAAGATATGGACGATATGCGTTTCCAACGAAAAACAACTTTAACTCCAGAAGAATTTTCAACTTTAGCACAACAAATTGCTGAAAATTTATAAAACCAATTTCCACAAATTTTAAATAAGTTTGTGGTTTTTTTTATTCTATCATATGAAAAAAATCATTCTTTTTTTATTATTCACAAATCTTATTTTTTCTCAAGAAATAGCTTCTGAAAACTATTTTTGGCAGTTTAATTATGGGAATGAAACAGAGGCAATAATCGGTGTGAAAAATTGTTATATTAGACAAGATTCAACCGCAAACAGCCAATTATTAGATTCCTTACAAATTGGACACAAAATTAAAGTCATAAAAAACACTAATACAAGTCTAAACATAAAAGGGTTAAATTTATCTTGGGTGGAAATTGAGTATTCGAAAAATAACCAAACTAAAACTGGGTTTCTTTGGAAAGGATTTGTTGCTGTTGGAAGTACAACAAAAGGAAATATTACTTTTTTAACTACAATTGACACAAAATACAGCAAAAAAATACAACGAAAAGATTACGAATACGAAGGTGACTTTTATCGCATTTCTATAAAAGCCATAGATTCTGAAAATCATATAATTAGTGAAAAATCAATTTCTAAAGAACTATCTGAAAGTCTTTATTTTCAAAACTCAGCCATAAGCAGTTGGGGCTTAAAAGACTTAAATTCTATCTATAGAATTTCGTTTAGCGGAGAAGCTTGTGGCATTCCAACTTTACATTATTATTTTGGATGGAACGAAAAAGAATTTTTATTACTTCCAGAAAAATATGATATGGGAGACGCCGGCGTTTTTTATCATTCTGAAGAATTTGTTTTCCCAAAAGAGAAAGGCGGACAAACGAACACCATAATTAAAACCATTAAAGAAGCTGAAAATACTGATGAGAATTCAAATACTTATGACTTCTTAGTTACAAAAACAACGGAATATTATTCTTGGGATGGTAAAAATTTCAAACTAATAAAGTCGAAAAAATTAAAACCTTACATTGAAAAAGAAGACTAACTTTCTTTCTTAAAACTAATTTGCATTGTAGTTCCTTTTCCAAGCTCTGAATGCACTACTCTAATTTTCCCTTTGTGATATTCTTGTACGATTCGTTTAGTCAATGACAATCCTAATCCCCAACCACGTTTTTTTGACGTGTAACCAGGCTCAAAAACAGTTTTAAATTTATTTTTCGGAATTCCGCTTCCACTATCAATAACGGTGATATAAATAAATGAATCGCCTTCTACAATTTCTATAGAAAGCTTCCCTTTTCCTTTCATCGCATCAATCGAATTTTTAACTAAATTCTCAATGGTCCAACTGTGTAAAGTCGGATTTAAGGACACATAAAGTGGTTTATTTGGTGCTATAAAATCGAAACTAACTTGTTTGGAAGTTCTAGCTTGTAAATATTCAAAAGAAGATTTCGTTTCTTCAACAATGTCTCTTTTTCCTAAAACCGGTTCACTTCCAATTTTCGAAAATCTATCCGTTATGGTTTGCAAACGATTAATATCTTTTTGAATTTCTTCTATCGTAGTTTCATCAATATTTTCTAATTTCAACAATTCTAACCAACCGATTAAAGAAGACAAAGGTGTTCCGATTTGATGCGCGGTTTCTTTTGCCATTCCGGCCCAAAGTTTGTTTTGAGTTGCCATTTTGGTAGCTCGATAAAAATTATACACCACACCACCAAATAACAAAGCAACTAACAACAAAGCAATTGGATAGTATTTCAATTTGGTTAACATAGGTGAATCGCCGTAATACAATAAATTATAATTATCTGTGGCAAATTGCACTTTAATAGGTTCGTTCTGATTTTTTATAACCTTTAAAAATTCTTTTACTTTTACAGTGTCGTTTTCTATTTCTCCCAGGTTTAAATTACTTAAAATCTTTCCTTTTTTGTCTGTTAAAATCAAAGGAATGGTTTTGTTATTTGTTAAAATATAAGAAGGCAATTCGATATCTGTAAACTCATTGGCATTACTCAAACTTTGTTGTGCTGTTGCCCAAAGTTCCATTTTATTTCGTTCTTCCTCTTTAAAAATTTGGAAAAAGACATAGGTATTCCATAAAATTAAGGAAGCAATTAAAAATGAGGAAATAATGATAATCCAACGTGTAAGATTTCTTTTTTCAGAAAACTGCATAAAATGTATTTTGAGTAAAAATAAGAAAAAGTGAGAAGTGAATAGTAATTAGTGAATAGTTTTTTGATTTTTTTAATCTAACCACGAATTCTCGAAATAAAAAACATAAAAAAGGTTCAAATTGACATTGTCGATAATTAACTCGAATCATTATTTATAAATACGCTTTTCAGTAAAGTGAATTCGAAAATGCGTGGTAAAAAAATTTTGAACATTTGTAAAAAGAAATATCATTTCAATAGATTTGCTTTATATTTGTAAAAAATTAAACGTTATGTTAAGTATCGATCCAAAAGAAATTTCGCCAGTAAAATTACAAGGGTATTTACAAAGTGCTGTAGCGCCAAGACCTATAGCATTTGCAAGCACTTTAGACTTAAATGGAAATCCGAATTTGTCGCCATTTAGTTTTTTTAATGTGTTTAGTAGCAATCCACCGATATTGATTTTTTCGCCGGCGAGAAGAGTTCGAAACAACACCATAAAACATACTTTAATTAACGCGCAAAACACAAATGAAGTCGTAATCAACATTGTAAATTACGATATTGTACAACAAATGAGTTTATCGAGTACAGAATATCCTGATGGTGTAAACGAATTTGAAAAAGCAGGATTTACCATGCTTCCTTCAGATATTGTAAAACCTTTTAGAGTGGCTGAAAGTCCGGTACAATTTGAATGTAAAATTAACGACATAATTGCTTTAGGTGATGAAGGTGGTGCTGGAAATTTAGTCATTTGCGAAGTGGTAAAAATTCACATTCACGAAAGCATTTTAGACGAAAACGAAATGATTGACCAACACAAAATTGATTTGGTTTCACGTTTAGGTGGAAATTGGTACAGTCGTGCAAATGCTGGTTTATTTGAAGTAGAAAAACCATTAACTACTTTAGGTATTGGTGTAGATTCAATTCCAAATTTTATTAAAGAAAGCGGTTATTTTAACGGAAATGATTTAGGGAAATTAGGAAACATAGAAGCTATTCCAAATGTAGAAGAAATTACTATATTTGTAAAAGAAAATTTTGAAGTGAAAGCCGTGTTAAGTTCAGACGATTTCGATACAAAATTTAAGAAAGCAAAAGAATATTTAGACAACAATCAAGTCTTAAACGCTTGGAAGTTATTATTAGCAGAAAAATAAATTATAGAGATTATGGAAGTTATTGGGAAAATTAAAATGATTGGTACTACACAAGACGTTAGTGCTTCATTCAAAAAAAGAGAATTAGTTGTTACTACTGAAGAGCAGTATCCACAACATATTATGGTTGAATTTACACAAGCAAAAGTGGACGATTTAAACTCGTACCAAGTTGGAGAACCTGTTAAAGTTTCTATCAATTTAAGAGGTAGAGAATGGGTAAATCCTCAAGGTGAAACGAAATATTTCAACTCAATCCAAGGATGGAGAATTGAAAGAATGGCTGCTGCAGCTCCTGCTGGCGCTCCAGAAATGCCTCCAATGCCAGCTGCTGAAGCTTTCGCACCTGCCACTAACTTTAAAGAAGAAGAACACGACGATTTACCTTTCTAAAAGATAGACGTTAGATATCATAAGTCAGAAGTTAAGAATTTACTTAATTTCTGGCTTTTTTTAATGTTTCTAATTTGAAATTGATTTTTTTGAAATTAACAAGATGTATTTTTTAACACCCGAACTTTATTTTCCACCAGCTTCAGAAACAGCTCCAGAAGGCATAATTGCAGTTGGCGGCGATTTGTCTCCAGAAAGATTATTATTGGCGTACCAAAACGGAATTTTTCCTTGGTACGATCATGACGAACCCAAACTTTGGTGGTGTCCAGAAGAAAGAATGGTTTTGTTTTTCGAAAATTTACGAATTACGAAAAGCATGAAAAAAATACTTCTTCGAAAAGAATTTCAAGTTACTTTTAATACCGCTTTTAGAGATGTCATTTCCAACTGCCAAAAAGCACCAAGAAAAGACCAAGATGGTACCTGGATTTCCGATGAAATTGTTGAATCCTATTGCAAACTGCACGATTTGGGTCATGCAAAAAGTGTAGAAGTTTGGCAAAATAATGAATTAGTGGGCGGATTATACGGCATTGATTTGGGCGATGTGTTTTGCGGAGAAAGCATGTTTTCTAAAGTGCCTAACGCGAGTAAAGTAGCATTTATTCATTTGGCAAAACAATTAGAAATGGCGAATTATAAACTGTTAGATTGCCAAGTTTATAACGATCATTTAAATAGTTTAGGTTGTATTGAAATTGATAGAGACGAATTTTTAGCGATCCTGAAAAGTTAAATATTACGAAGAGATACGCAAATTTTATTTAAACACAGATTATCACAAATTGCCACAGATTTATCTTGTATCAAATTTCTTCAAACTTCTTACATATAATTCTTCTACTTTTTTACGCGCCCATTCGGTTTTTCGTAAGAAAGTTAAACTTGATTTTATAGAAGGATTTTCTTTAAAACATTTGATATTTATCAATTCGCCAAGCGTGTCAAAACCATAAAAATCAACTAATTTTTCGAGAATTGCTTTTAATGTTATGCCGTGAAGTGGATCCATTTTATTTACGATTTTTGATTTGGGATTTACGATGTGTTGTAAATACTGATATTTTTTTTTATTATTTTTTTTCTAAAACTGAGACTGCGACTGAAAACTGCGACTGAAAACTAACCTCTCACCCAACAATCTTCTACATGATCATTAACCATTCCGGTGGCTTGCATGTGTGCATAAACTACGGTTGAACCGACAAATTTGAAACCTCTTTTTTTCAAATCTTTGCTTAAAGCATCTGAAATTTCAGTCGTTGCTGGAACGTCACTTAATGTTTTTCGATTATTATCAATTGGTTTTCCATCTACAAAACCCCAAATATATTTAGAAAAACTTCCGAATTCTTCTTGTACTTTTATGAAAGCTTGTGCATTTGTTACTGCTGCTTTTATTTTCAATTTGTTTCTGATAATTCCTGTATCTTCGGCTAAAACTTGCAATTTCTCATCAGAAAATTTCGCTACTTTTTGCACATCAAAACCTGCAAATGCTTTTCTGAAATTATCTCGTTTGACTAAAACCGTATACCAACTTAAACCCGCTTGAAAGGTTTCTAAAATTAAAAACTCAAACAAAGTGGCATCATCATAAACGGGTTTTCCCCATTCGTTATCATGATAGTCTTTATATAAATCGGTTTTTTCGCACCAAGCACAACGTTTCTTATTCATTTACTATTGGTTTTTCTTCGTTATGAATATAAGTTTCAATTAAAAAATGGCCTAAATATATTAACGGTGTTAAGCAAATCGCGATAATTAATTTAAAGGAATATCCTGTTAATGAATATTCTATATATTGATTCGTATTCCAAATTCCGGGTAAATAAAAGGCAATTCCACCTACGATAAAAGAATCGATTAATTGAGAAAATACGGTTGAACCTGTACTTCTTAGCCAAATCATTTTATCACCTGTTTTCTTTTTGAAATAACTAAAAACAGTCACATCTAAAAATTGCGCAACTAAAAAAGCAACAATCGAACCTATAATAATCAAATTACTTTGTCCGAAAACGGCTTTAAATTGCTCATTACTAACTGGACTAATTCCTCTGGCTTCTGGAATTTTCATCGAAAAAAACAAAACTACAAAACAATAGGCAATTAATCCTGCGGTAATGTAACTTAATCTTTTCACACCTTGTTTGCCAAAATACTCATTGATTAAATCTGTTGTAATAAAAACAATTGGCCAAGGTAAAATTCCCATACTTAAAACAAACGGGCCAATTTGAATAAGTTTTCCTCCAATTAATTCGGCAGTTATAGCATTAGTAATAAAAATACCAGCCAAAATAACGTATACTATTTCTTTTTTGGTCCTTAGCATTTACTCTTCGTAATATTGTGTTTCGTCTAAACCATTTCCACTTGAGAAACTCACTCGCAAATGTGTGTCATTTAACGATTCGTCAATCATCAATTTCATTTTATGTTTAATTTCTTTATCGTCTATAATTTTCTTCGCATCAAACCTTTTAAAGGCTTTCAAATTCAATGTATTGTTTTCATCTGTAACGAAAGCAATGGCCGATAATCTTTCAGAATTTTTCCCATAAGAATCTTTTTCAATGTTGATTTTTTTGTAGAAGAAATACGCGATTTTTTTATCCTTTAACGTAATTACCTTTTCCTCTAAAAGTACAATTGAATCGTTTTCTGCTTTGAAATCTTCGTAATAATGAATGGCTGTTTTTACAATTGAATCTCTGTTATATTTATTTAATTCGTCGTATTGTTTATTGTGATACAACATTTGAAAAGCGGTATATTTCGTTTTAGGGTTTTCTGTTAATTTTTCAATGCTTTTCTTGTCTAATTTTTTATTTCGTGCCAATTCTCTGTTAGCAATCGCAACGTTTAAATCGTCTATATTTAAATTTTCAGCTTTTTGATACAATTGACTCATTTCTTTCTCGTCTTTAAACGGATATAAAATGGACAAATAACTATTTAAAGCATCAACTGGCGCGCCATTTTCATCATAACTATATTCATCCTCTTCACTTGCTTCGTCTTCAGATTTCCAGCTTAACAAACGTTTGTATTCTAATTTCGCATTCGTTAATAACATTTTTTTGTACGATTTTAGTTTTTTTGACGCTACTTTTTTTGAATTTAATAACACTTTTACGAAATCTACAATGGGTTCATGAAACTCGTTAATGCTATAATATTCTAGAATATTTGGATATAAAACCTGTGAATTTTCTAAATCTGAAATGAACAAACTAAACAATCCAGAAATCACATATTTGTCTGAAATTGGCAAATCGTATTCTAATAATTCTGCTATTTTTTTGTAAGCTATTTTGTTTTTTTGAAACGTTAATGCTCGTAATATAGAAAATTGTGTTTGTGTAGAAACATCTGGTGCTTTATAAGCTTGTTCCAAAAACGGAATTACTTCAGCCGATTTTAAAGTGCCCATTTTTTCATATAAATTTCCTTTAAATTCTAATTCTTCTTTACGGAATTCGAAATTTTCAATTAAAGCTTTCAATTTTGAAAAATCAGCTTCTTCAATTCTTAAATCGCCAAAAGATTTTATGGCTGAATATCTAATACTGTCGTATTCACTATTTAAATCATCTTCAAAAAGATTGAATTTATTTTCAAAAAAAGTTCTCGATGTAATTTTATCATCTACTTTAAATGAAGAAAACACTTTTTCTATAAACGGATTATCGTTTTGATATTTCTTATCAACTAAAGTTGAAATCGTATAATATTCGCCTTTCTTAAGTACAATTTTATACTTTAAAGCTTGCGTGCTTTTGGGTTTTGTAGCCAAAACTTCGTATACATAATAATCATTCACAGGATCTTTTGTGAATATTTCATTGGTTAATTCTAATTTCTGGTTGGTTGACAAGCGCAAGGTTTTATCCCAAGTAGTTGATTTATAATCTAAAGGATTAAATACATCTTCCTTTTTTTCGTCGTTTACTGTTGCAACAGAATTAAAACTTACAGCCTCTGTTGCTGCCGTCTCTACAACAGCAGTTGCATACTCTACTTCACTATAATCATTCGTATTATTGGAATAATTTTTAGATTCAAAATCAGTAGAAATATTTTTCTTAATTCTGTTGAACAAAGAATCTAAAACGGCATAACTTTCATATCGATGTGGTTGAGAATAAGTGATTTCCACAACATTTTTATTCGGTGAAAAAATCTCATACGTTTTGAATTTCACTTCAAAATGATTGGTTTTATCTGCATCATCATATTGTTTTTTTCGATCGAATTTAAAATCTAAATATTCATTTTGTTGTTTCGGAATGTCAACAGAAAAATGGGATACTGAATCTTTAAAAGTTTTATATACAATTTCTTCTTTTGCGGGTGTAATTTCAAACGAATTGAAAAATGTTTCTACTTTATTTTTTGAAGCATTTACAGCTCCTAATAAATAATATTTGTTGCCTTTTAAAACGGATTTCAAATAAATGTTTTTCTCATTTAATTTAGATTGAGACATGAATTCAAACTTAGTTTTATCGAACTTAGTTTGTGTAGAATCTAATTCGTGTGCATTGTAAAATTCATAATGCATTCTTTTCAATTCGTATTCTGAATCTTCTAAATTTGAAATATCCATTAATGTGCTTTCCATTAAGAAATAGTGTGCATTTTCTTGTTCGTCGAAAGCGTAAATTTCTGTATCTTCTAGTTTTTTATTATCTTTCTTATTTCCTACAAACGAATAATAAGCAGGCATTTTGACTTTAAAATTCTGTTTATTTGGAACAATATTTACAAATTCTTGTTTGTACGATTTGATTTTGATGTTATTATAAACCTCATCTTCATATTTTCTCACATAATCGCCTTCACCACTCATAATTACTGCAATTATTTCAAGTGGCGTGATGTAATATCGGTATCTTTCGTTTTTTCCTGTTTTGGTTTTGCTTTTAATATCATACACAAAATTACCTTTTTCTTGGTACGATTTTTTCTCTAAAATTTCTCCAGGAATGTTTTCGAAAAACAAACTATCTAAAGTTTTATGATTGAATTTTTCGTCTTTTTTACTAATAAAATCTTTTAGCAACATGCGTTTCACGTTGATGTACCCACCATTTCCTAAATCTGGAGATTCTAAATTTTCATCATTTTTTAACACTAGAGGAAATAAAGGCAAAGAAACCATTTCATCTGAAGTAGTATTCACTTCAAAAACAGGTTTTACAAAATAATCTTCAATTTGTTTTTTTAATTTTTTACCTTTTTCTGTATAATCAGAAGTAATTGGAGTTACCGTATATCCTTTTCTACGTAACATTTCAATCATTCCGTTTTTTCCAGGTAAATGTGCGGCACCAACTGCTGCAAACAAACTTCCTGTTTTCATGATAGAATCCATACTCTTAGACATCACTTCATTTCTATCAAAAAGCATCGCTTTATTATATGATTTTGGCGAAGAAAGCATGTTTAACGTATCAATTAAATCCAAGTCTTTTTCTCTGTAAGCGTCACGTAATACTTCTGCATACGAACGTTTTTTTAAGAGTTTTAAAAACGCTTGTTTGTTGCCATCCACTTCACTTCTATCCATTTCAGCTTGCGCTTTTTCGATAGTTAAAGTCGTGGTTTTTACGTTTTCTAAACCTAATGTTTTCTTTCCATATTTTTTCCCTGTTCTGTAAATGAACATATCCAAATATGTTTCTTCTTGATACTCTTGATTGGCTTGATTGGTTCGAGACAATAAACCTATTAAATTATAATTAGAACCTCTAAAAAGAGCATATAAATTATCTTTTTCTATTGGTGAAGTGTAAAAGTTCGAATAGAAACTTCCATTTGTTTTTGTTGATCTATAAAAACCGAATAAATCGTATAACTCCGTCCAAGAATTGGGTTCACTTTCATTAGCGATAAAATCGGAAGCTACTAATTTTTCAAAAAAGGAATCAGATAAATGAAAAGAAACCTTGTCGGAAACATGCATAGTTCCGTACATATATGATTTTTTGGTTAATCCGTTTCCAGAAATTTCCCAAAATAAACTTTGGTATTTTTTTTCTTGTGCATACGCAGAAATTGACAAAAATGCCAAAACAAATAAAATCTTCTTCAAAACGAATCACTTTTAAGTTAAGTTACCCCAAATATAACAAATAGTAATAAACTTTTAAGAGGATTTAACAATTGTTATTTGAAAGTTTTCATTCCATTTACCGCCACAATTTTGAGGAGAGAACAATCTAATTTAAAAGTGTAACATTTTAAAATTTATTCTACTAATTTAAAAAACTAAAACACAAAAGATATGAATGCTCACGAAATAGACTACCATATTTATGGTGAAGAAATGCAATATGTAGAAATCGAATTAGATCCGCAAGAAGTTGTTATTGCTGAAGCTGGAGGATTTATGATGATGGAAGATGGTATAAAAATGGAAACCATTTTTGGAGACGGAAGTACACAACAACAAGCAGGTTTCATGGGGAAATTACTTTCCGCTGGAAAACGTGTTTTAACAGGTGAGAGTTTATTTATGACCGCTTTTCAAAATCAAGGAAATGGAAAAAAGAAAGTTTCATTTGCCTCACCTTATCCTGGAAAAATAATTGCTATAGATTTAAAAGCCTACAATGGAAAATTCATTTGTCAGAAAGATGCCTTTTTATGTGCCGCTAAAGGAGTTTCTGTAGGTATTGAATTTTCTAAAAAAATTGGAAGAGCATTATTTGGCGGTGAAGGTTTTATCATGCAAAAAATTGAAGGTGATGGAATGGCATTCGTACATTCTGGAGGAACTTTAGCCAAAAAAGAATTAGCCCCGGGAGAAATCATGCGAATAGATACAGGTTGTGTGGTTGGTTATACGCAGGATATAGATTTTGATATTGAATTTGTAGGTGGTGTAAAAAATACACTTTTTGGTGGAGAAGGCATGTTTTATGCCACGCTCCGTGGACCAGGAACTGTATTTGTACAATCTTTACCTTTTAGCCGATTAGCAGGTAGAATTTTAGCTAACGCACCACAAAACGGCGGCGGTAAAGAAGAAGGAAGTTTACTTGGCGGAGTCGGAAGATTATTAGACGGAGATAATTTTTAAAATAAAAAAGGCGGCCAATGGCCGCCTTTTTAGTTAACTTTTTCTTTATTTCTTTACTTTTTTAATTCCCATATTGAATAAAGTAAACGCTTGCATATCTACTTGTTCGTTAATAATAGCATCCGTTGATTTTCCAGCACCATGACCGGCATTAACATCAATTCTAATTAACATCGGTTGAGAACCAGTATATTTGTCTTGCAATTCAGCAGCGAATTTAAAACTATGTGCTGGCACTACTCTATCATCATGATCTCCAGTAGTTACCATTGTTGCTGGATAATTTACACCTGATTTTACATTATGCACTGGAGAATATTTTTTAATGTATTGAAACATTTCTTCACTTTGTTCAGAAGTTCCATAATCGTAAGCCCAACCTGCTCCAGCTGTAAAAGTATGATAACGCAACATATCTAAAACACCAACTGCCGGCAAAGCCACTTTAAATAAATCTGGGCGTTGTAACATAGTTGCTCCTACTAACAAACCGCCATTTGAACCTCCTTTTATAGCTAAAAATTGAGATGAAGTATATTTTTTAGCGATTAAATATTCGGCAGCTGCTATAAAATCGTCAAACACATTTTGCTTTTTCAATTGAATTCCTCCGTTGTGCCATTGCTTTCCATATTCGCCACCACCGCGTAAATTTGCAACCACATAAACACCGCCATTTTCTAACCAAACGGCATTTGAAATACTAAAAGCTGGCGTTAAACTCACATTAAATCCACCATAACCGTATAAAATGGTTGGGTTTTTTCCGTTTAATTTCAATCCTTTTTTATGGGTGATAATCATTGGAATTTTAGTTCCATCTTTTGAAGTATAGAATACTTGTTTCGATTCGTATTTCTCTGATTTGAAATCCACTTTAGGTTTTTGATATACGGCAGAATTTCCTGTTTTTACATCAAAGGCATAAATAGAACTTGGAGTCGTATAATTCGTAAAAGAATAATATAACGTTTTCTCTTCTTTTTTTCCTCCAAAACCTGAAGCTGTTCCTATTCCTGGCAATTTAACTTCTGTGATTAAAGCGCCATCATAATCGTATTGTTTCACCACAGAAATGGCATCTTTCATATAATTCGCAAAAATATAATTTCCACCTGTTGCAACCGATAATACATTTTCTGTTTCAGGAATGACTTCTAACCAATTTGGCAATTCTGGATTATTCGCATCAATAATCATCAATTTTTTATTTGGTGCGTTGTTATTCGTAATCACATATAACTTGCTTCCACGATTGTCGATCACATCATAATCATAAAGCATATTATCCACCAATGTTTTAATCTCAAATTTTGGTTTCGTTAAGTCTACTAAATACAATTCGTTAGAACTTGTTGCATTAGCGGCCGAAATAACCAAATACATATTGTCTTCCGTTACACTTCCACCCACATATCTTCTTTTAATATCACCACCAAAAACCACTTTATCTTCTGATTGCGCTGTTCCTAATTGGTGATAATATAATTTATGCTGCTCTGTTTTGGCAGATAATTCACTTCCCGTTGGTTTGTCGTAACTTGAATAATAAAAACCTTCATTTTTATACCAAGAAACGCCGCTGAATTTTACATCTACTAAAGTTTCGCCTATTTTTTCTTTTGTAACCGCGTTTAAAACAATCACTTTTCTCCAATCTGAACCTGCTTCCGAAATTTGATATGCAACTAAACTTCCATCTTGTGTGAAATTAATTCCCGCTAATGAAGTTGTACCGTCATTTGAAAACGTATTCGGATCTAAAAAAACTTCTTCTTTTCCAGAAGCGTCTTTTCGAAATAAAACCGATTGATTTTGTAATCCGTTATTTTTATAGAAATACGTGTATTTTCCTTCCACAAATGGGGCTGAAATTTTTTCGTAATTCCACAATTTTTCCATTCTAGCTTTAATGTTTTTTCTGAATGGAATTTGATTTAAATAATTATATGTAACTACGTTTTCCGCTTTTACCCAATTTTCCGTTTCGGCACTTCTGTCGTCTTCTAACCAACGATATGGATCTGAAATTTCTGTAGTAAAATAAACATCTTTATGATCTATTTTTTTTGTTCTTGGATAGATAATTTTATTTTGAGCCATAATTCCGACTGAACTAATTAAAGTTGCAAAAATGATTGTTTTTTTCATTCGTGTTTGTTTTGTTGTGTTACAAATATAAGGAAATACAATTCAAATGGAAAAATAACAATTTCGTAATAAAATACTTTCAAAACTGATTTTATTTTTTGTAGATTTACCAAACATTCAGAATAAACAACTTAGACCATGAAAAAAATATTTTTATTACTACTCACAACATTTACTTTAAGTTGTTGCAACAAAGACGACGCACCATCACAACAAACTAGTGAATTAGAAAAACTTCCGCCTGCAACACAAAATGGGGCGAATACTGTAGGGTGCTTATTAGATGGTAAGGCTTTTTTACCTGGGAATTTTCCAAATGCAACAAACTGTTTCTATCAATTAGTAGATGGCGAATATTATTTTGCTATGGCATTTGGAAATACTAATTTTAATGCAATTAATATTGATGTGGGTGTTGGGACACAGAAATTACAAATTCAACAATATGAACAATATGACCTTTATGAATTGACTGATTATAATGCTTATGGTGGATATAATTTTGGGACTTTTAATTACACAACAACACACACACACACAGGAAAATTTACAATAACTAAACTTGATGAAATTAACCATATTGTTTCAGGAACATTTTGGTTTGATGTACTAGATAATAATGAAGTAGTTCATCAAATACGTGAAGGTCGTTTTGATTTTGAATATACAAATTAAAAAGCAATTAATTAAAATATGAGAAAAATTATATTCTTTGTCATCATTATTTCTACAAGTTGTTTCTCACAAAAAACACTTTCAGATAAAAAATATTCAATGGACTTTATTGGAGGGTATTACACTAATTTGAATTCTTGGGAAGAAAATGGGGCTTCTGGCGGTTACGAGTTTTCATACAATTCAAAAACAATCGTGTATTCTGCAAATATTAATATTGGGTTCGGCATTAGCAAAAACAAAGTCACTAAAGATGGGTATATTCAAGCATTCATTGAATCAGACTTATTGGTTGGAAAGAAGTTTAATTTATCAAATTCTATAGCAATACTACCTCAATCTGGAATTGGTTTTTTACATTATACAAATCATTTTCAAGAAGAAAAAAAATACCTAATTGGCTTTCCTATACAAGCAAAGATTTACTTTTTTGATGACAAAAATTTATCTTTTGGTTTAATTCCAAGAGTAATGATAAATAATATTCAAAATAATTATTCAATTAATTTTACTGTTAATACAAAATTCTAAATGGATAACTTTTAACCACAAATTATAGAATAACATTAAAGCGACTTTAGTAAATTACCAAAGTCGCTTTTTTATTACCTGCTAATTAATATTCTACAAATTAAAATTTACGCCTAAAACTATATTTCTTCCCATGTTGTAAATCCCGTCTGCTTTTAAACGAGATAAATGCGCTACATATTCTTTGTTTAATAAGTTTGTAGCCGTAAGATAAACGTTAAACTTCGATTTATTCATCTGAAAATCCGTTCCAATTCCTGAAGAAAGCAGCAAATAATCGTTGGTTTTGGTTTCGAATTCACCAATTTTATTTTGGTTGAATGTGTAATTCGCTTGCAAGAAAATAAAACTGTTTTTTATCTTTTTCGAGACATCAAAATTCGCTCTAAAATTGTTTTTCCATTGATTGGCCGGAATTAAAGGCAAACTCGATTTGTTACTTAATTCTCCAATTACTATTTCATAACTACTAGTCATGTGTAACCAATCAATTTCGTGTAAGTGCAAGTGAATTCCGGTTTCTCCACCGAATAAAACCGCATTATTTTGTAAATAATCGTACACAAAATTACCGTCAATGGTGTTTCCGTTTGGTGAAATAAAAATGTAATTATTGATATGATTATAAAATCCATTAGCGAAAAAATCGAAATGTTCTGCGTTATAATCGACATTTAAATCGACTTGGAAATTTTGTTCGTTTTTTAAGTTCGAATTTCCAATTTCGTAGCGATTGCTTCCTTCGTGCACACCATTTGAAGACAATTCCGATAAATTTGGCGCTCTGAAACCTGTTGCTAAATTGATTCTTGTTGTAATTTTTTCAGTAATTTCCGTTTTAAATCCGAAGGAAGCGTTGATACTTTCAAAATCTTTATCCAATTTTTGAAACGAACCTTCTGTTCCTATTTCACCAAATTCTTGAATGTTTACATTTCTAAAATCGTATCGCACCCCAAATTGTAACAGGTTTTTATTGAATTTATATTGTGATGTTCCAAAGAAACCAATATCTGCAATTTTTGCATTTGGAATTAATCTTTCTGCTCCGAAATTTCTATTTTCTTGATTCATTCCTTGAAAACCAATAATCGTTTCGAACTTTCCAAAATCAGGCAAATAATATCTCACATTATAATTAAACGTTTTCAATTTCATAAACAAGGCTACTTCATCTGAACTTTCTAATTCTTTTCTGTCATTAAAAACATAACCAGCTGTAGCTTCTAATTTAGAGTTTTTAAAGAATACTTTCTGATTGAAACTCAACAAATGGTTTTCAATTTTCTGACTTGGATATAATGGTGTTCTGTATTTTGAATCTTCAATATCTTCTTCAGGTAAACCTAAATTTAAATCGTTATAATTGTAACGAAAATCGGCTACATATCGTGAAGTAGCAAAAGAAGTTCCGATTTTAAAATCTTTTTCAATGAAACGGGTATTGACAACTGTTTCGCCATTTGGTGTTTTATAATCGGCATGAGTGGTGTAATTATTTTGGATTAAAAACTTAAATTTTTCTTCCGAAGTTTTCAACGTAACCGAACTATTGGAACCTTGCGTATTACTATTTACAACCTGATTAACAGACAATTCCGTTTTATTATTTGTGGCATATTTTTCAGGATTGAAATACAAAACGCCTCCCATCGCATCCGAACCATATAATAAAGAAGCCGGACCTTTTATGATTTCTACACTTTCTTGCCCGTTTGAATTTAAACCTAAACCGTGTTCTTCACCAAATTGTTGGTTTTCTAATCTAATACCTTGTGCATACGTTAAAACTCTGTTTCCGCTTAATCCACGAATCACAGGTTTTCCTATTGAAACTCCAGTCGAAACTACACTTACGCCCGGATTTGTTGCCAAAGCATCTGAAAGATTTATAGCGCCTTCATTCTGAATTTGTTTTAAATTAATGTGATCAATTTTAACCACATTCTCGTTTTGTGTTTTGTTGAAAACAGAAGAAACCAAAATTTCATCGATATGATGTTCTTCATTTTCTAAGATAATATCTAGAATTTTTTGTTCTTGATTTCCGATAGAAATGGCTTCAGATTTAATTTCGAATTTATCTTTTTTGAAAACTAAAATTAATTCCCCAATGGGCAAATTCTTGATTTCAAACTGTCCTTTTTCATTAGATTTTGTTTGAATGGCCGCATCGGAAACCGAAATTTCAACGTTAGAAATAGTTTCGTTGTTTTCGTTTTTAATTGTTCCAGAAACAGAGTTTTGAGCAAAGCCCATGATTGTAAAGCCCATCAAGATGATGAGAAAAATATATTTTTTCATGTGTATAAGTTTAAATTAAAAAAGTGTTACTGAATTTTTGTTAATTATTCATTAGCCACGAATTTTCGAATTTTTCGAATTAATAAATTGTGGTAAATAATTAGTATCGACGACGTCGATAATTATTCGAATTTTCATACCAAGAATCACACATTAATTTGCGAATTCGTGGCAAAAATTTCAAAATAGTGAAACAAAAATTAGATTCTAATCCCGAAATTCGGAACAGAAAGACAAAAACTTATACTACAGGTGGACCTCGATGAGAGAAATATAAAAATTCCTTCTCTTTTACGATAGATTCGTAAGTGTTAGAAAAATGGAATTTAGGTTGAGGAGAAAATAAATGTACTACAAAAACATCTTCCGCTAAAAATGCTGCAAATTCAAAATCACAAACCGGACAATCTTCATGATTATCTTGTGAAAATTGGGTTTTAGAAGTGTTTTTATGAATTACAACATCATGAGAATGATGCGCTTCATCTGTAAAAATATGTATCGACTGATAACATATAGCAAAAAGTATTGCCAAAGCCATCAGAACATTTATTTTTACTTGATTTTTTTGCATTTGTTTACCTTAAAGTTATAGAAAAGTTAGCGCGTGAAACGGAATCATCATCAAATCATGATGAGTTTTTCCATCATTACTCATAAATGTGATGATAACATCCGCAGTATTCTCTTTATGCAAGCAAACAAATTGTCCATACTTATATCCTTTTCCAAACTCACAATTAAATTCAAAAAAAGCATTCCCACCATAATCTGCATTAAATTCTTTTTGAACGGCCACTTTAGGAAAATCACCAATATCTACAAATTTACCATTTGTCATATTCATACCGTTTGCAACCATTAGACTAGTATAAATATTATTTGGATTAACCATTACTATATTTGGATTATTTTTTGATTCTTCATATTCTTTTAGCATTTCTTTCATCGGAAATAAAGAATATCTAACTTCCATTGTTCCTTCTGCATTAATTATTGCAAATGAATATTGCAGATCTCTATTTTCCTTAACTTCTTTAATCTTATATCCAAAAGGCATTTCAAACCATAACCCAGAAATTCGAGCTTCTTTTTTAAATTCTTCAAGACTTAATGTTTGACTGTAAGAATTAATAGTAAGAAAAATTAAAAATAATATTTTTTTCATTTAAGGATATATGAGTTTATTTTTAGAAACCTTCATTTTGCGAAAATAGTCAATTTCTAATGAAAAAATGTTAAAAAAAAGCATAAAAAAAGAGGCTTTAAAATCAAAGCCTCTTTTCAATATTTATTTGATATTACACCAAATTATTCTTTACTAAATATTCAGCAATCTGAACGGTGTTTGTAGCCGCGCCTTTACGTAAGTTATCGGCAACAATCCACATGTTTAATGTGTTTGGCTGGCTTCCATCTCTACGAATTCTTCCAACGAAAACATCATCTTTACCTTCTGCATAAAATGGCATTGGATAAGTGAAAGTATCTAAATTATCTTGAACTGTAATTCCTGGTGTGTTGTGTAAAATGGTACGTACTTCGTTCACATCAAAATCGTTATGAAATTCTACGTTTACCGCTTCACTGTGTCCACCAACAACTGGAATTCTTACTGCAGTTGCTGTAACTCCAATCGTTTTGTCGTTTAATATTTTTTGCGTTTCACGAACCAATTTCATTTCTTCTTTGGTGTAGTCGTTTTCTTCAAACACATCACATTGTGGAATCGCATTTCTGTGAATTTGGTATTTATAAGCCATTTCGCCTTTAATACCAGCATATTCGTTTTCTAATTGTTGCACACCTTTTACACCTGTTCCAGTGATAGATTGGTAAGTAGAAACAATTACGCGTTTAATTTTATATTTTTTATGTAATGGTGCTAAAGCCATCACTAATTGAATCGTAGAACAATTCGCATTTGGAATAATTTTATCGTCTTTAGTTAAGATATCTGCATTGATTTCTGGAACCACTAATTTCTTAGTTTCATCCATTCTCCATGCTGAAGAATTATCAATAACTGTAGTTCCAGCTGCAGCAAATTTTGGTGCCCAAGCTAAAGAAGTTTCACCACCTGCTGAAAACAAAGCAATATCTGCTTTCATATCTACAGCGGTTTGTAAACCAACTACTTTATATGTTTTTCCGTTGAATTCAATTTCCTTACCTACAGATTTTTCTGAAGCAACAGGAATTAATTCCGTAACCGGAAAATTTCTTTCTTTTAATATTTGAAGCATTACTTCACCCACCATTCCAGTGGCTCCAACAACGGCTACTTTCATTTTTTTATCTATTATTTTATTTGCGATACAAAAATAGTATCATTTAATATAAATCAAACACATAGAAACATAGATTTTATGATTGAGTTAAGAAAACATAAAAATTAAAATTTTACACATAGCGTAAACTATGTTAACTTTTAAATTAAATAACTAAAAACCCTATGATTCTATGTGTTTAAAAACTTATTTTACTAATGAATCTAATAAAGTCACTAATTCTGGTGATGACGGTCTTGGCGCATCAACGTTTACAATTTTTCCTTCTGGACTAATTAAGATAAATCTTGGAATTCCATTGATTTTAAAACCTTGTACAAAATCTGACTTCCAATCTTTATCCGCTAATAATTGAATACCACCTAAGTTTTTATCTTTTACAAATTGATTCCATTTCTCATGATTTTTTTGTTCGTCGATAGAAATACTTACGAATTCGATATTTTTACCGTGATACGCTTCTTCTGTTTTTTGTAAAAAAGGAATTTCTTGACGACAAGGTCCGCACCAAGTTGCCCAAACATCAATGTATACATATTTGCCTTTTAAACTTTCTAATGAAGTAAAACCACCTTTATGATTTTCGAAATTAAATGGAGGTGAAACAGTTCCGTTTAATTTTTTTAATTCAAAAGCAGCAGCTAAATATTGCACCATACCTTTCATGCCGTTTTCAACATCTCCTTTGTATTTAGTAACAAAACCAGCATCTAAACCTAGAGGCATTGCAGCAAAAATACTTTCTTTGTATTTAGTAACTTCTGCATTTAAAGCTTCTAAATTTTCAGCTTTCATCATTGGTTCAAACTTAGATTGATCTGCTTGTTTTAAAGTTTCAGAAGCTAAAAAAGTATTTTCATTGGCACCTTTTCCTTTAAATTTAATCGTATTATCAAAATCTTTATAATCTAAAGCAACTTGAATATCAGATGTATTTGTTAAATATAAATCAGCATATTGTTCTGCTACTTCTAATTTATACATTCCATCAGTAACGTTAAAATTTGCTTTAAAATTTCCTTTTTTATCAGCTACAATCATTTGGCTAAAACCTCTAGATTTCACATATATGGTATCTGTTGGTTTATTCGCAATTTTTGCAGAAAATTTAACTTGAGCACTAGCTGTTAATGAAAAAACACCAGCTACTACTGATAATAAAAATGTTTTGTTGTGTGTCATTTTTTGAGTTTTAAAATAGAAAGCGTAAATATAAAAGAATTAAAAATAGAATTACCTAAAAAATTGTTAAGATTATTAGTCATTAAACTTAATAAAATTCAAAATTATTATACTTTTGCAAAAAATAATAAAAAAATGTTTAGAAGTTTTACTTGTGGTGAATTAAACGCTACACATATTAATCAGGAAGTTACCTTAGCTGGTTGGGTTCAAAAAACGCGTGATAAAGGATTTATGATTTGGATTGATTTGCGTGACCGATATGGAATTACGCAATTAATTTTAGATGAAACTAGAACGGATAAAGCCATTTTTGATAAAGCAAAATCTTTAGGTCGTGAATTCGTAATTCAAGTAAAAGGCACCGTAATTGAGCGTGAATCTAAAAACAAAAACATCCCAACTGGTGATATTGAAATTTTAGTTTCTGAATTAACTATTCTAAACGATTCTCTAACTCCTCCCTTCACAATTGAAGATGAAACGGACGGTGGTGAAGACATCCGAATGAAATATCGTTATTTAGATATCCGTAGAAACCCCGTTAAAAACAGTTTATTATTCCGTCATAAAGTGGCGCAAGAAGTAAGAAACTATCTATCTAACGAAGGTTTTTGCGAAGTGGAAACACCTTATTTAATAAAATCTACTCCAGAAGGTGCGCGTGATTTCGTAGTACCAAGTAGAATGAATGAAGGACAATTTTACGCGTTACCACAATCACCACAAACTTTCAAGCAATTATTGATGGTGGGTGGAATGGATAAATATTTCCAAATTGTGAAATGTTTCCGTGATGAAGATTTACGTGCAGATAGACAACCAGAATTCACTCAAATTGACTGCGAAATGGCTTTCGTAGAACAAGAAGATATTTTAAATCAGTTTGAAGGCTTAACACGTCATTTACTAAAAGAAGTAAAAGGTATTGAAGTAGATAAATTCCCTCGTATTACTTACGATTACGCTATGAAAACGTATGGTAATGACAAACCAGATATTCGTTTCGGAATGGAATTTGGTGAGTTAAACGAAGTAACCAAACATAAAGATTTCCCAGTATTTAATGCCGCTGAATTTGTAGTAGGAATTGCTGCTCCTGGTTGCGCATCGTACACAAGAAAAGAAATTGACGCTTTAATTGACTGGGTAAAACGCCCACAAATTGGCGCAACAGGAATGATTTATTGTAAATATGAATTAGACGGAAGTTTAAAATCATCTGTTGATAAATTTTTCGATCAAGAAGACTTGAAAAAATGGGCAGAAATTACAGGCGCAAAACCTGGCGATATGATCTTTGTTTTATGTGGAAATACAGATAAAACAAGAACGCAACTTTCTGCATTACGTATGGAATTAGCGACTCGCTTAGGCTTGAGAAATCCAAACGAATTTGCACCACTATGGGTTTTAGATTTTCCTTTATTAGAATGGGATGAAGAAACGGAAAGATACCACGCGATGCACCATCCATTTACGTCTCCAAAACCGGAAGACATGCATCTAATTACTACCGAACCAGGTAAAATTAGAGCGAATGCTTATGACATGGTTTTAAATGGAAATGAAATTGGCGGAGGTTCAATTCGTATTCATGATAGAGATTTACAAGCTAGAATGTTCGAATTGTTAGGTTTCTCGAAAGAAGAAGCAGAAAATCAATTTGGATTCCTAATGAATGCGTTCCAATACGGCGCACCACCTCATGGAGGTTTAGCTTTTGGATTGGATAGATTGGTAGCTATACTAGGTGGACAAGAAACAATTAGAGACTTTATTGCCTTCCCGAAAAACAATTCCGGAAGAGATGTTATGATTGATGCACCTTCTCAAATTGACGAAAAACAACTAGCAGAATTAAGCATTAAGTTAAATATCACAAAATAAAATTACTATTTACTTGCTTGTGTCAAATAAATTTATATATTTGCTCATTATTAATAATTAAATACGCATATAATGCAAACAGGAACAG
>CAYWVV010000035.1:0-31819 GCA_964461805.1 uncultured Flavobacterium sp.
GATTTGCATCAGTTGGTTTTAATGCATTAATAATAAAATCTTCTAAAAACGCGTCAAATTTATTTTTCATTATTGATAATTTTATACTCGTAATACCGAAATACTTTTGCTTTTTCAGGATTTTGTTTTGAAACAAAACCTTTTGGAAAACCTTTGTTTTTGTAAAAATTACCTTTAAATAATATTCGAATATTATTCCTTATCAAACTATCAGGAACTTTGACATTATTATTTGCCGATTCAATAAAAACACATTTCTCAGCTAACTTATCTTCGAAATCTTGATATTTAACCATATCATTTTTACTTGCCCAGTTAGCACATTCACAAGCCCAAGCTATATAATTTAATTCAATATTTTGTTCTTTTTCTAATTCTATTTTATTATCAGAACAACTTATAAAAAAGATAATCAATATTAAACTGAAGAGTTTACTCATTTTTCTGATTATAAAAACTGGACACTGAAAACTGCGACTGCTTACTGACCATATTCCTTCACCGCTTCCACAAATGCTTTCGCGTGATCTACAGGAATATTTGGTAAAATACCGTGACCTAAGTTTACGATGTAATTGTCTTTACCGAATTCGTCAATCATTTCGTGTACCATTTTTTTGATGGTTGGAATGGGTGATAATAATCTTGATGGATCGAAATTTCCTTGTAATGTGATTTTTCCGCCAGATAAATAACGGGCGTTTCTTGGTGAACAGGTCCAATCAACTCCTAAAGCCGAAGCTTTTGTTTTTGCCATATCATTTAAAGCAAACCAACATCCTTTTCCGAAAATAATCACTTTTGTTTCTTCCGCTAAAGCTTCGGTAATTTGGTTGATATATTGAAATGAGAATTCTTGATAATCCACAGGAGACAACATTCCTCCCCAAGAATCAAAAATTTGAATGGCGTTACAACCTGCTTTTACTTTTTCTTTTAAGTATAAAATAGTTGTATCTGTAATTTTTTGTAATAAAACGTGAGCGGCTACTGGATTCGAAAAACAAAATCCTTTCGCAGTATCAAAACTTTTCGAACCTTTTCCTTCTACAGCGTAACAGAAAATTGTCCAAGGTGAACCTGCGAAACCAATTAATGGCACCTCATCGTTCAACATTTGTTTGGTCAATTTAATCGCATCAAAAACGTAACCTAAAGTTTCATTCACATCTGGAACGAAAACTTTTTCCACATCTTGCGAAGTACGGATTGGATTTGGAATAATTGGTCCTAAATTGTCTTTTAATTCTACGTGAATTCCCATCGCACGAGGCACAACCAAAATATCTGAAAACAAAATAGCCGCATCTGGTTTTACAATTCGAATCGGTTGAACTGTAATTTCTGCTGCTAATTCTGGAGTTTCACAACGTGTGAAGAAATCATATTTGTCGCGTAACGCTCTAAATTCTGGTAAATATCTTCCAGCTTGGCGCATCATCCAAACTGGTGGGCGCTCTACAGATTCGTTATTTAAGGCACGTAGGAATAAATCGTTTTTTATCATTTTTTTTAATTTTGCATTCCTGCAAGGTTTTAAAAGCCTTGTAGGTTTTGTTTAAGTATCTTTTCATTTATACCTACAAGGTTTTAAAAACCTTGCAGGAAATTAAGCGTAATATTCTATAACTTGTTCAATAACGTTTTCAACTGATGGTTGATACGCAGTTTTGATGTTTTTTATTTTAGTTTCAGACAACACATTTCTTAAGACATCTGCAGTTGTATTTCCGATGCAAAACAATTTTTCGTTGGCAAGCGTGTTCTTTTTTAAATAACTCGTTACGGCTGACGGACTGAAAAACAGTATTCCATCTACTTTTTCTGCAATTTTATGTGGTGTTAAGGTTGTTTCGTATACTTTAATTTCGTTGAACGCAATTTCGTTTTCCGTTAACATTTCTGGCAAGGTATCTTTACGAAGGTTTCCGCTAAAAAAAGTAAAACTTTCATCCGAATAGACCAATGTAATAATTTCGGCTAAATCTTCTGCGTAACCTGTGTAGGCTTCTACTGTAAAACCGTTTTCGTTTAGTAATTCCTTCGTTTTTAATCCGACACAAAAAACCGTTTTTTGTTTTAATTGGTCGATTGTTGGATGTTGTAAAATACTTAAAACCGCATTTTGACTTGTGAAAATCAAATTTTCGTTCAAGTTTTTGATTTCGAAAGTTGCGTTTTCTGTTTTAATGAAATCGGCTTCCACAACATGAATAGCGGCATCTAACAATACTTGCTTTTGGATTGTTGAAAGTGTTTTGGTTGAAAGTATTGTAGTTTTATCAGACATTATTTCTTTAGTTTTTCTTTAATTTCAGTCATTACTGCTGTTCCTCCATTGACTAAAATTTCTTGTGCACAATGGAATCCTAATTTTTTCCATTCGGAAACTTCTACCGTTTTTTTGACTTCTAGTTTTTGTTTTCCATCAATTGAAAATAAGACACCTGTAAAATCAATAACATCTTCTTTCTCATTATAAATGGCAAGTGCTCCAATTGGCGCCGTACAACCACCTTCTAACGTTCTCAAAAATTGACGTTCAATGTATGTACAAATTTCTGTTTCGATATGATTTAATTGTGAAACCGCCTCTAAAGAAAAGAAATCTTCAGCGTTACAAACCACTAACATCGCACCTTGAGCTGGTGCAGGAATCATCCAATCTAATGGAATAAAAGTGGAAGGTTTTACATTGATGCGTTCTAAACCAGCTTCAGCAAAAATGGCACCACTCCAATTAGAATCGGTTACTTTTTGCAAACGTGTATTTACGTTTCCACGAATATCTTCTACAGCATGCGTTGGGTATTTGTGTAACCAGCTTGCTTTTCTTCGTAAACTACTGCTGGCAATCGTACTATTTTCTTGAGTTAGGAAATCTAAATTTCCTTTATGTACTAAAATATCTAACGTGGAAGCTCTTTCTAAAACTGCACCTTGAATAATTCCATTTGGCAATTGCGTAGGCACATCTTTCATAGAATGTACGGCAATGTCAATTTTGCCTTGAATCATAGCAATATCTAAAGTCTTCGTGAAAATTCCGGTGATTCCTAATTCGTATAGAGGTTTATCTAAAACAATATCGCCTTCCGATTTTACGGCAGTAATTTCGGTATTATACCCTAAATCGTTTAACTGTTTTTCAACTGTTTTGGCTTGCCAAAGTGCTAATTCGCTATCGCGAGTTCCTATTCGTATTGTTTTTTGCTTCATTTTTATTTTATAAAACCTTAATTGCTTAATGGTTTACATTTTCAATTTGAAAAACCTTGTTAATCCATTCCACACTTTCTTCCACAACGGTATTATCATCTTTTAAATGATTGGCAAAATGGCTGGTTATTTTTTGAATTAATTTAGCTGTAATAATTTCAGCATATTCTTCATTAAAATCGGCATTTTTCTTTTTCAAGTGATTGATTTCCGATTCTTTAATTGCGTTTAATTTCGCTTTTAAAGCATGAATAGTTGGTGCGTATTTTCTGCCTTTAGACCAAGTTAAAAATTCGGTTAGAATTTCAGTAATGATATTTTCCGCAGCTGGAATATGTTGTTTTCTATTTTCTAAAGTTTCATCTGTCATTTGCGACAAATGATCCATGTGAATTAAAGTTACAAAAGGGTTTTGTTTTACGTTTTCGTTGACATTTTTCGGAATAGATAAATCTAAAATCAACAGAGGTTTCTTTAAATTTAAAATATCTAAATCAACGGTTGGATTTTGAGCTCCTGTGGCTACTACAACTACATCCGCTTTTTGTAATTCGATTTGTAAATCCGAATAATCTTTAACAAGAAGATTTAATTTTTTAGCTAATTTTTCCGCCTTATCTTTTGTTCTGTTGATTAATGTAATTTGATCATGTTTCGAATGTTTGACTAGATTTTCACAGGTATTTCTTCCAATTTTTCCTGTTCCGAAAAGCAAGATGTTTTTGTTAGAAATATCTTCTACATTCTTAAAAATATATTGAACCGCTGCGAAAGAAACAGATGTTGCTCCGCTTGAAATTTCGGTTTCGTTTTTCACTTTTTTACTTGCCTGAATTACTGAATTTACCAAACGCTCTAAATACGCATTGACTAAATTTAGTTTTTTACTTTCTACAAAAGCGTTTTTTAATTGGGCGATAATTTCAAAATCACCTAAAATCTGACTATCTAAACCTGTTCCAACACGAAACATATGGTTTAAAGCTTCTTTTTGTTTGTATACGTAAGCGTATTTTTGAAATTCTTCAACCGTTCCTAAGCTGTTTTCACAAAGCAAATGAATCAATTGAAAAGGATGTTGTGCAAAACCGTAAATTTCAGTTCGGTTACACGTAGAAGTTACAAGCAAACTCTCCACACCATTGGTTTTGGCTTGTTCCAATACATTGGTTTTGGCTTTCTCGTCTAAACTAAATTTACCTCTAATTTCGGCATCAGCTTTTTTATAGCTCAAACCGATAGCGTAGAAAGTAGTTTGTTTTGCAGGTGAATGATTGTCCATAAATTGGGTTCTCTCTTAAAGATGTACAAAATTATTGTTTCCTAGTTTATAAAAACAACGCTAAAAGTACTTTTTATATCGTAAATAGTTTTTTTTGATTAAATTGCAATTATTTTGCTATAAACTAGTAACTTTGTAACAAATTCAACACCATACAAGTTGTTTGTTTAGAATAATTATAAATAAGAAAGCTGTTTTTAATTAAACAAATCATAAAAAAATAACGCTATGAGTTCATTTGAAGAAATTAAAATTGATGATGATTTTACCTTACTCCGTTTTCAAAACGACTCTGATACTACGGAAACACTTGAAAAACAAGTAGGTAGCGGATTAATTCAGTTTCATTTTAACGTAAAAGGAAAAGGGAAATTTATCTTCAACAACAATTCGTATACTTTAGATTTAAATGAAGAAAAAGCCCTTTTATTATACAATCCGCAAAAAGAATTGCCACTTCATTTAGAAGTTGCTCCGAAAAGCTGGATTATTTCTATTTTAATTTCGATTAAAAAATTTCACACTTTGTTTTCTTCGGATACAGAAATGATTCCTTTTTTGAGTAAAGACAATTTAGAGAAAAAATATTATACTGAGGAAAGCATTAGTCCGTCTATGGCAATTGTATTGAATCAGATATTTCATTACAACCAGAATTCGTCCATAAAAACCTTATATTTAAAAGGTAAAAGTTACGAATTATTAAGTTTGTTTTTCAATACGAATGAAGATCCGAATGCAGAACATTGTCCGTTTTTATCTGACGAAGAAAACGTATTGAAAATTAAAAAAGCCAAAGAAATTATCATCAAAAACATGGCTGAACCACCTGGTCTACAAGAATTAGCTGATGAAGTTGGTATTTCGATGAAAAAACTTAAAGCTGGGTTTAAAGAAATTTATGGTGATACCGTTTTTAATTTTCTATTCGATTATAAAATGGAATTTGCTCGAAAACTATTAGAATCTGGCTCATACAATGTGAATGAAGTAGGTTTAAAAATTGGTTACAGCACCTCAAGCCATTTTATTGCGGCCTTTAAAAAGAAATTTGGCACTACGCCAAAAAAATACTTGTTGAATTTAAACGTTAATTTATAAAAGCATAAAAAATATATTATGAAAGGAGTTTTATTAGTCAATCTTGGTTCGCCAGAAAGTCCAACCGCAAAAGATGTTAAGCCGTATTTAGATGAATTTTTAATGGATAAATACGTAATTGACGTTCCGTTTTTATTACGTGCCTTATTAGTAAGAGGAATTATTTTACAAACCAGACCCAAAAAATCTGCAGAGGCTTATGCTAGAATTTGGACAAACGAAGGTTCGCCATTAATTGTCCTTTCTAAAAGAATGCATGAAAAAGTAAAAGGTTTAGTAGATATTCCTGTAGCTTTATCCATGCGTTATGGAACAATGACAATTTTAAAAGGCTTACAAGAATTACACGACAAAGGTGTAACAGAAGTTATGCTTTTCCCTTTATATCCGCAACACGCTATGGCTTCTACTACTACAATTTTAGTGTTAGCTGAAGAACTTCGCGTGAAGCATTTCCCAAACATGAAGTTTACGAATGTACCTGCTTTTTATAACAAACCAGGTTATATTGAAGCGTTATCAAATTCCATAAAAAAACATTTAGAAGGTTTTGAATACGATCATTTGTTATTTTCGTACCACGGAATCCCAAAGCGTCATATTCGTAAAACAGATATAACAAAATCGCATTGTAAGATTGATGTTTCTTGTTGTAATACGCCAGTAGTTGAGCATGAGTTTTGCTACCGTCACCAATGTTATGAAACGACAAAACAAGTTGTGAAACAATTAGGCATTCCAGAAGGAAAATACAGTCAAACATTTCAATCTCGTTTAGCGGGAGACAAATGGCTAACACCTTACACAGATGTGGAAATTAACAAAATGCCAGAAAAAGGTATTAAGAAATTAGCGGTTGTAACACCAGCTTTCGTAGCGGATTGTTTAGAAACGTTAGAAGAAATTGCTATGGAAGCCAATGAAGAATTTTTACATCATGGTGGTGAAGAATTTTTAGCGGTTCCTTGTATGAATGACGAAGACGAATGGTGTGGTGTAGTGGCTAATTGGATTGAAGAGTTTAAAGAAGAGCCAAGTAAAAAGTAAAAAGAATCAAGTAAAAAAAGTCAACTTGAAGTAGAAAATGGAATATTATAATTATCTAAAATCCTTACATTTAATTTTTGTAATTACTTGGTTTGCAGGATTGTTTTATATTGTTCGCTTGTTTGTATATCAAATTGAAGCGAATGAAATGCCTTCACCTGAAAAAGAAATTTTACAAAAACAATATAAAATAATGACGTATCGTTTGTGGTACATTATTACTTGGCCAAGTGCAGTTTTGGCTACGATATTTGCACTTTCTTTACTGCATTTAAATCCTGCTTTTTTAGAAATGCCTTGGATGCAAGTGAAACTAGGATTTGTAGTTTTATTATTCATATATCATTTTAAATGTCATAAAATTTACACGGAATTACAAAACAACCAAGTTAACTATACTTCCAACTTTATGCGATTATGGAATGAAGGAGCGACCATCATTTTGTTTGCTGTTGTTTTTTTAGTAATTTTAAAAAATGCAATTAACTGGATTTTTGGCGTTGTCGGGATAATCCTTTTTTCGGTATTAATAATGCTTGGCTTTAAATTCTATAAAAGAATAAGATCAAAAAAAAGTGAATAAATTTTTCAAAATACATAAGCTTTCGTTAAGACGAAGAATTTTTTTGTCTATGTTGTTTTTGACAACGTTTTCTACCATTTTAATAACGATAGTATCCTTAATTCACTTTAGATATGAAGCAAAAGAATATCACGAAGAACGCTTATCACGAAAAGAAAGTGCTATAAAAGAACATATCGAATACATTTTAAAAACTACGAGTTATCCACTTTTAACCAAAAATATACGATATATTTTTAAAGATCGAATACACGAATTAGCAGACATTCATAGTTTACAAATTAACTTTTTCGATTTAAACGGAAAACTACTTTTATCTTCTAAATCAGCTTTTAAAATTGATAAAAACATTCCGAATATAGAAACAAAAATTCTAAAAGACTTAAGGAATTCATCAGAGAAAAGAATCGTAATTTCTAAATCTAAAGAAAATGACACGTATTTGAAATCGTCATATAGTTATATTAAAGATGTTAAATTCAAAAACTTAGCGATATTAAACATTCCTTATGAAGAAAACAGTGACTTTTATAATGAAGAAGCTAGAAATTTCTTAGAAAGATATGCTCAGGTTTTCATTATTATGTTCATCATTTCAATTTTGCTATCTTATTTATTATCTAGTAACATCTCTAAATCTATTTCTCAGATTTCAGAAAAACTAGGAATTACACAATTAAACGAACGCAATCAGAAACTAACACTTCAGCCCGGAAATCAAGAAATCAATGGCCTTATTTTATCGTACAACAACATGGTAGATACTTTGGAAGAAAGCGCACAAAAATTGGCTCAAAGTGAACGAGAACATGCTTGGCGCGAAATGGCAAAACAAGTAGCGCACGAAATAAAGAATCCATTAACTCCAATGCGATTGACTATTCAGAGTTTTCAAAGAAAATTTGATGTAAACGATCCAAATATCAACCAAAAACTAAACGACTATTCGGAAACACTGATCCAACAAATAGATACTATGACTACTGTTGCCAGTGCTTTTTCAAATTTTGCCAATATGCCAGGACAACAAAATGAACTTTTAAATATTGTTCAAATCAGCAAAATGGCTTTAGAAATATTTCATGAAGATTTTATTGTTTTTAACACTAGTGAAAAGGAAATCTTTACTTTATTTGACAGAGCTCAATTAACAAGAGTAGTTACCAATTTAGTAAAAAATGCTATCCAAGCTATACCAGAAAATCAGGAAATAAAATCAGTTATTGTGGCACTTTCCAAAACCGAAAAAGAGTTTATTTTGAAAGTTTCGGATAATGGAATTGGAATTACAGCAGAAAATGCAGTCTACATTTTCGAACCAAAATTTACCACAAAAAATTCTGGAATGGGATTAGGCTTAGCAATTATTAAAAATATTATTGAAAATTATAACGGAACCATTACTTTTGAAACGGAGGAAGGAAAAGGAACTACATTTACAGCAACATTACCTATAAAAAACTAAAAAATGGAAAATATTTTAATTGAAAAACAAGACAATTTAGCTATTGTTACTATCAATAGACCAACCAAATTAAACGCTTTAAACAAAGCAACAATTGAAGAATTGCATACTGCTTTTACGGATTTAAATAACGACAATTCTACAAAAGTTATTATTTTAACCGGAAGTGGTGAAAAAGCATTTGTGGCTGGAGCAGATATTTCTGAATTCGCTCATTTTTCTGTTTCAGAAGGTGAACAATTAGCAGCCAAAGGACAAGAATTATTGTTTGATTTTGTACAAAACTTACAAACGCCTGTTATTGCAGCTGTCAACGGTTTTGCTTTAGGTGGTGGATTAGAATTAGCTATGAGTTGTCATTTCAGAATCGCTTCTACAAATGCAAAAATGGGATTACCAGAAGTTACTTTAGGTGTAATTCCGGGTTATGGAGGCACACAACGTTTGGCACAATTAATCGGAAAAGGAAGAGCCATGGAATTAATCATGACCGCGAATATGATTGATGCAGAAACGGCTAAATCTTACGGATTAGTAAATCACGTTGTTCCTCAAGAGGAATTATTAGATTTAGCAAAATCAATTGCTACAAAAATTAGCAACAACTCGAGTGTAGCAATTGCTAAAGCGATTGATGCGATTAACGCCAATTATCAAGATGGTGTGAATGGATTTGCTACAGAAGTAAAAAACTTCGGGTTTTGTTTTGGAACAGAAGATTTCAAAGAAGGAACCACTGCCTTTCTAGAAAAAAGAAAAGCGGTTTTTACAGGAAAGTAATTTTTTCAAATAAAAATTAACAAAGCCACATTATTGTGGCTTTTGTGTTTTAAGGAAATTAAAACGCGAATATTATTTTTCCTATATTTGTTAGAAACAACTTCACATGTCTTCTCAATCCCGATTAACTAGAGCTTATAAAAACGCACTTCGAATTAAATTTACCGATTCGGATAAGTTTGTTTTGTTTAGTGATTGTCATCGAGGAGATGGAAGTTTTGCGGACGATTTCGCCAACAATCGCAATATTTATATGCACGCTTTAAATCAATATTATAAAAACGATTTTCAATATATTGAATTAGGCGATGGAGATGAATTATGGGAAAATTTGTTTTTTAAAGATATTATCGAAGCCAATAAAAACGTGTATTTGCTGTTGAAAAAATTTTACAAGAAAAAGAAACTTCACATGATTTACGGGAATCACGATATGGTATACAGAAATCCAAGCATTATAAAAAAGAATTTTTCAGAATATTTTGACACTACTGCTGGAAAAAACCTGCCGTTAATGCCTAATTTAACCTTCAATGAAGCGATAGTTTTAGAAAACGCGGAAACAGGTCAAGAAGTGTTTTTAACTCACGGACATCAAGCAGATTTTATGAATTATGTCGGCTGGAAATTCAATCGGTTTTTTGTTCGAGTGTTATGGAAACCTTTACAAGTTTGGGGAATTAAAGACCCAACTAGTCCTGCTAAAAACTACTTAGAATCTATAAAAGTTGAGAAAAGAATTAAAAAATGGATAGCGGAAAACGGTAATAAAATAACAATTGTGGGTCACACACACCGACCTCATTTCCCGAAACCAAGTGAAAATGCTTTAAATTTCTTTAATGATGGAAGTTGCGTTCATCCAAGAAACATTACCGGAATTGAAATTGAAAACGGCAAAATTTCGCTAATCAAATGGCTTATTGACACCAATGATGATGGTGTTTTACAAATTGTAAAAGAATATATTGAAACGCCACAGAAGTTGAGTGAGTATAAATAAAAAAATACACTTTATGTTTTTTACGTTATATAATTATGCAAATAAAATTGAAATAATATGATAACAATTAAAAACAAGAAAAAAAATATCGAAATTGAAATTGACAACAAACACGATGATGTTACTTTTGAACCTAAAAATTATGAAGAAAAACCTGTGTTAAAAATAACAATAGATAAATTTGATTTTGATACTCACAAAGAAGTCTGTAATGATTGCAAAACATTTCACAACGATTTTGGATCTGATGATTTAAATTGGATTTTAGTATTTGACGATAAAAGTTATAGATTAGATTTAACAAGTTTTAAAAACAATATCTATGGTGAGGGTTTATATCAAAGAGAATTAAGTGATAATTTTAATGGTACTAGATTTGTATTCAAAATACACCATTTAGCAATAAACATTAAAGAACTTAAAATTTTATTAGAAGAAGCAATTGAAATTGAAGATTATGAAAAATGTGCTCAAATTAGAGACCTGTTAATTCAATAAGTTGAAGTTTTTTCAATAATAAAAAAAGCGAGAACATTTTCTCGCTTTTTTTATTTATTGTTCAGGTGCAATTTCCAGCTCCAAACCTTCTAACTCTTCAGAAATGTGAATTTGGCAACCTAGTCGGCTATTGTCCTTTACGTGATACGCATCAGTTAGCATTGCTTCTTCGTCGTCATTTCTTTCTGTTTTTAAAACATCGTTAAGTAAATAACATTGACAAGAAGCACACATCGCCATTCCGCCGCAAACACCAACAGTTCCTTCTTCGGCTAATTCATACGAACGGATTAATTCCATCACATTCATATTCATATCGGTTGGCGCTAAAACTTCGTGTTTTACACCGTTTCTGTCGGTAATAAAAATGGTTACGTCTTGACTCATTAATCGATAGATTTTACAACTGCTTTTTCTGCTTCTTTTCTTGTTCCATCAAAACCGTCTACACCTGAAACTGTAGTATATTTTAACACATAACGTTTTCCTGGATTGATTCTGTTATACACACTTTGACACATTAAAGTCGCTTCGTGGAAACCACATAAAATCAACTTTAATTTTCCTGGATAAGTATTCACATCACCAATGGCGTAAATTCCGTCAATATTGGTTTGATAATCTAAAGCGTTGTTTACTTTAATGGCGTTTTTCTCAATTTCTAATCCCCAATTCGCAATAGCGCCTAATTTTGGAGTTAGTCCGAAAAGTGGAATAAAATAATCGGTTGGCACATTCATGCGTGCACCGTTCATTTCAACATCTATAGATTCAATTCTTTCCGTTCCTTTAAAACCTACGACTTCAGCAGGCGTAATTAATTTTATTTTTCCTGCTGATTTTAATTCTTGCACTTTTTCTACAGAATCTAAAGCGCCACGGAATTCGTTTCTTCTATGAATCAAAGTCACTGAAGAAGCTACATTTGAAAGGAAAACACTCCAATCTAATGCAGAATCACCACCACCAGCAATTACAATATTTTTGTTGCGATATTTTTCTGGATCTTTTACGAAATAATCGACACCTCGGTCTTCATTTTCGTAAAATTCAATGTCTTTTAAAATGGGTTTTCTTGGTTCGAAAGTTCCTAAACCACCTGCAATTGCAATGGCTTTTGCTTTATGTTTCGTGCCTTTATTTGTGGTAACTATGAAAGAACCATCTTCAAGTTTTTCAATGGTTTCAGCCGTTTCAGCCAAAGTAAATCCGGGTTGAAACTGCTTAATTTGTTCCATTAAATTCGTCACTAAATCACCTGCTAATACTTCTGGATAACCTGGAATATCAAAAATAGGTTTTTTAGGATATAATTCTGCTAATTGCCCACCTGTTTGAGGAAGTGCATCAATAATATGACATTTTAATTGTAATAAACCTGCTTCAAAAACAGCAAAAAGTCCAGTTGGACCCGCGCCAATTATCAATATATCTGTTTCAATCATTTTTTAAATTTTTGCCACTAAGGCGCTAAGGCACAAAGTTTCTTGTTTTTAATTATGTTATAAACGAAGAATTTATTCTAAAAACATACTTAGAGTAAATAACAAATTGTGTTTTATTTAAATTCTATGTTACAAAGGGATGAATTTGTAACGTGTTTTTTTATGACATTTATCAGGTAGAAAAATTACCCTACGTTTTCTACAGTTTCAATTTGTGGTACATACTTTTTAATCGTAGTTTCTACACCAGCTTTCATGGTACTGATACTTAAACTGCAACTTGTACAAGCCCCTTGCAAACGCACTTTTACGTGTTTTCCATCCAATACTTCAACCAATTCAATATCGCCACCATCTGAATTTAAGAAAGGTCTAATTTCAGCTAAAGCTTTTTCGATATTTTCGTTTACTTCAATTTCTGTCATTTTTTCAATTTTCAATTGGACAATTTTCAAACCCGAAATTCGGGACAAGTTATGCCAATTATTAATATTTCAATTTTCAATGTGCCAATTGACACATTGAAAATTGGCTAATTGACTTATTTTTTAACCGCAGAACATCCTGCCATTGTTGTAATTTTTATAGCTTCTGTAGCCGGTAAATTTTCATTTCTTTTAACCGTTTCTGCTACTACGCTTCTGGCTAATTCTTCGAATATAGTTTCTAAAATAGAACCGGTTTGCATCGCTGCTGGTCTTCCGTAATCACCTGCTTCTCTGATACTTTGTACTAAAGGCACTTCTCCTAAAAACGGAACTTCTAAATCTTCAGCTAAATTTTTTGCACCTTCTTTACCAAAGATATAATATTTATTATCAGGAAGTTCTTCTGGAGTGAAATACGCCATGTTTTCAATAATTCCCAATACTGGAACTTGAATCGAATCTGACATAAACATAGAAACTCCTTTTTTCGCATCAGCTAAAGCTACAGCTTGTGGCGTACTTACTACAACTGCACCAGTAATTGGTAACGATTGCATAATTGACAAGTGAATATCACCTGTTCCTGGAGGTAAATCGATTAACATGAAATCTAATTCGCCCCAATTGGCATCGAAAATCATTTGGTTTAAGGCTTTTGAAGCCATTGGTCCACGCCAAATAACGGCTTGGTCTGGTTTAGTGAAAAATCCTATAGATAAAATCTCAACCCCATAACTTTGTACCGGTTGCATTTTCGATTTTCCGTCAATTTCAACTGAAATAGGTTTTGCTGATTCCACATCAAACATAATTGGCATCGATGGTCCGTAAATATCGGCATCTAAAATTCCAACTTTGAAACCCATTTTAGATAAAGCAACTGCTAAATTCGCTGTAATAGTAGATTTACCTACACCACCTTTTCCTGAAGAAACGGCGATAATATTACTAATTCCAGGAATTTGTTTTCCTTTGATCGTATTCGCTTCTTCTTTTGTTGGTGTTTCTACCTTAATATTAACTTTAACCTTCGCATCCGCATTTATTTTTTCGGCAATTACCTTTTTAATATCTGCTTCAGCACGATTTTTTATATGTAAAGCTGGAGTCGTTAAAACAACATCCACCACAACTTCATCACCAAAAGTTACTACGTTTTGCACCGCACCACTTTCTACCATATTTTTCCCTTCACCTGCAATTGAAATGCTTTCTAAAGCGGTAAGAATTTCTTTTCTATCTAATTTCATCTTTATTTATAAAACTTAATTATAAAAAGTTCAATTTAAGACTATGCTTATTTAAACTAATTTTAGATTGCAAAGATAGTAAGAAGTTTAAAAGTTTGTAGTTTATCGATTAAAAAAGTTTTTATGGTAGTATAAGGTTTGTTTATTGGGATTTTCGTAGAAATTATTTTGAGGAAATAAATTCTAAAAATCCGGTTCCCAAAAGTACTTTTTAAAATCTATAATTTGATTGTCAATGACTTGTATGCCTTCACTTTCGAGTAATTGTTGCATTAAGTTGGTGCCTTCAAAATGATGTTTACCTGTTAAAAGCCCTAAACGATTTACAACACGATGAGCAGGAATATCTTCTCTACCATGACAAGCATTCATTGCCCAACCTACCATTCTTGCAGAACGACCAGCACCTAAAGCTTTCGCAATAGCGCCGTAGGAAGTGACTTTACCGTATGGAATTTGGCGAGCAACTTCGTATACACGTTCAAAAAAATGGTCTTCTTTAATTTTCATATGCAGATAATTATTGTTTTTTATTTGTCATATGGTATCGCTTTTCTTATTTGATGTTTGTAATCACAAACTTGCCTTTATTGCGATTTCAAGATAATGGGTCTAATAAATTTGATTTAAATGTTTTACCACGAATTTTCGAATTAATTATCAATTCGTTGTATTCGAATTCATCGTTAGATGAACTAATTTCACAAACTGAGAAAAAAAAATTCGTGAATTCGTGGCAAAAAACAGTTTATTTATTCAAGTTATAAATCGTAAAAACAGCAATTAAACCCGTAATTATAGCAATTATAAAATTAATATTTTTGATGAAGAATGTCACTTTATGTTTAATTTTTCTAAACAAATAAGCGTAACCCATGAATACTATAAAAGTACCTAAAGTGGTTCCCAAAACATAAGCTAAACCAACTAAAGTGGTGAAAAAATCTTCAATAAATGCGGATAAATATAAACTCACAAAAGCATAATACGGAATTGGAAATACATTTAATCCCGAAATAAAAACACCATGTACAAAAGGTTTGAGTTTACTTTTGGCTGCTTTCTTTTTAATTTGTTCCTTAGATTCTATACTGTTTTGAATGCCTTTTCCTAAAAAAAAGATAGTAAGTAGAATGAAAACCACACTTCCAACTAATTTTAAATTTTGCATCACTTGTGGATGGTTTTCTAAAAAAGTAGCAAAGTAAAACGCTAAAATACTTTGAAAGAAAACTACTAAAATAGCACCATTAATGAATCTTCTCGCTCTTTTTAAAGATTTTTTTACACTGTAATTGGCCACAGTCATGTTCACAATTCCGGGCGGCAATACACCAACGAATGAAAACAAAACTGCAAATGCAAAAGCAAGAAGTACCGACACTATTTAATTTTAAACTGGATGTAAGTTATACATTTATTTATTTCTAAATACTGACTTTCGTAAAAAGTTTGAATACTTGTTACTTCTTCTGGTGCTCCAGCGTTGTTATATACGTTGTGATTCGAATATAAAACCTCGTGACCTTCACCATGTAAAAGTCCTAAAGTGTAACCGTGCATGAATTCGCTATCGGTTTTTAGGTGCATCAATCCGTTTGGTTTTAATATTTTTTTATAATTCTGCAAAAACTCCGAATTGGTCATACGGTGTTTGGTACGCTTATATTTGATTTGCGGATCTGGGAAAGTAATCCAAATTTCGTCTACTTCATTTTCTGCAAAACAATGCTTGATTAATTCAATTTGCGTACGAAGAAATCCTACATTATTCAAACCGTTTTCCAAAGCCGTTTTCGCACCACGCCAAAAACGAGCGCCTTTAATATCTACTCCAATAAAGTTTTTATTTGGAAATTTTTCGGCTAAACCAACCGAATATTCTCCTTTTCCACAGCCTAATTCTAGTACGATTGGATTGTTATTTTTGAAAAAATCGGTATTCCATTTCCCTTTTAAAGCTACACTATCCGTTACCACTTCTTCTCTAGTTGGCTGAAACACATTAGAGAACGTTAGGTTTTCGTTAAATCTTTTTAATTTATTTTTACTTCCCACAACAATTAATTTTATAATGCAAAAGTATAAAATTAAAGTTTCTATCTTTGCAAAAAAATAAACTCAATTATTTTCTTTTCCCAAATCGAAAATAAAAACTTCAATTATGAATACCTCTAAAAAAATACTTGTGGCTGCTTTAAACTGGGGATTAGGACACGCATCACGTTGTATTCCAGTTATTTACGCTTTAAAAGAGCAGGGTTTTACGCCTATAATTGCTAGCGATGGCGCATCCTTACGTTTATTACAAAAGGAGTTTCCTACCGACACTTTCGAAACGCTACCGGATTATAATATTGAATACTCTGAAAAAGGTAAAGATTTTAGATTTAAGATTTTCAAACAAATACCTAAATTGTTTTTGGCTATTCGAAAAGAAAACAAAATTTTACAAAAAATCATTGAAAAACATTCTATTTCTGGAATAATCTCAGATAATAGATTAGGGATTTTTTCGAATAAAATTCCTTCTGTTTACATCACACACCAAATCAATGTTTTGTCTGGAAATACGAGTTGGATTTCGAGTAAAATTCACCAACATTTTATTAAAAAACACAAAGAATGTTGGGTACCTGATGTTTTTGAAGGTATTAATTTAAGTGGTAAATTAAGTCATGAAAATTCTAATTTAAGAAACGTAACTTATATAGGGCCGTTGACACGATTTAAAAAAAGAAATTTACCTAAAAAAAATGATTTACTAGTTGTTTTATCTGGTCCTGAACCACAACGAACTTTACTGGAAGAAAAACTTCTTGTAGAATTATCTGAATTTAAAGGTTCGATTCTTTTTGTAAAAGGTTTGGTGGAAGCCGAACAAAAAATTGCTTCTGAAAACAATTTTACGTTTTATAATTATATGGAGGCGGATGAATTAGAAATTGCCATTCAAGAAAGTGACTATATCATTTGTCGTTCTGGATATTCTTCCATTATGGATTTAGCGTTTTTAGGTGCGAAAGCGTTTTTAATTCCAACTCCTGGACAATTTGAACAAGAATATTTAGCTAAAAAACTTAAGAAAGAAGGTAGTGTACCAAGTTGTGTACAACATAAATTTACTTTAGATAAATTGCAGAAAATTGATATTTATTCCGGATTTAGAACCTATAATTTCAACCAAAATTGGGCTGAACTATTTGTTTGTTTTCAGGGTAAATGAGAACTCTGAGCCTTGTTGAGGCGTACTTTGTACAAATATTTTTTCGTTATGAGCTTCAATAATGTGTTTCACAATTGCCAAACCTAAACCTGAACCGCCTTCTTCTCTAGAACCACTTTTATTGATTCTATAAAAACGTTCAAAAATTCGAGATAGATGTTGTTGTTCAATACCATCTCCATTATCTTGAACACGAACTAAGACTTTATTTTTATTGATTTTTTCAATTGAAATTTCTGTAGTACCGTTTTCTTTACCGTATTTGATAGAATTCATTACTAAGTTCGTTAAAACTTGTTGAATTTTTTCTTTATCGCCATACACAAGAATGGGAGAAATGTATTTTTCATCGAACATTAAAATAATATTCTTGGCGTCTGCTTTCATTTCTAGCAAATCGAATACATTTTGAATTTCGGCAACTATATCAAATTTTGTGGTTTCTAAATTCAAATCGCCTACTTCAAATTTAGAAATCATATCTAAATCTTGTACAATATGAATTAATCTTTCTACGCCTTTAGAAGCGCGCTCGATATATTTTACGCGTAACGTTTTGTCTTTAATTGCTCCGCCTTCGATAAGCGTATCTAAATACCCTTGAACGGTAAACAATGGCGTTTTTAGTTCGTGAGAAATATTTCCTAAAAATTCTCGTCTGTATTCTTCACGAATATTTAGCGATTCAATTTCTATTTTTTTCTCTTTTGCGAAGTTTCTAATATCGTTAGTAAGAGAAGAAACATCTGTAGTAACCGTTTTATTTTTTAAGGAAGTGGCGTCTAAAATAGACACTTCATCGTAAAGTTTTTTAATACGTTTATAGATGAAAACCTCAACTCTATATTGTATTAAGAAAAAACTAAAAACAAAAAGTGTGATTGGAAACGCCAGTAAAATGACTAGGTTAATTTCTTGAACTAAATAATTGTAAATCAACAAACTTACAACTACAAATAAAGAAATATAAACAGAAGATTTAAATGCGAATTTATATGATTTGTTAAATTTAATCGACATTTAATTCAATTTTGTAACCCACACCTTTGATGGTTTTAAACACATCTTCATCAATTTTTTCACGAAGTTTTCTAATATGTACGTCGATAGTTCTACCGCCAACGATTACTTCATTACCCCAAACTTTATCTAAAATTTCAGTTCTTGTAAAAACTTTTCCAGGTTTTGAAGCTAATAAATAGAGTAATTCAAATTCTTTTCTAGGTAGAACGATTGTAATTCCGTCTTTAATTATTTTATATTCTTCCCGATTGATTTGTAAATTTCCAACCGTTAACGTTTCCGAGTTTTCTACTTCTTCATCTTTTAAACGACGTAATAAACCTTTAACCTTGCTAACTAATAATTTTGGTTTAATTGGTTTGGCGATATAATCATCAGCTCCTACTTCAAAACCGGCAACTTGCGAATAATCTTCACTTCTAGCGGTTAAAAAAGTAATGATAGTGTCTTTTAAATCAGGAATTTCTCTAATTTTTTCACAGGCTTCCATCCCATCCATTTCTGGCATCATTACGTCCATAATGATTAAATGTGGTTTTGTTTTTTGTGCTTGTTTCACGGCTTCTTTACCGTTTTCCGCTTTGAAAACCTGATATCCGGCTTGCTCCAAATTGTACCCAACAATTTCTAAAATGTCCGGCTCGTCATCTACCAATAATATCTTTATATCTTTCTTTTTCATAGTAACTATAAAAGTAATTAAAAAATTTAATTTGTGTCAAAATTATATATAAAAATTACAAATTAAACCTGTTTACTATTATTTAATGTGTTAACACTAACTTAACAATATGTAAACCAATAAATAACTTCTAAATAACATTAGCGTAATTAAGATGGTTCTACTTTTGCATAAAAATAAACACAACCACAATGAAGTTAAAATTTCTATTTTTTGGATTATTGTTTTCAATGATCTCATTCGCACAAAGTTCCGCTAAAGTTAGTGGAATTATTACAGATAAAGATAGCAAACAACCCGTAAGTTTTGTTTCAATATCTTTAAAAGGTTTAATGACAAATGCCGAATCTGACATTAATGGTAATTATGAAATGGCTGTAAAGCCTGGAACATATACTATTGTTTATGCTTTTATAGGTTACAAAACTTTAGAAAAGCAAATTACTGTAGCAGATAACGAAACTTTGAATTTAAACATTGCCTTACAAGAAAACTCAAATAGTATTGAAGGAATTGTAATTAAAGGTTCTACAAACAAAACTAAAGAAACTGCTTTATTAAAAGAACAACAAAAAGCGGTAGAAATTAAACAAAGTATTGGCGCACAAGAAATGTCAAGAAAAGGAATTAGTGATGTAGAAGAAGGATTAACAAAAATGTCTGGTATTTCTAAAGTGGATTCTAGAGGGATTTTTGTTAGAGGTTTAGAAGGTAGATATACTAATTTATTAATTAATGGTTTAGCATCTCCAACAAACAATCCGTTTAATAAAATTATTCCATTAGATTTAATTCCTAGTGATGTAGTGAATGTTATTGAAACCTATAAAACATTTAATCCTAATGTATATGGTGATTTTGCAGGTGCAACGTTTAATGTAGAAACAACTACAAAACCTTTGAAATCAATTACTAAAATAACTATTGGATCAGGTTTTGTAACCAATAACAATATTCGTGATTTTTATTTTACACAAAATTCACAAAAAGGAGCTGGATATTTTGGTTTTGAATCATATTATAGAGATTTACCAACTTATTTTGGTTCTGAACCGAAATCAAAAAGTGTTTCAGGAACTAAAGCTCAAACTATTTTTGACAATTCAGTGTCACCTACTAAAAGTAAAAGTCCATTAAATTCTAGTTATAGTTTTTTACATGGTGAAAAGTTTAATTTGAAAAATGATGACAAAATAAGCTATATATTGTCCATTAACTATGACAATACTTATCAATATAGAGAAGGTGTAAGAAGAACTTTTCAACCTGGTCAATACATTCAATACACGAATAACTTTACCAAAAAATCATATTCTTACAAAACAAATTCTTCTGCTATATTTGGTTTAAATTACAGTAATTCCAGATTAAATTTATCATCAAATGTGTTGTATTTAAAATCTTCTAGCAGTGAAATTTCAAATTCTGTTGGGGTTATTAACGCACAAACAAACACTCCAAATGCGTTCTTAAATGTTAATAAATACGAACAAACCGACTATATTAATGGTCAAATGTTTGGAGATTATAAGTTAACTAAAAACGGGAATCATACGATTAAGGCTGGAGTTTCAACTGTTAAAACAAAATATAACATTCCAGATTTAAGTTCATTTAGTGGTATTATGAACAATGATGGAACCGTTTCATACAGATATGGTGGAAATAGTTTTTTACGTCAGTATTTAAGCTTAGATAATTCTCTTTTCTATTCTGGTTTTGCGGAATACAACTATAATTTTGGAAAAGACAACAAACTTGTTTTAGGTGTAAACGGAAATGGAAATGAATTAAAATCTAGTTACCGTTTTTTAAATTTAAATCAAAACACAAATTATGACACATACACTTCTACACTTGAAGATGTAAACGATTTGATGTTAGCGGATTTAAACAATGCAGATTTGAACAAAAGAACTTTCTATATCGAACAAAGTGCTTACAACTGGAAGGCTAAAGTTAAGGACAATACAGTTGCAGGTTTTGGTAATTTAATTTACAATGTAACTGAAAAATTAAATGCAAATGTAGGTGTAAGATACGAATCATTTAATGTTTCTTCTTTCTACAAAGATGGATCTGCTAGTAACAAATTTAAAGAATTAAAAAACACTAAAGCCTATATTTTACCTTCGATAAATTTAAAATATACTTTAAACGACAAAACAAATTTAAGGTTTGCTTCTTCATTAACGTATACAAAACCTATTTCAATGGAAGCTTATCCAATTCAAATTGTAGATCCTGAAGGAGAAACAATTCAAGGAAATCCTTTCTTAAAGAATAGTAAAAACTTAAATCTTGATTTAAAATACGAATTATTCCCAAGTACAAAAGAAATGTTATCATTTTCTGCATTTGGTAAAAAGATTCAAAATCCAATTGAGAAAATATATATTGCTTCAGCAGGTGGACCAATGATTTCTTACACCAATTCAAATCAAGCTGTATTGTATGGTTTAGAAGCGGAATTCATTTTTGATTTTGAAAGATTAAATAAAAACTTAAGTGATTTGTCTTTAGGATTTAATGGTACTTTAATGGACACTAAAGTAACTTTAGTAGATAAAATTGTAAACCCTATTGATGGAAAACCAATGGATAACATTGAAAATGTGTATTTAAAAGGAGATAGATCTAGAAATTTACAAGGTGCTTCAAAATGGATCATTAATTCTGATTTAAAATACCAATTTAATGTCAATAAAAAATGGAATTCAACAATTACTGCAGTATATAATGTATTTGGAAAACGAATTTTCTCTGTAGGATCAAATGGAATTGATCACATTTATGAAATGCCAGTTCAAAAGCTAGATTTTGTATGGAATAATAAAATCAACGAACATTTTGATTTAAAATTTTCAGCAGACAATGTTCTTAATCCAGTTGTAAAACTAGAATTAGGAGATGAAAGTAAAAATACACTTATAGAAACTTCAAATTTATATAAGACTTATAAAAGAGGAGTTGGATTCTCCTTTAGTTTATCTTATACATTTTAAATACTTAAAAAAAGCGACTGTTAATAACAGTCGCTTTTTTTTACAAAAAATACGAATCAAAAAAAGAGTAACCTACTTAATATTAAGCTAATATTGAAACGATATTGGTAACTATTATATAAAACTAAACTAATTTTCAAGTAACACTATAATCTAATCTTTGCAGCAAATAAACAATCAACTAATATTTAAATTAAAAATTAAAAAGATGAAAAAATTATTATTCGCATTATCATTAATTTCTTTAACTTTTACAAGTTGTACTAAAGATGATACATCAGGTGATGAAGGGGTTACACCAGCAACAGGAACTATTTCTGGTGATATTACAGGAAATGTAAATTATGCTTATGGAAATTACAACCTTTCAGGAGTTGTAAGAGTAAAAAACGGTGCTACTTTAACAATTGCAGCTGGTAGTGTAATTACAATTGACAAAACAGTTTCTATTGACAATGCATTAATTGTTGAACAAGGTGGAAAACTTAATTTAGTTGGTACTAGTTCTAGTCCAATTGTTTTCACTGAAGTTTCTAAAACTCCAGGTTCTTGGTCAGGAATTATGTTAGTTGGAAAAGCTCCAATTATTGCTGCAGGTGGTTCTACAACTGCAAATTCAGAAGACGGATCTAACATTTCTTATGGTGGTACTGATGCCGCTGATAATTCAGGTAACTTATCTTATGTAAGAGTAGAATATGCTGGTAAAAAAGTAGCTGATGGATTAAAAGAAACTAATGGATTTACATTTTATTCAGTAGGTTCAGGAACAACTTTAGATCACTTAGTGTCTTACAAAGGTGCAGATGACGGTTTTGAGTTTTTTGGTGGTACTGTAAGTATGACTAATGCTATTTCTTATGGAAATTTTGATGACGCTTTTGATTGGCAAGATGGATGGAGAGGTGCTAACAACTCTAACTGGACTGGTATTCAAGTAGGAAAAGGTAATTTCGGAATGGAAATTGAATGTTCTTCTAACAACAACTCATTTTACCCAACAGTTTCTGGAATTACTCTTAAAAGAGTTACTGGATGTGTACCAGAAGTTATTGGTGATGTTCAAGTAGATGCTTTCCAATTTAAAAAAGAAGGAAACGGATTTTTTGATAACATTATTATAGATGGTTACGGAGCATATACTGAAGGTTCAACTAATTATCAAGGTGCTGCAGTTAAAATTCAAGACGCTACAACTAATACAAACCAAGTTAATACGTCTAAAATTAAATTAACAAACGCAAAAATATCTAATACTTCTCAAACAACTTGGGTAGGTGCAGGTTCAGTAGTTGTTACTATTCCATCAGGACAATTTACAACAAGTTCAACTGCTACAGGTTCTGTATTATTAAATGGTGCTTGGTCTACAGTAAATAATGTGAGTTTATTACAATAATAATACCACAAAATACAAATATAAAACGGCTTTCATTAGCCGTTTTTTTGTGTTAAATTTTTCAATGTTACGAAATTGTTAAGTTTTTGTTTGGTAATTGTAAAAACATTTTGTAGTTTTACATTATTATTAATTATAAAACATATCTACTATGAAAAATTTAGCTCTAATTTTCGGTTTATTTATATTTTCAGCTTTCGGTTTTGCACAAGAAACACAGCCAGTAGGTGAACAAATTTCAGAAAACACTTTAAAAGTAACATATTATCATTCTAACGGTCAAGTAATGCACCAAGGAAACTATGTAGATGGAAAATCTGATGGTTTATGGAAATCTTTTGATGAAGCAGGTAACTTAGTTTCAGAAGGATCTTTTGAACAAGGAAAAAAAGTTGGTTTATGGAATTTTTATTCTACTAAAGCATTAAGTGCTGTAGTTTACAATGACAATGCCGTAGCTAACGTGAAAAAATTCAACACAGATGCATTAGCAGGAAAATAATACTACTTGCTTAACATATAAAAAAAAACCACGTTTTCACGTGGTTTTTTTATGGAATTTAATCAAACTTTTAAAATCTCTTCGTCCGTTAATAATTTTTGAACTCGCAATTTTAATATAATTTGCGCTACAGCAATTACATCTTTTTCGCAGTACGTTGCAATTCGGTCGATGTCTTTGTCTTTATAAAAAACCTTAGCTACTTCACTTCCATCAATATCATCTTTTGGTGAAGGCACGCCTAATACTTTTGTTAATAGCTTTAAGGAAGTGAAATGTTTGTAATCACCAAACTTCCATAATTCTAACGTATCTAAATGTGGAACTTCCCATGGTTTTTTCCCCATTAAATTTAACTTAGCGGGAATTTTCAATCCATGAATCAACATTCTTCTAGCAATAAAAGGAAAATCAAATTCTTTTACATTATGACCACACATAACGTGTTGTGGTAAACTGAAATGGTTATTAATTAAATTGGAAAAATCCAGGAGCAAACGTTCTTCATCACCTTGAAAAGTGGTGACTCTAAACTGTCTTTCTCCTAGTTTTTGCGTGAAATATCCAACAGAAATACAAATTATCTTTCCGAATTCGGCCCAAATTCCGGCTCTTTCATAAAACTCTTCTGGCGTAAATTCATCTTTTCTTTGGTATTGTGTTTTGTGCGCAAATAAGTCTTGAAAATCTTGGTCTAACTCGCTAAAATTTTCTAATTCTGGAACAGTTTCAATATCTAAAAACAAGATATTTTCTAAAGGAATGGCGTGTAACATAAAGTTGGTTTTAAATTTTATTTCTTCTTATTTATCATTTTGTAAGCTTCTTCTATATACGTGTATAAATCGTTACTATGGGCATCTTTTGTAGTCTGTAAGCCTTTTAAATGACCTAATCGAACAATAATAATGTCATCTTCGGGAATCACAATTACGAATTGACCCAAATGGCCGCGCATATAAAAAACTTTTTTTCCTTTTATTGTGTGCAACCACCAACCGTAGCCATATTCTGGGCTATCTGAAAATCTGGGTTGTAAGGATTTTGCAATAAATGCACTATCTAAAACTTGTGTACCGTTCCATTTACCGTTTTGCTTATACAGTTTTCCAAAACGAGCAAAATCTCTAGCATTACTGGCAATGCAACAATATGCTTTTTCAATTCCAGTATCTGCTTCATCCAGTTGCCAAAGCGCTTCGTTTTCAGCGCCCATTGGTTTCCAAAAACTATCAGACACATAATCTGACAAGTATTTCCCTGTAGCTTTTTCGATACACATGGCTAATAATTGTGTGGCACCGCTTAAATAGTTGAAACTTTGTCCGGGTTTATTTTTGATCTCTAAACCTAACATAACCCCTCTTAAATTATTATCAAAATACGCTCTTGTGACAATGGATAACGGACTATAATATTTTTCGTCCCAACTTAAACCAGAAGCCATTGATGATAAGTCACCAACAGTAACATCTTTAGCATATTTCCCTTTTAATTCTGGAAAAAAATCGCTTACTTTTTGATCTAAACTTTTTATTTTACCATCCATAATGGCTTTTCCTAAAGCGGCAGAAACCACACTTTTAGCCATCGAAAAAGAATTACTTTTAGAAGTAGCTGTAAAACCATCAAAATAACTTTCGTGCCAAATGCTATCTTTTTTTATAATCAAAAAAGCAATCGTTTGTAACTCTTTGTGTGTTTTATTTAAAAGTTCCGTTGATGGCACACTATTATAAGCTGTAGAAACAGCCCAAGGTTGCGCAATGCCTTTTTTAATCGTACGATTTGGGAATTCTTTATAATCTTCTAAAAAAGCTGTCGTATATCCTTTTAAATAAATAGTTCTTACCGCGCGAAGCAAATAATCCACATCAAAAATATACATCAAAATAATGATGCTACTGAAGATAATGATAAACCATTTGAAGAATTTTTTAAGAAATTGCATAGTTGAAGAATTTAATAGCAATATAGCGAAAATTTTAAAATAAACTTTGTTGTTTTACTGGATTTTCATGGTCCAGCAACCATTTTTTTCTCCACAAACCACCAGCATATCCTGTTAAAGAGCCATCGGAACCAATTACACGATGACATGGAACTACAATCAAAAGTGGATTTTTACCATTAGCATTTGCTACTGCTCGAATCGCTTTTGGATCTCCTAAATTATTAGTCACTTCTTGATAAGATACTGTTTTCCCAAAAGGAATTTTTAATAATTCGTCCCATACTTTCTTTTGAAAATCGGTACCTTTCGGATTCATTTTAAATTGAAAATCAGTTCTATTGCCTTCAAAATATTCCTTTAATTGGGAAACTACATTCGTAAACAACTTAGGAATACTTTCAGATAATATAGTTTCGTCTGAAATTACCGAAATTTTAGAAATTCCGTCTTCGTTTCCTTCAATGAGTACAAATCCAAGCGGACTATTTATTACAACTTTTTCCATAAAAAAATCCCGATAAGAATTACTTATCGGGATTAAATATATAATATTTTTTTTATTATTTAGAAGCTGGAGCAATTGCAGCAGGTACTTCATTAACTTTTACTGTTCCTTTGATAGTAATAATTTTTGGAGCAGCATTTTCTTCACTTGTCATCACTGTTACTGTTTTGTGGAAAGCACCACCAGCAGCAGCGTTATATGTTGCAGTAACTGTTCCTTTTTCTCCTGGTTTAACAGCTGTTTTAGTATAATTTGTAGCAGTACAACCACAAGAAGCTTTTACATTTGTTAATGTAATGTCTTTGTTTGTTGTATTTGTAAATGTAAATTCATAAGAAACTGGTTTCCCTTGTTCAATTGTTCCAAACTCATGTGTTTCTTTTTCAAACTTTAATTGAGATGGCGTTTGTGGTGCTTGAACAGCAGCTGGCGTAGCAGCAACAGCTGGAGCTACTGGTGCAGCCATTGGAGTTACAGCTACAGATTTAGATTTTGAAACACCTTTAGCTTTAGTTTGTGCAAATGATACTGATGATACTAATAATGCAAATGCAAGTAATTTTACTGTTTTCATAATTATTTAATTTTTAAGTTTTTAATTTTTTGATATAGCAAATGTATTTAATTTTTTAAATAATGCTGTTAATCAGTTATATTTATTGTGTTAATGACTTGTTAATGATTAATTTCGCTTGAATATTTGTAGTAATATCGTTGAAAAATTAAACTAAAATGAAGTTGTCTAGATTTAATATTGTCATCATAATTGGCTTCCTAGCGATAGTTGGCGTAATTATTATGCAATTGTTTTTAATTAATAACGCACACAAATTAGCCAAAAAAGACACCGAAGACAAAATATTTTTTGCGCTTCAAGATGTGTTAGAAAAACTATACAAAGACAATCAAACAGGTTTACTTGTTGCGAATCAAGTAGAAAAAGTATCTGACGATTATTTTACCGTTAACGTAAATTACGAATTTGAAAACACGGTTTTAGAGCATTATCTTATTTCGGAATTTCAAAAAAACAATTTAGATGTCGATTTTGAATACGCCGTTTACAATTGTACTTCTGATCAAATGGCGTTTAGCAATCATATTAATAGTAATGGTAAAAAAGAACCTATTAAATGCCCAACTTGTTTTACTAAAAACGCTGAATACACGTATTATTTCGCGATACGATTTCCAGATATTGAACAAAATTATTTTAAAAACTTAAATCAATATTGGATTTTTACTTCTGTTTTATTTTTGGTCTTAATTATTTATGTATACTCAGTTGTATTGATGTTAAAACAGAAGAAATATACAGAATTACAACGAGATTTCATTAATAATATGTCGCACGAATTTAAAACACCCTTAGCTTCAATACTAATTGCATCAAATTATGTGAAACAACAAAATGAAATCAAACAAAACCCAAAGCTTTTAAAATACAATCAAATTATTGTCAATCAGACCAATAAATTGAATGAACACATTGAAAAAATCTTATATGTTGCCAAAACAGAAAGCAAACAAATGCTTATTGATAAAACGCAATTCGAATTAAAACCTGTTTTAGATTTAGTAAAAGACAATATTCTTTTAAAATACGACAAGGAAATTGACATTGAAATTAAAGTTTCAAAACCTTTTAAAATAAAGGCTGACGAATTTCACATATATAATATTTTGTTCAATTTAGTAGATAACGCCGTAAAATATTCGGATGTTTCTCCGAATATTGAAATTGATGTTATGGAAATCAACCAACAACTTTCAATTCAAATTAAAGATAAGGGTTGCGGAATCCCTGCAAAAGATTTACCTTTCGTTTTCGATAAATTCTACCGCGTTTCGAGAAAAGACATTTCAAACATTGAAGGTTTTGGAATTGGTTTATCGTACGTAAAAAAGATTTGCGATTTACACCGATGGAAAATTGCTATAGCCAATAACACAGAAAAAGGTGTAACAGTAACCATCTTAATTAATTCAAAAGAGTATGTCTAAGAAAAAAGTTTTATACATTGAAGACGAAGAAACACTTGCGTTTTTAACTTCTGATAATTTAGAACAACACTTTGATGTGGTACATTGTGCTAATGGAAAAATAGGTTTAGACACGTTTTGTAAAAACCAATTTGACATTGTGGTGACCGATATAATGATGCCAGAAATGGACGGATTTGAATTGGCAACTGAAATTAGAAAGCGCAACCAAGAAATTCCAATTATCTTTTTATCGGCGAAAACCATGAAAGAAGACCGAATTAAAGGTTTGAAATTAGGCGCTGATGATTATTTAGTAAAACCCTATTCTATTGAAGAGCTGATTTTAAAAATTGAAGTCTTCTTACACCGTAGTCAGAAAAACACAGAAAAAACCGTAAAATTATACCAATTTGCTGATTTCATTTTCGAACCAGAAAATTATTTAATCAAAAACGAAACTACAAAAACCACACTTACCGAACGTGAAGCGCAATTATTAAAACTGTTTTTAGACAACCCAAATACGGTTTTAAAACGAGAAAAAATCCTAATGGAACTTTGGGGTTCGGATGATTATTTTTTAGGCAGAAGTTTAGATGTTTTCATCTCTCGTTTGCGAAAAATTATCAAAGAAACGCCAAGTTTATCTATTGAAAACATCCCTCGAGTTGGTTTTAAATGGGTGAGTGAGTAAGTTTTTCAACACAATTCACGCCAATAAACCACACAAAATTAACCGTCAAGATTAACCGCCTAGTTTGTCATCCTGAAAGGATCTCACACAAAATAATACAAGCAAGTCAAATATATTAAACGCCAAAATCATGATAGAATTCACTGAAGGAATTTACAATTTCTATGTTTACATTATCACAAACAAATCAAAAACTGTTCTTTACACAGGAATGACCAATAATCTTAAAAGAAGATTACATCAACATAAAGAAAAACTAAATCCCAATAGTTTTACAACCAAATATAATGTGGAATTTTTACTGATTATGAACATTTTGGCTGGGTTCAACAAGCAATTGCAAGAGAAAAAGAAATTAAGTTATTAAAACGAGAAAAAAAGCTAGAACTTATTCAAGAACTCAATCCTAATTTAAATTTTTTGAACGATAAATTTGTTTAGGATTGCGTGAGATCCTTTCAGGATGACAAACTTTGAGGTAATTTGATATAGCAACACTATTTACGAACAGTTTTCCGCCTAGTTTGTCATCCTGAAAGGATCTCTTACTGTTTCTTTTTAATATTTTGCGTGAATTGTTTTGCGTAAGACCCTTTCAGGGTACAAAGTTTGTGGTTAATTGGTAGTAGCAACACTATTTACGAACAGTTTTCCGCCTAGTTTGTCATCCTGAAAGGATCTCTTACTGTTTCTTTTTAATATTTTGCGTGAATTGTTTTGCGTAAGACCCTTTCAGGGTACAAAGTTTGTGGTTAATTTGTATTAGCAACACTATTTACGAACAGTTAATCCACCTAGTCTGTCATCCTGAAAGGATCTTTTATTGTTTCTTAAATCTTTTGGAAGACTTGTTTTACGTAAAACCCTTTCAGGGTGACAAAGATTGTGGTTAATTATTTTCAATCACACTCGTAGAATCTAAAACAACTTCATCCTCTGGCTTTTCTTTCGATTGCTCTTTAAATTCATCATACCATTTTTCTAAACTTGGATACATAAACTTAGAAACTTCTTGAATCGGATTATAAAAAATGGAGTTATTCAACGTTTCTTCTTTCACTATTATATGATTGATGTTGATTTTCTGAAACAAACTGATCACCACACTCAACATTAAAATGGTTTTCAATAGACTAAAAACCGCGCCGCCTAATTTATTCAGCCAACCTAAATATGCTAAGCTTAAAATACTTGTGAAAAATTTTGCTAATAAATGAATTCCAACAACTACTAGTAAAAACGTAATCGCAAAAGCAATAATTTCAATATATTTTGGATTGACTTTTATGATATCTTCTAACGCTAATCTAATAATGTGCGAAAATTTAATCGCAACAAAAATTCCAATAATCAACGAACCGAAAGAAGCAATTTCTACAAAAAGACCGTTTTTCAAGCCGTTATATAAAGCATAACCTAACAAAGCGGTGAAGACAATATCGATAAAACTCATAATTTTAATTTTCTAAAAACAAAACTACAAAATGCAAACCTCAAATACTATCTTTGCCAAAAAACAAAACAGAAATGTCTAGAGATATACAATTAAAAGAACGTTGGGATAAAGTCGTGACATTTTTATCTGAGAAATTTGCCGATGGTGACGTATTGGATTTAGATGCAATTATTTATTTAATTGGCGTTCAGGAATTAGGCAAAATAAATATCGAATTTAAAAAAGACGAAAAAGTAAACTTAATGCACATTGCCATTTGTAAGCTTTTAGAACCTTACGGATATTACGAATTTGAATTTTTCGATAAAGACGGTTGGCCGCATTATAAAGTCGTGAAAGAATTACCAACATTAAAAGCAGGTGAACAATCGGTTTTAATGAAAGAAGCCATTGTGAATTATTTTTTAGAAAAAGAAATAATAAATTAGTACTCAGTGTTCAGTTTTTAGTGTTCAGTGGAAATTAATTGTAAAAAAACTTCCAACTTCCAACTTCCAACTTCCAACTTTTATTTAAATTTGCAGACTATTACCCAATTACGATGATAAACAAGATTAAACAACATATTAAAGAAGCCCAAGCTTTCCAAACTGAAGACAAAACGACTTTAGAAGAATTTCGTATTAAATACTTAGGAAGTAAAGGTTTATTGAAAGATTTCTTTGCCCAATTTAAAAACGTACCGAACGAACAAAAGAAAGAATTTGGTCAAGTGGTAAACGAATTGAAAAATACGGCGGAAGAAAAAGTAAAAAGCATTCAGGAACTTTTAGAATCTAAAACAGAGTCTATTAACTTGTTTGGCGATTTGTCTCGTCCAGGAAATCCGATTACTATTGGTTCTCGTCATCCGATTTCATTAGTGAAAAATCAAATTTTAGATGTATTTTCTACGATTGGTTTCAATGTATCTGAAGGTCCGGAAATTGAAGACGATTGGCATAACTTTACGGCTTTAAATTTACCAGAATATCACCCAGCCCGTGACATGCAGGATACGTTTTTCATTCAAACGAATCCAGATGTTTTATTACGTACGCATACTTCTTCTGTTCAAGTAAGATATATGGAAAACAACAAACCGCCTATTAGAACGATTTCTCCAGGTAGAGTTTTCCGCAACGAAGCGATTTCGTCTCGTTCGCACTGTATTTTCCACCAAGTTGAAGGTTTATATATTGATAAAAATGTTTCGTTTGCCGATTTAAAACAAACGTTATTATATTTCACAAAAGAAATGTTCGGAAAATCTAAAATCAGATTACGTCCGTCATATTTCCCATTTA
>CAYWVV010000036.1:0-12629 GCA_964461805.1 uncultured Flavobacterium sp.
AATCTCCAAACTGTGCTTCCCAAATCGTTAACGTATTTGGTGATGCTAAAGCGTAACCATATTCAAAACCTACTACACCATATTCTGAAAGGTGTGAATTGTAGATATAAAAGTTTCCTTTTTTGTTTTTTACGTCGTTTAATAAAACTACTTCTTCTTCAGATTCTTCAACTTTAATAACGGCATGACGGTGAGAGAAAGTTCCTCTTTCCACATCTTGTCCAGAAATACGAACATCGTATCCTTCAGTCAGTAAAGATCCATACGCTAATAATTCTCCCATAGCCCAATCAAGTTGGTCTTTTTCGAAGAACATGTTTTTTCTATCCCCAATTAATTTCGTGATTTTACTGATGAATTTTTTATCTGAAGGTAATTCAGTTATAGTTCCAGCAATCTCAGTTAATTGATTTTTGTCGAATTTCGTATCAAATTTCGAAAGCATCACATCGTCTGAAACTTGTTCGAAACCCGTCCATTCATTTTGCATAAATGGAGAAATAACGGTTAAGCTTTTCTTACGAGATTCTTCTAAATTTTCATCTAGTTTAGCTTTATAAGTCTCTTCTAATGTTTTAACAAAAGTTCCATCAATTACACCTTCGTTTTTCAACTTTTCAGCATAAATGTCTCTTGAATTTTTATGTTTTGAAATCGCTTTGTATAATTTTGGTTGCGTGAAACGAGGTTCATCACCTTCATTATGACCATATTTTCTATAGCCTAATAAATCGATAAATACATCGCCACCAAATTCCATACGGTAATCTAAAGCAAATTTCATCGCGTGAACTACGGCTTCTGCATCATCTGCATTTACGTGTAAAACTGGCGATAAGGTTACTTTTGCAATATCTGTACAATAGGTTGATGAACGCGCATCTAAGTAATTTGTGGTAAATCCAACTTGGTTATTAATTACTAAATGGATGGTTCCACCTGTTTTATAACCGTCTAATTTTGCCATTTGGATAATTTCGTACACAATACCTTGTCCTGCAACAGCCGCATCACCGTGAACGGCAATAGGTAAAACTTTTGAAAAATCGTCTGCGAAATATCTATCTTGTTTGGCTCTTGTAATTCCTTCAATAACGGCACCAACTGTTTCTAAGTGCGAAGGGTTGGGCGCTAAATTTAAATTGATTTTTTTGCCAGAATCGGTTACTCTATCTGAAGTTAAACCTAAGTGGTATTTTACGTCACCATCAAAATTCATGTCTTCGTCGTAATCTTTTCCGTCAAATTCTGAGAAAATATTTTGTGTGTTTTTACCAAAAATATTGGCTAAAACATTCAAACGACCACGGTGCGCCATTCCCATTACAAATTGTTCTACACCTTTTTCGGCTGCTGCTTCAATTAATGCGTCTAAGGCAGGAATTGCAGCTTCACAACCTTCTAATGAGAAACGTTTTTGACCTACATATTTAGTATGTAAGAACGTTTCAAACGAAACGGCTTCGTTTAATTTTCTTAGTATATTTTTCTTTTCATCAGCGGAAAAATTCGGCTGATTGTCATTGATATCTAATCTTTTGTTAATCCATTCTAATACCTCAGGTTCTCTGATGTACATGAATTCTACACCAATAGAGGAGCAATATACATTTTCTAAATGCTTGATAATATCTGCCAAAGAGCTTGGTTTCATATTTACCATTTTTGCGGCGTCAAAAACCGTTGTTAAATCGGCTTGAGACAATCCGAAATTCTCAAGAGCTAAAGAAGGTGCATACACTCTTCTGTCTCTAACAGGATTGGTTTTGGTAAATAAATGACCACGGGTTCTGTATCCATCAATTAATTTAAGAACATTAAATTCTTTTTGAAGTTGTTCAGAATTTCCGCTAGAAACAGAACTGTTTACAGTATGAGCAATTTGCTCACCTGGATTAGAAAATTCATTAGCAAAATCGAAACCTTGAAAGAAACTTCTCCAACTTGGTTCTACACTATCCGGATTTTGTAAATATTGGTCGTATAAATCTGCAAAAAATGCAGTATGTGCTGCGTTTAAAAAGGAAAACCTATCCATAATTCTGTCTTAATGACGATTTGGTTAAAAAAATTTATGCAAAAGTATAAACTTTTCCGCTAAAAGTTCAAAGAAATTTATACTTTTATCTTCGTATTAACAAATAAGTATTAAATATAATGAAATTAATTGTAAAGTTACTAAAAACGTTTTTTTATGTGCTTATTTTTTTGAATACTGCAGTTGTGTTTTCCCAACAAGATAGTATTCCTAAAACTAAAAGTCTGTTTTGGCAAAAGGTGCAGTTCGGAGGTGGCTTAGGTTTAGCTTTAGGTAACGGTTTCACTAATATTTCGCTTTCTCCAACAGGATATTATAATGTAGATAATACTTTTACAGTGGGTGTGGGTTTAACAGGAAGTTATGTAGCGCAAGAACAAAACCCTTCCAATTTTAATTCTATAGGTTATAAATCGACAATTTTTGGTGGGAGTTTAATTGGTTTGGTGCATCCTATTGAAGAAATTCAGCTTTCAGTGGAAGTAGAACAATTGAAAGTTAGCAGAAACTTTGACGATGATTTTTTGTATGACGATACTTTTTGGAACACAGCTTTATTTTTAGGCGCCGGATATCGCACACAAAATGTGACTTTAGGGGTTAAATTTAATGTACTCCATACGGATAAAAATCAAGTGTATTCTCAAGCTTGGTTGCCTTTTGTAAGAGTAATATTTTAGAAAGGTAATTATTTCTTAACATTGAAATCAGTTGTAAAATGTATAATTTTGCAAAAAAAAATTATCATGCGAATTCTTTTAGCTTTTTTACTGTTTTCATTACCAACTTTTTCTCAAAACAATTTGCAATCCGGCCCAATGGTAGGGTATTGTGAAATGAAAGAAGCTATGATTTGGCTTCAAACTGAAAAACCTGCAGCTGTTTTTATTGAATATTATACAGTAGAAAATTCCAAACAAGTATTTCAAACAAGTGTTTCTACTACAAATAAAGAAAACGGTTTTACTTGTCACTTACTTTTAGACAAATTACAACCTGGAAAAAAATACAATTATTCGGTTTTTATTGATAAAAAGAAGGTAGAATTGCCTTATGAAACTTCTTTTTCTTCTAAGAAATTATGGCAATGGCGAGAAAACGCACCCGACTTTACTATTGCTTTAGGAAGTTGTTCTTATATTGGTGAAGAAGCTTTAGACAGACCCGGAAAATCGTATGGTTCTAATTATTTCATTTTTGAAAGTATTGCAAAAAAAAATCCGGATATTATGCTTTGGGGCGGTGATAACATTTATTTGCGTGAAGCAGATTGGGATAGTCAAACAGGAATTTACCACAGATATTCGCATTCTAGAAAAATTAAAGAAATGCAACCACTTTTAGCAAAAACTCAAAATTTCGCCATTTGGGACGATCATGATTTTGGTCCAAATGATAGCGATAGAGGTTTTTATAATAAATATGTAACGCAACAAGCTTTTAAAGATTTTTGGGCCAACAAATTTTATGGAGCAAATCCGAATCAAAAAGAAGGTGTTTTTTCTTGTTTCAATTGGGGTGATGCAGAAGTTTTTCTTTTGGACAATCGGTTTTTTAAATCGCCAAACGAAAGAGTTACTGGCGAAAAAACACTACTTGGTTCAGAACAAATGCAATGGCTAATAGATGCTTTAGTTTCCTCAAAAGCGAGTTTTAAAATTATTGTAATTGGAGGTCAGGTTTTAAATACCGAAGCTATTTTTGAAAATTACGAAAACTATAAAATCGAAAAAGAACAATTATTAAATGAAATTACAGCAAATAAAATAAAAGGTGTAACGTTTATTTCTGGCGACCGACATTTTACAGAATTATCTATGTTAAAACGCACTAATTCTTATTCTTTATATGATTGGACTGTTTCACCCTTAACTTCCGGACACGGAACTCTTGAAAAAGTAGCTAAAGAAGAAAATAAAAACAGAGTAGAAGGTAGTTTGTTTGCACAACATGTTTTTGGTATGCTTTCCTTTTCTGGTGAAAAAGACATGCGTCAAATGAAATTGACTTTGTTTGATAACCAAGGAAAAGAATTGTGGAATAAGGTAATTTTAAAGAAAGAGTTAGAATAATTTAATACTTATTTCGAAACCAAACCTTTTGCCATTCGCGTTTTAAGATTAAAAACGTGACATCTTCAGACAATTTGAAAACATCTGAACCATCTAATTTTTTTATTTGTTCTTCGGAAACATCAATAATGTAAAGCAAGTTTAAATATTCTGCGAATTTGTGATTGATGAGTTTTAGAATTTTTTCTTGAACTAAAAGCTTTAATTCGAAAGGAAAAATATCCAAAGGAATAGCTATGTTTTCATTCGCTAAAGCAAAATCTTTATTGGTTTGCTCTATTAATTTGAAATACAAATGCTGTTCTTCTGCTTCGTTTATTAAAGCGTCAATTGTTGCAGGAGTTTGGAACATACTTATTATCAATTACAAAATTCAATGTCAATTACAAGTTTTAAAATTGATTTTTCAACTTGATTTTAGCCATAGAACTTGATTACACTTTTCTATTCATTAATTTACCGCCAAATAATCTTAAAATCATTTTTTTGTCTTCTGAAACGTGCATTTTTTCTAACGTTTCAAAAGCCTTTTCTGTATAGCTAGCAATTGCTTCTTGTGTAACCTGACTTGCGCCTGAAGTATTAAAAATGGTTTTTACCGATTCGATTTTATCTGTATTATCTTGGGGTTGAATGGAAAATAAATGTAATAATTGTTGTTGATTTTCTTCGTTTGAAAATTCCATGGCTTTTAAATACAAATAGGTTTTTTTGTTTTCAATAATATCGCCTCCTACTTGTTTTCCAAAGGTTTCTGGATTTCCAAAAGCATCTAAATAATCATCTTGTAACTGAAATGCAATACCTAAATTCAATCCGAAATTGTAAATCAAATTTGCATTTTCTTCTGATGTTTCTGCTACAATTGCGCCCATTTTCATGGCAGCTGCTAGTAAAACAGCTGTTTTGTATTCAATCATTTTTAAATATTCAGGAATTGTAACGTCGTCACGCGTTTCAAAATCTACATCATATTGTTGGCCTTCACAAACTTCTAAAGCGGTTTTGCTAAATAATTTCGCTAAAGCTTGAAATATTTTGGGTTCATAATCTTCAAAATATTGATAAGCTAAAATTAACATCGCATCACCAGATAAAATACCCGTATTGATATTCCATTTTTCATGAACGGTTTCGTTTCCACGTCGCAATGGTGCATCGTCCATAATATCATCGTGAACCAACGAGAAATTATGAAAAACTTCAATCGCTTTTGCTGCAGAAATTGCCTTTTTATGATCACCATCAAAAATATCGGCTGCCATTAAGGTTAAAACTGGTCGAATTCTTTTTCCACCAAGAGATAATATATAATCTATAGGTTCGTATAAATTAATTGGCTGTTTGTCTATATGTAAATTGGAGAACTCTTCCGTAATAACATTCTGGTATTCTGATAGTGAAAGCATACTTGTATTTTTTTGTAAATTTAAGCTAATAATTGCAAAATAGCTTACATATTCAAATGTTAAATTTTTGTGAAAACATAGGAAACTATTTTAGTGTTTAAAGTTTCCTTTATACTTTTGCCCAATAAAATTTAACATCTTACAAAATGACAAATACAAAATGGAACCTAAATGTAAATCAATCTGATTTCATGGTTAGAGCAAAAAATTCAATAATTGCCTATTTGGACAGTTCATTTAATCAACTTTCAAGTTCTATTGATATTGAGAACAATCAACTTACAAATGCTAATTTAGATTTTGTTTTAGATGTAAATAAGAAGGAAGGTAAATTGGAACATATAGATAGCAATTTAAAATTAAGAGATTATATGAACTTAAACGAATATCCTTTGGTAGAGTTCAAATCCATTTCTTATGAAAAGATAAATGATACAATCAATTTCGTAAAAGGGTATTTAACTATAAACAATATTACAAAGGTTGTAGAATTGGATGCGAAAATTGTAGAATTAGAAAGTACTAATACTTCTTCGAAAGCCGTAATAGAAATAATGGGAGAAATTAATCGTCAAGATTTTGGTTTGTATTCAAATTCTAATTTGCAAAACAATGGCGTGTTAATAGGGTATAATTTAAATCTAACTGCCAATTTAGAATTTACTACCAACACTTTAAATTAAAAGTTAAATTTACGTGAATTTTAAGGAAACTATTTTAGTTTCTAAAGTTTCCTTTATATATTTGCACTTGAAATTAAGAAGCTTAAAAAAAAATTATTATAAAATCCCAATATAAATGAAAGATAAAATCATCAATAAAGCCAAAGAAATGTTTTTGAAATTAGGTTTCAAAAGTATTACTATGGATGATATTGCATGTGAAATGTGTATTTCAAAAAAAACCATATATAAATACTTTGCTAACAAAGAATTGTTAATAGAAGAAAGTACACAATTGGTTCACAAAGAAGTACATGAAATTATTACTAGTATTGTAGCTAAAAATCACAATGCTATTGAAGAGAATTTTGAAATTAGAAGAATGTTTAAAGAAATGTTCAAATCAACAGAAACATCTCCACTTTATCAATTGAAAAAACATTATCCGGAAGTCTATCATAAGGTTTTGGGTAGTCAAATTGAAATTTGTGAATGTTGTTTTAAAGATAATATTTTAAAAGGAATTTCAGAAGGATTATACAGAAATGACTTAGATGTAGATAAGTATGTGAAATTTTATTACACGCTAATTTTTAGTATTAATGAAAATACACCTTCAGAAAGTGAAGCACAGGAATTAGAATTAATTGCTTTAGAATACCACATTCGTGCAATGGCAACATTAGCAGGAAATATAGAATTAGAAAAACAATTACACTTAAATAATAATTAATTCGAATATAGAATGAAAAATAAACTGATACTTTCATTATTGTTTTTAGTTTCTTATGCCAATGCACAAGAGATAAAAACATTAAATTTAAAAGAGGTTTTGCAATATGCTTTAGAAAATAAGGCAGAAGCAAAAAAAGCAAAATTACAAACAGAAAATAGTGAGTATAAAATTCAAGAAGTTCGTTCAAGAGCTTTGCCGCAAATTTCTGCAAATGGTAGTTTAAATTACAATCCAATTTTACAAACAACAGTTATTGATGGAGATAATTTTGGAGCACCAGGAACAACTATTCAAGCGGCATTTGGCCAAAAATGGAATTCTATTGCAGGTGTATCTTTTAGTCAAGCGTTGTTTGATCAATCTGTTTTCACAGGATTAAAAGCGGCCAAATCAACAAGAGAGTTTTATCAAATAAATGAGCAATTGACAGAAGAACAAGTTATAGAACGAGTGGCTAATGCATATTATCAAGTATATGTGCAACAACAAAAGTTAATTGTAATAGATAATAATTTAAAAAATACAAATAAATTTAAAAATATTATTAAAGGCCAATTTGACAATGGATTAGCTAAGAAAATTGATTTAGATAGAATTAGTGTTCGTGTAAACAATATTAATTCAATGCGTCAACAAGTTTTAAATGCAATTACACTTCAAGAAAATGCATTAAAATTTTACATTGGAATGCCTATGGAAAATAAAATTATCATTCCAAAAACAGCCTTCGAAGTTACACCGCAAGACTTAATGACTAGCGCAGATGTAAAAAACAGAACCGAATATTTGTTGCTAAAAAAGCAAGAACAATTATTAACGTTACAGAAAAAATCTTTTCAAGCTAGTTACTACCCAACTCTTTCATTAAGTGGAAGTTATAATTATATTGGTCAAGGTCCAGTAGTACCTTACTTTGCAAAACCATCAGATGGAGTGTATTGGTCAGATTATGCTACTGTAGGATTAAATTTAAGAGTGCCAATTTTTTCAGGATTTGGAAACCGAGCAAAAGTAAGACAAGCTGATAATTCTTTAAAAAGTATTCAAGTTGATATTGATGATACCAAATTAGCATTAGACTTAGCTTTCGAAAATTCAAAAAAACAGATTGAAAATAGTTTGATAACTATCGCAAATCAAAAAGAAAACGCCCAATTAGCTCAAGAAGTATTGAACAATACAAATAACAATTATACACAAGGTTTAGCTTCTTTAACGGATTTATTAGATGCAGAAAACGCATTAATTGAAGCGCAAAATAATTATACTTCGGCAATTTTAGATTATAAACTAGCTGAAATTCAATTTATAAAATCAAAAGGAGAACTAAAATCATTAATCAAATAAGTAAACATTATGAAAAAAAATATTATAACCGTATTAGTTGTTTTAGGAGCTGTTGCAGTAATAGCTTTTATTTTAAATAATAATAAAAAGGAAAACGCAGCTAAAGTCGCAGTTGTTGCTGAAACAAACGCATCAGTTTCTGTAAAAGTAGCTACAGTAAAAACGGAAGAAGTGTCTTTAGATTTTAGTTCTAATGGTACTTTTAAACCTATTCAAGAATTAATCGTTTGTGCAGAAAAATCTGGAAAAGTAGTAAGCGTTTTAGTTAAAGAAGGAGAAAGAGTAAGTGTTGGGCAAACTTTAGCAATTGTTAGAAGTGATGTTATTAATGTAGAAGCTCAAACTGCAGAATCTGCTTACCAAAATGCTTTAGCTGATTATAACAGATTTGATAATGCGTATAAAACAGGTGGAGTAACCAAACAACAAGTAGACCAAGCCAGATTAGGTATGGTTAATGCTAAAGCTAGATTAACTCAAGCTAGAATTAATGTTGGAGATACTCGTTTAAAAGCACCAATTAGTGGTGTCATTAACAAAAGAATGATTGAACCAGGTTCAATTTTAGCAGGAATGCCTCCAAGTCAAATGTTTGAAATTGTAAATGTTTCTAAATTAAAATTGAAAGTTACAGCTAATGAAGGTCAGGTTGCAGGTTTAAAATTAGGAAACGTAATCAATGTAACTTCAAATGTTTATCCTGGAAAAATATTTTCTGGAAAAATTACTTTCGTAGCTCCAAAAGCGGATGCAACTTTAAATTTCCCAGTTGAAATTGAAATTTCAAATAATGCTTCAAATGATTTAAAAGCAGGAATGTACGGAACGGCTCAATTCGCATCTAACCAACAAAAACAAAACTTAATGGTTGTTCCTAGAAATGCTTTCGTTGGAAGTGTTAGTAGTAACCAAATTTTTGTAAATGAAAACGGAGTGGCTGTTCTTAAGAATGTAACTGCAGGTAGAATTTTAGGTGATAAGGTTGAAATTGTTAAAGGACTTAATAATGGCGATCAAGTAGTGGTTACCGGACAACTTAACATTGTTGACGGAACAAAATTAGAGATTATTAAATAAGGTTTTTTATTAAATCTTTAAAGATACATATATGAAATTAGCAGAAATATCAATAAAACGTCCTTCGTTAGTAATTGTATTGTTTACAATTCTAACTTTAGGAGGACTGTTCAGTTACAATCAATTAGGTTATGAGTTAATTCCTAAATTTGATATGAATGTAATTACGGTTTCTACAGTTTATCCAGGAGCTTCTCCAAGTGAAGTAGAAAATACCGTAACTAAAAAAGTAGAAGATGCCATTGCGTCTTTAGAAAATATTAAAAAAATTGATTCGAAATCATACGAAAGTCTTTCTGTAGTTTCTATCACATTAACTTCTAATGCAGATGTTGATGTTTCTATGAATGATGCTCAACGAAAAATTAATGCCATTATTAGTAACTTACCTGATGATGCCAAAACACCAGGATTAAATAAGTTTTCATTAAGCGATATGCCAATTATTACGCTTGGTGCTTATGGAAAAATGGATGAAGCAGCCTTTTATGATTTAATTGATAAAAAGGTTACTCCAGTTTTATCTCGTGTACAAGGTGTCGCTCAAGTAAACATTATTGGTGGTCAAGAACGTGAAATTCAAGTAAATTTAGATGCAACTAAAATGCAAGGTTATGGTTTATCTGTGCCTCAAGTTCAACAAACTATTTTAGCATCAAATTTAGATTTCCCTACAGGAAATATTCAAACGCGTGAGCAAAAGATTTTAATTCGTTTGGCCGGAAAATATAAATCGGTGGATGAATTAAGAAACTTAGTGGTTTCTTCAAATAACGGAATTCAAGTTCGTTTACAAGATATTGCCGATGTTCAAGATACACAAAAAATTGCCGATAAAATTGCTCGTGTAAATCAAAAAAGCGCTATTGTATTACAAATTATCAAACAATCTGATGCCAATGCAGTTGCGGTGAGTGAATCTGTTGCCACTACAATTAAAAAATTAGAAAGTGATTATAAAGTCAATAGTTTAAAATTAGAAACGGCTAAAGATAGTACGGTTTTTACGCTTGAAGCAGCCGACTCAGTAATTCACGATTTATTAATTGCGGTATTTTTAGTAGCCATAGTCATGTTGTTTTTCTTACATAGTATTCGAAACTCATTGATTGTAATGGTATCGATTCCTGCTTCATTGATTGCCACTTTTATTGGAATTTATTTCTTAGGATATACACTAAACTTAATGAGTTTATTAGGGCTTTCGTTAGTTGTTGGTATTCTGGTGGATGATGCGATTGTAGTATTAGAAAATATTTACAGACACATGGAAATGGGTAAAAACCGAGTTCGTGCAGCCTATGATGGAACAGCTGAAATCGGTGGAACGGTAACGTCAATTACTTTAGTTATTGTGGTAGTATTTTTACCAATTGCAATGAGTTCTGGATTAGTATCTAACATCATTACACAGTTTTGTATGACGGTAGTAATTTCTACCTTATTATCACTTTTAACCTCATTTACAATTATTCCATGGTTGTCTTCTCGTTTCGGAAAATTAGAACATATTGAAGGTAAAAATTTATTCGGAAAAACGATTTTAGCCTTCGAAAATTTATTAACTCGTTTTACAAATTGGGTTACTGGAATATTAGTTTGGTGTTTAGATCATTACATTAAAACAATTGTGGTAGTTTTAGTACTGTTCTTTACTTCAACTGTCGGATTAATGGGCGGTGGATTTATCGGTGGTGAGTTTTTCGCATCATCAGATAGTGGTGAGTTTTTAGTTCAAATTGAGATGCCAAAAGATGCTTCATTAGAACAAACGAACTTCATGACGCAAAAAGCAGAAGCTTATTTGAAAAAACAAGAATATGTTCATAGCCAAATTACTACAGTTGGTCAAACTTCTGAAGGAATGGGAGCTTCACAAGCTACAGCATACAAAGCGGAGATTAACATTAAAATGATTGATCAAAAAGATCGTACAGATGATGCTTCAGTTTATGCTGCAAAAATAAAACGTCAATTAGAAAAAGTTTTAATTGGTGCCAAAGTAAAAACGGTTCCTGTAGGTATTATGGGAACAGCTGAAAATGCGAAGTTAGGATTAATTGTGACTGGTCCAGATGTAGCAAGTGCTATGAAATTTGCGAAATTAGCTGAAGCAGAATTAAGAAAAATCCCCGGAACTACGGAAATTAAATTAACCGTTGAAGACGGAAATCCAGAAGTAAATGTTCAAGTAGATCGTGATAAAATGGCTGCTTTAGGATTAACATTACAAACTGTTGGTATGACTATGCAAACGGCTTACAGCGGAAATACAGACGGACAATATCGTGCTGGAGAATACGAGTACGATATTAATATCAAATACAATGCTTTTGATAGAAAAAATATTGATGATGTAAGTAATCTGATCTTTATTAATAGTGCAGGTCAACAAATTAAATTGGCTCAATTTGCAACCATAACGGAAGGTTCAGGACCAAGTCAGTTAGAACGTAGAGATAAATCGGCTTCGGTTACAGTTCAAGGTCAAAATGTGGGTGTACCTACAGGTACCATCGTATCACAATGGCAGGAAAAAATTGATACTTTAGAGAAGCCAACAGGTGTAAACTATATTTGGGGAGGTGATCAAGAAAATCAATCGGAAGGTTTTGGTACATTAGGAATTGCATTATTAGCCGCTATTATATTAGTTTATTTAGTAATGGTTGGTTTATACGATAGTTTTGTGCATCCATTTGTAGTATTATTTGCGATTCCACTTTCATTTATTGGTGCGATGTTAGCCTTAGCATTAACGAATAAAACATTAAATATTTTTACTATTTTGGGAATTATTATGTTAATTGGTTTGGTGTGTAAAAATGCCATCATGCTTGTTGATTATACCAACCAAAGAAGAAAAGCTGGTGAATCAATAAGAACCGCATTAATTCAAGCAAACCACGCTCGTTTACGTCCAATTTTGATGACCACAATTGCTATGGTATTTGGTATGTTCCCAATTGCATTAGCTAGTGGAGCTGGAGCTGAATGGAAAAACGGATTGGCTTGGGTAATTATTGGAGGATTAATTAGTTCGTTATTCTTAACTTTAGTTATCGTTCCTGTAATTTATGAAATTATGGAGAAAATTATAGCTAAATTCTCTAAAGGAGAAAAAACAGATTACGAAGCAGAAATGGTTGCGGATTACGTGCATAAAGAATTAAGTGAAGACGGTTTTACACCAAAACACGAAATGTAATCGAAACTATAAGTTTTAGTTTAATTTATTTTAGAAAAGGCAATCTCTTTGTTGAGGTTGCCTTTTTTGTCTTTAATCTG
>CAYWVV010000036.1:12729-31201 GCA_964461805.1 uncultured Flavobacterium sp.
TTTAATCTGAGTGAAAAATTAACCATAAAATATTCAAATATAAATCTGCCCAATCTGTTTAGCTATCAAAAAAAAATCCGAAAACAAATTGCCTTCGGATTCTTGAATGTATATTTAAATGAAAATTATTTTTTCAATAAATCTCTAATTTGTGTCAATAATTCTTCTTGTGATGGTCCAGCTGGTGCTGCAGCTTCTTCTGGTTTCTTCATTTTGTTTACCGATTTTACCAATAAAAAGATAACAAATGCGATTACTAAAAAGGCAATAACCGCAGCTAAAAATTTCCCATATAAAATTCCACCGTCAGTTTTTAAACCAGCTAAATCTTCAACTTGAGCTGCTTTTAATGCTGGATTTAATATCGCAGGTGTAATTACATCATCAACAAGTGATTTTACAATTCCACCGAATGCACCACCAATGATAACTCCGACAGCTAAGTCCATTACATTGCCTTTTGCAATAAAGTCTTTAAATTCCGAAACCATTCCCATAATTTTAATTTTTTAGTTAATTTTAGTTTTGTTTATCACGAAATTAATAAAATTTTTAACAAAAAATTAATTTTTGTAAAAAATTCTTTTCACACGTTGAGAAATACTAGTCAATATTTCATAAGGAATAGTCTGACAAATTGTTGCAATTTCATTTACATGAGGGTTTTCCCCAAAAACAATAACTTCATCTCTTTCATTACAATTAATGTGAGTTACATCAACCATAAGCATATCCATACAAATATTTCCTAAAATTCTGGCTTCTTGATTGTTGATAGTTACAAAACCTTTTTCATTACCCCAAGCCCGTCTAATTCCGTCCGCATATCCAATTGGAATAGTTGCCACGCGCATTTCTTTTTTAACCATAAATTTTCGGCTATAACCGATGCTGTCATGTGCTTTGACTGTTCTTATTTGTGAAATAATACTTTTTAATGTGCTTACATTTTCTAACGCATTTTGTTCTTCTTCCGAATTTCCTACGCCATAAATCCCAATTCCCAATCGAACCATTTCAAATTGATATTCCGAATAATTGAAAATTCCGGAAGTATTCAAAATATGGCGAATCGGCTGAATGTTTAATATGGTTGAAATTTTATTTGAAATTGCTTCAAATAAATCAATTTGTTGTAAGGTAAAATTTTTAAAATCTAAGTTATCTGTTGCTGCTAAATGCGAAAAAATACTCGTCACTTTCACAAAATTATTGTGTTGTAATAAAAGAATTAATTCCTCAATATCTTCATTTTCAAAACCTAAACGATGCATTCCTGTGTCGATTTTAAGATGTATTGGATACGCGTTAAGGTTTTTTTCTTTGGCTAATTCTATGAAAGAAGTTAATCCGGAAATGGAATACATTTCTGGTTCTAAATTATAAGCTACCATAGCTTTGTAACTACTAATTTCAGGATTTAAAACCATAATTGGCGTGGTAATTCCTGCATTACGTAAGGCAATTCCTTCGTCGGCGAAAGCCACACCCAAATAATCAGTTTTTAAATGCGCGAGTTGTTTCGCAATTTCATAACCGCCATTCCCATACCCAAAAGCTTTCACCATGACCATAATTTTGGTGGTATTTTCAAGTTTTTGTTTGTAAAAATTATAATTAGTGGTCAGGGCGTCCAAGTTAATTTCTAAAACCGTTTCATGTACTTTTTCTTCTAATAAAACCACAATTTCATCAAAGTTAAAGCTACGTGCGCCTTTTATTAAAATGGTTTCGTTGTTAAAAGAAGCGGTATTAAATTGTTGTAAAAAGGCATTCGTATTGGCAAACGAAATAACATGTGGTAAATCTTGAAAATAGTTTCCAATCACTTCACCAATCGTTATAATTTGAGTAATATTGTTTTGTTGTAATAACTTGATAACGTTACTGTAAAGTTCTTTTACATTTAAGCCGCTCTGAAAAATATCGGATAAAATAATCGTCTTTTTTTGATGTAGTTTTTGTTGTTCTAAAAAGTCTAACGCAATTTTTAACGATTGATAATCGCTTGAAAAACTATCATCAATTAATAAGCAATTGTTAATTCCTTTTTTGGCTTGCAAGCGAATTTCAATATTGTATAATTTCGAAGTTCTTTCTATAATTGTTGAAATAGGTGTTTTTAAATATAATAATGTCGAAACACAAGTCAATGCATTTTCAATAGAAATAGCATCAGTAAAAGGAAGTGAAACTTTAAATATTTTGTTTTCAAACTGAATTTCTAAAGTGGTTTTTAAGTTGTTTTTGACTTTAGAAAGCACAAACACATTGGCTTTTGGGTCTTCAAAACTCCATGTAAAAGTTGTAGTAGTTATATGCTTTTCAATCCAATCGTTTTTTTCTAAAATTACAATTCCAGCATTAGTAAACAATTGGCATTTTTCTATAATTTTTTCTTCAACTGTAGTAAAACCTTCTTGATGCGCGTTCCCTAAATGTGTAAAAATACCAATATTCGGTTGAATGATTTCTGCTAATTTTTGCATTTCGCCTTTTAACGAAATTCCGGCTTCAAAAATACCAAAATTGTGGTTTTCGTTAATTCCGAAAATTGATAATGGCACACCTACTTGTGAATTAAAACTTTTCGGACTTCGAACTACAGAATAATCAGGACTTAATAAAAAGTTTAGCCATTCTTTTACGATGGTTTTTCCGTTGCTTCCAGTAATTCCAATCGTTTCAATTTGGAATTGGTTTTTATAGGCTTTTGCTAAATTTTGTAAAGCATTTGTGGTGTTTTCTACTAGGCAAAAATTTGCTTTTCCAGCTACATTTACGGGAATATATTCTACCACAAAATATTGAACCCCTTTTTCAATTAAACTTTCAATATAAATGTGAGCGTCGTTGTTTTGTCCTTTCAAACAAAAAAACAAAGTCGCGTTTCCGTTTTGTAAACTTCTACTATCAATAGAAATATGGTCAAATTCAATCGCTGAATCGGAAAAGTTTAAATGGGCTGAAGTTAATATTGTTGAGGTTATTTTCATCTGAATTATTTTGATTGCTGTATTTTTTCTGGGTTTTGTCTACAATCAAAAATATCTATTATTCGAATAGTATTGTTGTTTTCGTCAAATGTGTAAATTATTTTGTAATTACCTTTGACCAAATATCTGTATTTTTCAGGTTTAGAAGTTAGTAATTCTTCTTTTTGTCCTAAATCTGTATGAAATTTTAATTTTGTAACTTCTTTAGAAATTTCTGAAGTTATTTTTTTTGCAGTTTGAAGTGATGCTTCGATTTTGTAATATTTAAAAATGACTTTTAATTGACTATTAGCAAATTCAGACCAGATTATCACTATTTCCATGTTTCAATTTCTTTTATTAAATCGTCATGGTTTATTGTTCTTCCGTTTTTAAAATCGTCAAGAGATTTGTCAATTCGTTTGTTAAATTTATCAATTGTAAATGGTTTGAAATCGTTTTCAGCTGACTTTTTTTCTTTGTTAATTAGTTTTTCCAACTTAACAATAATACTTTCATTCTGTATTGACAGAAATTCTTGAATTAGTGATAATTTTCTTGCTTCAATGTTCATAACCAATTTTTAATCAAATTTATGAAAATACTTTTGTTTTTACAATTTATTGTTTACTCTTCTTTTTCTTCGCGTATGGCTTTATAATAAGCTGCTCTGCTCAAAGGTTCGTATTCTTCAGTTTCACCCAGCATGACTAATTTTTCGTCTGCCGATTTTCTAAAACTATAATGCGCTAAATTCCCTGTTCGGGTACAAACGGCGTGCACTTTCGTTACATATTCGGCAGTTGCCATAAGTGCGGGCATCGGTCCGAACGGGTTTCCTTTGAAATCCATATCTAAACCAGCGACAATTACTCGAATACCGTTATTCGCTAATTCATTGCAAACATTTACAATTTCATCATCAAAAAATTGCGCTTCATCAATACCAACGACATCGCAACCTTGGGCTAAAATTCTAATGTTTTCAGAAGCTGGAACTGGCGTAGAACGAATTTCATTTTTATTGTGCGAAACCACCATTTCATCATCGTATCGCGTATCAATTGCAGGTTTGAAAATTTCCACTTTTTGTTTGGCAAATTGGGCACGTTTTAGTCGGCGAATCAACTCTTCGGTTTTACCCGAAAACATTGAACCACAAATAACTTCTATCCAACCAAATTGTTCTTCCTGATTTACCGTATTTTCTAAAAACATTTTCTTTTTTAAATCAAAATTAATTAACTATCAGTGAAGGGTAATACAAACACAGATTCCACAGATTAACTCAGATGAAACGTATAATTTGTGAAAATTTGTGAAAATCTGTGTTGAAAAAAATCAATTAAAAATAATTGTTACAACAACAGAAACACGTTTTTTCTTTTACCTTTGTAATGATAACAAAAATATAAAAATCACCGCTATAAACGTTCAACACAAACAAAAAGTTATGAAGAAAAAAATTGAAGGCGAATTAATTAGCATAGCGCACCGTTTATTAAAGCTAAAAAACCATACAGAAACCGTTCAGTTACATGAAGAAGTTAAAAAACTGTATGAACAATTAACGTTATTAAAATTTTACGAAGCCAATACAGCTATAGTAAATGAAGAGTTCTCAGAAGCCGTTTTTGAAGAAAAAGTAGAGAAAATTGTAGTAGGAACTATTGAGATTGATGAGGAAGAAGAAGAAATGATGGAACTAGCTTCCAAAGAACATATTGCACAAATTGAAGAAGAACTTTTTGAGAAAAACGACATAACTCACGAAGCGTTTCCTGGAAATGGAGACGATGAAATAGAAATGGCTTCTAAAGAACATATTGCACAAATTACCGAAGAACTTTTCGAAAAAAATGAAATTTCTCACGAAGCATTTCCTGAAAAAGATGTTAAAACACAAGCGGTTGTTAAAGAAGTAGTAGAAGAAGTCAAAGAAGAGAAGATACTAACAACCACAAATTCTGAAATTATTGGAACAAAGGTTTCGAAACAAATTTCTATGGATGATATTTTGGTACACGATTATCAAGCTACGATGTTCGTAAAAAAAGACGAACCTATTATCGAAGAATTAATTAAAGAACCTGTTTTTGAAGCCGTTCAACCTGAAGTAATTCTGGAAGAAGTGAAAGTTGAAGCAGATCAAGTTAACGCAGTTATTGCTGAACCAAAAGTAGAAATTAAAGAAGAACCAAAAGCAGAATCTGTACCAACAGGAAAGGCAATTGTTTTAGGTTTAAATGATAAAATTGCTTTTGAGAAAAACTTATTTGCTGGAAACGGTGACGATTTACAACGCGTTTTATCACAATTAAACACGTTTACCAATTGGGACGAAGCCAAATCTTTTGTTTTAGACTTTGTGAAACCGGATTATAACAATTGGGAAGGAAAAGAACAGTTTGAAAAAATGTTTCTAGAAATTGTTGAAAATAAATTTAAATAAATACTTATTTTTTAAATACAGATTTCACAAATTCACACAAAACAATCCGAGAAAATTTGTGAAATCTGTGTTTTAAATTTTCGACAAAGTCGATACTAATTCGATTGAAAATAAAGATTAAAAAAATTCGTTAATTCGAGAATTCGTGGCCAATAATAACATTTTCCGTTAAGCACTTTTATGAGCAAATTATATATAGTTCCCACACCCATTGGTAATTTAGACGACATGACGTTTCGTGCCATTCGCGTACTAAAAGAAGCCGATTTAATTTTAGCCGAAGACACGCGTACTAGCGGAAAATTGCTAAAGCATTTTGAAATTTCTACGCACATGCACAGTCACCACATGCATAACGAACACAAAACCGTAGAAAATTTAATTGCCCGATTAAAAGGCGGAGAAACGATTGCGTTAATTTCTGATGCGGGAACACCAGCGATTTCTGATCCAGGGTTTTTGTTAACACGCGCTTGCGTAGAAAACGGAATTGAAGTCGATTGTTTACCAGGTGCGACAGCTTTTGTACCCGCTTTGGTAAATAGTGGTTTGCCAAACGATAAATTTATATTCGAAGGCTTTTTACCTGATAAAAAAGGAAGACAAACGCGTTATTTGGCTCTAGCCGAAGAAACTCGTACCATGATTTTATATGTTTCTCCACATAAATTACTAAAAACGTTAGCCGAATTTATCCAATATTTTGGCGCAGAGAGACAAGTATCGGTTTCCAGAGAAATTTCAAAACTACACGAAGAAACCATTCGAGGAACTGCCGAAGAAGTCTTAAAACACTTTGAAGCCAAACCACCAAAAGGCGAAATTGTTGTAGTTGTGGGTGGGAAATCTGTAAAGTAGTTGGTTTATGTTTGAAGCCAAATTATATCATCCAGAACTTATTGGAAATGAATTAAGTGTTTTTAATTCTAAGCTTAATTTTTACGGAATAATTTTAATTTGCTTAGGACTAATTCTATATTTAACTAATAAATTTGTTTTTCAATCCGATGTTTTTTTTACAACAAGTCTAATAGTATTTATTTTTGGATTAATTTTATTTGGGATTTCAAAAATTCAATATAGTTTTGATACTGATTTAGTTTCAGGAAAAATAAACGGAGTATTGACTTTTTTAGATTCAAAATTAATTACTGATGGAAAAGAATTTCAATATAATTCAATTCAAAATTTTAAATATATAGTTACTGATTATAAAGGTAAAGATTCAGGTTTTTTTAGAACTGATTTCCAATTTAATATTAGTAATTATGAAGTAGGAAAAGGTATAAATAATTGGGTTTCATTTGAATATAATAATAAAAAATTCAAATTTTATTTCTTTCTAAATAATAAAAAACATCATGATGAATTTTGTTTTTTTATTTCTGAACTTTCTAATAAAATAAAAATAATTAAAGCTTATGATTTTTAACTTACAAAACCTACTAAACAAAAAATCTTTCCCAGACACCATCGCTTACATCGATGAAAATTATACGTTCACACCAACGACTTTCAAAAACGGAAATCAAATCAATAATGCTGGTGAAAATAATGGTTCGTGTAAAATTTTTGCTTTTGCACAATTGCACCAATTAACTAAAGAAGAAACCTTATTTTTATTTGGTGATTTCTATCAAGATGTTTTAAACACACCAGACGCAACCGATCACCAAAACATCAGAAATTTTATGATTTTTGGTTGGGAAGGCATTCATTTTGAAGGTGTGACGTTAAGAGCCAAGTAAAAAGAGTCAAGTAAAAAGAGCCAAGTAAAAAGTAAAAAGTAATAAGTGAAAAAGCAAAAGGGATAAGTTAAAAATCCTTGCGAAACTTGCGGAATCTTTGCGACCTTTGCGGTTAAATAAAATTTCAATATATTTACAAATCTAAACTATTCGCCAAAAATCATAAATCGTAACTCATAAATCCAAAATCACTATGCGTTGGACCATCAAATCAAAGCCAGAAAAAGAAAAAGTACAAGCCTTACAAAATGCCCTTCAAGTAGACGAAACTGTCGCTACTTTATTAGTTCAAAGAGGAATTGAAACCTATGAACAAGCCAAAACATTTTTCAGACCAACATTAAACGATTTACACAATCCGTATCTGATGAAAGATATGGATAAAGCCGTTTTTCGTATCGAAAAAGCCATTGGTAACAATGAAAATATTCTAGTATTTGGCGATTATGATGTCGACGGAACAACAGCCGTTTCTTTGGTTTCAAGTTATTTACGAACTTATTATCCGAATGTTGCGACATACATTCCCGACCGATATAATGAAGGTTACGGAATTTCGTATATCGGAATTGATTATGCAGAAGACAACGATATTTCTTTAATTATCGCACTCGATTGCGGTATAAAATCTATCGACCACGTCAATTATGCGAAAGCCAAAAACATCGATTTTATCATTTGCGACCATCACCGACCAGGAGATTCGTTACCAGATGCGATTGCGGTTTTAGATCCAAAACGTGTTGATTGTAGTTATCCATACGACGAATTATGTGGTTGCGGAGTCGGATTTAAATTGATTCAAGCGCTAGCTGAAAATAGAAACCAAACCATTGAAGATTTACTTCCGTATTTAGATTTAGTTGCCACCGCCATTGCTGCAGATATTGTTCCCATGACTGGAGAAAATCGCGTGTTAGCGAAATTTGGTTTGGAAGTGATAAACACCAATCCACGACCAGGAATTAAAGCCTTAATTCAAAACACAAAGAAGAAAGTCTTAACGATTACCGATGTGGTTTTCATCGTCGCACCCAGAATTAACGCGGCGGGAAGAGTGAAACATGGAAATGAAGCGGTTGCGCTTTTAACCGAATATAATTTAGAACAAGCCGAACAATTTGCCTCTGAAATTGAAGGATATAATTCGGATCGAAAAGATTTAGACAAACAAATTACCAAAGAAGCCTTACTTCAAATTGAAGAAAATAATGAAATAGACCGCTTTTCAACAGTCGTGTATCAAGAAAGTTGGCACAAAGGCGTGATCGGAATTGTAGCTTCTCGATTAGTAGAAAATTACTATCGTCCAACGATCGTTTTTACAAAAAGCGGCGATAAACTGGCAGCTTCGGCACGTTCGGTTAAAGATTTTGATGTGTATAACGCTTTGGAAGCTTGCGCGGAACATTTGGTGCAGTTTGGCGGACACATGTACGCAGCCGGAATGACATTAAAAGAAGAAAATTATCAGAATTTTAAAAACGCGTTTGAAACGGAAGTCAAAAACACCATTCACCCCGATTTATTAATTCCAGAAATTGCAGTCGATTTTGAACTTGATTTTTCAGATATAAATGAAAAATTCATGCGTATTCTAAAACAATTCGAACCGTTCGGACCAGAAAATATGACGCCTGTTTTTATGTCGAAGCATGTAGTCGATTCTGGTTATGCCAAAACCTTAGGAAACGAGGCAGAACATTTAAAAGTCTTCGTAAAACAGAATCATTCACCAAATTTTAATGCTATTGGTTTCGGATTAGGAAAGAAAATCGACCTCGTAAAAAATAAAAATCCTTTTGATGCCGTTTATATAGTAGAAGAAAACGAATGGAACGGAAACGTAAGTTTACAATTGCAATTACGAGATATAAGATAATGTTCAGTTGGCAGTAAATAGTGTTCAGTTAAATAATAAAATCAACGTAAAATAAAAAAAACTTTGCGACCTTTGCGAAAATTTTCGCGTCTTCGCGGTTAAGAACTATGACAAAAAAAGATCCTTTCTCGTCCTTAAGAATCCTGGAATTTCGTTGGTTTATCCTGATGCGATTGGCTATAGTATTAGCTTGGTCGATGCAATTTGTTTTGATAGAATGGGAAGTATATCGTATTACCAAAAACCCATGGTCGTTAGGGTTAATTGGTTTAATGGAAGTGATTCCAGCAATTCTAATGGCTTTATTTGCGGGTCATATTGTAGATCAATCCGAAAAAAGGAGCATGTTGTTAAAATGTTTTTTAGGAACACTAACCATTAGTGCTTTATTTTGTTACTTGGTACATCCTGGAACGGCTGCAACAATTGGGAAACAGCCTTTTTTATATGCCATTTATGCTTTGGTTTTTTTAGGTGGAATCATTCGTTCTTTTATTATTCCTTCCATTTTTAGTTTGTTAGGCTTAATTGTTCCGAAATCGGAATTTACCAATGCAGCAACATGGAGTAGTTCTTCTTGGCAAGTTTCTGCGGTTATTGGTCCAGCTTTGGCAGGCTTTTTAATTGGTGGAATTGGTGTTTTTAATTCCATGATTTTCGTTACTATTTCTATACTTGCCGGAATTATCTTGTTGCTACAAATCAGCAAAAAACCCATATTAAATAAAAAAATTGGCGAACCCGTTATGGAAAGTTTAAAAGCGGGTATTCAATTTGTGTTTCAAAATAAAATTATTTTAAACGCCCTTTCTTTAGATATGTTTGCGGTTTTATTCGGTGGAGCAGTAGCATTATTGCCTATTTTTGCACAAGATATTTTAAAAGTAGGTTCTGAAGGTTTCGGAATTTTACGTGCCGCACCAGCTATTGGTGGCTTATTAACGATGTTAGCTTCCACCATGTTTTCCATCGAAAAAAATACAGGTAAAAAATTATTATTAGCCGTTTTCGGATTCGGAATTTGTATTATCGTTTTTGGTTTATCCCAAAACTTTTGGATTTCAGTCGTGGCTTTGTTTTTAAGTGGCGTAACGGATGGATTTTCAGTTGTAATCCGTTCTACCATTCTGCAAATTTACACACCCGATGATATGCGTGGGCGAGTTTCCTCTGTAAATTCTATTTTCGTAGGTTCTTCTAACGAATTAGGTGCTTTCGAAAGTGGCTTAACTTCCAAATTATTTGGCGTAGTCAATGCCGTTGTATTTGGTGGAATTATGACTTTATTCGTCGTTGGAACCACCGCAGTCGCTTCACCAAAATTCAGAGATTTAGAAATAGATAAAGATTAGAAAATATAAACATCAAAATTGAATTTTGACATTGAAATTTGAAATTGATATTGTTTTGGGCGTTACCACAAGGGTCGGGCTGTACGCTATATCTTTTATGTTTTTTTTTCGCAATGTCACACTTAGCGGAGTCGAAGAGCTTCAATAAACCAAAAAATAAAACATAAAAGGATGCCGCTTCCATCCCTAACGCAAATTCAATTGGTTTAATTACGAAATCTTTTTTAAACCATTAAGGAATTAAGAAAATTTGAGAAATAACTTAATGTACTTCATGCCTTAATGGTAAGATTAAAGCAGTAATTTCAAAACTTAAATTTTAATATTTTTTCAATTCAAATTTCTCTCCATCAAAAACGCCATAGGTAAAATAACCAATCCAGTCGCCTAAGTTGATGTATTTAGATTGTTCGTTTAATTGGATTTCCATCGGTAAATGGCGGTGTCCGAAAACAAAAAAGTCATAATGTTGGGTTTCTAATTTACGTTTGCAATATTGCACCAACCATTCGTTTTCTTCTCCTAAAAATTTAACATCTTCAGCACCAGAAATTAATTTATTTTTTACCGATAAATATTGCGCTAATCGTACCCCAATATCTGGATGTAACCAACGGAACAACCTTTTCGAAAACGGATTAGTAAATACTTTTTTCATACGTTTATAGCCCATATCGCCTGGTCCTTTTCCGTCTCCATGACCAATTAAAAACGTTTTTCCGTTAAAAGTAAATTCTTTATTATCGTGATAAACGGGAATATTTAATTCTTTTTCGAAATAATCGCCCATCCATAAATCGTGGTTACCTACAAAAAAATAAATCGGAATTCCAGCGTCTTTTATCTCGGCTAATTTTCCTAAAACTCTAACAAATCCTTTTGGTACAACCGTTTTGTATTCAAACCAAAAATCGAATAAATCGCCTAGTAAAAAGATAGCTTCAGCATCTTGTTTTACTTCATCAAGCCATTTTACAAATTTTTGTTCTCTAGGAAAACTTAATTCTGGAGTTGGCGCTCCTAAATGCTGGTCAGAAGCGAAGTATATTTTTTTTGTACTCAAAATGTTGATTTTTTTACAAATTTAAAGAAAATAATTTAGTTAAATGAAGCTTTTTATCGATGAAAAGTTACGTTTTGTCGATATAAACTCAGTAATTCCTTGGAATTTATATTTTTGTAAAGTTAAAGATATTAATTAATCACTTCATACTATAATGAAAAAACTACTATTATTATTATTTATGTTTGCGGGTTTAAATGTTTTCGGTCAACTATCCGAAAATTTTGAAACCTCAGTTGTTCCAGCCATACCGGCGGGTTGGACAAAATTTGACAACGGTATTGGTACCGTTCAAAGTTGGTCAACTACGAATTTAGGAGCTTTAGTTCTAAACGGAACGAATTCTGCTGTAATTCAAAGAGAGAATGTAACAGACGGAACTTTTGCGGTCGACTGGTTGGTTTCTCCTCAAGTAAGTGTTCCAACAAGTCCTCAATTGCGTTTTCGAACTAAAACGTTAGGTTCAGGATTTCAAGGAGGTACTTTCGATATTCGAATTTCAAAAATTTCACCGAACAATCCTGCCGATTTTGTAACGCTTATTTCATATGATGAGGCAACATTAACGGCTTCTGCCAATGTTCCTGAAGAAAAAGTTCTTGATTTACCAGTGGCAACTTATCCACCTGGTACTTTAATTTATATTGCTTTTGTATATACTAATGATAATGGTGAAAGTAGATGGGTAATTGATAATGTTAACCTTATACAAAAATGTAATGCACCTATCGGACCATTAGCAACTGCAAATGAATCTACGTCAACTGCACAATTAAGTTGGGGTAGCCCAGGTGGAATTACACAATGGGAAGTTCAAGTTTGTCCTTTCGCGGATACCTTTGGAGGTGTTTCTACAATAAATTATACAGCAAATACTAATGTTAATTATTTAGCAACAGGATTACAACCAAATACTTTATATAAATTTCAAGTACGTTCCATTTGTACAGGTGGTTTTGAAAGTGATTGGTTTGGGCCAAGAAGTTTTCAAACAGCTTCTTTTGGAGATACTTGTGCTGGTCCAATTGTAGTTGGAGCATTGCCTTATCAAACTATTGATAATACGGCAAATCATTTAGATACGAATGATATTACACAACCTCTGGCATGTAGTAGTCAAGCTACTAATTACATGACAGGTAATGATGTTTTTTATTCATTTACACCTACATTTACAGGAAATATTGCTATAAATTTAGCGCCAACAACTGCTAATTCAAGTATTCACGTATATAGTGCTTGTCCGGGATCTCCAGGAGCAACATGTTTAGGTGGAGTAGCGAATTCTGCTTCAACTCCTAGAAACATCAACTTGTTTCCGGTTGTTGCGGGTACAACCTATTATATTATTGTGTCTTCAAATGGTCTTCTAAATCAAACCGTTGGATACACTTTAACAATACAACAAGTTTTTTGTAATCAACCGACTGCATTAGCAGCAACAGTTACATCTTCAACTACTGCTGATTTATCATGGGCAACTTCTGCAGGTACAACTAACTGGCAAGTTTCTTATGCACCAGCTCCTTATGCATTGCCAACTGGAGCAGGTACAAATACAGCTATACCTTTTCAACCAACTGGTTTAATTCCAGGTGTGGTTTATCAATACTATGTTAGAGCAGATTGTAATGATGGTAATTTTAGTATTTGGTCTGGACCATTTACATTTACTATGCCTCAAGTTGCTACACCATTAAACTTTATTGATGGTTTTGAAACTTTAACAGGTTGGACATTAAATAATGGTACGCAAACAAATAAGTGGGCTGTAGGAACTGGTATTAATAACGGTGGAACTCACGCGTTATATGTTACGGATACAAATGGTGGCACAAATACCTATAACACTACTGCAACTTCAGTTGTTCAAGCTTATAAAGATTTTGTAATTCCAGCTGGAGCGACTCAATTGGATTTAACATTTGATTGGCGTTCATTAGGAGAAACAGGAAATGATTATTTTAGAGTATGGACTGTTCCAACTACTTTTAATCCAACATCAGGAACTCAAATTACAGCTGTAGTAAATAGCAGAATAAAAATCGGAAATGATTTGACTGCTAATTCTAATTTTACTACTCAAAATTACACGTTAAATGCAACTCCATATGCAGGTTCTACGGTGCGTTTAGTTTTCGAGTGGGTGAATAATAACGTAACTGGTAATCAACCACCAGCTGCAATAGATAATGTGAAATTAAATTTAATTACTTGTCCTAAACCAGGAAGTTTAGTGATTTCTAATATTGGCTATAATACAGCTCAAGTAGCTTGGGCTAATGGTGGTTCTGAATCTCAATGGGAAATTATTGTTTTACCTGCTGGATCTGCTGCACCAACGGCTACTTCTACTGGAACAACTACTACAATAGGTAGTCCATTCACAATCGGTGGATTAACTTCAGTAACTTGTTACGATGTGTATGTAAGAGCAAAATGTTCAGCAACAGAATTTAGTTTTTGGTCCGTTCCAGTAAATTTCTGTACCACACCAAATTATTGTGCAGGAGATCATTTTTATGACACTGGAGGAATTGCTGGAAACTACTCAAATAATCAAGCGATAACTTCTATTATATGTCCAGATAATGTTGGAGATATTGTAACTGTTGTTTTTAACGACTTCAATGTTGCTGCTGGTGATAATTTAGTAATTAGAGATGGGAATTTAATAACTTCTCCAATTGTAGGAACCTATACAGGTACAACTTTACCACCTTCATTTTCTGCAACTTCTGCAAGTGGATGTTTAACATTTGTATTTACTTCAAACGGAACAACTGTAAGTGCTGGATGGGATGCTACAATTTACTGTACGCCACCAATTACTTGTTTTAAACCAGTTGCTTTAACAGCAAATCCAGTTGGATCAACAACTGCAACTTTAACTTGGACAGAAACAGGTACAGCTACACAATGGGAAATTTTAGTATTACCATTTGGAGCCAATGCACCAATTTTTGGACAATCTGGAGTTCCAGCAAATCCTGGTTCACCTCCTCATGTTGTTACAGGATTATCTCCATCAACAACGTATACTTTTTATGTAAGAGCAATTTGTTCTGCAACAAATACTAGTTTCTGGTCTGATGGATTTACTTTCTCTACTACACCAATTAATGATTTATGTATTAATGCAATTACAGTACCTGTAAATAATGGGTTAACATGTCAACAAACTACATTGGCAACTTTAGCTGGGGCGACACCATCATCTCAAGCAATGACAGGTACAGGTTGTAATTTGGCTCAAGCTGACGATGATGTTTGGTTTAAGTTTGTAGCTACACGTTCTACTCATACATTTGAAATTGAAAATATTACTCCATTAATTGATATGGCGTTCACTATTTATTCAGGAACAGACTGTAATAATTTAATTTTAAAGCAATGTGTTAATAATGAAAATGCGGTAATAGATAATTTTGTTTTAGGACAAACCTATTACATAAGAGCTTTTTCTACAAGTACAACACCTCAGTTATCAAACTTTACAATTTGTGTAGGTGGTATTCCATGTACTGAAGCTATTTCATTGTGTACAACTACTATAACATACCCAAACACTACTAACGTATTGAACTTAGGTACTATTGGCTGTTTATCTACTTCTCCAAATGCTTCATTCTTCTTTTTAGAAGCAACACAAACAGGGAATTTAGGATATAACTTATCACAAGTTACCACAGCAGGAGCACCAATTGATGTAGATTATGCTTTATGGGGACCTTTTGCAACTAGAGATGCAGCATGTGGCGTTATTCCTAGGGGGCAAGCTCCATTATCAGGATTAACTACTGGATGTAGTTTTAGTGCTTCAGCTACAGAAAATTTTACTATTCCGGTTTTAGCAGGTCAAGTTTATATATTAATTGTTACAAATTATGCCAATCAAGTTGGTACAGTGACCATTGCTCCAAAGCCTGGTAACACTGCACAGGCAGCTTGTTATCCATACAATACATTTAATTATCCTTCAGTAACTTACTGTCAGTCTTCTGCACCAGCAACTCCTACATTAATTCCTGGCGCAGTAGCTGGGACTTATACAGGAGTTAGAAATAGTGATGGTTCAACTACTGCATTAAGTATTAATCCTGTAACAGGAGTAATTAATTTTGTAGCAAGTTTACCAGGAACTTATACAGTAACCAATACAATTATACCAAATTTAGCAGCTCCAGCTCAAAATGCACCTATTCTTGCTACAGCTCAGATAATTATTACTCCTGTGCCAAATGCAACAATTGCATATGACAGTGCTACTTATTGTAAATCTGTTTCTTTATTACAGTCAATTGCTGTTACTGGGAATAGTGGAACAGGAAGTACTTATTCTTCAACTCCAGCTGGTTTAGAGAATGCCTTAGATCCAGTGACTGGAGGAATAATTCCAATTTTAGCTAATGTGGGTACTTACACAGTTACCTTAACAGTTCCTGCTCAAGGAGGATGTGCTCAATATACAACAACTACTCAAGTTCAAATTATTGCAGCTCCAATTATTCCTGCTCAAGTTGATGTGAATGCTTGTAACAGTTATGTATTACCAGCATTAACTGTAGGTAATTATTTTACAGCAACAGGTGGAACAGGAACACAATTAAATGCAGGTGATGTTATCACAACAAATCAAACGATTTATGTGTATGCCACTAACGGACAATGTACTTCAGAGGATCCTTTTAATGTGAAAATTGTTTCAATTCCTACACCAACTTTTGACTATTTAACACAACCTACTTGTGCAGTACAAACAGGTTCTATTAATATTACTGCTCCAGTAGCAGTAGGAGGTCCGGTACCAACTAACTTATTTATTTCTGAAGTTACAGATGCCAATACAGGTGCTTTATCTTATGTAGAATTGTTTAATGGAACTGGTGCAACAGTTAACTTAGCCAATTATAGATTAAAAATGTACAATAACGGAATTGTTGCGCCAACATGGCAGCAAACTTTGACTGGAACAGTTGCAAACAATAGTACATTTGTTATTAAGATAAGTAATGATCCGAGTATTCCGGGTGTAGTACATAATTTTTTAATTCCACTTTCTGGTGTTGATAATAATGACAACATTCGATTAACTACATTGACTAATATTGAAATAGATATGTGGGGGCCAACTAACGGTAGTATATTTACACCTGCTGGCCAACCAGGTTATACTTACAGAAGATTAGCTAGTGCAACACCGCTTCCTAGTACAACATGGGATGCTAATAATTGGAGTACTACTGATCCTGTAGATTATTCAAATTTAGGTCAGTATACACTTAACTCATCAAGTTATGAATATAGTGTTGACGGTGGTACTTATGTAACTACTACAACATTTACTGGATTAACTCCAGGTGTTCATTATTTCATAGTACATGATTTAATTAATAATTGTTATTCTGCACCTATTTCATTTACAATAAATGCAGTGCCTTATACAACAGCAGTAACAGACTTTACTTATACAACACCAGTTTGTATTACTAGTACAACAAATCCAACACCAACTTTAGCTCCTGGAGCTACTCCAGGTGGTACTTTTAGTTATGTTGAATCTGTATCAGGAAATGCTGTAGGTTTAGATTTAAATACTACTAATGGTACAATTAATTTACCAACTAGTACTGCAGGATCTTATGTAGTTACCTACACATATCCAACGAATTTAACAAATTGTATCAATACAAATTCAAGTAGTTTTACAATTGTATTAACTTCATTTGTAACAGCAACATTTAATCAAATACCAAGTATTTGTCAAGGTACGACTGCACCAACATTACCTTTATCGTCAACTAATACGCCGCCGATAACGGGTACTTGGAACGCAGCTATTAGTACAACTACTCCTGGGGTTACAACGTATACATTTACGCCTAACTTAGGACAATGTGGTGTGGGTACAACTATGGATATTACTGTATTTGCACCAAATATTACGCCTATTTTTACTCAAATACCAAGTATTTGTCAAGGTACGACTGCGCCAACATTACCTTTATCGTCAAATAACACGCCGCCGATAACTGGTACTTGGAATGCAGCTATTAGTACAGCAACTCCTGGAGTTACAACGTATACATTTACGCCTAACTCAGGACAATGTGCTGTAGTTACAACGATGAATATTACGATTGATCCTATTGTTGTGCCAATATTTACTGCAATTGGAAATATTTGTCAAAATGATGTTCCTCCGGCTTTACCATTGTCTTCAAATAATACACCTGCAATAACCGGTACTTGGTTTCCTGCAGCAATTAATACGGCAAATCCTGGAACTTCAACTTATACATTTACTCCAGATGGAGGACAATGTTCGCAAGTTGTTTCTATATCAGTAACAATTGATCCGAGTTTAACACCTACATTTACACAAATTGATCCTTTATGTATTGGGTCAGGAAATGTAACGTTACCAACTTCTTCAACAAATACACCAGCAATAAACGGAAGTTGGTTCCCAGCTGTTGTTGATACTTCAGTAAACAGTACGCAAGTGTATACCTTTACACCTGATGTAAATGAATGTGCTACTTCAGTAACGATGACTATACAAGTTGAATTATGTGAAATTCAAAAAGGTATTTCGCCAAACAACGATGGAAAGAATGACTTTTTAGAATTAGTTGCTAAGAAAGTTGAAATTTTCAACAGATACGGTAGAGAAGTTTATTCAAAAACGGATTACAATAATGATTGGCATGGTCAGTTTATGGGTGGTGGCGAAATGCCAGACGGAACATACTACTATGTTATAGAATTAGTTTCTGGAGAAAAGAAAACAGGTTGGATTTACATTAATAGAGAACAATAAGAAAAAAAATAATTCTACTCTTTTATCAAAGTGGTAAAAGAGTAGTTTTTATTAAACAAAATCAATATGAGAAAAATATATTTAGGTTTATTGTTGGCTGTAGGTTTCTTTTCAGAAGTATCTGCTCAACAAGACCCACATTATACACAATATATGTATAATATGAGTGTTATGAAC
>CAYWVV010000037.1:0-26701 GCA_964461805.1 uncultured Flavobacterium sp.
CTTGAGTGGTGGAATTGGTAGACACGCTGGACTTAAAATCCAGTGAGCAGTAATGTTCGTGCGGGTTCAAGTCCCGCCTTGAGTACAAAAGCTCCAAACTATGTTTGGAGCTTTTTTTATTATTTTACTTTTTTAACTCCCATATTCCTTTTCAAAAAATGGCAACCTTCGTAATAAGCAAAAAACTTAGCGGACATTACAAATACGAATTAACATCTCGTAAAGGAAAAACCATATTTACAAGCAACCCTTTTGAACTTCGTTTTGAATGCGAAGACGAAATTGAATTACTTAAGAAATCCATTGCTAAATTATTTTTTATGCGATTTCGTTCGCCGGCAGGGAAATTTTACTTTAAAATCATTTTAAACGACAAAGAACTAGCCGTTAGTCGAAAATACTCCACACAATTAATGCTTGAAAAAGGAATTAATGAAATTTTAAAATATGGCGCTAAAGCTGAATTTTTAGATTTTTCTAAATCTGAATCTATCTTTCCTCCAGCTGAAGATATTTTTGGATAATTTTAGTAATTCAAAAGAAACACAACCTATAAACTTCTTACAACGCTTATCACCCGGAAAGATACTCAACGTAATCTATTATTTTACGTCAGCATTAAAAACAAACAACAAGAAACGCTTTCAGTACGACAAGTTTGTGCGTAAGTGTGTTACTTTCAAAACAAACCAACACTCAAAAACTTTGTTGACTTTTGAGCAAAAAAAAATCCCGACAAAGTCGGGATTGATTTCTTTTCGAAAAGAAGGTCAAATATTATTTTTTAACTTCTTCTTTAACTTCTTCAGTTTTAGCAGCAGCGCTATCTGTTTTTACAGCAGCAGTATCAGCAGCAACAGCAGTAGTATCAGCTACAACAGCAGTAGTATCTACAGCAGTAGAATCAGCAGCTGGAGTCTCTTCCGCTTTTTTGTTACAAGAAACTAATACAGCAGCAACGAATGCTAAACTTAAAACAACTTTTTTCATCTTAATTTTATTATAAAGGTTAATTATTTATGGAGCAAAGATATAAAAATTTTTAAATGACAAACAATTTTATTGTCTTTTTTTTATTTTTTTTTCTTTGTTGTCCGAAATCCAGTTTGCAACTACCGTGCCAAACTCTATTTCTTTGCTTTTTTTGAGCTATTCGGCTGGTTATAAATGATTTTCATTTCGTCAATTAAATTTTTCGCCCCTGCGAACTTATCAATGATAAATAAAATATAACGCGAATCAACCATGATATTCCTACAAATATCTGGTGAATAATACACATCACTCATGGTTCCTTCCCATACTCTATCAAAGTTCAATCCAATCAAATTTCCGTTCGCATCTAAAGCTGGACTTCCAGAATTTCCTCCCGTTGTGTGATTCGTAGCAATAAAGGCAACTGGCATTTTTCCATTTTCCGAATAATTCCCGTAATCCTTTGCAGCATATAAATCAACTAATTTTTGCGGTACATCAAATTCATAATCACCTGGAATATATTTTTCCATCACTCCATCTAAATAAGTAATTGGCGAATAAACTACTGCATCGCTTGGTTTGTAACCTTTTACTTTTCCGTAAGTAACTCTTAAAGTAGAATTCGCATCAGGAAATATTCGTGCTGATTTAGGACTTAACTCTAAAATCGCTTTCATGTACGTTCTTTGTGTTGCCACATTTCTTAAATTGATTTCATCGTATTTTGGCGCTACATTTTTGTTGTAAGCTTCAGCAATTGTTTTCACGAAAGCAAAACCTTTATCTTGATTTAATTTTTCTAAAACTGTTTTTGTATCACCAGCTAGTAATTCCTTTAAACCAGCATAAGAAGTTAATTTTGAAGAAGTAAAAATATCAGAAGCCAATTGTGTAGCATTGATTCCTTTTAAATTGCTTGGCAAAAATTGTTGTGGCGATTTTTTACTGTAAATATCAATAAGCTTTTCGAATACTTTTTCATCTACTTGCGCATTGAAGTCTTTATACAAAGGCTCAAAACTCTCTATTACATTCTTTTTTCTATCAGTAAAGGCTTGTTCTCCTTTTGAAGTATAAACTTGCTCCAATTGAAACAACTTGTATCCAAAAGATAAAATTTCTGTATTTCTTAAAACCACTTCAGTATAATAATCTCTTGCAATGGCATATTCTTTAATTTCAGCATAATTTTTAGCAAAATCAGACAACAAATTTCCGTATTCTGCTTGCTTACCAGCCTTAGCAATTTTATCTGTTAATTCTTTTTCAAACTTCTGCTTTTCGACTACGGCATTAGCTTTAATCAATCCTTTACGTTCTCCAATCCATTTTTTCCAGTAATTAGCTACTCCAGCATATTTTGAAGCATACTGAATTTTAATCGCTTGGTCTTTTCTCATGAAACCATCTTGTACTTTTAAAGCGGCATCACGCACTTCAATACGAGCAGGATTTAAATTATTAACCATTTGTTCTACAGCATAAGAAGGTAAATATTCTGTAGTTCTTCCTGGATAACCCATTACCATTGTAAAATCGTTTTCCTTAATTCCTTTTGCAGAAACTGGGAAAAAATGTTTTGGTGTATATGGCACATTGTCTTTTGAATATTCTGCTGGACGATTATTTTTATCAGCATAGACTCTAAATAAAGAGAAATCTCCTGTATGACGTGGCCAAACCCAGTTGTCTGTGTCTGAACCAAATTTTCCAATTGAACTTGGTGGCGCACCAACTAAACGAATGTCTTTAAAATTTTCAGTTACGAATAACAAATACTGATTACCATCGTAAAAAGAACGTACTAAAATATCTTGCCAAGCTTCTTTTTTAAACGTTTTAGAAATTTCCCCTATATTTTGTTGAATTTTCTTTTGTTTTTCTGCTTCCGTTAACGATTCCGTTCCTGCTAAAATTACAGTGGTAACATCATTAATACTTACAATAAAAGTGACTACCACACCAGGGTTTGGTAATTCTTCCTCCATTTTATAAGCCCAAAATCCGTTCGCTAAATAATCGTGTTCTACTGTTGAATGACTTTGAATATTATCATAACCACAGTGGTGATTAGTCAACAACAACCCTTTTGAAGAAATCATTTCCGCTGTACAACCGCCATCAAACTGAGGAACTGCATCTTTTAAAGATGATTTGTTAATGGAATAAATTTGTTCTGCCGTAAGTTTAGAACCTAAAGCTTTCATTTCGTTTTCATTCATCCCTTTTAATAAAGATGGAATCCACATTCCACCTTGTTGGGCATTTACCTGAACGATAAATAATAGTAAGAATAATTTTAAAAATTTCATATTTAAATGTTTATTGTTTTCTTAATTGTTAATATGCTATTATAATTTATGTTTTAATATTTTTCGATTATGAACTTCAAAATCTTGGGCAAGATACAATTTTTGTGCATTTTCATTATGTTGTTCTACTTCCAAGTACAGCATTTTAACATTTAATTGTGAACTTACTTGTTGAATAAACTGAACCGCTTGCTTTCCGAATCCTTTACCTTGATGTTCGTTTTTTATGTATAATTCATCTAAAAACGCTAATATTCCTTTGTATTCAAAGCTAAAAACAAATGTTAGAATAACATAGCCAATTACTTCTTCACCTTTATAAATCAGCCAAGCTTTTCCTAAATTAGAATTTGCAATAAAGGTTTCGAAAAGTTGTTTCGATTCTTCAATATTAATTGGATAATTATCAATGGCATAAAAATCCCACATCATAGAAACAATGGAATCAATTTGACTTTGTTGTAAATTTTGAAAAGTGATCATTTTATAAAACCGATTTTAAAACACTATTTGTGGCACCTTTATTCATTTGAACAAATGTGCTGCAAATATGTCCTTTTTCATAACGCTCGTCTTCATTTTGAAGTAATAAATCGAACGCTTCATTTAATTCCGATTGGTTTTTTACGGAAATACAACCTTCCAAACCAACCAAAGCCGTAGCTTCCGCAAAGTGAGAATAATTCGAACCAATTACAATCGGAATTCCGAAAGTAGCCGGTTCTAAGATATTATGAACTCCTGGATTTCCAAAACCTCCACCAACATAAGCAATATCAGCATAAGAATATATTTTGGTTAAAATTCCGATGGTATCGATGATGAAAACTTGAAAATTTTCTAATGAAATACTTTTGTCATTCTGAACTTGTTTCAGAATCTCATCTTTCTCAGAATATAATACTACTTTCTTCGTGATTGATTGTTGCAAATTCTGAATTTGTTCCGATTTGATATTATGTGGTGCAATGACAAACTTTACATTATCAGCAGCTTGATTAATAAAATTTACTAATAACTCTTCATCTTTCGGCCAGCTACTTCCTATTACAATTGTGGTTTGGTTGTTCTTAAATTGTTCGATAAAATCTAAGGAATTATCTTTTTCTAAAATCGCCACTACTCTATCAAAACGCGTATCACCAGAAACTCTTACATTAGTAAAACCAATGGATTGTAATAAAATTTTTGATTTTTCATTCTGCACAAAAAAGTAATCGAAAGTCTTTAAAGCGTTTCTATAAAATCCGCCATACCATTTAAAAAAGACTTGCTTTTCGCGAAAAATCCCTGAAATTAAATAAGTAGAAATATTTCTTTGTTTTAACTCGTGTAGATAATTTGGCCAAAATTCGTACTTGATAAAAAATACTTTTTCTGGATGAATTACATCTAAAAATTGCTTCGCATTCGCTTTTGAATCTAAAGGCAAATACACCGTAACATCAGCAATGGTATTATTTTTTCGAACTTCATAACCAGATGGCGAAAAAAAAGTAACAACTATTTTATGATGTGGAAATTGTTCTTTTACTTTTTCAATTACGGGTAAACCTTGTTCGTATTCACCTAAAGACGCTGCATGAAACCAAAACACTTTAGCTTCTAGATGAATTTTATCTTTTAATGTTTGAAAAACCGACTTTCTACCTTCCACAAACAATTTCATTTTCGGACTAAAAAGCGCCAAAAGTTGTAATATTTGAGCAGCAAAAAGCACAACAAGGTTATAAATAAATAGCATATACATATTTTATGAGGCTAAATTACGTTTCTTTTATGTAACTCAAAAAATGTAAGCAGAATTTCTTACTTTTGCTACACTTAATTATATTAGGATTATGAAAAAATTACAAATGGTTGACTTAAAAAGTCAATATGAAAAAATAAAAGAAGAAGTTAACGCTTCTATTCAAGATGTTTTAGACAATAACACCTATATAAACGGACCATTAGTACATCAGTTTCAAGCTGATTTAGAAAAATACTTAGGAGCCAAACACGTTATTCCTTGTGCTAACGGAACCGATGCGCTTCAAATTGCCATGATGGGTTTAGGTTTACAACCTGGTGATGAAGTAATTACTGCCGATTTCACATTCGCAGCAACAGTTGAAGTGATTGCGTTATTGCAATTGACTCCAGTTTTAGTGGATGTAGACATGAACAACATGAATATTTCGCTTGACGGAATTAGAAAAGCGATTACTCCAAAAACAAAGGCAATTGTTCCAGTACATTTATTTGGTCGTGCTGCGAATATGGATGCGATTATGGAAATTGCCAACGAACATAATTTGTTTGTAATTGAAGATAACGCGCAAGCCATTGGTGCAGATTACACGAATAAAGATGGTGTTAAAAAGAAAGTTGGAACTATTGGCCATGTTGCCGCAACTTCATTTTTCCCATCTAAAAACTTAGGTTGTTATGGTGATGGCGGCGCTATTTATACGAATGATGATAATTTAGCTCACATTATTAGAGGAATTGTAAATCACGGAATGTACGAAAGATATCATCATGATGTGGTGGGTGTAAATTCACGTTTAGACAGTATTCAAGCTGGTGTTTTAAAAGCTAAATTACCACATTTAGATACTTATAATAGAGCGCGACAAGATGCTGCAAGAAAATATACTTTAGCCTTAGGTATCAATCCGAACATTGTGGCGCCAACCATTTGTGAAAGTTGCGATTGTCATGTATTTCACCAATACGTAATCAGAATTACGAATGGAAAACGCGATGGTTTATTGGCATATTTACAAGAAAAAGGAATTCCTTGTGCGATTTATTATCCAATCCCATTACACAGTCAGAAAGCTTACGCAGATGTTCGTTACAAAGAAGAAAATTTTCCTGTAACCAATCAATTATGTAAAGAAGTAATTGCGTTGCCAATGCATACGGAATTAGACGACGAACAAATAAAATTTATTACCGATACGGTTTTAGAATACGTTTAATATTTTTCAGTCTCAGTTTTCAGTCTCAGCAACTGTTAACTGTGACTGTGACTGATAACTAATTATATATGAAAATAGTAGTAACAGGAGGTTTAGGTTTTATTGGTTCGCACACTGTTGTTGAATTACAAAATGAAGGTTTTGAAGTGATTGCCATTGATAATTTATCTAATTCTTCTATTGAAGTTTTAGACGGAATTGAACGCATTACTGGCAAAAAACCAATTTTCGAAAACATTGATTTACGTGATAAAGCTGCTGTTCAAAATTTCTTTGCAACACATTCAGATATTACAGGAGTAATACATTTTGCTGCTAGTAAAGCGGTTGGTGAAAGCGTTGAAAATCCGCTTTTATATTACGAAAACAACATTAATGCCTTGGTTTATGTTTTACAAGAATTAACAAAGCTAAAATCCGCAAATTTTATTTTTAGTTCTTCTTGTACGGTTTACGGTCAAGCCGAAGCGATGCCAATTACAGAAAACGCTTCTGTACAACCAGCCATGTCGCCATATGGAAATACGAAACAAATTGGTGAAGAAATCATTACCGATGTGGCGAAAGTATCAAATATGAACTCTATACTTTTACGATATTTTAACCCGATTGGCGCACATGAATCAGCTGAAATTGGCGAATTACCCTTAGGAGTTCCTCAAAATTTAGTGCCTTTTATAACGCAAACTGCTTTTGGTTTACGAAAAGAGCTTTCTGTTTATGGTGATGATTATCCTACACCAGACGGAACGGCTATTCGTGACTATATTCATGTTGTCGATTTAGCGAAAGCTCATGTTATTGCGATGCAACGATTGTTACATAAAAAGAACATAGATAAAGTGGAAACTTTCAATTTAGGAACAGGAACAGGAAGTTCTGTTTTAGAAGTAATTCACTCTTTTGAAAAAGTTTCTGGACAAAAATTAAATTATAAAATTGTAGGCAGACGTGAAGGTGATATTACAGAAGCTTACGCGAATACAGACAAAGCCAACACCGTTTTAGGTTGGAAAGCGGCTTTAAGTTTAGACGAAAGTTTAGCTAGCGCATGGAAATGGGAACAAAAGATTAGGAGTTAGTTTTCAGTCTCAGTCCCAGTCTCAGTCTCAGTTTTTTAAAAAATAAAATAAATGCCTAAAAATTTAGATATCAAACTTATACTTTCCATGAGCATTGTGGGGTTAGTTTGGGGAACCACATTTTTAGGCATTTCTATTGCAGTTGAAACTATTCCACCTTGGTATTCTACATCTATTAGAAATTTCATTGCGGCATCCATCATTTTTATCATTCTTCTCTTTCAAAAAGAATTCAAATGGATAGGTTGGAAATCTTTGAAACAACAACTTATTTTGTCTGTTTTAATGTTGGTTTTCGCTAATGGTTTTACCACAATAGCGGAACAAACTCTTCCTTCAGGATTAACTTCAATAATAAGTGCCATAAATCCAGTAATAATTTTCTTATTGAGTATTGGTTTTCAATTACAAAAACCAACTTTAAAAGGTTTTACTGGCGTACTCTTAGGTTTTGCTGGCGTAGTATTTATTTTCAAAGATGGCTTAGGTGACATTTTGAATCCGAATTATGAAACCGGCGTTTTATTTTTAAGTATCGCGATATTAAGTTGGGGTTTAGGAACAATTTACTCTAAGAAAATAAGTAATCAATCGAATAAATTAATGCTAAATTTATTCTATCAATTTTTCTTAGCATCGGTAATTCAAATCGTATTATCAGTACTTCTTTATCCTAATTCTGAAATTGAAAGTTGGTCTATAAAAAGTATTGCAGCTATAATCTATTTGGCTGTTTTTGGATCTGTAATTGCTATGTTTAGTTATCAATATGCGTTACAAAGAGTTACTCCTATTCAGGTTTCTATTTTAACATATGTAAATACAGTAATTGCAGTTTTCTTAGGTTGGTTTTTAAATCATGAAGTGGTTACTAAAGATTTTATTATTGCAGTAATTTTAATTATAATTGGTGTTTTTGTAATCAATTATAAAGGTAAAAAATAAGAAAAACACCTATTTTTTCAAACAAAAAAATCCCAACTTTCATTGGGATTACTTTCAAAGAATTACTTTTTAGCAGCTTCTTTTAATTTTTGTGCGGCTTCATCTAATTTCTCAGCACCTTTCTCTAGAGCTTCTCCAGCTTTTGCTTGTGTAGAATCTACTGCTTTGTCTAATTTTGCGGCAGCCGTATCAATTACTTCTCCCGTTTTTACTTCCAAAGAGTCCACTTTGTTTTCTAATTCTTTTTTGTTTTTGTCCTCGCAAGAAACTAAAACTGCAGCAACGAATGCTAAACCTAAAATTGCTTTTTTCATTTTGGTTGTGATTTAATAAGTTTATTTTTTTTGAACTTATAAATCGTTATTCAAATTGCGTGCCAAAAATTTAAACTTTTCCTAAAGTATATAATTGTTCCATAGTTGGTGATTTACTTCCGCCGGCTGGCTCTAAAGTAATACCGAAAGCTTCCGCTCCAACAGTACCATCTACTTCAATTAAATATTTCATTTTATCTTCCGCATTGTCGATTAAACCAATACTTGTTGGTGTTAATGTTGGTGCTAATTTTAATGACCAAACCTGATAAACCATTCCATCTGGTGGCGTTGGCAAACTAGAAGCATCAATAAAAACTTTATTCGTTTTATTGTTCCAATATACTTTTGCAGAAGATGTTGGTGAAATCGCTTGACCTGCTAATTTTACAACCACATTATTTTCATCTTTTAAGACAGCATAAGAGGCATTAATTTTGTTGTTTATTTTTTCTTTAGCAGAAACTGTTTGTTCTAATACGTTTTTCTTGTTTAACAAATCGTCAATTTCGCTAACGTTATTTTGTTGTAAATTGTATAAATATCCACAACTTAATAAGAAAACAGCTGCAGCTGTCCAGCCTATATATTGACTTAAATTTGATTTTGGTTTCAATTGAACAACTTTCGTGTCAATGTTTAATTTCTGCTTAATTTTATTATAATTTTCTGCAGATAATGTTGGCGCAAAACTAGACGACAATGCGATAACAGATTTCTCAATAGAAACTATTTCGTTTTGGACAGTACTATCTTGACTAGCAATTTTAGCAATTTCAGCTGTTTCTGAATCAGACAATAATCCAAAAACATACAACTCTAAATTACCAGAGTCTATTAATTCTTTATTTTCCATCACTATACTTGTAAATAAGTTCTTAAATCGTTGATACAAGTTCTATTTAAAGTTTTCACGGTTCCAAGTGGCATCTCCAATTCTTCTGAAGTTTCCGCTTGAGTATATCCTTTAAAAAATAACAAATCTATAATTTGAATACATTTTGGTTTAAGTTTTTTGATAAACTCACTTACACCTATTATATCAATTTTATTCATAAACTTATTCTCGTTATCAATTATACTTACGAAATTATCGATGTCTTGGTTTTTTAATGATTTATTATATCCCTTAGAACGCATTTTATCTATGGTTGTGTTTCTTGTAATATTCAACATCCAGGTATATAATCTTCCTTTCTCTGAATTATAAGAATCAATATTTGACCAAATTTTTACGAATACATCTTGTAAAACGTCTTCTGCTTCTTCTCTGTTTTTTATTAAATTAGAAATTACGGCAAACAAACTTTTTGAATACATATTATATAAATACGTATAAGCTTTGCCATCTTTTTTTTCAATTAGGCTTAAAACTTCTTCTTGACTCATATATTGTTTATTTATAGTTCTTACAAATCTATATAAAAATATTTTAAATCAACTCAAGTTTTGCACATTAACAAATTTATCTCTTTTGTTTAACTACTGTTGAATGTGTTTTTTTAAAACCAAGACTTAATTTATTTCGTAAGTACAACCAACAAACTCCCTAAAAAAAATCAAAATGAAAAAATTATTATGTATCACCGCTCTTTTAACCATTAGTTTTATAAATGCGCAAGTTGGAATTGGCACAACAGTAATTCAAAATGGTGTGGAATTACAAATTGAAAGTAATACTAAAGGATTATTAATTCCAAGAGTAGCCTTAACTACTACCTTATTATCTGCTCCAGTTGGTCCAGCACCAATTGCAACAGGTATTCTAATTTACAATACAGCTACAGCTGGAATTGGTATAACTGGTGTTACACCAGGCTTTTATTACTGGTCAGGAACGGAATGGATTGCCTTACGATCAACAGCTGGACAAAACTGGAGTTTAACGGGAAACAATGGTACTTCGCCAGGGAATCAATACTTAGGAACGTCTGACAACCAGAATTTACAATTCAGAACTAATGCTACATTAAGAATGACTGTAGAAAGTGATGGGCAAGTAATTGTAGGAACAGGAACTCCTCAAACAAATACTCTAACTACTATAAATGCAGGAGCTACACAAATTGGGTTATTTGTAAACAGTTCTAATTCAGCTAGAACCATTCGTGCATTAAATGCAACAAATACACAATTTGTTATTGATGGCGGAAATTTAGATGCAAATGGCGGAAGAGGTGTAATTGGAATTAGCGCTAATCCAGCAGCAAATGCAACTTCAACAGTTATGGGTGTTCTTGGTGTTGGTGGAAGAACCACATTTACAGAATTACCAGGTGAATCTATAGGAACGTCTGGACAAGGAACAACTGCAATTTTTGCCAGAGGTGTTGGAAAAGGTGCAGGAGTAGATTACGCTACAGGATATTTCGAATACGATCAAGATGATAATTTAACTACAAGTAACGGACCTTTTGCTAGAATTGCTGGTAAAGATGTTGATTATTTTACTGGAGCAGCTACAAGAAGAGATGTAACGTATGGAGGATATTTTGATGCCAATACCTCAACTACAGATTTTGTTTTTGTTGGCGCAAGAAATAATGGAACGTCTTATAAAGTTTTAGGTGGCGGATCAGTATCCACTATGGTGAAAGATGATGAGGGAAATAACCGAATTTTACATGCAACGGAAACTCCAGAAATTTTATTTGAAGATTTCGGAACAGGAAAACTAGTAAATGGAGAAGCTTATATTTCTATTGACAAATTATTAAGTAAACATATTTTTGTTGATGAAAAACATCCAATGAAAGTTTTCATACAATTAGAAGGAGACTGTAATGGCGTATTTGTAACCGAAAAAACAAAAAGCGGATTTAAAGTAAAAGAATTAAACAACGGAAAATCTAATGTCTCTTTTTCATGGAATTTAGTTGCCAACAGAGCAGATGTATTAGACAAATCAGGAAAAATTGAATCTAAACATGTTGATGTTCGTTTCCCAATTGGACCAAACAAATTAAACACAGAAAAACAAGTAGAAAGAAAATACGAAATTAAAGACAAAGACTAGTTCATTTAATTTAAAGAAAATTAGAATCTCAATTATGAAAATAGTTGAGATTTTTTTATTTCCACATTAAAAAAAAACCTTTACAAAGCCAATAAAAACAACTATTTATAAAATATTTTACTTTTTTTAAAACCAAGGGTAAACTTTTTCCGTAAGTGTAAGTATAATCATTAAAAAACAAAAAAAATGAAAAAATCAAAATTGTATGTAAGCCTTTCGTTAGTAGCGATTACAGGTTTATTATTAGTAGCGGCAGATCACATTGATTCGCCAGGAGTTTCAAACACAGGAAATGACATTACAGATGTGTATGCGTTTCAAGGTGCAGACACAAACAACTTAGTATTTGTGGTGAACTCACAAGGGTTACTTACTCCAGGAACTACAGGAGCAGCAACTTTTAAAGAAAATGTTTTAACAGAAATCAACATTGACAACAATGGTGATAATGTAGAAGACTTAGTAATTCAAGCAATCAAAAGAGGCAGCAAAATGTATTTCTTCGGACCAGTTGCTCCAGGAGCTACAGGAACAAGCAGCACAATTAAAACTTCAAGCGCAGCAGGTTCTGTAGAAATTTCACAATATGGAAATGCTGCAATTACATCTACTTCTGGAGGAATGAAATTTTTCGCTGGACCAAGAGATGATCCATTCTTTTTTGACTTAAATCAATTTAAAGCAGTTTTAGGTGGAACAGCAACAGGATTTAACAACCCAGGAACAGACACTTTCGCAGGAACAAATGTATTATCAACTGTTATTGAAGTTCCAAAATCAATGTTAGGAACTAGTAGTTCAATTAATGTTTGGGCTGAAACTAAACAAAAACAATAATTAATTTTAAATCGAAACAAAATGAAAATAAATGCTATAAAATTTCTGACTTTATCAATTTTAACAGCTACTACTTTGGTAAGTTGTAATAATGATGACTCAACTTCTGCAGAACAAACCGATTTCTCAGGAACTTACGTACAAAAAGATCAAATGGCTCGTCCAGCAATAAATACTGTATTTATTGGTTCAGGTGCTCCAAAAGATGCTTTCAACACAACTACTCCTTCTGCAATGGGAGCCAATTACCAATCGGTATTCCAATCAAGATTATTAGCTTTAAATGCTGGTTATACTACTAACGCTTTAGGACAAAATGCTACGCAATTATCAACTTTACTTGCAACAGACGTTTTAGGCGTATCAAAAACTGGAACAACAACATTTTTTGACGGAACTAATGTATTAACTGGAAGAGCTTTAGCTGATGATGTTATTGACGTGGAATTATTATTAATTTTTGGAGGACCAACTGGTGGATCAAACCCAGGTTTAACTTCAGACCACGTTGGTGCAAATGACAAAGCATTTTTACCTGCATTCCCTTACTTAGCAACAGCTTGGTAAAATAAATACTAGCGTGCATGAATAAAATTGTGCACGCTATTTTTAAAAAAAAACTAAACTAAAAAAACTAAACTAAAAAAACTAAAACATACAACAATGAAAATATCTAATCTTTTAAAAATTATACTTTTTACAATTAGCATATCTAGTTGTACAAACGAAAAAACAAAAATTACAAATGCTTCAGATTACAATTCTTTTTTAACTAGAACTGAAAACAGAAACGTAGAACTTGCCAAAACCGAAATTGATTTTTGGCAAAAAAAATACGATGCAGCTCCAAATCAAACCAGTTATTTAAGTCAATTAGCAGGTTATTACACCTCATTATTTGACGCTACTTTTGAAGTCAATCATTTATACAAAGCGGAAGAATTATTACTTCAAGTAAACTCAGATTTAAAATTTTCAGAAGTTGGACCCATTCGCGCTTTAGCGAAAAATTACATCACGCAACATCGCTTTAAAGATGCGTTGATTTTAGCAAACAAAGCCTTAAAAATTGGTGAAGGTTTCAAAGAAACTCAAAAATTACTTTTTGATGTAAATATGGAATTAGGAAATTATTCAGAAGCCAAAAAAAACTTAACTAAATTTCACAACACAGAAGATTTCGATTATTTAATTCGAATGGCAAAATGGAACGATCACATCGGCGATTTACCAACCGCAATTACATTAATGGAAAAAGCAACAAGTAAAGCAGAGTTAAACGAAAATTCAAGTTTGAAAATTTGGTCGTATTCTAATTTAGGAGATATGTATGGTCATGCTGGAAGAATTTCTGACAGTTATGCTTTTTATTTGAAAACACTTAAAGAAGATGAAAACAACTATTATGCTTTAAAAGGGATTGCTTGGATTGCCTTTTCTCACGAAAAAAACACAAAAGAAGCCAATCGAATCATAGACATCATTGCAAAAAAACACAATTCGCCAGATTTTAAATTATTTAAAGCTGAAATGGCCGAATTCAACAAAAATGAAAAAGAAAAAAACAAATATATTCAAGAGTATTTTGCTGCATTACAGCAGAGAAATTATGGAGTAATGTATAACAAATACAACGCCATCTTATTTGCTGACAATAAAAAAGATGCTGTAAAAGCATTAGAAATTGCCTATCAAGAAATTAAAAATCGACCAACACCAGAATCTTACGATTTACTAGCTTGGGCGAATTACAACTTAGGAAACACAAAAAAAGCATTAGAAATTTCTGAAAAACATCTTGTAAATAAATCATTTGAACCAGAAATAAATTATCACTTGGCAGAAATTTACAAAGCCAATAAAATGACGGATAAAATCAAACCTATCAAAGAAGATTTATTAGGTAGTATTTATGAGCTAGGTCCAAACATGAAAGAAAAAATAGAAAAATTATAATGAAAAAAGTATTTCAAATAATTATATTATTACTCAGCGCGCTAACTTTCTCACAACAGAAAGAAGGGGTTGTTTCAGATACTTTAGGTAATACAATTGAAAACGCATACGTATATAATGAAAATACAAAATCACACGCGCATACAAATGAAAATGGAAAATTTATTTTAGACAAAACATCAGACAATGATGTACTAATTATTACTGCTTTAGGCTTTAAAAAGAAAATACAACTTGTTGATGGCTCTGAAAAAAGTATTGTTTTAATTAGTTCTTCTATTAATATTGAGGAAATTGTGATTTCAAAAAAAAACAATGCCATTTCTCAAATTATGAAATTGGACTTACAAAACTCTCCCGTAAATTCTTCGCAAGAAATATTACGAAAAGTGCCTGGTTTATTCATCGGACAACATGCTGGTGGCGGAAAAGCAGAACAAATATTTTTACGTGGATTTGATATTGATCATGGAACGGATATTGCACTTTCAGTTGACGGAATGCCAGTAAATATGGTTTCTCACGCACACGGTCAAGGGTACGCGGATTTGCATTTTGTAATTCCAGAAACCATAGATAAAATAGATTTTGGAAAAGGAAGTTATTATGCAAACAAAGGCGATTTCGCTACTGCTGGTTATGTAGCTTTCAAAACCAAAGAAAAAATAGATAACAATTCCATCAGTTTAGAAACAGGGAAATTTGGTACGATTAGAACACTAGGCATGTTCAATTTATTACCAAACAACAACAAACAAAGTGCTTTTATTGCGAGCGAATACATCACTTTTGATGGACCCTATGTTTCAAGTCAGAATTTTAGAAGATTGAATGTATTCGGAAAGTTTACGAATATTTTAGAAGATAAAAGTAAATTTTCGGTAACCGCATCCCAATTTTCAAGTGAATGGACGGCTTCTGGACAAATTCCACAACGCTTAGTAGATGCTGGACTTATTTCAAGATTTGGTGCTGTGGATGATACCGAAGGTGGAAAAACCTCAAGAAGTAATTTGAATGTAGAATATTATAAACCCATTTCTGAAAACTTATTTTTTAAAGGAAACACCTTTTATAATACTTACCAATTTGAGTTGTATTCGAATTTTACCTTTTTCTTAGAAAACCCAATTGATGGTGATCAAATTAAGCAAAAAGAAAACCGAACTATTTATGGTTTTAATGGAGAATTCAATAAAAAAATGGATAACTCTAAAAGCAGTTACCAAGTTGGATTTGGATTAAGAACAGATGAAACCAAAGATTCAGAATTATCAAATACAAAAAACAGAACCCAAACTTTAAATCAATTGAAGTTGGGAAATATTAGTCAGAAAAATTATTTCAGTTATGTGAATTCGGAAATTGAATTGGGAAATTTTACGATTAACCCAGCCATTAGAATAGATTATTTTCAATTTTCATATGAAGATAAATTAGCACCCACATTCCAAATTGATTCAGAACAAGAAGTGAAAATATCGCCTAAACTGAACTTCCTTTTTGCCCCCAACAATAAGGTACAATACTTTTTAAAGTCAGGTTTAGGCTTTCACTCTAATGATACAAGAGTTGTGGTTTCACAAATGGATAAAAAAACAGTGCCTACCTCAGCAGGAGCCGATTTGGGAACGATTTTTAAACCTCTGAATAATTTGATTATTAATAGTGCTTTGTGGTTTTTACATCTAGATCAAGAGTTTGTATATGTTGGAGATGCTGGAATTGTAGAACCAAGCGGCAAAACAAGAAGAATGGGAATCGATTTTGGATTTAGATATCAAATCTCAAAATTCATTAACTTGAATTCGGATATTAATTATACGTATGCTAGAAGTACTGAAGCACCTAAAGGAGAAAATTATATTCCATTAGCGCCAGATTTAACTTCAACAGGTGGAATTAGCGTTACAAATTACAAAGGATTTTCATCCAATTTAAATTACAGATTTTTAAAATCTCGACCAGCAAATGAAGACAATTCAATTGTGGCAAAAGGATATTGTATTTCCGATTTTAATTTGAATTACCAATACAAAAAAATAAATTACGGAATTATCATTGAAAATATTTTCAATACCAAATGGAATGAAACCCAATTTGCAACCGAATCAAAATTGCAAAACGAAACGCAATCCGTTGAAGAAATACATTTTACACCAGGAACCCCCTTCTTTATAAAAGGAAAAATAACGTATACTTTTTAATTTGTTATGATTGTTGTTGTTGTTTTTTAGTTTGAAATCTCGTCTTGTTAACTTGACGAGATTTCTTTTTTAAAACTATTTCTTATCTGCTGATTCCTTTACTTTTTTCGCACCTTTTTCAATCGCTTCAGCACCTTTTACGATGATTTTATTTGCTTTTTGTTTCACTTTAGCTGTGTCGATATATTTACCTACTTTCGCTTTGGTTTTTTGGGCTGCTGTTTTTACTTCTGCACCAACTGCTTTACTTGCGTCTTTAACTTTTGCACGTGTTTCTTCTTTACAAGAAATTAAAGTTGCTACTACTAAAACTGGAAATAGTATTTTTTTCATCTTTTTGTCTTTGCGAGGAACGAAGCAATCTATTTCCTCTGATTTATATTTATTTTATTTTCAATAACCAATTGGGATCAGGACAATTTTCTTTATAAAACGGAAGTTTATTTTCACTACAAACTCCTGGATAATCTGCAAATTTTCCTTCCATATCGATAATAATTTGAAAGTGTAAATGAGGTGCATAATCGCCGTTAATTGGTGGTAAACCTAATGTTGCAATTTGTTGTCCTTTTTGAATGGCATCTCCCACTTTTTTGCCTTCTAAACTTGCTTCGCTTAAATGCCCGTATAACGTATGGAATTTAAAATCAGCTATTTGATGTTCTAAAATGATGGTCGGACCATAATCTCCTAAAGCGGTATTGTTTTGAAAACTATGAATTTTTCCTTCTAAAGCTGCGAAAATTGGCGCTTGTTCGTTAATCCACAAATCTAAACCAATATGAATGTTTCTTTCTTCTGTATCTGGATTTTTAAAAACCGAACTTCTTTTATATAAATTTCGATTTTCTATATAGCCACCAAACATGATTTTCCCCTCCTTTTTATCTAACTGATTTTGAATAAAAACTTCGTAATCTTGTGCCGTTTCTAAAGTATGATTTTGTAAATCTGTATTCGTAACTGATAAATCTAAAGCTACATATTCCGAATAGTCAATTTCAGGAGAAATAACTTTAGCAGCTTCGATATTTTTAAAAAAGTGTTCCATTTTTCACTATAAATTTATAAAACTAATTCTGCATATAATTTTTCAAATGTCGCATCCAAATCGGAACTAAATCCAGAATGTGGTCGAGACGTTTGAATACTTGAACTTTTTACAGCGGTTAACCATCTGAAACGTTCTTCAATAGGAAATTGACCAATAGGTCCGCCATCCGATTTTCCCTTACAAATTTTCATAAAAGAATCTATATTTATTTGTACTTGTTCGAGATCAAATTCTGGACAAAAGGCACTGATTTTTTCGGTTGGAATTTGATATTCCATTCGCAAAAATTTCTGACGCTTGCATAAAAGCATCAAGCCTACATTGACAAATTCTTCGCGCTCTACTTTAGGTACGACACGAAGTACAGCATAATCATATAAGTGTTTTTCGTGCATCTTGCGCTTCTTTTAAAAATAATTCTGAATGAGCTAATCGTATCGATAAAAACTGAAAATAAACTTCTTTAATTTCATCTGGAGTGATGGCGCCATCTTCCCAAAGTAACCAATCTTCTGGAATTTGATTGACAATTTCTCTTAAAATTGTATCGTTTAATTTCGTTGTAAATTCTTGATGTGCTTCTTGAAGTAAACTAGCTTTTGGCAATAAAACGTGATCTTTTATTAAGGAAAATGGCGTAACCGCACTTTTTTCCCAATTCGTCCAAGAATGATGAAAATAGAAGGAAGCGCCGTTATCAATTAACCATAATTCTTTCTTCCAAATTAGTAAATTGGTATTTTTAAACGTTCTGTCTACATTCGTAATAAAGGCATCCAACCAAACTATTTTGGAAGCCAACATTGGTTCGCAATTATTCACCGCTGCATCATAAGTAATGGAACCCGACAAATAATGCAAGCCTAAATTTAAACCTTGACTGAATTTTAATAAATCCTGAATTTCTTCATCGCCTTCAGTTCTTCCGAAAGCTTCATCTAAATTTGCAAAAACCAATTCTGGAATTGGCAATCCCAAATATCTGGCAATTTGACCACCTAAAAATTCTGAAATCAATGCTTTCACACCATGACCAGCGCCACGAAATTTTAATACATATTTAAAATCGTCATCAGCTTCCGCCAAAGCAGGTAAAGAACCACCTTCGCGAAGTGGCGTAATATATCGAGTAACGTTTACCGTTCGTAAATTTAAGTTCATAAAACTGGAATTCTTTTACCAAAGATAACAAAAAAAAACTCCGATAAAATATCAGAGTTTTTAAGTTTATCTTCATTTCAATTTAAACTGAAAACTGAGACTGAGACTGAAAACTAAATTTACGCCGAAATCGTTTCGACTTCTTTATTGATTTTATTTACTAATCCGACCAATACTTTTCCTGGTCCAACTTCTGTAAAACTTGTCGCACCATCCGCAATCATTTGATTTACAGATTGTGTCCATCTTACAGGAGCGGTTAATTGGATAATTAAGTTTTTCTTAATTTCATTTGCATCAGAAACTGCACTTGCTGTTACATTTTGATATACTGGGCAAATTGGTTGTGAGAAAGTTGTAGCTTCAATCGCAGCTGCTAATTCTTCACGAGCGGGTTCCATCATTGGTGAGTGGAAAGCACCACCAACTGGTAAAATTAAAGCTCTTTTTGCGCCAGCTTCTTTCATTTTTTCACACGCTAATTCAACGGCTTTATATTCACCAGAAATTACTAATTGTCCAGGACAGTTGTAATTCGCAGCCACTACTACTCCATCAATAGAAGCACAAATATCTTCTACAATTTTATCGTCTAAATTTAAAACGGCAGCCATAGTTGAAGGTGTAATTTCACACGCTTTTTGCATCGCTAATGCTCTTTTAGAAACCAATAATAAAGCATCTTCGAAAGATAAAGCGCCGTTTGCTACTAAAGCAGAAAATTCACCTAATGAATGTCCGGCAACCATTTCTGGTTTAAAGTTTTCTAATGTTTTAGCTAAAATTACAGAATGTAAAAAAACTGCTGGTTGTGTCACTTTCGTTTCTTTTAATTCTTCTGCTGTTCCTTCGAACATAATATCTGTAATTCGGAAACCTAAAATTTCGTTAGCTTTTTCGAATAGGTCTTTAGCTAATTCTGAATTTTCATATAAATCTTTACCCATTCCGGTAAATTGAGCGCCTTGTCCAGGAAAAACGTATGCTTTCATAGTATTTTGTTTCAAGTTTAATGTGCAAATGTAAAACACATAGACACATAGTTTATAATTTTAAATTTAAATATTCTCCAAAAACACATAGCTATGATACTCTTTCATAGTAAAGTGATAATTAATACACTTAAAAATCTATGTGTCTATGTGTTTTATTTTAAAAAACAAAAATACTTATTTTGTAACAAACTATACAAACAATTGACTAATATGTATAAAATCTAAACCATATAAAATGAAAAAAATTCTTCCAATAGTATTTGTATTACTAATTACGGTATTCTATTTTTATGTTTCGTTACCGGTATTAAGTTACGGTTTTGCTGGCATAACTATATTATTACTAATTATTGCAGCTTTATTATTTTTCTCTTTTTCAAAATTTACGATTAGTTCAGACGGAAAGAGTTACAAACCTGTAGCTGTATTTTGGAAACTTCCAGCCTTATTAATTGGTGTTGCTGTTTTGTATGCGTTTGTATTGCCTTTTTTTACATCGCATCCTATTTTTAGAAATCAGGATTATAGAAATTTAATTGGTAAAGTTACTAATGGTGACAAATTAACCAATCATATTGCACCCATTTCAATGAATGAAATTAGAGTGGTAGATGAGAGTTTAGCCTATTTATTAGGAGAAAAAATATTAGGTTCACAACCAGCTTTGGGAAGTCAGGCACATTTAGGGGAATTTTTTATTCAGAAAGTCAACGGGAAATTATATTGGATTGCGCCTTTAGAACATTCAGGATTTTTTAAATGGTTGAATAACAAACAAGGGACAACAGGTTATGTAATGGTTTCGGCAACTAATGAACGTGATGTAAAATTAGTGCAAGAAGTGAATGGAAAACCTCTATTTTTGAAATACCAAAGAGAAGCATATTTCGGAAGTAATTTACATAGATATTTATATTTTAATGGATTTAACACCGTTGGTTTAACCGATTTTTCATTTGAAATTGACGATGCAGGAACGCCTTTTTGGGTAGTAACCAAATACAAAAAACAAGTAGGTTTTTCTGGTAATGATGCTACTGGAGTTGTGGTTGTAAATGCACAAAGTGGTGATATAAAAGAATATAACATTAAAAATACACCAACTTGGGTAGATAGAATTCAACCGATTTCATTTATAAAAAATCAATTGAACGATTGGGGTGAATATGTAAAAGGATATTGGAATTTTTCTAACGAAAACAAACTTCAAATTACAGAAGATTTAACTTTAGTATATGGCGAAGACAATAAATCGTATTGGTATACTGGGATTACATCTGTAGGAAAAGACGAATCGGCAGTTGGATTTGTTTTGGTGGATACACGAACAAAAGAAACTACTTTTTACAAGCAAAGCGGTGCTACAGAATTTGCGGCACAAAGTTCGGCACAAGGAAAAGTTCAGGAAAAAGGATTTGTAGCCTCTTTGCCAATTCCATACAATATCAATAACATTCCAACGTATGTGATGACCTTAAAAGACAATGGTGGTTTAGTGAAAATGTACGCGATGGTTTCCATTTCAGATTACACGATTGTTGGAACTGGAAATACGATGCGCGAAGCTTTAACAGCCTATAAAACCGTTTTAAATTCTTCTGGAAATAAAATAAATGCGGATAGTAAATCTGCAAAAAAAATGGTTGAATCCGTTATTGTAAGAATTCAGAATGATGTGAAAAACGGAAATAGTTTTTATTACTTCACGGTAAAAGATGTTCCAAATATATTTGTTGGTTCTTCACAAATTTCTAATCAATTGCCTTTAACAGCTGTGGGCGATTTGGTAAAGATTTCTTATGATGAAGAAAATGAAGAAATTATTGATGTTTCGACATTTGAGAATGTAAGTTTGAAAAAGTAAAATAAAAAGGGAAGTTTCTAAATCAGAACTTCCCTTTTTTTTTATAATCTAAAAACTAAATCGCTTTTATAATTTCTAACAATTGTTTTTTCAACTCTTCATTTGTAATTCCTTTTTCGGCGTCAAAATTATCGCTGAAACTTGGCAGAGAAAAACTTCCTTTTACGATTCCGCCTTGAAACGGAAATCTTTTGGTGGCAATATCTAAAACGGAACTTCCACCACGAGCTCCAGGAGAAGTGGCTAATAAAAGCATTTCTTTTTCTTGAAACGTTTTGGCATTGATTCTTGACGTCCAATCTAATACATTTTTGAAAGCTGCAGAAAAATTTCCGTTGTGTTCTGCAAAGGAAACAACAAGTAAATCGGCGCTTCCAATTTTCGCATAGAAATCGGTTGCCAATTTATGAATTCCGTTTTCTTTTTCTTTATCTACGGAATAAATAGGCATTTCGTAATCATTTAAATCTAACACTTCCACAGAAGCATTTTCAAATTGATTGGCAGCATAGGTTGCCAATTGTTTGTTTATGGATGTCTTACTTGACGAACCAGCAAAAGCGATGATTTTTCTCATTAGTTATTTTCTATAAAAGTTTTCGTTTTCAATACGGCGTTTTTCACCATTTCTTGAGTATCAAATTCTGATTGTGTGATTTTATCTTTCCAATTTATCGTGAAAGTCATTTCAGTTTCATTTTCTGAAATTGGCTTGATATCATTATCTACATAACCTTCAAATTTCGGATGTTCTACTATTAAAAACCTTACTTTATAAGGAACAAACGTAATTTTTTCTACCAAAGTTGTAGCGTTTTCGGCTGTAGTGATTGTCATTTTTCTGGTTACGAAGTCTCCCTTTTTTTCTAAAATTATCACATCACTCACACCTGGAACAAAGTTTTCTGGCTTTTCAATTTTAAGAATTAAATGTTCCCATACTTTCTCCAAAGAAGCGTTAACAATCGTTGTAAATTGAATCATTATTTATCGTTTAAATAATAAGACAAAGCTCCAGATGGGCATTTATCAATAGTTTCAATAATTTTATCAGTAGTTGAATTTTCTGGTGTAATCCAAGGTTGTTCTTTTGGTTTAAACACATCAGGATTGTTTTTTACACAATTTCCAGAATGTGTACACTTTCCAGATTGCCATACAATGGTTACTTCACCATTTGTATATTCTTTTTTAATGTTCTTCGGATCCATGACTATATAGTTGTGTTAATTAAAATGTTGTTTTTTAGAATTTTAGAAACAGGACATTTTTCGGCAATGATTAACAACCTGTTTTTTATATCTTCTTCAATTGTGTTTGAAAAAGTAATGGTTCTTGAAATAGTAGTTGTTAATTCGGGATTAGTTTCTTGAGCTAAATTCAATGAAATGTTTATTTCTGGAATGTCCCAACCTTTTCTATCGATATACATTCGTAAAGTAGACAACGTACAACCTGCCAAAGACGCTAAAAGTGTAGAATAAGGATCTGGACCCAAGTCTTTTCCTTCAATACTTTCCGGTTCATCCATTACGAAAGTTCCGTTACGCCAAGAAATGGTGCACAAATATTTCTGTGCTCCAATTTTTCCTGTGATGTTATTTTCTAGTAAATTTACCATGATTTTTTATATAAATACCTACAAGGTTTTGGAAACCTTGCAGGATAATTTAATTTATAAAACGTCTCTAAACTCTGGCGTTTTATCAAAAACACTTTTCGCAAACGGACAAAGCGGAATAATTTTAATTCCTTTTTCTCTGACAAATTCAACAGCTTTCGCTACCATTTTCTTTCCAAAACCTTTTCCGTTATTTCCTGAATTGACTTCCGTATGATCAATAATAATTTTATCATCACCAGCAAAAACGAATGTCATTAATGCTTCTTGTTTTCCGTCTAATTCAATGAAAAAAGCACCGTTTTTATCATTGCTTTTTAGTTGTACTTCTTCGCTATTCATAGTTTTTTATTTTTTAAACACATAGAAACATAGTTCTTAATTTTATGGAAGTTAACATAGAAAAATAATTTTTCCACATAGCTATGTGAACTTTATATGAAACAAAAAAATAATTTTCCTATGTGCCTATGAGTTTTATTTTTAGTGTTCCATTGGAATTTCCATTAATAAAAATTTCGAATCGGAAGTCGCTTTAATATCTAACGTTTCAAAATCGGTAATTCCTAATCCATCACGCGTTTCTAATTCTTGTCCGTCTACGGTAATTGTTCCTGAAATTACGAAAACATACATTCCGTTTCCTTCTTTTTTCAATTCGTAGGTTTTAGAAAAATCTTTGTCGAAATCTGCTAAATGAAACCACGCATCTTGGTGAATCCAAACTCCAGCATCCTCTGCATTTGGTGATAAAATTTGTGCGAAGTTATTTTTTTGTTCCGTTACATCTAATGTAATTTGTTGGTAACGAGGTTCCACATTTCTAGTTCTTGGGAATAACCAAATTTGGAATAGTTTGGTTTGTTGTTCGGCATTTGGATTGAACTCACTGTGTTGAATTCCAGTTCCAGCGCTCATTACTTGCACATCACCCGTTTTGATTGTGGCTGCATTTCCCATACTGTCTTTATGTGCCAAATCACCTTCTAAAGGAATGGTGATAATTTCCATATTGTCGTGTGGATGCGTTCCGAAACCCATTCCGGCTGCAACAGTATCATCATTTAAAACGCGTAACGTTCCAAATTGCACTCTTTCTGGATTGTACCAACTTGCGAAACTGAAACTATGGTAGGCGTTTAACCAACCGTGATTGGCATGACCTCTTGTATTTGCTTTGTGTAAAACTGTATTGTTCATCGTATATAAATTTAGTGATTATTATGATACAAATTTACGATGTGGTCAAAAGAAAAACACTTAACCTAGATTAAGAAATAAAAAACCGATGACTTTTTAGCAAAGCATCGGTTTTTATATTTAATGAATGTGATCTTCTTCAATTTCAAATTCGGCATCTTTTTCCCAAATTTCCATTTCACAAGGTTTACAATTGAATTTTAGTTTGTATTCCAATTCGCCTTGTTTTAGTACTAAAGGTTCTTTTAGTTTTTTGTCCATGTTTTCACGATGGTATTTCGGACAACGTTCTAATTCGTATTTGATACAATATTTAGTTGTCATTACACGAGATTTTCCAGGATCCCATTGCAATTCGAAAGCTTTTTCAATTTCAGTTACACCATGACGTTCGTAAAATTTACGAGCGGTTTTATTGGCTACATTGTACATGAAATCCAATTTTGTTTCTGGATAAGGATGCGATGTTTTTACCATTTGATGCTCTTTTCGAACATAATTTTGTAAACGAATTTCTGATAATTGTTCGAAAACCGTTCTTCTCATTTCATTGATTTTTGAAATAGGTAAAAACCAGTTTTGAGAAAATTCAATCGTAATTTCATCCGCATTATATGGTGTAAAACCAGTTTTCGCTAAATTAATTTTGAAATTTTCTTCAATAGATTCGTTATTTTTTGTTTGTTCTTTTGGATGAACTAAAGTCGCAATACTAACATTTCCATCTTCATCTGTAGCCACTAATTCGAAACCTGTTTCGTTTTCTTTTAATACTAAAGTCGTACTAATTTTTCGAACCGCACTATCTTCTCTTTCTACAATTTTAATGAAAGCGGCATCGTTATTTCTGTAAATAAAAGTTCCATCTGCAATTTCCTTAAGAACATTTGGATATACGATTCCGTTCTCCGCTTTGTTCACGTAAATTCCTTCAGCTTCATTATCAGAATTAATAAAACAAAGTCCATCTCCATTATTTAGTAATTCTCCATTTTCAATATGGTACGAATTTCCAACCGTTTTGATAAGTTTTCCAATATATTGACCTTTCGATTTTGGGCTTTCCCAAGAACCTATCGCTTGATGTCTTTCGTTTACAAAATAATCGGTATATCCACGATTAAAACTTCTATCTAAAGAAGAATCGAATAAATAAGTACAACTTCCAGAAGAAGCTTTTTTATATTTTTCAGGGTTTTCAGCTAAGAAAGCATCTAATTTCTGACGTAAATACGACACGTTATTTTTAACATAGACGATATCTTTTAAACGCCCTTCAATTTTGAAAGAAACAATTCCCGCTTCCACTAAATTTGGAATTTGGTTCGAAACATCAAAATCTTTAATCGAAAGTAAGTGACTGTTTTTGATTAACGTTTCGCCATTTCCATCAATTAAATTATACGGTAAACGACAGTTTTGTGCACATGAACCACGATTTGCCGAACGTTCTCCGTTGGCTACACTCATATAACAATTTCCGCTGAACGAAACACATAAAGCACCTGTTACGAAGAATTCTAATTCTACATCTGAAGCTTCGCTGATTTCTTTAATTTGGTGCAAATTTAACTCACGCGCTAAAACCACACGTTTCATTCCGGCATCTGCTAAGAATTTAATTTTATCTGCATCACGATTGTTAGCTTGCGTACTGGCGTGTAAAACGATTGGAGGCAATTCCATTTCCATAATCGCCATATCTTGAATAATCAAGGCATCCACACCAATATCGTATAATTTCCAAATCATTTGACGACACGATTCTAATTCATTATCATACAAAATCGTGTTAATAACTACAAAAACCTGTGCGTTAAATAAGTGTGCGTATTTTACCAATTCGGCAACATCTTCAATTGAATTGGTGGCATTTGATCTGGCACCATATAAAGGTGCACCAATATAAACGGCATCGGCACCAGCGTTAATAGCTGCAATTCCTTGTATTAAATCTTTTGCAGGCGCTAAAATTTCAATCTTCTTCTTCATTTTTAAAACTTTAATCTTTGGGATATTACCAAAAAAGTATGCAAATTTCATATAAAAAATCCAAGATTTCTAATTCTGATTCGATTTTTTAAAATAAGATTGCAATTTAAAGTTCTTTTAATGAAAAAAAACTACTGCTTTTTAAGCAATCTGCTTTTCATTTTACTGAAAAACTCAGGAGTAACTCCGATGAATGAG
>CAYWVV010000037.1:26801-30261 GCA_964461805.1 uncultured Flavobacterium sp.
AAGCAATCTGCTTTTCATTTTACTGAAAAACTCAGGAGTAACTCCGATGAATGAGGCTACCTGTTTTTGAGGAACTTTTTGAATTAAAGTTGGATATTTTGTGCAGAATTTTTCAAAACGCTCTTCGGCGGTTAGACTTAAATTATCCATTAATCTTTCTTGGTGTGAGACTAATGAATTTTCAGCTAAGATTCTAAAAAAGCGTTCTAATTTTGGGATTTCGTCATATAATTGCTGATGGTTTTCTTTAGATATTGATACGATTTCGGCATCTTCTAAAACTTCAATAAAAAGATTTCCTGGTTTTTCGGAAATGTAACTGTACATATCACCAATCCACCAACCTTCACAAGCAAAATGCAACACATGTTCAATAATATTGTCGTTAATATTGAAACTTCTTAAAATACCAGAATTTACAAAATAAGTATGTTTTGCAACTTCACCAGATTGTAATAAAATAGTTTTTGCTTTTACAATTTTGGTTTCTGTTTTAGATAGGAACACTATTTCTTCTTCAGAAGTTAAGGAAACGTGTTTGGAAATATTTTGTAAAATTGAAGTCATTACTTCTTTTTAATCGGAAGCAATTTGAAATAGCTCACCACGAATGTATTGTTTTTAATTTCTCCTATCACTTCAGCTTTTCTTATTGCTGAACAAAATCCGTCTTTAGCGTGTGCATCACCATGTTCATCAATAGAAGTTCCATCAACAAAATAAGCTGCACCGGCAATACGAACGGCTAAATCGCAACCTTTTTTATCAGTCATTCCGAATTTACATTGCCCACACGATACCTCAACTACTTTAGCATTAGTTTTTTTATTCTCTTGAGCATAAGTGGTACAAAAAAACAAAAAAGAGACTACCATAAATAATTTCTTCATTTAGGAAACCTGAATTTTATTTATTTCTGAATTAAGAGGTGTTGGTACTTTTATTTCACAACGTCTGTATGGGCCGCAACCCATTCTTTTTGGTCCACAAGCTGTTAAACACAAGCAACCAAAAGCGATTAAAACTATTTTCTTCATTTTGAGTTTATTTACATTGTACTAAAATAGTACTTTTTTGTATAACTAATACTTTTAGAACGAAATTATTTTATTCTATCTTATAATAAAATACAACTAAACAGCAATTCACTTCTTTCATGACATAAAAAGGTTTTTTCATGACATTTCTTCCTTAATGAAGTTCATTCTTGTACTAAATTTGAGATAGAAAAAAATTAAAACTAACTTTAAAACTTATCATTATGGACGAAATAATGGGAACAATCAAACTTTTTGCAGGTAACTTTGCCCCACAAGGATTTTATACTTGTGAAGGTCAAACTTTAGCAATTAACTCAAACACCGCTTTATACTCAATTCTAGGAACTACCTACGGTGGAGATGGTGTAACCACATTTAAACTACCTGATTTACGAGGAGCATTCCCAACACAATGTACAAATATTTCAAGTCCACATCCTGGAGGAACCTATTCTTTGGGGCAAGTAGGAGGTACACAAGGTGCTACAATTACTGCTGCAAACATGCCGCCACATACACACACAATTATTAAAGGAGCTGGATCTAATTTAACTGGAAATGTATCTGTAAACACCGTATTACAAGCTAGTACTAGTCCCGGAACTAATTCTACTCCCTCTGCTGCTAATAATGCATTAGGAAAAACAGTAGACACCAATGGTTCTTCAGATCCTAATTTATATACTAATACAACACCTAATCAAAATTTAGTTGGGGTTACTTCAACTGTAAATAATACTTTAAATTTTAATCCAACAGGACTTACCTTATCTCCATGGGGAACGGGACCTCAACCAATTTCTACTGTTCCAAATTTTGTAGCCATGCAATACATTATTTGTTACCAAGGTATTTACCCAAGTAGACCTTAAAAATAAAATTGGACTATCTTTTAAATAGTCCAATTTTTTTATTTATTTTTAACGTACTAAAATCAAAACTATGCTAAAAAAATTACGTTTATTAGGATGCTTTTTAAGTTTGTTTACATCCTTACACGCACAAACCACTTTATCAGCAGGTGATATTGCCATTATAGGTACTACTTACGATGTTCTCCCTTATGAAATGAGTATCGTAAATCTTGTTCCTATGTCGGCAGGTACTGTTATCCGAATAACTGATTATGGATATGATGAAGCTACTGGTACTTTTGGAATCACTTCTGCAACGAATACAGCAGAAGGCTCCATTACTTGGACGTTAACTTCAGCTATGGCAGCTGGAACCGTTACTAAATTTTCAATTACAGGAGGAGCAACTCCTAGTGTTTCTGGTCTACCAGGCACTGTTAGTGTTACGGGTTGGACATTTGCAACTCCAGCAAGCTGTCCTATTCCTGCTGGAGGAGATAACTGGTTTATTTTTCAAGGAAGTTCCCCTACATCTGTAAGTCAGTTTGTATTTGGGTTCATGAACACATTTGGCACCACTTTCAATGGTGTAAATCAACCTGCAGGACAATTTCTAGTACCTGGTTCTGGTCTACAACCCAACAATAGCAATTCGTATTTACCTCCATCTCTTACAATGGGATCAAGTGCTATAGCAATTAATAGAGATCCAGGTTCTGGGGGATATCATGGCGACAATAATGTTTATACTGGTATAAGATCGGGTACAAAAGCAGCTATTCTTGCTGCAATTTGCTTAAATACCGGTGATCGTAATACTGATAACTGGCTTTCTGATGAATTAACAATATATGACATCAATCCAGGAGGAGCTTACTTCCCTGGTTCTAATCCTATTTTTACTGTTACAGCCGCTTGCACCCTTAGTCTTACTGCTGCGTCCCAAACAAATGTTTCTTGCTTTGGTGGATCAAATGGTGCGGCTTCTGTAAATACAGCAACAGGCGGAAGCGGAGATTATTCTTATAATTGGACCCCTGGAACCCCAACTGGTGACGGAACAACTTCTGTAACTGGATTAAGTACTGGAACATGGACTTGTACCGTGACAGATAATATTAGTGGATGTACAACTACACGTGATTTTACAATTACTCAACCTACAGTACTTTCGCTTACCCAAGCATCTCAAACCAATGTTTCTTGCAACGGCGGTTCTAACGGGGCTGCAACTGTAAATTCAGCAACTGGTGGAGCGGGTGGATACACCTACAACTGGACACCAGGAACGCCTACCGGTGACGGAACAACTTCAGTAACAGGCTTATCACCCGGAAGTTGGACGTGTACCGTAACCGATGGAAACGGGTGTACAGCAACTAGTACTTTTACAATTACACAGCCAACGGCTATAGTAGCAACTGCAGCTTCTCAAACAAATGTTTCTTGTTTCGGCGGTTCTAATGGAGCTGCCTCGATTAATATTCCAACAGGAGGAGCTGGTGGATACACCTATAATTGGACACCGGGTAACCCAACAGGTGACGGAACTACTTCTGTTACAGG
>CAYWVV010000038.1:0-30200 GCA_964461805.1 uncultured Flavobacterium sp.
CTCGCGACATTCAGCTTGGAAGGCTGACGCTCTACCAACTGAGCTACTTTCGCATATTTTTGTTTTGGTGAGTGCAAATATAGTATGAAAAACTGGTTATTTGCAAGTTTTTTTAGAAAAAAAATGCAATATTTTAAAAATTAAATTGTAAATTATTAATTTAGAAATGGTTATGAATGAAATAAAAGTAAAAAAAATTACCTATTTAGATGCTTTTCCTGTCAGAAGTGTTGTTTTACGTCAAGGGAAACCTATCGAAACTTGCTTTTTTTTAGATGATGATGCTCTTGAAACAACTCATTTCGGATTGTATATGGAAAATAATTTGATTGGAGTAGCTTCTGTTTTTAAAGTTAAAAATGAAAATTTTGAACAAAATCGTCAATTTCAACTCCGTGGAATGGCTGTGTTAAGGGAATATCAAGGTTTGGGTTTTGGGAACTTAATTTTAGAAGAAGTTCGTAATTTTGTAAAAGCTCAAAACGCCCAGCTTTTGTGGTTTAATGCTAGGGAAAATGCTGTGAAATTTTATCAAAATTCTGGGTTTTTACTCCATGGTGATGCTTTTGAAATTCCTGAAATCGGCACGCATTTTGTTATGTATACGTGTTTTGTCGTTTAAAAGTGTTTTTTTATCGATAAAAACCAGTATGCACGCATATTTTATTAAATTTGTTATATGATGAAAAAGATTTGCTTATTTATAGTGTTACTATTCGTTGTTTTTATGTCTTGTAAAAACAGCAAAAAAGAAGTTTTTGAAGAAAGTGAAGACTATTTTGATACCATCAGGAAAATTACTATACATGCAATTCCTGAAGATTTATTAGCAGATAAATCGGATAGTATAAGAAGTTTTTATCAATTATTTGAAAACCATGAAATTTGGGTCGACAGAGAAAACAGAGAAGATTTACTATCTCAAATCGAAAAAACTAAAGATGAAGGTTTACTTCCAGAAGATTATAATATTAATAAAATTTTCCGTTTAGAATTAAGAATAGATTCTTTACAAGTAGAAGAAAAATTAGCCTACGATATTTTATTAACTCAAACCTATGAAAAGCTTTGCAATCATTACTATAGAGGGAAATTAAATCCCGATGACGTATATGATAATTGGGATTTATTCGAAAAACAACTTTCAGTCGCTAAGTTGTTAAAAGACGCTATAGAAACTAAAAAAGTGGCTGCTTCAATTAAAAATTTATTACCCAATCATCCTGTTTATGTTTCTTTAAAAGAGGCTTTAAAAGAAATTGATAAGCTTCCAAATCGTAAGTTCGATTCCATAAATAAAAATCTCAAAATTAAATTTAATGATGATTCCGATGTCGTTAAAGAAATTAAACGACGATTGTCTTATTGGAATGATTTAAAACAACAAGATACCCTTTATTCGAAAAAATTCGACACAAAAATGTTAACAGCTGTTAAGAGATTTCAAGCCAGACATGGATTGTATGCAGACGGTGTAATTGGAATTGGAACTTTAAAGGCATTAAACTACACTAAAGAAACTCGAAAATCTCAAATTTTAGCTAACTTGGAACGCTGGCGCTGGTTTTCTAGAAATTTAGGTGAGCAGTATATTTTGATTAATTTGCCTGATTACGAGTTGGAATATGTAAAAAATAACGACACTCTTGCTACGCATAAAATTGTTTGCGGAAGACCACAACGAATGACGCCCATTTTATCTTCCAAATTATCTAATTTTGTGTTCAATCCAACATGGACTGTGCCACCAACCATAATAAAAGAAGATCTAACAGTAGAAGCTACGGCAAACAGAAATTACTTTAGTAGAAATAGAATCACAATATATAAAGGGGAAAATACAGTGGTTTCTCCCTACGAATGGAATCCAGAAAAAGCAGAAAGTTATAGGTATGTTCAAACTCCAGGTTATAATAATTCTTTAGGTGTGGTGAAATTCAATTTCCCAAATCACCATTCGGTTTATTTGCATGATACCAATCATAGGGATTATTTTGAAAATAAATATAGAGCTTTAAGTTCGGGTTGTGTTCGGGTTGAAAATCCAGTTTCTTTAGCTAAAAAAGTTTTAGAAGGTCAAGATAATGGCCGATGGAAAAGTTTAGAAGTCATCCGAAAAGAAAGGGCTGAAAAAGAAGCGAAATTGAAATTGAACAAAAACTATAAGCCAACAAAACTAACGGCAGAAGAACTTGAAGCGAAACAAAAAATGCTTGCTGAAGAACAAGATGCTGTTGATAAAATAATTGCAGCTAAGGAAACCTATTATATAAAAGTTAAACAACCCATTTATATCCATCAACTGTACTGGACAAGTTGGTCAGATAAAAACGGGTTGCAATTTAGAGAAGATATCTATAATCTAGATAAAACGCTATATGATAAGCTTGGGGGTTTAAGAAACTAATCTCGATTTATTTACATACATTCTGGTAGGATGATAAATAAATAAAACGGATTTGTTTTTAATAAGTCGAATTAATTTGGGAGCTACTTCTGGTGACACGGCTGGACATCCTTGGCTTCTTCCAATATATCCTTGTCTGTTTGCAAGTTTTTTAGAAACGTAATCTGCGCCATGAATAACTACTGCTCTTTCTCTAGCATTGTCGTTTAAGCCATATTCTTGACCGTCTAATTTTAAAGAAATTCCGTGTTTTCCGTTATACGTTTCTCCAGTTATGAAAAAACCTAAACTACTTTTGAATGATTCATTTTGGTTTGAAAAAGATTTTGCATATTCTGTACCAGAATTCATGCCGTGAGAAACCAAAGTTTGTAAAATCACTTTTTTGTTTTCCATATCAAGTACCCACATTCTTTCTTTTGTAGAAGAAAAACTAAAATCAACAATCGTTAAAATGTTGTTTTGTACTTTTCCTTGATTTTCTAAAGTTGTATATCCTTCAAAAGCTTTAATAAAAGTTTCTAAATTTGGTAATGAATACTTTCCAGCTTCAATTTCGTTATATAATAATGTAGTATTTTCTTCAAAACTTAACGTCTTGTTTTCGGCTAATGTTTTTGGCTTTGACACTTCAGCTTTCGCTGAATATGATTTATGAATATTCTTAGTTGTAGTTTTGTTGCCAGAAAAATTTATAATAAATCCTAAAAAAACTAAAGGTAAAAATCTGTAACTCATTGTTAGTCTTGTTGTTAGTTGTTGTAATGGCAAATATAGAAGTTATTTTGAATAAAAAAAATATTTCAGTGTTTTTTAACGATTATTTTTTGCATTTCATCGATTATTTTGCATTTCGTCGGATTTTCACGATTAAAAATTCAATAAAAAAAGAACAATATTTACTTATGCAATAATGGTGCCTATCAATAGAACTTTTTTTTTAATACAAAATTTAACATTTCTTTTAGAAACAAAAAGAGCAATTGTAACACTAACCAAGTTATTATTTAAAGTTTCATCCATGAATTTAGTAAAATTTGTTGCAGGTTTCCTATTTGTATCTCAATTTTCCCTTGCACAAGATAGTGTAATTGAAAATATTGCAGATATTGAAGTTGTTAAAAAGAAAATAAATGCATCTAAAACAAAAGTTGCTATTAAACTGGATGGTGATTTGAATGAGCCTGAATGGCAAAACCTGCCAATTGCTAAAAATTTTGTAATGTTAGAGCCAGATAACGGCAAACCAGAAACAAATGAACTTCGTACAGAAGTAAAAGTTTTATATGATAATGATGCGGTATATATAGGTGCAACTTTATATGATAATGAACCCAATAAAATTTTAAGAGAAATTACAGAACGAGACGATTTTGGAGCCGCAGATTTTTTCGGTGTATTCATAAATGGTTTCAATGATGGACAACAAGAATATAGTTTTTTTGTCAATGCTTCTAGCGGTCAAGCCGATTGCATAAGAACTTCTGAAGGAGAAGATTTTTCTTGGGATGCTATTTGGCATAGTCATACAAAAATCACCAACGAAGGTTGGCAAGTAGAAATCAAAATTCCGTATGCCGCTTTGCGTTTTTCAAAGGAAGATAAACAAACTTGGGGAATTAATTTTTTCAGAGAAGTACGTCGTTTACGCCAAAAATTCACCTGGAATCCAGTAGATAACAGAAAAGGCGCATTTACGCAACAAGCGGGGATTTTAGAGGGAATTGAAAAAATTGACACACCAACGCGTTTGTTTTTAATTCCATACTCTTCTTTTTATTTAAACAGTCCGGCTAAAGAAAAAGCTTTCGGAACTATTAAAGGTGGATTAGATTTAAAATACGGATTAACCGATGCTTTCACTTTAGATATGGTGTTAATTCCTGATTTTGGACAAACTAAATTCGATAATAAAGTTTTAAATCTTGGGCCTTTTGAGCAAGTTTTTAACGAAAACCGACCTTTCTTCACAGAAGGAACCGACTTGTTTAATAAAGGTGGTCTTTTTTATTCTAGAAGAATTGGACAAAGGCCAAGTACTTATCCAAAAACAACCGCAACGGAAGAAGTGATTGAATATCCAAGTACTGTTGATTTAGTAAATGCAGTTAAAATTTCTGGACGTACTAAAGATGGATTGGGTGTAGGTTTTTTAAACACCGTTACTAAAAAAACGGATGTTTTAATTCGAGATAAAACAACAGGCGCCGAACGAATTGAAAATGTTGAGCCACTAGCTAATTATAATGTATTGGTTTTAGATCAACGTTTTAATGGAAACTCTTCGGTTTCGTTAATTAATACAAATGTTACAAGAAATGGGGAATTCAGAGATGCCAATGTAACTGCCGCCGCTTTTGATTTAAATACTAAGAAAAACACCTACAATACAAATGGTGTTTTTAGATATAGTTATGTAAACAGTTTTAAGGATGTAGAAGATAAAAAAGGGATTTCAACCAGTTTGAATTTCGCCGAAACTTCTGGTAAAATTAGATATTCAGTTGGTGGAGAATACGTTTCAGATGATTATGATAATAACGATCTAGGAATTAATTTTCAAACCGATTATTATTCGCTTTACGCTAATGCAAGTTATAGAACTTTAAAATCAACAGCGAAATTAAATTCATTTCGTATCAATTTTAATGCCTTTACGCAGTTTGATAATCGTACCAATTATTTGCAAGAACAAAATTTTAACATCAACATGAATTTAACAACCAAAAAAAATCATGCTGCTGGAATGGGTTTTAATATAAATCCGTTTGAAAGATTCAATTTTTACAATCCACAAGTGGAAGGTAGATATGTTGTTTTTCCAAAAAATTACGGAACTTGGATGTGGGTTTCAACCAATTATAATAATAAATTTGCTTTTGACTTAGAACCAAATATTGGATTTACAGAAACAAAAGGTTGGTGGTATTGGGGACTAAATATAAGTCCGAGATATCGTTTTAATGATAAGTTTACTTTAATTTATAGAAATAATTTTTACAACGAATACCAAGATTTAGGAAGAGTTGATCAAGTTGGAAATGATATTGTTTTTGCAAAAAGAGACAATCAAACCTTAGAAACCAGTTTAGAAGGGAAATATTCCATCAGTTCTCAAATGAATTTTGGATTAAAATTAAGAAATTATTGGTCGTTTTCTGAAAACAATTCGTATCATAAACTATTAGATAATGGTTACGTAGAAGACTACGCTTACACCGGTAATGCCAATCAAAATTTTAATTTATGGAATTTCGATTTATCATACAGTTGGTGGTTTGCTCCAGGAAGTCAAATGTCTGTTTTGTATAGAAATTCTTCAGGAATTTTTGAAAATACTATCGATAAAGATTTTAGTTATAATTCGAAACAAGTTTTCAATCACGAACAATTAAATCATGTTTTTTCTATTAGTGTGCGCTATTTTATCGATTACAATCAGTTATAAATCTTTTTAAATTTAAAGTGTAATCCTATTAGATGTAAATAAGTAAAGAAAACCTTTTCGTTACTACTTTTTTTAAGGCTACGAATAAAAATTTAGTAACTTCGTAACTTAAAATAACACAATAATGAACAAGAAAGTAATTTTAATGATTTTGGACGGTTGGGGACATTCTCCAGATCCGAAAGTATCAGCAATAGATAACGCCAATACACCTTTTATAGATTCTTTATATCAAAATTATCCTAATGCCGAATTAAGAACAGACGGACTTCACGTAGGTTTACCTGAAGGACAAATGGGAAATTCGGAAGTCGGACACATGAATTTAGGTGCGGGAAGAATCGTTTATCAAGATTTAGCTAAAATCAATTTAGCCGTTAAAAATCATACCTTAAAAAACGAAAGACCCTTATTAGATGCGTTCAATTATGCAAAAACAAACCATAAAAATGTTCACTTTTTAGGTTTGGTTTCAGATGGTGGAGTACATTCTCATACGTCTCATTTGCGTGGATTAATTGAAGCGGCTCAAGAAAATGGCGTGCAAAACATGTACGTTCATGCGTTTACCGATGGACGTGATGTGGACCCAAAATCTGGGAAAAAACACATTCAAGATTTACAAAATTTTCTTTCAAATACTCCAGCCAAATTAGCTTCTGTAATAGGAAGGTATTACGCTATGGATCGAGATAAACGCTGGGAACGCGTAAAATTAGCCTATGATTTATTGGTAAATGGAAAAGGTGAAACATCTTCGAATTTAGCGGAAAGTATTCAAAAAAGTTATGATGAAAATGTAACCGATGAATTCATTCAACCTTTAGTAGCTGTTGATGGACAAACGATTCAACCAGATGATGTAGTAATTTTCTTCAATTTTCGCACGGATAGAGGAAGAGAACTAACAGAAGTACTTTCACAAATGGACTGCCATGAACAAAACATGCACAAATTGCCCTTATATTTTGTTACATTAACCAATTATGATGATACCTATAACAATGTGCATGTGATTTATGATAAAGATAATATTACAGAAACTTTAGGTGAAGTACTTTCTAAAGCGGGTAAAAAACAAATTCGAATTGCGGAGACAGAGAAATATCCTCACGTGACATTTTTCTTTTCTGGTGGTAGAGAAGAACCCTTTGAAGGAGAAACACGCATCTTAAAAAATTCTCCAAAAGTAGCCACATACGATTTACAACCAGAAATGAGTGCCTTCGAATTAAAGGATGCCTTAGTTCCAGAATTGCAAAAAGGCGACGTTGATTTTGTTTGTTTGAATTTTGCTAATGGTGATATGGTAGGACATACAGGAAGTATGCCAGCAGCCATAAAAGCTTGCGAAGCAGTTGATGTTTGTGTGAAAGAGATTATTGAAACCGCTTTAAATAATAATTACACAACAATTGTAATTGCCGATCACGGAAATTGTGAAACCATGATTAATCCTGACGGTTCGCCAAATACAGCTCATACCACAAATCCAGTTCCAGTAATTTTAGTGGATAAGGAAAAAATTGGAATAATTTCAGGTGTTTTAGGTGATGTAGCACCCACAATTTTAGATTTAATGGGAATTGCCCAGCCAGAAGTGATGACGCAGCATTCGTTGTTGTTAACTTAAAAAAATACGAAAAAGATTTGTGCTTTAGAATTTAAGCAGTATTTAATTATTTTTTTTGAATAATATTATAATAATACTGCTTTGTGTTGATGAATTGACATAAATTTATACTTTTGTAGTCCCAAATATAATTTTATGAAATTTTTTAATCAATTATCAATACTTCTAATTCTCTTTACTTTAAACGTGTTTTCTCAAGCGGGCGCACCTTCTTGTAGTGCATTAGAAGCAAATCCTAATAATTACCAAACTTGTGCCAGTAATATTAATTTTACTAGTTCAACGACAGCTTCAACAGAAGGTTTTTCGCCACAATGTTTTGGAGGTCAGCCATTAGTTGGGCCATCTTGGTTTATTTTTACAATTTTAAATCCTGGACAAATTGGATTACAAATTAGTCAGACCAATGCATCTGGAACGGGATTGGATGTTGATTTTGCATTATATGGACCTTTTTCAACTACAAATAACTTATGTTCAAATATTAACAATACCACTTTAGTAGATTGTAGTTATTCTACAGCTGCCATAGAAAATGTTTCAGTACCGAATAGTAATACTGGTGATATTTATGTTTTAGTTATTGATAATTTTGCTGCGCTTCAAGGACAATTTGGTCCAATTACCGTTTCTCAAATAAGCGGAAGCGGTTCTACAAATTGTGATTTTCTTTCTTCTGTAAAAATAAAAAACACTGATGCTTCCGATGTTACCATTTTTAATTATTGTAAACCTGAAACTAAAGAAATAGTTGCAACAGTTGATGTTACGGCTTTTTCAGGAATTCCTGCTAATCTAAGGTTTAATTATACTTGGTATAAAGATAATATACAAATAGGAACACCTGTTTTAAATTCTACATTACCTACTAATTCCATTATAACAACAGATACAGGAGTTTATAAAGTTGTTATAACTGCGTATGATATTGTAATAAATCCAAATCAAAACAATCCAGTTCCTACATCAAGTGAATCACGAGTTGATTTTAAGTTTCATACAGCTCCTAGTGTTACCCTTTCAAATTCTAATACTGTTTGTTTAAATTCAAATCCTGTATTAAGTGCAACTATAAATAATGCTTTATTATTGAATACTACTATTGATGTGTTATCATATAAATGGTATAGAAATAATACGTTAATCCCAGGTGCAACGTTACAAAATTTTACACCTACATTACCAGGGAATTATTTTGTTAAAGTCGTAAATGCTCCATGCTCTTCTGTAGATTCTAATAGTATTAATATTGTTGCTAATCCAAATGTTACAATTAGTGCAGATCAGACAATCTGTGAAGGTACTAATTATACTATTGTTTCAACAAATGCAAATTCAGCTTTAAATAGTGTAGTAACATATGAATGGTTTAAAGACGGAGTTTCAACTGGAATTTCAACTCAAAATTATACTGTTAATTCTTCTAATCAAGCATTAAATACATCTGCAACATATTATTTAGTAACCACAGAACAAGGCTTGTGTTCGCAACAATCAAATACGGTTACAATTAAATTAAATGCATTACCAATAATAAATGTTTTGCCAATTACTTTAGAACAATGTGATTATGTTAGCCCAACATTAGATGGAGTGGCAGAAACAAATTTAAACCAAGTTTATAATAGTTTGACATTCTCTACAACGGGTTTAACTCTTTATTATTATTCAGATGCTGCACTTACTTCATTACTACCAAATCCAAATAATTATATCAATACAAGTTCGCCTTTTACGCAAACAATCTACGTAAAAGCAGTCAATGAAAATGTAACACCAAATTGCCCTTCTTTAGGTACTGGTGTAATTAATTTGATAATTAATCCAACAAGTATTACAAACTATCCTGATATATTGGCGGTTTGCCCTGAATTAAATGCGGCTTATGGGTATGTTGATTTCAATGCACAAAGAGTTTTGATTAAAAACACGTATTTCCCAAGTTCAAATGTTGCCATTTCATTTCATTTAAATACGTCTGATGCTTCTACTGGCTTAAACGGATTATTAAATACTTCGCAATTACCAATTGGAACCTCGACTATTTATACAAGAGTAATTTCAACAACAACTAATAGATGTGAAGGAATTGGAACATTTAATGTTTTTGTAAAAACACCTCCAATTCAAAGTGCTGTTTCAAATAAAAACATATGTTTGTTAGATGTTTATTTTTTAAATTCAAATGATAGTGAAGCCTTGCTGGGCCAAAATACAACTGTAATCGCTACCTATTTTGCTAGTTTTGAAAATGCTCGAGACAATGTAGCTGCAATAAATAAAAACATTCCTTTGCCACTTATTTTGGGGACAAAAACTTATTTTGTAAGACTTTTTGATACAGTTAACCAATGTTTTTCTATTGTTAGCTTTAATGTTAAAGTTTTTCCAAATCCTACAATTGTGCAACCTAGCTCTATTAAACATTGTGGAAGTGTAACGGCTATATTTGATTTAGATAGTAGAATTAATCAAATAACAAATAGTAATTCAAATTATCAAGTTAGTTTTTATGCTTCAAATGCCGATTTAATTGCTGGGAATTTCATAACAAATTCGACTAGTTATTCTTCTGCGTCCACAACAATATATGTTAAAGTAGTTGATGCTTCTCAAAATTCTTGTTCCGCTATAACTACATTAAATTTAGTTGTTTTTTCTTTGCCAGGAGCAACTACAAACCCAACGCCAATTGAAAAATGTAACGATACAGGTTTTGAAATATTTGATTTAAAGAATAAAGAATTGCAAATGTTAGGAACTACATCAAGTACATCGGTAGTTTTTAAATATTATAAAGATCAGAATGACGCCTTATTAAATAATGGAAATGTAATTTTAAGTCCTAATAATTTCACGAACACTCAAATAAATTATCAAAAAATATTTGTTAGACTTAATAGTCTAACGGATATTGATAGTGAATCCAACATTGCATGTTTTACAATTTTTGAATTAGATTTATATGTAAGACCATTTCCAGTTAACAACTTATTGAATAGACCTTATACAATTTGTATTGATCAAGAAACAAATACAACTTACCCAGTTGAGGTTAAAACTTTATTAGATGATGCAACATATAGCTTTGTTTGGTATAATGGTTTTGATGGAATAGCGGGTAATGAAATTGTTGGAGCAAATAGTAGTTCTTATTTTACTGATATTGTAGGCGTGTATTCTGTTAAAATTACCAATATTTCAAATGCTGCTTTATGTTCTTCTATTTTTAATTTTACTACACAAAACTCATTAATTCCAAATAGATTAACTTCTAATCCTTCTGAATTAATTGCATTTGAAGTGGATAATGTTATTACAGTAACAGCAACTCCAGTTTCTTCCGATTACTTATATTCTATAGATGGAATTTATTGGCAAGAAAGTAATGTGTTTACTAGTATTCCTGAGGGAGAATATACGATAACAGTTTTAAATAAATTTGGGTGTGGTGAAGAAAAAAGCACTTCAATTGTTGTGGCTGATTTCCCAAAATATTTCACTCCTAATGGAGATGGATATCATGATACTTGGAATATTAAAGGAACTTCAGCACTTGATCATGTTACGATTTATATTTTCGACAGGTACGGAAAGTTAGTAAAGGAAATTGCCCCTAATGGTTTGGGTTGGGATGGAACTTTTAACGGGAATCAATTACCAGCTACAGATTATTGGTTTAAATTAATTTATACTAAAGATAACGTAACAAAAGAATTTAGTAGTCATTTTGCTTTAAAAAGATAGAACGAAAACATATTTAAATTTATACTTATTGTATAACTCAGCAATATAGTGCAACATTCGTTTTTGTTGAGGAAATAAATTTAAAATAATAAGAATATAAAAAAACTCCCAATTTGGGAGTTTTTTTATAATAAATATCCAGAATTAAATCTGTCTAAATCAGTCAAATCTGCGTGCCTATTATTAAAAATCAGAACCCGTAAACAAACTCTGATTCACTTCATCAATATAAGTCAAAATTTCTTCTTTACCCAAAGTGCTTTCAGCAGAAGTTACGAAATACTGAGGCATTTCCGCCCAATCATTTGCTAGTAAATTTTTCTTATACGCTTCCACATGTTTGTGAATATGTGTTTTTCCTAATTTGTCTGCTTTCGTAAAAACAATACAAAAAGGGATTTCGCTTTCGCCTAAATATTCAATAAATTCGGTATCAATTTTTTGTGGTTCGTGTCTAATATCCACTAAAACAAACGCACAAATTAATTGTTCTCTAGTTTCAAAATAGTCCGTAATAAATTGCTGGAATTTCGCTTTTGTCGTTTTCGAAACTTTTGCATAACCATAACCAGGTAAATCGACTAAATGCCAGTTTTTGTTAATTAAAAAATGATTAATTAACTGAGTTTTTCCTGGTCTTCCAGAAGTTTTTGCTAGGTTTTTATGGTTGGTAATCATGTTAATTAACGATGATTTTCCAACATTAGATCTTCCAATAAAAGCATATTCCGGAATTCTGTCTTTCGGACATTTTTCCACTTCGGAATTACTAATTACAAATTCTGCAGTATTAATTTTCATAGGTATTAAAAAATTTAAAGCCACTCCAAAAGAATGACTTTATATTATTATATTTTTTTCCTCTTGCTCCCTCTCTTTTGGAGAGGGTTGGGGTGAGGCTATAATTTCTTTTCGGTTAACCATCGATATAACAATTCGTTAAATTCGTCTGGTTTTTCCATCATGGCTGCATGTCCACATTCGTCAATCCAGTATAAACTAGAATTCGGAAGCAATTTTTTAAATTCATCTGCCACTTCTGGCGGTGTTACTTTATCTTGTTTTCCCCAAATAATACAAGTTGGTGCATGCATTTTTGGTAAATCTTTTGCCATATTATGACGGATAGCACTTTTAGCAATCGTTAACGTTTTCAACAGTTTAATTCTGTCGTTTACTGTAGCAAATACTTCGTCAATGATTTCTTTTGTTGCAATTTTCGGATCGTAAAATACATCTTCAGCTTTTTTTCGAATGTATTCGTAATCACCACGTTTTGGATAGCTTTCACCCATCGCACTTTCATATAAACCTGAACTTCCTGTAATTACTAAACCTCTAACCAATTCTGGATATTGTTTCGTAAAATACAAACCAATATGTCCGCCTAAAGAGTTTCCAACTAAAATAACGCGTTCGTACCCTTTAAAAGTGATGAAATCTTTTACATATCTTGCAAAAGCTTTCACATTCGTTTTCAATAAACTTTGCGTGTAAATAGGTAATTCTGGTATAATAACTTTGTATCCTTTGTTAGGAAAAAAATTAGCCACACCATCAAAATTACTTAATCCACCCATTAAACCATGTAAAACTACTATTGGAGTACCTTCTCCTGCTTCAAAATAGGTGTGTTTTTTCTCTTTCTTTATCATAAATGCTATATCGTGATCAAATATTCAATATTTACAAAAATACACAATTTTTTCACATTTGTTCAATAACCAGCATTATTAAATTGTTTAATGGTTAAATGCCTTATGTTCAATTTGTTTGCTAGTAAATATCAGTAATTAACAAGGATTTTCTAGCCTGTCAAAATTTAGTTAAAAACTTCAAATCTTCGTTAATAAGTGTGTTTTCTGATGTTAAGTGGGATTTGAGCCTTTCTAGAGTAAAAACTTATTAACAAAGTGGTAGTTTGTGGTAAAAAGTGGTAAAATATTTTTTAAATTTGTCTCATTATTAATTCATTCAAAAAAGTTGAATACATTTTTAGGAACATACGAGTGTAAAGTCGATGCAAAAGGAAGGCTGATGGTGCCTGCGCCTCTCAAGAAGCAATTGGGCAATCTTGAGGAGGGTTTTGTGTTGAAGCGTTCTGTATTTCAACCTTGCTTGGAATTATATCCAATGCCTGAATGGAATAAAGTCATGCAAAAAATTAACAAGCTAAACCGATTTGTAAAAAAGAATAACGATTTCATTAGAGCTTTTACAGCCGGAGTGAAAATGGTTGAAATTGATACAACAGGAAGATTGTTAATTCCTAAAGATTTAGTGTTGTTTTCTAAAATTGATAAAGATATTGTGTTGTCCTCTGCGGTTTCAATTATTGAAATTTGGGATAAAAATTTATACGAATCAGCTTTAGATAATGCAATGGTAGATTTCGCAGATTTGGCGGAAGAAGTAATGGGTAATCAAAATGAAGACGAAGATGGAATATCATAATCCTGTACTTTTAAAAGAAACGGTGGAAGGTTTAAATATTAAACCTGACGGAATATATGTAGATGTAACTTTCGGTGGCGGTGGTCATTCTAGAGAAATCATGAAACATTTAGGGCCAAACGGAAAATTGTTTGGTTTTGATCAAGATAAAGATGCATTAGCGAATACAATCGACGATGAAAGATTTGTATTAATCAATGAAAATTTCCGATTCATAAAAAGATTTTTACGCTTTTATGGTGTGAAACAAGTCGATGGAATTTTAGGAGATTTCGGAGTATCATCTCATCAATTTGATGTAGCCGATAGAGGTTTTTCTACGCGTTTTGATGGCGCTTTAGATATGAGAATGAATCAAAATGATACACTTTCTGCGTATGAAGTTATCAATGATTACGAAGAAAAAGAACTAAAACGCGTTTTTCTAGATTATGGTGAATTGAAAAATGGTGGTGCAATGGCAAATGTAATTGTTGCAGCTAGAGCCGATAAAAAAATCAAAAGTTCAGAAGAATTAAAAGAGGTTTTAGCAAGATTTTTACCTGGACATAAAGCCAATAAAATTTTAGCACAAATTTATCAAGCGATTCGTATCGAAGTAAATCAAGAAATTGAAGTGTTGAAAGAATTTCTAACGCAAACAGAAGAATTATTAGTTTCTGGTGGAAGATTGAGTGTAATTTCTTATCATTCTTTAGAAGACAGGTTAGTAAAAAGATTCATTAGAAACGGAATGTTTGAAGGAGAACCCGAACGCGATTTCTTCGGAAATTTTGAAGTGCCTTTTAAAATTATCGAAAAACTAATTGTGCCTTCAGCTGCAGAAATTGAAAGCAACAATAGAGCAAGAAGCGCTAAATTACGTGTAGCAGAAAAAAAATAATGGCAAAAGAAAACAGTATATATAGTCTTTTAAAAGCGAAATTCTTAATTGATGATGACGCGCTTAAAACTTGGAAATTCATCATTTTCTTGTTTTCATTGGCTATGTTAATGATTTATTTTAACCACAATTACGACGAAAAAAATTATAAAATTACAAGGTTAACTAATGAGGTAAAAGAGTTGCGTTCCCGATTTGTAGATACACGTTCCGAGTTAATGAAACTCAAAATGGAATCTACAATTTCCAAAAAAATGGAAGAAAGACAAATTTTGCCATCATCCGTTCCACCAAAAAAAATCGTAATACATAAACCTGAAGACAAAAGCTTTTTTGATAAATTAAAAATATGGCAGTAAAAAAAGATAACCTCATTTCATACAGACTCACTTTTGTAGTAGTCTGTGTTTTTGCGTTTTCTATTGCCATTGCTGTAAAATTATTTAATATCCAATGGGTTGGAGGTGAGTATTATAGGAATTTAGCCAAACAACGTACCGTTAAAAATTTCGATATTCCTGCTAATAAAGGGAATATTTATTCTTCTGACGGAAGTTTGTTAGCTACATCTATTCCAGAATATACCATTCGTTTCGATGCAGTTACACCTTCGGATGAAAATTTCGAAAAAAATTACGTAGCACTTTCCGATTCGTTAGCACGTCTTTTAGGAAAATCTTCAGGAGAGTTTCAAAGAGAGTTAAGAAAAGCAAAAAATACCAAAAACAGATATTTTTTAGTCGCTAGAAAATTGAGTTTCACAGAATATATGCGAATTAAAAAATTTCCATTATTCAAGTTAGGTGCCAATAAAGGCGGAATTATCGTAGAACAACAAACCGTTCGAAAACATCCTGTCGGATTAATTGCCAACAGAACAATTGGTTATGAACGCGATGGCAATCAAGGAAAAGGTTTAGAATATGCGTTTCGTAAATATTTAAACGGAACAAATGGTCACCGTTTGATGCAGAAAATTGCAAAAAACCAATGGAAACCGATTTCAGATGTAAACGAATTAGATCCAATTGATGGCTATGATATTATTTCAACTATCGATGTTTTTATTCAAGATATTGCACATCACGCGTTACTAAAACAATTAGAATTATACGAAGCCGATCATGGTTGTGTGGTGGTTATGGAAACCAAAACAGGTGAAGTAAAAGCGATTTCCAATTTAGGAAGAGCAGAAGATGGTTCGTATTTTGAAACGCAGAATTATGCAGTTGCCGAATCTCACGAACCAGGTTCAACCTTTAAATTATTAGATTTAATCGCGCTTTTAGATGATAAAAAAATAGATACATCAAAAGTGTATAATACAAATGGTGGAATTATCACAATTAGAAACAGAAAAGTAAAAGATTCACACGATGGTGGTTACGGAAGTATTTCTTTAGCAAGAGGTTTTGAAGTTTCTTCCAATACGGTTTTAGTACAAGCAGTTCAAGAAAATTATAAAAATAATCCAAAACAATTTACTGATAGGTTAAACAGTTACGGATTAAATGGAAAAATCGGAATTCAATTATTAGGAGAAGGAAAATCATACATTCCACAACCAGGAACTGATAAATGGAATGCGCTTTCTTTACCTTGGATGGCTTATGGATACGGAGTTTCCATGACGCCTTTACAAACTTTAACTATTTACAATGGAATTGCCAATAACGGAAAAATGATTAAACCCATTTTTGTTAAAGAAATAAAAGAGTGGAACAAAACCATTAAAAAAATCGAAACAGAAGTTATTAACGAAAAAATGTGTTCAGACGAAGCTTTAGCTAAAGTAAAAGCTGTTTTAGCAAATGTGGTAAAAAAAGGAACAGGTAGTAAATTGTATTCTAAAGATTTTTCAATGGCAGGCAAAACAGGAACGGCTCAAGTGAATTATAGTAAAGGAAAAGAGCACATGTATTACGCGTCTTCTTTTGTAGGATACTTTCCTGCTGATAATCCTAAATATTCATGCATTATTGTGGTTCATAAACCAAATACGTCATTAAATAATTATTATGGAGCTGATGTGGCTGGACCAGTTTTCAAACGTATCGCACAAAAAATATTTACAGATGTGCCAAATACGAACAAGTTTAAAACCATCAAATTGAAAAATGCAAAGCAAGATGTTTTGTATGCAGAATATGAAAAAAAATCACAAGGGAATACAAATAAAGTTCCAAATGTAAAAGGAATGGCTGGAATGGATGCCGTTTCCTTATTAGAAAATTTAGGATTGAAAGTGAGGTTTATTGGTGTGGGAAAAGTGAAAAAACAATCCATCAATCCAGGTGAAGTTTTTAAGAAAAATCAAACTATAACTATAGAATTATCGTGAACAAATTAAAAGACATATTATATAAAGTTACGATTGAAGCGGTTCACGGTTCAACGGATTTGCCTATTGAAAAAATTGAGTTCGATTCTAGAAAAGTTTCTAAAAACGATGTTTTTGTAGCTATAAAAGGATCACTTTCTGATGGTCATCAATTTATTGATAAAGCGATTTCATTAGGAGCTTCTGTTGTGGTTTGTGAAGATTTACCTGCCACTTTATTGGAAAATATCACTTACGTACAAGTGCAAAATTCGAATCAAGCTTTATCTTTTTTAGCTTCGAATTTTTACAATAATCCATCGCAAAAATTAAAATTAATCGGAATTACAGGAACAAACGGAAAAACAACTATTGCTTCGTTGCTGTATCAAATGTTTAAAAAAGCAGGTTATAAAGTAGGCTTATTGTCGACCGTAAAAATTATGGTGGATGAAGTAGAATATAAAGCCACACACACGACCCCAGATTCATTAACGATCAATCAATATTTAGATGAGATGGTTGAGGTTGGGTGCGAATTCTGTTTCATGGAAGTTTCTTCACACGGAATTCATCAAAAAAGAACAGAGTCTTTACATTTTGAAGGTGGTGTGTTTACGAATTTATCACACGATCATTTAGATTACCACGATACATTTGCAGAATATAGAGATGTAAAAAAATCGTTTTTCGATACTTTACCAAAATCAGCTTTCGCCATTACAAATGTTGATGATAAAAATGGAGTAGTCATGCTTCAAAATACAGTTGCCAGAAAAAGAACATATGCCTTAAAAACGTATGCCGATTTTAAAGCACAAGTTTTAGAAAATCAATTATCAGGTTTAGTTTTAAAAATTAATAATGATGAGGTTTGGACAAAACTAATTGGTTCTTTCAACGCCTATAATTTATTAGCTATTTATGGTGTAGCTCTAGAATTAGGAATCGAAAGCAATGAAGCCTTACGCTTATTATCAGAATTAGAAAGTGTTTCAGGACGTTTTCAATTTATTATTTCTGAATCTAAAATTACAGCCATTGTTGATTATGCACATACACCAGATGCTTTAGAAAATGTACTAAAAACAATAGAAGACATTCGTACCAAAAACGAACAATTAATTACAATTGTAGGTTGCGGTGGCGATAGAGATAAAACAAAACGACCAATTATGGCCAACATCGCCGCAACATTAAGCGACAAAGCTATTTTTACAGCAGACAATCCAAGAACCGAAAATCCGCAAATGATTATCGAAGAAATGGAAGCTGGAGTGGAAGGTCAGAATTTCAAAAAAACAATATCAATTCTAGATAGAAAACAAGCGATAAAAACGGCTTGTCAAATGGCAAATCCTGGTGATATTATTCTAATTGCTGGAAAAGGTCATGAAGCCTATCAAGAAATAAACGGTGTGCGTCACGATTTTGATGACATGCAAATCGTACAAGAATTATTAAAACAATTAGATAAATAGTAAATAGTAAAGAGTGATTAGTAAGGAGTCTAATTGATGCGGGTTAACCAGCCAAAACCTTTTAAACTCATAAACTTTTAACCTTTTAAAACCAAAAATTATGTTATACTACATCTTTAAATACCTAGACGAAGCGTACAATTTGCCAGGAGCAGGTTTGTTTCAATATATCACGTTCCGCTCAGGAATGGCAGTGATTTTATCATTGTTAATTTCTACCATTTACGGAAAAAGAATTATTTCATATTTAAGAAATAAACAAGTTGGTGAAACCGTTCGTGAACTTGGTTTAGATGGTCAGGTGCAAAAAGCAGGTACGCCAACTATGGGTGGATTAATTATTATTTTGGCAACGCTAGTTCCCGTTTTATTATTAGCGAAGTTGGATAATATTTATATCATTTTACTTTTGGTAACAACAGTTTGGATGGGAAGTATTGGTTTCTTAGACGATTATATCAAAATTTTCAAAAAAGATAAAGATGGTTTAAAAGGACGTTTCAAAGTTATCGGACAAATTGGTTTAGGTATTATCGTCGGTGCGACTTTATATTTCAGTCCAAGTGTAACGATTAAAGAAGATGTGGTTCTTAAAAAACAAGGAATTGAAACCGTAATAAAATCGACTTCTCCAGAAGTGAAATCAATGGAAACAACAATTCCGTTTTTAAAAGATAATACGTTTGATTATGCTGAAGTTTTATCTTTTATGGGTGATGATTATCAAAAATGGGCTTGGTTGATTTTTATTCCAATCGTAATTTTTATTATTACTGCTGTTTCAAATGGAGCTAATTTAACGGATGGAATTGATGGTTTAGCCGCAGGAACTTCAGCTATTTCAGTGTTAGTTTTAGGGATTTTTACTTTCGTTTCGGGAAATATCATTTTCTCTAATTATTTGAACATAATGTACATCCCAAATTCGGGAGAAATGACTATTTATATCGCAGCTTTTGTAGGAGCATTAATCGGTTTCTTATGGTACAATACGTATCCTGCAACAGTTTTTATGGGTGATACAGGAAGTTTAACTATCGGTGGAATTATTGCAGTAATCGCCATTGCGGTTCGTAAAGAATTAATGATTCCGGTTTTATGTGGAATTTTCTTAGCAGAAAACTTCTCAGTGGTTTTACAAGTAGCGTATTTCAAATATACAAAAAAGAAATTCGGCGAAGGACGTCGCATTTTCTTAATGTCGCCCTTACATCATCATTATCAGAAAAAAGGGTATCACGAAAGTAAAATCGTAACGCGATTCTGGATTGTAGCGATCATATTAGCAATTTTCTCACTAGTATCATTAAAACTTCGTTAATGAAAATCAGTAATCGTAAATCATTAATCGTAAATCATTAATCGTAAATCGTAAATAACAAATGAGATTAGTAATATTAGGTGGTGGAGAAAGTGGTGTAGGAACCGCTATTCTTGGAAAGAAAAAAGGCTACGATGTTTTTGTATCTGATTTCGGAAAAATTAAAGAAAATTATAAAGAAGTTCTTACGATAAATAAAATTGCTTGGGAAGATGAAAAGCATACAGAAGAATTAATTCTGAATGCGGATGTAGTAATGAAAAGCCCAGGTATTCCTGAAAAATCACCCATCGTAAAAAAATTATTGGAAAAGAATATTCCAGTGATTTCAGAAATTGAATTTGCAGCACCTTTTACTACTGCAACAACCATAGGGATTACAGGGAGTAATGGTAAAACAACTACCACTTTGTTAACATATCATTTACTAAAACAAGGTGGATTAAATGTAGGTTTAGCAGGAAATATAGGTAAAAGTTTTGCCTGGCAAGTAGCCGAAAATAAGCATGATAGTTATGTGTTGGAATTAAGTAGTTTTCAATTAGACGGGATTATAAATTACAAGCCAGATATTGCCATAATTACGAATATTAGTCCAGATCATTTAGATAGATACAATTACGATTACAATTTATATATCGATTCGAAATTCAGAATCACTATGAATCAAACGGAAGACGATTATCTTATTTATGACGAAGACGACGAAGCCATAGCAAATTGGTTAGCTAATCACAAAATAAAAGCAAACAAATTGCCTTTTTCACTTACGAAAAAACTTGAAGAAGGCGGAAGTATTACAGAAAACAACGAAATCAATATCAACCTAAACGACGAAAATTTTATTATGCCAATCAACAAACTTGCTTTAGAAGGAAAACATAATGTTAAAAACACTATGGCTGCAACAACAGTTGCGCAATTAATGAACATTAGAAAAGCAACTATAAGAGAAAGTTTATCTAATTTTCAAGGTGCGGAGCATAGATTAGAAAAAGTATTAAAAATTAATAACGTTCAGTATATCAACGATTCAAAAGCAACAAATGTAAATGCTACATTCTTCGCTTTAGATAGTATGAATACACCAACGGTATGGATTGTTGGAGGTGTGGATAAAGGAAATGATTACGACGAATTAATGGCATTAGTTCGCGAAAAAGTAAAAGGAATTATTTGTTTAGGTGTGGATAATAAAAAATTAGCTGATAAATTCGAAGGTTTGGTTGATATGTTTGTAGAAACAACTTCTATGTCTGAAGCAGTAAAAATTGCTAATAAAATGGCTGAAAGAGGAGATACGGTTTTACTTTCTCCAGCTTGCGCTAGTTTCGATTTATTTGAAAATTACGAAGATAGAGGACGTCAATTTAAACAAGCTGTTCAAAATTTATAAGAAAATTAATTACAACTCCAACGAGTCACTTATTTCTAGATAAAATATAAATAATAAACAAACAAAATCAATTATGACTCCAGCGGAGTCACTTATTTCTAGATAACAAAAGCAAAAACATGACTCCAGCGGAGTCATATATTTCTAGACAAAATATATAAAAAACAAAATCAATTATGACTCCAGCGGAGTCACCTATTTCTAGCATTTTTATAAAAATGCAATTTTATATCATATGAACAAAATAGTAAGCCAACTTAAAGGAGATAAAACCATTTGGGCAGTAATAGTATTACTGGCCATGGTATCTTTTTTGCCTGTTTATAGTGCTAGTACAAATTTAGTGTACACTGTTGGTAATGGTGGTACTACTTTTGGAATTTTGTTCAAACATTTTATACATTTAGGCATAGGTATGATAATTGTATATTTCGTACATAAATTACACTTCGAAAAGTTTAAAAAATATTCCATTTTCGGAATGTTACTTGTAATTCCTCTTTTAGTATATACGCAATTACAAGGTAAAGTTATTGGAGGTGCAAATGCAAGTAGATGGATAAATATTCCGTTTATTGGAATGTCATTTCAAACGTCAACACTTGCTTTTACAGTACTAATGGTTTTTGTTGCAAGAACTTTAACGAAACTAAAAGAATCAACTTACACTTTTCAAGATTCACTTGCTAAAATTTGGTTTCCAGTTGGAGTTGTTTTAATTTGTGTGTTACCGTCCAATTTTTCTACAACAGCATTAATGTTTGCCATGGTATGTATGTTGTTGTATATTGGGCAATATCCATTAAAATATTTAGGAATAATTATTGCTACTGGTATTGCTCTTTTGTTGTTGGTGTTTTTATTGTCAAAAGCTTTTCCAGGTCAGAAATTATTTAATCGTGTAGCCACTTGGGAAAAAAGAATTGAAAATTTCACAACAGATAAACCTGATGAAGATAAATATCAAATTGAAAACGCAAAAATAGCTATAGCCGTAGGGAAAATAAATGGAGTTGGACCAGGGAAAAGTATTCAGAAAAACTTTTTACCGCAATCTTCTTCTGATTTTATTTTTGCTATTATCGTGGAAGAATACGGATTAATTGGTGGTTTTTCCTTAGTGTTTTTTTATATGTTATTGTTTTTTAGATTTTTAATTAGAGCTAATAAAACGAATAATTTGTTTGGGAAATTATTAATCATTGGACTCGGTTTTCCAATCATTATTCAAGCTTTAATTAATATGGGTGTTGCTGTAGAATTATTACCTGTAACTGGTCAGCCTTTGCCTTTAATTAGTAGTGGAGGAACATCTATTTGGATGACTTGTTTGTCATTAGGAATTATCCTAAGCGTAACGAAAAAAGAAGATGAAATTGCTGCTGATTTAAAGGATTTTCAAGATAGAGAAGCAGCTTTACAGCGAATTATTGACAGAGAAGTTTCTGTAATGAATGAAGGAAATTCGCCTGAATCCACTTCTGAAGAAGAAAAAAAAGTAAATGATATGAAATATTCTATTCGTGAATCATTAAAACAAGAAAACGAATTGGATAATCAAGGAGATAGTTTAGTAAATGGGCAAAACCCAATGAATGCGGTTTTAAATAAAAAATAATGGGAAAACGATTTATTATTAGCGGAGGCGGAACTGGTGGTCATATTTATCCAGCCATAGCAATTGCAAACGAATTGAAAGCGCAATTTCCTAATGCACAGTTTTTATTTGTAGGTGCAAAAGATAAAATGGAAATGCAAAAAGTGCCAAAAGCAGGCTACAAAATCAAAGGTCTTTGGATTTCTGGAATTCACAGAAAAGTGACCTTTCAAAATGCTATGTTTCCAGTTAAATTGATGTTGAGTCTAATTAAATCGTATTCTATTATACGAGAATTCAGACCTGATGTGGTAATTGGAACAGGAGGTTTTGCAAGTGGAGCTGTACTTAAAGTTGCTGCAATGTTAAAAATTCCAACGGTAATTCAAGAACAAAATTCGTTTCCAGGAATTACGAATAAGTTATTAGCCAAAAAAGCAGATGCTATTTGTGTGGCATACGAAAATTTAGAGCGTTTTTTTCCTAAAAACAAAATGCATTTTACCGGAAATCCTGTTCGTCAAGATTTAATTGATGTTTCAAGTAAAAAAACAGAAGCGCTATCTCATTTCAAATTAGATGCAACTAAAAAAACACTTCTAATTTTAGGTGGAAGTTTAGGTGCAAGACGATTAAATCAATTAATAGAAAGTGATTTAGATTTTTTAACGGGTTTAGATTTTCAAATTATTTGGCAATGTGGCAAGCATTATCTAATTGATTATGCAAAATATAATGAAAAAGAAAACGTACAAGTTACAGCATTCATTGATAGAATGGATTTAGTATATGCTGCTGCAGATGTTGTAATTTCTCGTTCAGGAGCTTCTTCTGTTTCTGAGTTATGTATCGTTGGAAAACCCACAATTTTTATTCCATCGCCAAATGTATCTGGAGATCATCAAACTAAAAATGCAAAAGCTATTGTTGATAAAGGTGGAGCTCTTTTAATTAAAGAATCAGAATTAGAATCAAAATTTAATAAGGTTTTTGAAGATTTAGTGAAAGATAAAGAAAAACAAGAACGCCTAACAGCAAATATCAAGAAGTTAGCCTTACCAAATGCAACAAAAGATATCGTGAGAGAAATAAAGAAGTTAATTTAATTGGTTAAGGTTTCAAGTTTCAAGTTGATTAACCTGAAACAAAAATAACTTTAAACTTTAAACAAAAAAACAAAATGAATCTAAATCAAATACATAACGTCTATTTTATTGGTATCGGAGGAATTGGGATGAGTGCTTTGGCACGTTATTTTCAATTCATTGGAAAGAACGTTGCAGGTTATGATAAAACCGAAACGCAATTAACTCAAGAGTTACAAGAAAATGGTATTAAAATTCATTTTGAAGACACTATTAATTTAATTGACGATAGCTTTAAAAACAAGGAAAATACTTTAGTGGTAATTACTCCTGCCGTACCTAAAAACCATACAGAATGGAATTATTTTTTAGATGCTGGTTTCACCGTAAAAAAACGAGCAGAAGTTTTAGGAATCATCACAAAAGATACGTTTTGTTTTGCAGTAGCAGGAACACACGGAAAAACTACAACTTCAAGTATTTTAGGACATGTTTTGTATGAAAGTGGCGTTGATGTTACCGCATTTTTAGGTGGAATTGTAGAAGGCTATAATACGAATTTAATCGGTTCGGGAAAAACAGTTACAGTGGTAGAAGCAGATGAGTTTGATCGTTCGTTTCTGCATTTACATCCGAATTTATCTTGTGTAACGTCAATGGATGCAGATCATTTAGATATTTATGGCGATGTAGCTGCGATTGAAGAATCATTCAGAGAATTTGCACATAAAGTACCCGCCGAAAATTTATTTATTATTAAAGGTTTGCCTTTAGAAGGAAATACTATTGCTGTGAATGTTGGCGCTGATTATGTAGCTCAAAATATCAGAATTGAAAATGGTTTTTATGTATTTGATGTCAAAACAAAAGAAGAGTTAATTGAGAATATAAAATTCGGATTACCAGGTCATCACAATTTAACTAATGCTTTGTTGGCTTTCGCTATGGCGAAATCTTACGGAGTTGAAAATGAAAAAATAAGTAAAGCATTAGCCACTTTCAAAGGAGTTCGTCGTCGATTTTCATTCCAAATTAGAGAAGAAAATTTAGTGTATATTGACGATTATGCACATCATCCAACAGAAATTAATGCGGTACATCAAGCAGTTCGAGAATTGTATCCGAACAAGAAAATTATTGCTTGTTTTCAACCTCATTTATTTAGTAGAACAAAAGATTTTATCGATGGATTTGCAGAAAGTTTAGCGCAATTTGATGAGATACTTTTATTAGAAATTTATCCAGCACGAGAATTGCCAATGGAAGGGGTAAATTCAACTTGGTTGTTACACAAAATAAAAAATAAAAATAAGCGTTTGGTTACTAAAGAAGAGTTAGTAACAAACTTTAAAAACTCAGATGCAAATGTGTTTGTAACCATTGGAGCTGGTGATATTGGAGAAATGGTAAAGGATATCAAAAAAGTACTAAATGAAAAAGTTTAATTGGCAAAATATTCGGCTCGTATTGATGCTTTTCTTAGTGGTATTTTTGTATTCGTTTACACAAAATAGAAACGATAGAAGGAAGATTAGCAAGGTGCAAGTTGAATTTCAGGGCGATAACAAAATGTTTTTAACAAATGAAATGGTTAATAACTTGTTAATACAAAATTTGGGAGGTACTTCATCAATCCAAAAAGATAAAGTAGATTTGAAAGATTTGGAAAGTGCCCTGAAGAAACAACCATTTATCGAAAACGCAGAGGTTTTTACCTCAGAAGACGGTGTGTTAATAACTAAAGTTTTACAAAAGTCCCCTGTAGCAAGAGTTGTTAGCGGAAACCGTAATTTTTACGTTGATAAAAACGGCAGTATTTTTCAATTGTCAAACAATTTTTCATCAAGAGTTCCTATTGTTCAAGGAAATATTGAAGGTGAATTCAAAAAAGGTTTCATTGAAACTTTTAGCGCTATTGAAAAAGATGATTTTTTGAAAAAGAATATCATCGCAATCACAATTCAGAAAAACGGAAGCATGACAATGTTTTCAAGGGAATATGATTACGAAATTAATTTTGGCAAGCCCGTTTCTGTCGATAAAAAGTTTAAAAATTACAAAGCTTTTTATCAATACGCATCGAAAGATTCGTTAATTGGGAAGTACAAATCAATAAATTTAATTTTCACACAGCAGGTAGTGTGTTCAAAATAAGGAATAGATGATGAACAAAGAAAGTATTGGAGTAGGATTAGACATTGGTACAACCAAGATTGTAGCAATGATCGGAAAGAAAAATGAGTACGGGAAATTAGAAATTCTTGGTGTAGGGAAATCTAAGAGTTTGGGAGTACATAGAGGTGTGGTAAATAATATCACGCAAACTATTCAATCTATTCAACAAGCAATTTTAGAAGCAGAAAACAATTCAGGTTACAAAATAAACGATGTAGTAGTTGGTATCGCCGGACAACATATTCGTAGTATTCAACACAGCGATTATATCAGTAGAAAAAATCCAGAAGAAGTAATTGGAGATTACGATATCGAACAATTGACTTGTCAAGTTCAAAATTTATCCATGCTTCCAGGTGAAGAAATTATTCACGCCTTACCACAAGAATTTAAAATCGACGGGCAATCGGAAATTTTAGAACCAGTGGGTATGTATGGTGCTAGAGTAGAATCTAGTTTTCATATTGTAGTCGGGCAAGCAGCGTCTATCAGAAATTTAGGTCGTTGTGTGAAAAACGCTGGATTAGAATTAACAGGATTAACTCTAGAGCCATTAGCTTCATCAGATGCAGTTTTAAGTGAAGAAGAAAAAGAAGCTGGTGTAGCACTTATCGATATCGGTGGGGGAACTACAGATTTAGCTGTGTTTAAAAACGGAGTCATTCGTCATACTGCAGTAATTCCTTTCGGAGGAAATGTGATTACTGAAGATATTAAAGAAGGTTGTTCAATTATCGAAAAACAAGCGGAATTATTAAAAACGCGTTTTGGATCAGCTTGGCCAGGAGAAAATAAAGACAATGAAATTGTTTCTATTCCAGGATTAAGAGGTCGTGAACCAAAAGAAATTTCGTTAAAAAACTTATCGAAAATTATTCACGCAAGAGTAGTGGAAATTATCGAGCAAGTATATGCTGAAATTAAATTATACGGACACGATGAGTCGAAGAAAAAATTAATTGCAGGAATTGTTTTAACAGGTGGTGGTTCACAACTACAACATATTAAACAATTAGTAGAGTATATCACAGGAATGGATACCAGAATAGGTTATCCAAACGAGCATTTAGCAGGAAATTCTAGCGAAGAATTATCAAGCCCTTTATATGCAACTTCTGTAGGTTTAGTAATGGAAAGTTTACGTAATCAAACGAATAGCGCAACGCCATTTGTTGAAATGAAAACGCCAGAACCTGTTGCAGTAATTGCTCCAGAACCTGTAGTAATAGAAAAAGTTATTGAAACTGTTGTAGAAGAAGTAAAACAACCTACACCTGCAGCTTCAAAGGAAACGCAAGAAAGAAAAAAGAAATACGACTTTAATAACCTTTTAGGGAAAATTAAAGAGTTTTTAGATAATGTAGAATAAGTGTTATTAGTAGCAAGTAACACAAAATAAAAAAAAGCCAAATATATGGAGAGCAACAACGAATTTGGAAACATTACCTTTGATTTACCAAAAAATCAATCAAACGTAATAAAAGTTATTGGAGTTGGAGGCGGCGGAAGCAATGCCATCAACCACATGTTTAGACAAGGAATTGCAGGTGTAGACTTCGTGGTTTGTAATACTGATTCTCAGGCATTGCAAACAAGTCCTGTGCCAAATAAAATTCAGTTAGGTGTAAATCTTACGGAAGGATTAGGTGCGGGAGCAAAACCAGAAGTTGGACAACAAGCCGCTTTAGAAAGTATCGAGGAAATTGAAAAAATGCTTGATGCGAATACTAAAATGGTCTTTATTACTGCCGGAATGGGTGGTGGTACAGGAACTGGTGCTGCGCCAGTAATTGCACAATTAGCTAAAGAAAGAGGTATTTTAACAGTAGGTATTGTTACTATCCCATTTCAGTTTGAAGGAAAAAATCGTTCAGAACAAGCTATGGAAGGTGTAGAAAGACTAAGAAAACAAGTAGATTCATTAATTGTTATCAACAATAACAAATTAAGAGAAGTATACGGAAATCTTGGTTTCAAAGCAGGTTTCTCTAAGGCCGATGAAGTGTTAGCTACAGCTTCTAAAGGTATTGCGGAAGTGATTACCAATCACTTAACTATGAATATCGACCTTAAAGATGCGAAAACAGTTTTAAGTGATAGCGGAACAGCTATAATGGGATCTTTTGTTGCTTCAGGTGTGGATAGAGCTAAAGTAGCTATCCAGTCTGCATTAGATTCTCCTTTATTAAATGATAATAAAATTACAGGTGCCAAAAATGTATTGTTGCTTATAACATTTGGATCTGATGAAATTACTATCGATGAAATTAGTGAAATTAACGAATACATTCAAAACGAAGCAGGTCACAACGCCAACATCATTATGGGTATTGGTGAAGATGACAAGTTAGAAGATTCTATCTCTGTAACCGTTATTGCTACAGGTTTCAACATCGAACAACAAAAAGAAATTATCAATGCAGAACCACAAAAGATCATTCATTCTTTAGATGGTGAGCAAAAAGTACAACATAATTTAACGCCAAATGCAGTTTCAACTCCAGTTGTTTCTGTAAATGAGCCAATTGTGAATAACATATCTTTTGAAGCAGAAGCACCAAAGGAAGTACTAGCTGAAACAACTGCAAAAATCGTTTTTGAATTAAATGATTTCGAAGTGGAACAACCACAAACGATTCAAGCACCTGTTTCAGATTTAATTCCTTCATCAGATTATATTAAAAGTTTAGATGTGTTTTTTGAAAACGTTTCAGAACAAGTTAAACAACCAGTTGCAGTAGTGGAACAACCTACTTTTACAGTAGAAACTCCAGTGCAAAGAATCCAATATACTGAACCAGTTGCACAAGTTGCTCCGCCAGTTTTTGAAGTTATTCAACCTGTTCAAGAATTTGAAATTATCTCTAATTCCGTTAGAGAAATTGAAGTTATTGAGCCAGAATTTGTTGTTGCAAATGATGATTTCAGCTTTTCTTTAGATTTATTCGAAACCAAAGCAGAAACAACTCAAAATACAATTGTATTCGAATTAAGTGAAGAAACAAAAGATATCAAAGTTAACGAAGCTGTTCAGTTTTTCCCAGTGACAGAATTAAGTCAAGAAGGAATTATTAAATACACGTTAGAAGAAGAAATTGAAGAAACTTTTGAACCAGCTGCAACGATTCAATATGCAGCGGAACCAATTGATGAAGAAGTTAATTTTACAGTAAAACAAACTGTTGCAACTACTGTAGCTTCAGAAAATAATTTAAGCTTTGATGCCGCTTCTCCAGTAGAAATGTCTATTGAAGAAATTTTAAGATCAAGAGCTGAAGAAAGAAAAAATAAGTTAAAAAGTTTCAATCACAAATTCAATAATCCAAACAGGATTGACGATTTAGAAAAAGAACCAGCGTTTCGTCGTCAAGGTTTAGATGTAACAAGTATGCCAAACCAAAATGCTCCATCACGCATGTCATTAGGATTGGATAGTAACGACGACATTCAGTTGCGTTCAAACAATTCTTTTTTACACGATAACGTAGATTAAGTATAAAATAAACTAACCATTACTTTTAAATCCCGATTTGTTAATTACGAGTCGGGATTTTTTATTACTTTTGTTTTGAGTTTTTTAGCACCTATTCCAGCTATCCGCTATATTCCCGAAGAAAAATCGGGAGATGCCGCTACTATCTGGGGTGAAGCCTAAATTTCAAATCACATTAATTATTAAATACATAAAATCAAAATATATGAGCTTATCTACACAAATTATGGATAGCATGAAAGAAGCAATGAGAGCCAAAGATACAGTGGCCTTAGAGGCTTTACGTGCCATTAAATCAGAAATATTATTAGCACAAACGGCTTCAGGTTCAAAAGAAGAAATATCAGAAGCAGACGAAATTAAAATTTTACAAAAATTAGTAAAAATGCGTAAAGACAGCGCTGAAATTTTCACCACTCAAAACCGTCCAGATTTAGCTGAACCAGAATTAGCACAAATCGCAGTTATCGAAAAATTCTTACCAGCACAATTATCAGAAGCTGAAGTAGAAGCTATCGTAGCTAAAATCATTGCAGAAACTGGTGCGTCTGGAATTGCTTCAATGGGTAAAGTGATGGGCTTAGCTTCTTCACAAATTGGCGGACAAGCAGAAGGAAAAACAATTTCTACCATAGTTAAAAAACTTTTAGTTTAAAAATACGAAGTACGAAGTACCGAGTAAAAACTCCCAACTTCATACTTCCCACTCCCAACTCAAAATGGCTTCGTAGTTCAACTGGATAGAATGACGGATTTCGGC
>CAYWVV010000039.1:0-29463 GCA_964461805.1 uncultured Flavobacterium sp.
AGGACTTCGATACTTCGTCAAGCTCAGCACAGGCAAGCTCAGTCTGACAAAATTTTCGATTCCTATGATAGTTGTTGTGTTCCATTTTTTGTGTAAGGCTTTTGTTTTTCTTCGTTCTTTGTTGGTGAATCCTACAAATAGATAGGCGATCCATAGGTCTTTTGTTTGGAGTTGGTCTATTTTGAATTCTATGGTTGTTTCGGTGTTTGCTTTTTCTAAAATGATTTCGTTACTGTATTGGTTTTCAAATGTGTCTTCTTTACAATTCCAATTTGCTATTGCTACTTGTAGATGTAGTTGATTGGCTTCTGGTTCTGGCCAAATGATGTCTTTTTCTGCATTTATTGAAGTTAGATTGCATTTGTTTTGTTGCCAATCAAATAAGAGCTCTTTCTTTAAAATCTTTTTTAAAGGTCGTAATGTATTGCCTTCGAAATGTACAAGTATTTCAGATAGTTCTGGAATTTGTAAGCCGTTTTCTACTTTTCTTTCTCCAATTCTATTCATGGTATCTTCTTGTAAAATTTCTACTAGCAGTTTGTTGACTCTTCCTGCAAAGGATACTTCTTTGGCTTTGTCATAAAATTGTTTAGCAAGTAAACGGAATACTTTGGATTTATGGCAGCATCTGCCAAATTCGGAACTTTGTTGCCTGATTCTATCAAAAATTGGATTTTCAGCAAATTGTTCTTTGGTGATGCCTGAATTGCCTTTTTGTCTTACTAGATTTTCATTTGAAGCCATATAAAAATTTAGGTCATCAAATGTGCCCTCAATTCTAAATGGTGCAATTACTTTTGCCATATTTCTCTTGTTTAAAGTTTTCTATAAATTTAAAATAAGATGTTCATTTACACAAGACGTGTTTTGTGTCGTTTTGTATTGTTTTGATTGTTTTTTTTGTGTTTTTTTTGAAAGAGAGGGTGATTGAGTGATGAGAGAAGGGAGATTGGGAGAAGGAAGATGGGGTTTGAAAACAGGCTTACATCCAAGGAGATGTTTTAGGAATTACCTTGGAATATTGGCGGTATTTCTTTTTGCTTTTTTATTTGGAACTTCTTTAAAATAGTCTAATTTTGGAAATTAGTTTAAGTATTTGATTTTATGCTGAAATGGCATATATTACAACTCTTTTACTAGGTAAAATGATTTTCAAAATGTTTCTTATGTTTTGAATGGAAACAAATACAAATACATGAAAAATAAACAGACAAGTACTACGGAATGGGATACTGTAATAGCATCTGAACACTCACTTTTTGATATTAATTTTAAGGAATTATGGCATTATAGAGATTTGTTGGTTTTGTTTGTAAAAAGAGATTTCATTACGGTTTATAAACAAACAATTTTAGGACCTTTATGGTTTTTTATCCAACCCTTATTAACTACAATTACTTTTACTGTTATTTTTGGAAATGTAGCTCAGTTATCAACTGATGGAGCTCCTAAAATTATTTTTTATATGGCAGGAATTACGTTGTGGAATTATTTTTCTACTTGTTTAACATCAGTTTCTGGAGTGTTTAATACTAATGCTGGAATTTTCGGAAAAGTGTATTTTCCTAGGTTAATTATGCCTTTAACGATAGTGATTTCCAATCTAATGAAGTTTGGTGTTCAGTTTTTGTTGTTCGTTTGTTTTATTGTTTATTTTACATTAGACAATCAAATTACTCCAAACAGCTGGATTCTACTAACACCTTTTGTGATTGTATTAATGGCACTTATTTCTATGGGAATTGGACTTATTTTATCATCAATGACCACAAAATATAAAGATTTAAATCAATTAATAGGATTTGGAATTCAACTGTTTATGTATGCCACTCCTGTTATTTATCCAAGTTCATCCGTGCCTGAAAACTTCAGATGGGTTTTAGATTGGAATCCTCTAGTCGGTTTGTTCGAATATATGCGTTATGCTTATATTGGTATTGGTTCCTTTGATGCTTATGCGTTAGTATATCCTTCCATATTCTCTCTAGTAATTTTAATACTTGGCATTTTAGTTTTTAATAAAACACAAAAAACGTTTATGGACACTGTGTAGAGTGTGGAGTTTGAAGTAGGAAGTAGGGAGACGAGGAGATTGAGAGACAAGGAGATGGGGATTATAGAGCTTATATGAGCTTAGTGGTTAAGTAAACTAATGTGTCTATATGTTTAAAAAAAGTATCAAATGTTGAATTTTGATTAACGAATGTTGAATTTTGAATAAGTAATGAATAAAGTAGTAATAAAAGCGGAAAATATATCAAAACAATATCGTTTGGGACTTGTGGGAACAGGTACCATTAAAGATGATATGAAACGCTGGTGGTATAAAATGCGTGGTGCGGAAGATCCGTTTTTAAAAATTGGTGAGGCAAACGACAGAACAAGTAAAGGCGAAAGCGATTATGTATGGTCATTACAAGATATTAATTTTGAAATCAATCAAGGGGATTCGGTAGGAATTATTGGAAGAAACGGAGCAGGGAAATCCACTTTACTAAAAATATTAAGTCAAGTTACACAACCTACCACGGGTAAAATATACACAAAAGGAAGGATTGCTTCTTTATTAGAAGTAGGAACCGGATTTCACCCAGAATTAACAGGAAGAGAAAATATTTTTTTAAATGGTGCCATTTTAGGAATGCGAAAGCAAGAAATTGCTAGAAAATTAGATGAAATTATTGCTTTTTCTGGTGTGGAACGTTACATCGACACACCTGTAAAAAGATATTCTTCAGGAATGTATGTGCGATTAGCGTTTGCAGTTGCCGCCCATTTAGAATCTGAAATTTTAATTGTAGACGAAGTTTTAGCTGTGGGTGATGCTGATTTTCAAAAGAAATGTCTAGGAAAAATGAACGATGTCAGCAAAGGAGAAGGTAGAACCGTTTTGTTTGTAAGTCATAATTTAGATGCAGTAAAAAAATTATGTAACAAAGGATTGTTACTGCATAATGGTCGATTAGTTCATGATGGAAATATTGATAGTACTTTAGATTCTTATCTTTTAAACTATTCTACTAACGAAAAACAATCTGGTCTTAGCTATGAATTAGATGAAAGTAAAGAAGCGCAAATTTTAAAAGTTGCTTTAAAAGATAAAGAAGGAAAAGATGTTGTAGAATATTTTTCTGATCAAGAGATTTGTATACATATTACTTTAAAAAACACATTGTTAAATAAAGGCGCAAGATTGAATTTTTCTATTTTAGATAAATTTGAAAATGTGGTTTTTATCAACAGAAAAGATTTAGATTTTATCGGAATTACCGAATGGGTAGTTCAATTGCCAGGTGATACTTTAATTGCAAATTTCTACAAAATAGGACTGGCTTTAGACATACCAAAAGTAAAAATTTTAGATTATCCAGCTGAAAAAACCAATTTAAGTATTATTAATATTGCTCAGGACGAATTTAAATATGGTGATAGTGAAAACGGAATCTTCAAAATGCCAATTCAATGGAAATAGAATCTAAAAAAATATTATTATTATCAACTGGAGATATTAATGGGGCTTATGAGTATGTTTATAGACTAGCAAAACTTTTTATTTCAGATGGACATGAGGTTGTTATGCTTGTTAAACAAAAATCAAAATACGATGATTTTGTAAAGGTTTATTCAGAATTTATTTCATACAAAAGAAAGTCATTATTCATTAGGATAATTGATAAAATCAAAAATAAAATAAAAAAACCTCAAAAGCCTCCCGTAGTTGTTTTTGATGAGATATATGATTTTATAAGTAAAGATGAAACCAAAATAAATGTATCTCCGAAAAGAATAATTGAGTGTATTGGTTTTACACCAGATTTTATCTTTTCAGGAATGACAGATGAATTTATGAATTCGACAGATTTACTTAATTTGCAACAAATGACTAATGCTCAAGTGTACAACATTACTGTGGATATGAATCATTTCACAGGAGGATGTCATTTTGCATGGGAATGCAAAGGTTATATGGAAGGATGTAATATTTGTCCAGCCATTAAAAATGAATTTGGAAAAGATAAAGCAAAAATAAATTTTGAAAAAAAATATTACAATGCTAAAAAAGGCAATTTTAAAATATTAACAGGTTCTGGATGGACTCTTCAGCAAACAAAAAAATCACTAATTTATAAATCTCAAAAAGATGTTTTAAATATTAATAGTTTAATTGATACTGCTATTTTTAATAATAAAAGTAGAGGATTTGCTAGAAATATATTTAATTTAGATCAAAATAGTTTTTACATTTTGATGGGATGTCAGAATTCTAAAAATAAAAGAAAAGGTTTTGAATATTTAGTAGAATCACTAAATATATTACAGAGTCAATTAACTGATTCACAAAAAAAACAAATCAAAGTTTTAATTGTTTCTAGATTTGTAAATGATAATTTTGATAGCATTCCATTCGAAAAAGAATTTATTGAATATGTTAATGATTATAGATTATTATCTTTATTGTACCAAACTGCAAATGTTTTTGTAAATTCCTCAATTGAAGATTCTGGTCCAATGATGGTATCAGAAGCATTGGCTTGTGGTACTCCCGTTGTTGGTTTTGATATGGGTGTTGTTCATAATATGGTCATTTCAAATTATAATGGTTATAAAGCAAAACTATTAGATTCAAATGACCTTTCTATAGGAATTAAAAAAATATTTGAATTGTCAACAAATGAATTTTTAGAATACTCAAATAACGCTACTAAACATGTGGAAGAATTTTCGTCTTTATCTTATGCGAAGAGTCAAATTAGAAATTTATTAAAGAATTAAAAGTAATACCATAATTTATACATTATGTTAAATAATAATATACAAGTTGAAGAATTAATTATTGGTAAGAACACAATAATAGAACCCTCCGTAAAAATTAGAGGAATCAATGGAAAAGCAAAACGTATAGTAATTGGTGATAATTGTTATATTGGTGATAATGTTCAAATTATCTGTGATGATTTTTCCATAGGCGATTATTCTAAAATACAACATGATACCAATGTGCACGGTTATTTACCATGTCATATAGGACATAATGCTTGGATTGGACAATTTACAATCATAGATTCCATTGGGGGGATTTCAATTGGTAATAATTGTGGTATCGGTGCGCATTCACAATTATGGAGTCATATAAAATACGGAGATACTCTCGAAGGTTGTAATTTTTTAGGTGAAAAAAAAATGCAAATAGGAAATGATGTTTGGTTTGTGGGACACTGTATCGTTTCACCAATTGTAGCCGAAGATAAATCTATGGCAATGGTTGGTTCAGTAGTGACTAAAGACATGAAATTTAATGAAATATATGCAGGTTCTCCAGCAAATTCAATTTCTTCAAAAATAGGTTACCAATTTAAAGATGTTTCAAATGAAGATAAGTTGGAACAAATGATTAAATATGTAGACTTATGGGGAGGTGACAAACAAAAAATAAAAATTGTTACTTCTATAAATAAAGAACATGTTGAAAATATTGAGGTGTCATACTTTAATGTTACTGATAGAACTTACACGAAAAGAGGAACAAATGACGAAATTAGTTTCATGAGGTTTTTGTTGCCAGATAAAGCTAAATTTGTACCATTAAAAATTAATTTATGATTCCATTTAATAAACCCTTTTTAACAGGGAAAGAGACTTTGTATATTGAACAAGCCGTACAATCAGGAAAAATTTCTGGTAATGGAAAGTACACTAAAATGTGTCAGCAATTTTTTGAACAAGAATATGGTTTTAAAAAAGCATTATTAACGTCATCTTGTACTGATGCGCTTGAAATGGCTGCTATATTAGCAAATATTCAAGAAGGTGATGAAGTTATTGTTCCAAGTTATACTTTCGTATCTACAGCTTTGGCATTCGTAAGACAAGGAGCTACAATTGTTTTTGCAGATTCTTATGTTGATAATCCTAATATCGATGCTACTAAAATTGAAGCTTTAATTACTTCAAAAACAAAAGCAATTGTTCCTGTTCATTACGCAGGTATGGCTTGTGATATGGATTTGATTATGGAATTGGCAAATACATATAATTTAATAGTTATTGAAGATGCTGCTCAGGCAATTGACAATTATTATATTGGTAAAGATGGTGTAAAAAAAGCCTTAGGCGCTATCGGACATTTAGCAGCATTTTCCTTCCATGAAACAAAAAACATAATTTCAGGTGAAGGTGGAATGTTAACTATCAATGATGAACGTTTTGTTGAGAGAGCCGAAATTATTTGGGAAAAAGGAACCAATCGTTCTCAGTTTTTTAGAGGTGAGGTTGACAAATACGGTTGGGTAGATACTGGAAGTTCCTTTTTACCTTCCGAAATTACGGCTGCTTTTTTATGGGCACAAATTGAAAATATAGAAAAAATTCAAAAAAAGAGAAAATTACTTTGGAAGTATTACCACGGAAAATTTGAAGCGATAGCCAATTCATTAACCATTCAATTACCACTCGTTCCAGATTACTCCACTAATAACGCACATATGTTCTATGTTAATTTTAAAAGTTTAGAACAACGAACTCATCTTATTCAAAAATTAAAAGAGAACGACATATTAGCAGTTTTTCATTATATTTCATTGCACTCAAGTTCTTATTATCATAGCAAACATGATGGTAGAGATCTTGTAAATAGCGATAAATTTACCAATACTTTACTAAGATTACCTCTGTTTTTTGAATTAACAGAACAAGAAATAGATAAAATTGTTGCTTGTTTTGAAATGTAAGTATGAATCAAAATTCAAATAAAATATATTTTCCTAACCTAAATGGTATACGATTTATAGCCGCATTTGTTGTCATTATTCACCATATCGAACAGTTTAAGAAAATACTTGGATATCATAACAATTGGGAAAATCCAACAATCCAACAGATTGGCCCTTTAGGCGTGATTTTGTTTTTTGTTTTAAGCGGGTTTTTAATTACATATCTTTTATTAGAAGAAGAAAAACAAACCCAAACAATTTCGATAAAATCATTTTATATGCGACGTGTTTTACGAATTTGGCCCTTATATTATTTTATTATCCTACTGAGCTTTTTTGTTTTTTCTAACCTAACTGCTTTCCATTTAGGTGACTGGTCAAACATGATTTTTACTAATTTTTCATTAAAATTAGCTTTTTTTATGTTGTTTTTACCAAACGTCGCACTAATAATTTTCCCCCCAATTCCGTATGCGAGTCAAAGTTGGTCCGTAGGAGTTGAAGAACAATTTTACCTAATTTGGCCCGTTTTAATTAAGAATGTTAAAAACAAAAAAAGAATGTTAATTTCTATAATCGTTTGCTACATACTAATTAAAATATTCTTTTTTAACCTTTTCGAGAATTATGTGTTTTGGAATGATAGTTTAAATAAAACAAAAGAAATTTTTAATGGATTTAGTATCGATTGTATGGCAATTGGAGGTTTATTTGCTGTTTTTTTATTTGAAAATAATAAAATATTAAATTTTCTTTTTTCTAAACCTTTTCAGATACTAATTTATTTAATTTTAATAACTTTAGTTCTTAATGGAATCAACGTTCCGTTACTAAATTTTGAATTTTACGGTCTATTATTTGGACTAATAATTATTAATTTAGCAGCAAATAAAAAAACAATAGTAAATTTAGAAAACAACATGTTTCATTACTTAGGCAAAATATCATTTGGATTATACATGTTCCATCCAATTGCTATTATGTTTACTTTGAAGGTTTTATATAAATGTAATATTTCAAATGTTTATGTTCAAATAGTATCATCTGTACTACTTACCATTATTATTTCTAGTATTTCACATAAATATCTAGAAAGTTATTTTATAAAAAAGAAAAACATTTTTACAAAAATTATTAGTGGAGATGAAGCAAAATATTAGAAAAAGAAATGATTAGGAAACTCAAAAATAAAATCATAAACTATCTTTTTTTACAAATTCAAAATTTGCAAAAGAAACAGGAAAGCAATGCCTATCAAGAAGTGTTAAAACGATTTGATAAAATTGGTGAAAAATTTAGTTTAGGAAAAGATTATCAAATTCTCAATCCTCAATACATGCAGTTTGGAGAAAATTTTGGAGTATCAAATCGTTTTAGAATTGAAGCTATAGATTCTTATGAAGGTGAATCGTTTTTTCCAAAAATAATAATTGGTGATAATGTTAGCATGGGAAATGATAACCATATTGGATGTATTGATACAGTTGAAATTGGTAATCATTGTTTGTTTGGTAGTAGAATATATATTACAGATCACGATCATGGAAACACAACTTTAGAAGCATTTCTTCTACCACCAGAAAAAAGAAAGTTAGTTTCAAAAGGACCGGTAATACTTCATGATAATGTTTGGGTTGGTGATGGTGTAGCTATTTTATCAGGTGTAACAATTGGTAAAAATGCAATCATAGCAACAAACTCAGTTGTTACAAAAGATGTTCCTGCTAATTCTGTTGTTGGCGGAATACCTGCTAAAATTATCAAAACAATTGACAAATAAATGCTAGCAATCATTATCCCATACTATAAACTTGCTTTTTTTGAAGCAACTTTACAATCTTTAGCCAAGCAAACCGATAAACGTTTTAAAGTCTATATTGGTGATGATGCCAGTCCAGAAGATTGTAACGCATTATTGAAAAAATTCGAAGGAAGTTTTGATTTTAAGTACCATCGTTTTGAAACCAATTTAGGCGGAACTAGCCTTTCAAAACAATGGGAACGATGTATTGCCATGTCTTCCAATGAAGAATGGATAATGATTTTAGGTGATGACGATTGGTTGTCAGATAACGTTGTTGAGGAATTTTATAAAAATCTAAATTCTAATAAAACTAAATATAATGTAATACGTTTTGCTACGAAACTATTTTTCTCAAATAAGCAAGAATATTCCAACACATACCATCACCCTATAGAAGAAAAATACGCCGAAACTTATCTTAAAAAACTTAAAGGAACTACAAGAAGTTCGTTGTCTGAAAATATTTTTAAAAGAAAAATGTATACCAAACACGGCTTTCATAATTATCCATTAGCTTGGAATAGTGATGACAGAGCTTGGTACGATTTTTCTGAATCTAAACCTATTTTTACCATAAACGAAGCCATCGTATATGTTTCTGTTTCCGAAGGAAGTATTTCGGGAATGGATACTAATCTTGAAATTAAAAACAGGTCTCAAGCACTTTTTTACAGCTATTTGTTATGGGGTTTTAAATTAAATTTCGCTCAAAAAGTGGAAATATCCTACCTTATACTTACTTTGCAAAAGAATTCGGTATCTTATTTCACCAGATTACACGCCAGAATACTGATAAAAATTTCTAGAATTTTAAATACATAAAATGAAGTTAATTTCCATAATCGTTCCATGTTACAATCAAGCGCATTTTTTAAATGCTTGTTTGCAATCTGTTATGGAACAAAGTTATGTAAATTGGGAATGTATCATCGTTAATGACGGAAGTCCAGACAATACAGCAGAAATGGCTAAAATATGGACAGGTAAAGACAACAGATTCAAATACATTCATAAAGAAAATGGCGGACTAAGTTCAGCAAGAAATGCCGGAATTACGGCAGCAAAAGGAGAATTTATTCAATTATTAGATTCGGATGATTTACTAGAAAATAATAAATTACAAATTCAAATGGACGCCTTCTCAAAAGATAGTGACATTGATATTTCTATTTCAGGGTATCGTTATTTTGAAAACGGACATTCCGATAAAAAAATTCTTGGGAGAAATAACTTTTTACCAGAAATTGCTATCATGAAAAATGATTCGGACATCATAGAACTTTTGAATGTTAGAAACCCAATGGTAATTAGCGCTCCATTGTATAAAAAAAGTGTTTTTGATACCGTTGGTTTATTTGATGAAGACTTATTTTCATTGGAAGACTGGGATTTTCACACACGTTGTGCTTTACATAAATTGAAATTTCAACATGTTGGGTATGCTTCAAATTCGTTTACTTTAATCCGTTTACACGGAGAAAGCATGATGCGAGATACTGAAAAAATGGAAAAAGCGTATGTGATTTTTAAGGGAAAAAGACTTAAAAATAAAATGTACGTTGCTCAATTTCCCGTTCAACCTGTTCAAAAAAAATCAATTGAAAAAGAAATAAAATCCAGTATAAAATTATGTATACCACCAATTGTTTTAATAGCGGTGCGTAAATTTAAAAAAATGATTAATGGATAATAAAATACAATTTCTAGCGTATTATTTGCCGCAATTTCACCCAATTCCTGAAAATGACGAATGGTGGGGAAAAGGATTTACAGAATGGACAAATGTGACCAAAGCCAAACCGTTATTTAAAAATCATTACCAACCTATTTTGCCTTCAGATTTAGGTTTTTACGATTTGCGCGTGCCAGAAACACAAGAAGCACAATCAAAATTAGCTTTAGATTATGGCATTGACGGATTTGTATATTATCAATATTGGTTTGGTGACGATAAATTTCTATTAGAAAAACCAGCAGAACAAATGTTGAATAACCCAAAAGTGGAAATTCCATTTTGCTTTTGCTGGGCAAACGAAACCTGGAAAGGTATTTGGCACGGTTTAGACAATCCGAGTGTTCTTATTGAACAAAAATATTTAGGCGAAGCAGATTATACCAAATATTTCAATTATTTATTGCCGTTTTTTAAAGACAAAAGGTATATTAAAGTCAATAATATGCCTATGTTTCACATCTATAAATTAGATGATATCCCTGATTTAGATAGTTTTATAAAACTTTTTAATGAATTAGCTATTTCTAATGGTTTTGATGGTGTTTATTTTGTTGCTACTCACGGAAATTCTAAAGTAGTGATTTCAAAACCAGAGATTTTTGGACAAGTTGGTGTAGATGTTTTTAATACGATGCGATACGAACAATCTTTTGTATATCGCTCAGGAACATTACTCGGAAAAATAGAAAGAAAAATATTTGAAAAATTAAAATGGTCTTTAGTCAGCAGACTGCCTTTTGTTCTAGATTATAAAATTGCTATTGAAAAATTAAATGTTCAGTTCAATCATGATAAATATATTGCTTGTGTTTTTCCTAATTGGGATAATTCGGCAAGAAGTGGCAAAAAATCAATGATTTTTAAAAATGCCACGCCAGAATTGTGGAAAATTCATTTAAATAAAACCGTTTCAGAATTAAAAAAGCAAGGAAATAACCCTAAGTTTGTGGTTATTAAATCATGGAATGAATGGGCAGAAGGAAATCATTTAGAACCTGATTTAAAATTTGGACATCAATGGTTACATGCCGTAAAAGAAGTAAAAGATGAGTGTTTCTAATTTTGAAGAAAAAATGGTTTCCATAATTATTCCTTGCTATAACGATGCAAAATACATTGAGCAAGCTGTAAATTCTGCATTAAATCAAACCTATAAAAACATAGAAGTTATTGTGGTTGATGATGGTTCGAATACAGAAACTAAAGATGTTCTTAAAAAGTTAGAGCACAAAATCACAAAACTAATTACTCAAGAAAATAAAGGTCAAAGTACAGCAAGAAATGTTGGAATTAAAGAAGCTAAAGGGAATTATATTTTAGTTTTAGATAGTGATGATTTTTTTGAACCCACATTTTGTGAAAAAGCAATTCCAGTTTTTTTAGAAAATAAGGATATCAAATTGGTTACTTGTGAAGCAAATTTAATTTATACTGATGGTTCTAAAGAAAATTATAAACCTAAAGGCGGAACAATCTTAAATTTCATGTATTACAATGAAGCTTTAGGAACCTCGTTATTTAAAAAAGAGGATTGGCAAAATTGTAGTGGTTATGATGAAAGTATGAGAAAAGGATTTGAAGACTGGGAATTTTTTATTCGACTTTTGAAAAATGGAGGAAAGTGTTATGTCATTCCAGAAGTTTTGTACAGTTACAGAAAAAGAAATGATTCAACAACTAGTAAGGCAAATATAATTAAGTACGATTTACAAAAATATATTTATATAAAACATAAGGATATTTATATTACAGATTTCGAAAATTTTACTGAAAAATTATTAGAAGTATCAAAAGGTCAAGAAAAAAATAAATCCAAAATTCTTAAAACAATTGATTATCAATTGGGACAAAAAATTTTAAAACCATTTCGTTTTATAAAATCACTTTTCAGATAAATGAAACCAATAGTAACAATCATAATGGCTACTTATAATAGAGCACATTATATTAAAGAAACCTTAGTTTCTATACAAAATCAAACGTTTGAAGATTGGGAATGTATCATAATTGACGATGGCGGAACTGATAATACTCAAGAAGTTATTACTTCAATAATTGAAAAAGATACTCGTTTTCAGTTTGTAAAACGAAATGATTCTTATCAAAAAGGTTTGCCTGGATGTCGAAATTACGGATTGGATTTAGCTAAAGGCGATTATATTATTTTTTTTGATGATGATGATATAGTGCATCCTCAAAATTTAGAATTGTGTACAAATGAACTATTGAAAAATAAGTATTCATTTTGTCGTTATGATAGGACCGTTTTTACAGGAGATTTTGATTATAAATTTGACTATTCAAAAGAATATAACTCATTTACAATTGGAACAAAAGATGTTGCAGCTTTATTAAAACATAAGCTTCCGTTTAACTCTTGTGCAGTAATGTGGAAAAGAGAATGTTTTGATAAAAACAGGTTTGTGGAACATTTAATGTATGCTGAAGAATGGGAATTATATTCAAGAATACTTTCTTCAGGAGTTCAAGGAATTTCCATTGAAAAATGTTTGTTTTTTGGAAGAAAACATCCCAATTCTAATACTGGAGAATTTTACAACAACAATCCTATTCGTAAGTTATCAAATAAAGAAGCTATTTTATTAGTTATTCAGAATTTAAAAGAAAAAGGATTACTTACAAATAGTTTATTGCACTATTTTATACAAATGTCATTAGATTATAAAGAATTTGAATTATTTGAAAATATATTAAATACTACCAAGTTCTCCTTTGTAAATCAAATTAAATGGAAAATATTTTATGCTTTTTTACCATTTAGATTATATCTTTACCGCATTAAGAAAAAAATAGTTTGATGAAAATTTTACTTTGTTTTGGTACACGACCAGAGGCTATAAAAATGGCGCCACTTTATCATCAATTAAAGAAAGATGCTTTTTTTGAAGTAAGAGTTTGTGTAACAGCACAACACAGACAAATGCTAGATCAGGTTTTAGATTTTTTTGAAATCACACCTGATTATGATTTAGATTTAATGGAAAAAAGTCAAACGTTAAATGAATTAAGCGCCAAAATTTTAACAGGAATAAATAATGTCTTTTTAGATGCAAAGCCAGATTTAGTATGTGTACATGGTGATACTACAACTTCATCAATGGTAGCATTAGCCGCTTTTCATTTGAAAATTAAAATTGCTCATATCGAAGCAGGGTTAAGGACTTACAATAAAAACTCACCCTTTCCAGAAGAAATAAACCGTCAAATTACGGGAAGATTAGCCGATTATCATTTTGCTCCAACCAACGAATCGTTAAATAATTTATTACAAGAGAAAGTTGCAAACGATTCGATTTTTAATGTTGGAAATACGGTTATTGACGCACTTTTATGGGCAAAAAACAAAATTAATAGTAATTACATAAATAATGATGTGATTGCTTTTTCTAATAAAATTGATACCACCAAAAAATTGGTTTTAGTTACAGGTCATCGTAGAGAGAATTTTGGAGCAGGTTTTGAAAACTTATGCGATGCACTACTAGAATTAAGTTACAGAGGTGATGTTCAAATTGTTTATCCAGTTCATTTAAATCCAAATGTCCTGGAACCCGTAAACAATAAATTAGCGAAACGAAAAAATATATTTTTATTACCACCTGCGGATTATCCTTTTTTCATCTGGTTAATGCAAAATTGTTTTCTAATTATTTCCGATTCTGGAGGCATACAAGAAGAAGCACCAACTTTAGGAAAACCTGTATTGGTAACCAGAAATGAAACCGAAAGACAGGAAGGTGTAGCAGACGGTTTCTCTTTTTTAGTTGGAACAGATAAGCAAATAATTGTAGATAAAGCAAATGATTTACTAGATAACTTTACGGGTTTTAAAAATAAAAATAATCCTTATGGTGATGGATTAACTTGCCAGAAAATTGTTGAAACAATCAAACTTCTTAAATAAATGAAAAAGATTTTAGTTGTTGTTGATTCCATTAATCAAGAAGATAGCAGTGGCTCTAAATGTAATGTAGCGCTTATCATTAACTTGGTAAAAGCAGGTTATAGTGTTAAAGTATATCATCATTCTAGAAAAACCATTTTAATTGAAGGTGCAGAATGTGTAAAAATAAATGTAGATAAATTAAATTGGGTTTATGTTTTTGGTGGCTTTTTACGATTTTTAACTAAAAAATTTAATATAGTTACGACACCTTTTATAGAAAGAAAAATAGGTTTTTCACCTGCTTTTTTAAGTGATGTTCATGATTTTACAAAAGCCTTAAAAAAAGATGCCTTTAACCCAGATTTAGTCATAACTTTAAGTAAAGCTGCAAGTTTTAGACCTCATAAAGCATTGTTGAATATTAAAAAATGGCACAGTAAATGGTTGGCATACGTACATGATCCGTTTCCTTTTCATTTTTATCCAAAACCATACGATTTTATAGTTCCAAGTTATAAGTATAAAGAACAACTTCTATTTGATTTTGCTAATAAAGCGGCATATTCAGGATTTCCAAGTCTTTTGTTAAAAGAATGGATGGGAAAATTTGCGCCTAATTTTCTAAAAACAGGAGTTGTAATTCCACATCAATTAGTTGAAATTGAGAATAAAAAGGTACAGTTACCTGATTTTTTTGATCCAAATAAATTTTCATTGTTACATGCAGGATCTTTATTTGGAGAAAGAAATCCAGTTGGTTTAATTGAAGGATTTTTTAAATTTTTAGAAGCTAATCCAGAAGCTAAAAACACTACTCAATTAATTTTGATTGGTAGTATTTCAGAAAATCATTCAGATGTATTTGAGAAACACAAAAATAAGGAAGGCAATTTAATCTCGATAAATAAAAGTCTACCTTTCAATACAGTATACCAACTTCAATATTCTGTATCCATTAATATCATATTAGAAGCAAAATCGGATATCAGTCCATTTTTGCCAGGGAAATTTCCACACTGCGTAGCAGCAAATAAAAAAATGTTAGTTCTAGGTCCGGAAAATAGCGAAACAAGAAGACTTTTAGGAAACGATTATGACTATTGGTCTGAAATTGATAATGTAACTCTTATTTCAAAATTAATTGAAAAATTATATTTCGAATGGAAAGCCAATCCAAATGAAATGCTACTTAATAAACCAGAACTTTTAGATTATCTTGGAGTAAATCATCTTAAAAAAAATATTGATAAAATTATACATGAATAAAAAATTCGCCATACATATTTCTACAAAAAACAGAGTGGAAGATTTAGTTATTACATTAAATAGTCTAACTGAAATTCTTTCAAATGATGCTGTGGATTGTGTTGTGTACGATGATGGCTCTACAGACGGAACGGATAAAATGGTATTAGAGAAATTTCCTAAGGTGAAATTTTTAAGAAATGAAAGATCTAAAGGCTATATTTATTGTAGAAATTATATGCTAAATGAAACTGCATCAAAGTATGTTTTGAGTTTAGATGATGATGCCACTTTACTTACAAATGATGTTTTTGAAATTGCAGAAAAATATTTTATTTCAAATCCAAAATGTGCTTTAATTGCTGCTAGAATTTTTTGGGGAAAAATTTTGCCTGAAAACTACACAGAAACTAAAGAACAAATAAGTAGGGTTGATGGTTTTGTGGGTTGCGGACATATTTGGAATTTAGAATCTTGGAACAAAATTCCAAGTTATCCCGAATGGTTTGAATTTTATGGAGAAGAAAATTTTGCGTCTTTTCAAATTTTTAAAGCGGGTTTGGAAATTATCTATCATCCAGAAATTTTTATCCAACACAGAGTAGATGTTAAAGCAAGAAAAAAAGGAAAAGAGTATCAATCTAGAGCAAGAAAATCGCTTCGATCTGGTTGGTATTTATACTTTTTGTTTTATCCATTAAAAGTTATTCCCAAAAGAATGGTTTATACGCTTTTTACTCAAATTAAAAACAAGACTTTTAAAGGAGATTTTAAAGCAACTTTAGCAATTGTACAAGCACTTTTTGATGTTGTGAAAAACATTCCGAATTTTATAAAAAATAGTAACAGACTAACTATTCAAGAGTTTAAAGAATTTACTAACTTGCCACACACTAAAATTTACTGGAAGCCAGAAAATGAACAACACTAATTTACCTTATATAATTGCCGAAATAGGTCAAGCACACGAAGGAAGTTTAGGAATCTTACATTCTTATATCGATGCTGTAGCGGGTACTGGTGTAAATGCTATTAAATTTCAATTGCATCTTGCTGAAGCCGAGAGTAGTTCGTTCGAGCCCTTTCGAGTAAAGTTTTCTTATGAAGACAAAACACGCTATGATTATTGGAAACGTATGGAATTTACGTTGGAACAATGGGCAGCAATTAAAACACATTGTGATGAAGTAGGTTTAGATTTCATTTGTTCACCATTTAGTAATCTTGCAGTAGATTGGCTGGAAGAAATTGGTGTGAAATGTTATAAAATCGGTTCTGGAGAAGTAAATAACTTATTGTTACTAGAAAAAATTGCAAAAACGAATAAGCCAGTTATCATTTCTTCTGGTATGAGTAGTTTTTCAGAATTAGATAAAACAGTTTCTTTTTTAAAAGAAAGAAATGTCGATTTTTCCATTTTACAATGCACCACATCGTACCCAACTCAACCGGAACAATTTGGGTTTAATGTGATAAAGGAATTAAAAGAGAAATATCATGTTAAAGTTGGCTTTTCAGATCATTCTGCAAAAATCGCCACAAATATTGCAGCAGTTGCCTTAGGTGCTGAAATTTTAGAATTTCATGTGGTTTTTGACAAAAGAATGTTTGGTCCTGACACAAAATCTTCTTTAACTATAGATGAGGTTTCACAATTGGTAGAAGATGTAAATGCTACTTATAAAGCTATTCAAAACCCAATTAATAAAAATAATAACGAACAATTTTCAGAATTAAAATCTATTTTCGAAAAATCGTTAGCCATAAATAAAAATTTACCAAAAGGACATAGTATCACTTTTGAAGATTTAGAAGCTAAAAAGCCAAAAGGTTACGGAATTGATGCTTTGAAATTTCAAGATATTATAGGAATGAAGTTAAAAGAAGATATGAAACAATGGGATTTCATTAATGAAAATGACTTAACAAATGACTAGTAAAAGAAAAATTGCCGTTGTAATTACAGCCAGACCATCATATAGTAGAGTCAAAACAGTTTTAGAAGCGATAAAAAATCATCCAAATTTAGAATTGCAATTAATTATTGCGGCTTCTGCATTATTAGATAGATACGGTTCTGCCATTAATTATATTGAAAAAGATGGTTTTCATATTTCTGCAAAAGTTTTTAATGTTTTAGAAGGCGAAAATTTAACAGCTGCTGCCAAAACAACAGGAATTGGAATTCTTGAATTGTCTACTGTTTTTGATAATTTGAGTCCTGATGTTGTAGTAACCGTAGCAGACAGATTTGAAACTATGGCAACGGCCATTGCAGCTTCCTATATGAATATTCCACTAGCGCATATTCAAGGTGGTGAAGTAACAGGAAATATTGATGAAAAAGTACGTCATTCTATTACAAAATTAGCGGATTATCATTTTGTAGCTTCAGAAAATGCTAAAGAAAGAGTCATCAAATTAGGAGAAAATCCAGAATTTGTATTTAATACAGGTTGTCCATCTATTGATTTAGCGAAACAAGTTAAAGAAAATAGTAAATCATTACCCTTTGATCCATATGAAAAATATGGTGGTGTGGGTGCAAAGCCTAATTTAGATAATGGCTATTTAGTAGTGATGCAACATCCAGTAACCAACGAATATCAAGATTCAAGAAAACATATAGAAGCAACTTTACAAGCAGTTTACGAATTAGATAAGCCAACTTTATGGTTTTGGCCAAACGTTGATGCTGGTGCAGACGGAACTTCAACAGGAATAAGAGCTTATCGAGAAACACATCAATTACCAAACGTGCATTTCTTTAAAAATATGGAAGGTAAAGATTTTTTACATTTATTAAATCACGCTGATTGTTTAATTGGAAATTCTAGTGTTGGAATAAGAGAGTGTGCTTATTTAGGTGTTCCTGTAGTAAATATCGGTTCTCGTCAAAACAGAAGAGATAGAGGTGAAAATGTAGTAGATACCATATACGAAGTTGAAAATATAAAAAATGCCATAGCAGAACGAGTTCAAAATGAATCTAAGTTTGTTTCTGATGTCTACGGTGGAGGAGATGCTGGAAAACAAATTGCTAATTTATTAGAAATACTTCCGTTACAATTTCATAAAACAATAATGTATTAATGAAAATTTTAGGTCTTATTACAGCGCGTGGCGGTTCCAAAGGTGTTCCTGGTAAAAATATAAAATTACTAGGAGACATTTCTCTTTTGTCCTATACTGCACATGCTGCTAATCAATCTAAATTGTTGCACAAAACGATTCTTTCTTCCGACGATGCTGAAATTATTGAAGTCGCCAAAAAAGAACAAATAGAAGTGCCTTTTGTTAGACCAAATGAATTAGCAAATGACACCGCAACTAGTATTTCTGTAGTGCAACATGCTTTAGAATTTATGGAAAGTATAGGTGAATATTATGATGCAGTTTGTCTACTTCAACCTACTTCTCCATTTAGAGAAAAAGGTTTTATAGATGCTGCCATACAAAAATTTATAGCTGAAGATGCTGATGCGTTAGTTAGTGTTTTGCCTGTTCCTCACGAATATAATCCACATTGGATATTTGAACCAAACAGTTCAGGATTTTTACAAATTGCAACAGGTGAAAAAACAATTATTTCTCGTAGACAAGATTTACCAAAAAGTTATTTTAGAGACGGTTCTGTATATATCACCAAAACAGAATTTATTAAAAAAGGAAGCTTTTATGGAGAAAAATTAAGTTTTATGGAAAGTAATCCAGATTTTTATGTCAATATTGATACTATAAAAGATTGGGAAATTGCCGAAAACAAGTTACACTTTTTAAAAGATAAATTATAATGTGCGGAATAGCAGGAATCGTTTCCCTTTCAAAATCACTTGACGAAAGAAAAAACACGTTGCATAAAATGCTTCAAGTACAAGCGCATCGTGGACCAGATGCACAACAAGATTGGCACGATACCGCTTGTAGTTTTGGTCATAATCGGTTAAGTATTATTGATTTGTCTGATGAGGCCAATCAGCCTATGCACAGCCATTGTGGTAGATATGTAGTGGTTTTTAATGGTGAAATTTATAATTATATTGAGATAAAAAATGAACTTAAAAATCATTTCTTATTTACAACTCAATCTGATACTGAAGTTTTGCTTTCTGCTTATATTCATTGGGGTAAATCATTTTTAGATAAACTAAACGGAATGTTTTCTATCGCCATTTGGGATAAAAATGAACAGAAATTATTTATTGCTCGTGATAGATTCGGCGTAAAACCATTTTACTTTTTTAAAAATGAAGAACAATTTGTTTTTGCCAGCGAAATTAAAACACTATTTACTGCTGAGGTTCCTAAACTAAAAAATGATAAAGTTTGGTCAGGTTATCTAGTAAATGGAACTTATGGATTACCAAATGAAACCTTTTGGGAAAATATTTATCAACTTTCTCCAGGCCATTTTGCAGAACTTTCACCTGTAAATAAATATGATTTTCAGCCCAAAAAATGGTACGAATTTGAAGATAGAATACATGATATTCCTCAAATGAATGCCAATAAATTAAAAGAAGAATATTCTGCTTTATTAGATGATGCTATTCAATTGCGTTTTCGCGCTGATGTTCCTTTAGGAATGAATGTTAGCGGCGGTTTAGATTCTTCAACATTAATTGCGTTGATTCATAAAAACTTACCATCGAAACAAAAAATTGAAGCTTTTACTTTTTATTGTAATGATACTAATTACGATGAATTGCCATGGGTAAACGTTTTACTAAAAGATAAACCCTATCACTTAAATAAAGTTTTATTAGATGTAAATAAAATTCCTCAATTAATAGAAGAATCATGTTATTATCAAGATGAACCTTTTGGTGGTTTTCCAACATTAGCTTATAGTCAGTTGTTTAAAAGCGCAAGAGAAAAAGGAATTAAAGTTTTATTAGACGGACAAGGAATGGATGAAGCTTGGGCAGGCTATGATTATTATCATAATAATTCCAACTCTCTAATTCAAGGAACTAAATCTAGCCCAGTAAAACCAGAAGTTTTAGATGCTGATTTTAATTTATTAGCGAGTAAAGAAGTTTTTCCAACACCTTTTTCATCTAAATTACAAAATTTACAATACAGAGATATTTTTTATACCAAGATTCCTAGAGCTTTAAGGTTTAATGATAGAATTAGTATGCAGCATGGTACTGAACTTCGTGAGCCTTTTTTAGATTATAGATTAGTCGAATTGGCTTTTGCTCAACCCGATAGTGTAAAATTTGATAACGGAAATACGAAATGGATGTTGCGTCAAATTAGCCAAAACCTTCTTGGAAATAAAATTGCTCTGGCTCCCAAAAGAGCTTTGCAAACACCACAAAGAGAATGGATTGCAAATGAACTAGAAGCTTATGTTCAGGAGAGGATTTCTGTGTTTTCTAATTTTGATTTTGTAAATAAAAACCAAGTTCAGAAAATTTGGGTGGAATATAAAAAAGGAAATCAAGAAAATAGTTTCTATCTTTGGCAATGGATTAACCTCTCTTATTTGAGGTAATTCAATACAAATATTTTTTATCATTTATGTTTTTTAATTCCCTTCACTTTGCGGCTTTTTTACCAATAGTCTTTCTGTTATATTGGTTTGTTTTCAATAAAAACAAATCGTGGCAAAATAGCCTTTTAATTATCGCTAGTTATTATTTTTATGCTTGTTGGGATTGGAAATTTCTTTTTTTATTAGTGTTCTCCACATTTTTAGATTATTTCACTGGTATAATGATTGAAAAAAACGAATCGGATTCCAAAAGAAAGTTTTGGTTTTGGTTGAGTGTAATTGTTAATCTAGGATTTTTAGGCATTTTTAAATATTATAATTTCTTTGCCACTTCTTTTACCGAATTACTTAATGGTTTTGGTTTCCAAGTCAACCCATTATTAATTAAAGTAATTTTACCTGTTGGTATTTCTTTCTACACTTTCCACGGTTTGTCTTATGTGATTGATATTTATTACAAACGTATTAAAGCAGAAACTAATTTTATCGATTATTCTCTTTTTGTAAGTTATTTTCCCTTGTTAGTAGCCGGACCAATTGAACGTGCTACACACTTATTACCACAAGTAAAAGTAAAAAGAGAGTTTAATTTTGAAAAAGCGAAAGAAGGAATTCATCAAATTATTTGGGGATTAGTCAAAAAAGTGGTCATTGCCGATTCTTGTGCGATGTATGCGAATGAAGTATTCAATCATCAAGAAAACATGAACACGTTGTCATTGATTTTAGGAGCTATTTATTTTGCTTTTCAAATTTATGGTGATTTTTCAGGCTATTCCGATATTGCTTTAGGAACTTCTAAATTATTTGGAATTGATTTATTGAAAAACTTCAACTTCCCTTATTTCTCCAGAGATATTGCAGAGTTTTGGCGCCGTTGGCACATTTCGTTATCGTCTTGGTTTAGAGATTATTTATACATTCCTTTAGGTGGAAGTAAAGGTGGGAAATGGATGCAAGTGCGCAACACGTTTATTATCTTTTTAGTCAGTGGATTTTGGCATGGCGCCAATTGGACATTCATTGCTTGGGGATTAATTAATGCTATTTATTTTTTACCCTTGTTGTTGTTAGATAAAAACAGAAGCAATATGGAAGACATTAATTTCAAATGGAATGTTCAGGGTTTACAAACGATTTTACATATTTTATTTACTTTTTCAATAACTACATTTGCTTGGATATTTTTCAGAGCCAAATCTATTTCTGACGCGTTGTTGTATATTAAAAAGATGTTTACCAACTTAAACTTTGATATCCAATATTTAGGAAATGAACGTTATGCTCCAGAATTGTTAGCCTTAGTTGGCGTGTTTGTAGTTTTTGAATGGTTTCATAAATATAAAACAGAACCTATTTCTGGAAAATATGAAAATGTTAAGCTATTGTTTTGCATCATGGCTATATTAGCATTGGGTGTATTTTCTGATTATAAAGAGTTTATTTATTTTCAATTTTAATGAAGCGTTTTTTAAAACTTACGATACTATTTCTTATAATTTATTTAACGGCAGCTTTGTTGTTAGATCTGTTATATACTTTCATTATATCAAATTCTTCGGAAAGAAATAAAGTAGAAAATGTCATTCATACAAAGAAAAAAAAGTATGATGTTATTTTTATGGGTACCTCTCGTGCAAATAATCATTTTGTAACCAAAATATTTGAAGATAAAGGCTATAAAGCTTTTAATTACGGAATGAGTGGTTCGCATTTATTTGAGACGTCTTTATTGTTAAAAATGATGCTTGCAAATCAATACGAAATCAAAAATTTAGTATTAGAAGCCGATTTAAGTATTTGTAACGAAAAAAGGGATGAAGGCACCACTGCACGTTTTATGCCTTACATTCATAGCCATGAAATTATAAAACAACATTATAAAAATGAAGCTGATTTTTATCCCATTTATTATTTACCCTTTTACAGATATATTAAATTTGATAATAAAATTGGTTTTAGAGAATTGTATGATGTGGTTTCAAAAAAATCAACAAATGCATTACATAACAAAGGATATTATCCTTTAATATCTAAGAAAAAAGGAAATATGAAAAATGATATATCCTCTTTAAAAGTAATTAGAAATAAATATTACGAAGAAATTAAACAAATTTGTAAACAAAAAAATATCAAATTAACGGTAGTAATGACACCAATGTGTGCCAATACAAAAGGGTTGAATTATTTTGATAAAGTAAAACAACTCTATCCAGAAATTCATAATTTTGAAAACGTTATTACAGATGATACATACTTTGCATCTTGTGGGCATTTAAATGACGAAGGAGCCAAAATATATACAAATTATATTTTTAATGAGTTGTTTGAATTTAAAAAATAAATCAAAAATTTTAATGAATAATAAAAAGATTTTTATCTTATTACCTGATGGCATTGGACTCCGAAATTTTGCTTTTTCAAATTTTCATAAAATTGGAGAAGAAAAATTTGATGTTACATTTTGGAATAATACGCCTTTTAATTTAGCGGAATTCAATTTTTCGGAAGTTAAAATCACGAAGTCAAAGGTGCATGTGTTGTCAGATGTTTTGAAAAATGCCATAATTCAATCTACCTTATTGTTAAATAAGAGAAATGACAATGATAATGTTTATGATTCTTATCGATTTAAACCGAATTCAAAAGGTTTTAAAAACATATTAAAAAACTTACTTGTTAGTGTGTTAATTAAAGTTTGTGCTAATAAAACAGGTATTAGTTTTTTAAAAAAATGCTTAAATAAACTGGAGCAATCCACATCTTATTATAATTCTTGTAAAGAACAATTGACTCGCCATAAACCCGACTTTGTTTTTTGTACCAATCAAAGACATTTAACTGCCTTAGCACCTTTGTTAGCAGCCAAAGAATTAAACATTCCAACGGCGACTTTTATTTTTTCTTGGGATAATTTGCCAAAAGCGACAATGGTTGTGGAAACAGATTTTTATTTTGTTTGGAGTGATTTTATGAAAAATGAATTATTAAAATATTATCCGAACATAAATGAGAAACAAGTAAAAATAACGGGTACACCACAATTTGAATCTCATTTTGACGAAGAAAATTATGTAACTCGTGATGCGTTTTTTAGAGAATACGGATTAGATACAAACAAAAAATACATTTGTTATTCAGGAGATGATATAACAACGTGTCCTGATGACGAAACCTATTTAAAAGATGTTGCTCAAGCTATTGCTAATTTAAACGCAAAAGGAAATAATATCGGAATTATTTTTAGGAGAAGTCCAGTAGATTTTTCAAACAGATATAACGAGATTTTAGAAAAATTTAAAGATATAATTGTTCCAATTGATCCAAAATGGGCTAAAATGGGAGAAGAATGGAATACTGTATTACCATTAAAAGAGGATAATGATGTTTTAGTAAATACAATTAGGCATTCTGAAATGGTTATAAATTTAGGTTCTTCCATGGTTTTTGATTATGCTATATTTAAAAAACCTTGTTTGTATATTAATTATGATGTTACCAATAAAAAACAAAAAGATTGGTCAGTAGATAAAATTTATAAATTTGTTCATTTTAGATCCATGTCTTCTAAAAATGACGTAATTTGGTTGAATAATCAAAGTGAAATTGAACAGAAAATAGAACTTGCATTAGAAAATAATTCTTCAGTAGCCAGTGCACAAAAATGGTTTGAAACCATAAATCTTCAACCAGCCGATAAAGCATCGTACAGAATTTGGAAGGAAATAAACACTATTCTTAATAATGAATAAATTAATTGCATCTGATTTTAAAAGACATGGAATAGATAAAGTTACTTTTTCTAAAGTGCTTTCTGTTTTTTTGTTTTTCCCAAATCCAGGTTTGAAATTCATGACCATTTTTAGATTGTGTCAAAAATATAGAAAGAAAAATAAAGTTTTGTTTTACTTTTATTTTTTGTGGCTTCGTCGATTAAAATTTAAATATGGAATGGATATTTCCTATAGAACTTCTATTGGTTCAGGGTTTTATATTGGACATTTTGGAGGAATCGTTGTTCACGGTGATGTAATTATTGGAAATAATTGTAATATTTCTCAAGGTGTTACTTTAGGGATTTCAAATTCTGGAAACGTCGGCACACCAATTATTAGAGATAATGTTTTTATTGGTCCAAATGCAGGTATTTTTGGAAATATAGAAATTGGAGACAATGTGACTATTGGCGCAAATTCAGTTGTTACGAAATCAATATCTTCACATAAAACTGTGGTTAGTTCAGCTATTACAGTTATTGATAAAGACTTATCTGAAAATTATATTCACAACAGATATTAAACTTATGAAAATTGGCTTTCTTACCCCAGAATATCCACACGAAAAAACAGGTAATTCTGGTGGTTTAGGTACGAGTATCAAAAATTTGGCTCATGCACTTACAGCTCTAGGTCACGAAGTACTTGTTTTAGTATATGAACAAAAGCAAGATGCTGTTTTTTTTGATAAAGCCATTGAAGTTCATCAAATAAAAAATGTCAAATTCAAAGGTCTTTCTTGGTATTTGACCAGAAAGAAACTTGAGAAAATTATTAATTCTTTATACGAACAAGATAAAATTGAAATCGTTGAAGCAACGGATTGGACCGGAATTACTTCTTTTATCCAACCCAAAAAATGTCCAATAGTTATTAAGTTAAATGGTAGTGATACCTATTTCTGTCATTTAGATAAACGTCCCGTGAAATGGATCAATACATTTCATGAAAAACGTGCGTTACAAAATGCTGACGGTCATATTTCTGTTAGTGCTTATACGGCAAAAATGACCAATGAAGTATTCAATCAGAAAACTACATTCACAATCATTCACAATGGAATAGACATGAGTTTGTTTCAAAAAAATGAAGCCATTTCACCTGAAAATACTCCTACCATTTTGTATTTTGGAACTTTAATTCGTAAAAAAGGATTATTAGAATTGCCTCAAATTTTTAATATCATTCATAAGAAAAATCCTGATGTGACATTGGTTTTAGTCGGTAAAGACACGTCGGATATTATTTCTGGAAATCCTTCAACATGGCAAATGATGCAACCTTTGTTTTCGCCGAGCGCTTTAAAAAAAGTGACGTATTCCGGACCTGTACCTTATTCGGAAGTTCGAAAACAAATTGAGAAAGCTACAGTTTGTGTTTTTCCAACTTATGCGGAAGCTTTACCTGTTTCTTGGTTAGAGGCTATGGCAATGGAAAAAGCTGTAGTAGCTTCCAATATTGGTTGGGGAAATGAAATTATAGAAAATGGTATTTCAGGATTTTTAGCCTATCCGTCCGATCATCCTGCTTATGCGGATAAAATTTTGCAAGTTTTAGCTGATACTTCCTTAAGAAAAAATATTGAACGAAAGGCAAATGAGCGAATTTCAACTCATTTTGAAATTAATTTAATTGCTAATCAGAATGTTGCGTTTTATGAGGAAGTAATTCAGAAACCAAAAAAACACTAATTTTTTGGACAAAATAAAATAGAAATTATGCCACATTATTTATACAGATAATGTTATATTTGATTATTCAATTTAAGCCGTTTCAATAGATGATTCAAGTTATTCATACTAATAAAATAGTTTTAAAAATTTCTAAAGACGACCAATCTTTAGCAGTTTTTAATGGCTTGAATATTTCTGAAACTGTTGTTAAATTAGCAGAATTATATCCTTCAGAACTGATTTTATGGTGTCATATCGATTGGGTTCCGTATATCAATTATGAACAAATACATACGATTTGTCCTTCAAATTCTGAAATGATTTCCTATACTATTTCAGACGAAAATTACCTTTCAAAAAACATTGGCTTTGTTGAACAATCGATATTTATAAATTTTTCAAAGCAAGTAAAAATTGCTACTTGGCAAATGAGTAGCGACATTGGTATGACTCATGCAGCTGTTTTTTTAGCTGTAAAAACAACAATTCAACCGGTTAAAGATTTTGATTATTTTTTAAATTCAGTTGCGAAAATAGTCATGCCTCTTGGAGTTTTTTGTTATTCAAATCCTACTTTATTGTTAGAAACAAATTCTGAAAGTACTAGAACTCATAAAGTAAATTTTACTAGATTGTTTCAATTTGTTAGTCAGCATTATAAAAAAGTTTGGTTAGTTGTGTTGTTAGTTTGTCTGATTTATAAAAAAGGTAAATTTCCAATATTCGCTTTTTTAAGGTCCTTATTTCATTCTAAAATAAATAGTACTACCGTTAAAATACAAAATTTTAATTTACTGTCAACTAATGAAGAAATATATTCTAATGCAATTGATGTTTTAATTCCAACAATTGGAAGAAAGGCACCCTTGTATAATTTTTTAAAGAATTTAGCGGAACAAACTATTTTGCCTACTACTGTAATTATTATTGAGCAAAATCCAATTGTTCATGCGAGTAGCGAATTAGATTATTTAGTAAATGAACGTTGGCCATTTCAAATTAAACACCAGTTAATTTATCAGTTAGGAGCTTGTAATGCTAGAAATTTAGCATTACAAGAAATTACTTCTGATTGGGTTTTCTTTGCCGATGATGATATAGAAATTCATGCTGATTTTTTGGAAAATTGTTTAGAAAATGCAAAAAAGTATAAACAACAAGTTTTTTCCTTATCTTGCCTATTAAGAAAAGAAAAAAAACAGTTTACGAATTGTTTCCAATGGGTTAGTTTTGGTTCAGGAGCCAGTTTTGCAAATGTACAAGCGATTAAAAACCTAAAATTCGATTCGAAATATGAATTTGGTTTTGGTGAAGATTCAGATTTTGGCATGCAAATTAGAAATAACGGCTATGATATATTATATTTTCCAACACCAGAAATCATACATTTAAAAGCACCAATAGGAGGTTTTAGAACAAAGGTTGTCAGAAAATGGGATAGTGATTTAATTGAACCCAAACCTTCGCCTACAGTTATGGTATTCAAGTTAACATACGATTCAAACGAACAATATTTCGCCTATAAGTTGATGTATTATTTTAGAATGTTTATTTTTAATAAATTTTCAAATCCGATACAAACCTATAAAATATTAAAATTAAAATGGAACAAAAGTGTTCATTGGGCCCAACAATTAATGCAAGATTAATATGAATTTTAGTTTAATAATTTGTACGTACAACAGAAGAAAGGCCATTGAGAACCTGATGAATTCTATAGCCTCTCAAACTTTATATCCCAATCAGATAGTAATTGTAGATGGTTCTTTAAACCATGATACGGAAATTTTTTTTAACACTACATCGTTTAATAATTTAGATTATTTTTTAGTCGACACTTCTACTCGCGGATTAACTAAACAAAGAAATTTTGGTATTTCTAAAGTGGATGCTACTTCTGAAATTGTTTGCTTTTTAGATGACGATACTATACTAGATCCCAATTATTTTTTCGAAATTATTCAAACCTATAAAAAACTTCCCGATGCTTTTGGAGTTGGAGGTTTTATCACTAACGAAGTTAAATGGGAACGGAATTCAACTGATTTTAAAGTAATTAAACACTATTTTACTTATGATGGATTTCATAGAACTGAAGATAAAAGATTTATTTTGAGGAAAGCAATTGGCTTGGATTCTGATGTTTTACCCGGTTTTTCTCCGCTATACTCTCATGGACGAAGTTTAAGTTATTTGCCTACTTCTGGGAAAACCTATAAAGTAGAACAATTAATGGGGGGTGTTTCTTCTTTTAGAAAAACTGTTTTAGATTCCCATAAATTTTCAACATATTTTGAAGGGTATGGATTGTATGAAGATGCCGAATTTACCATACGAGTTTCAAAGTTTGGCCAACTGTATTTAAATACCAATGCAAAACTAGAACACCATCATGACGCATCAGGAAGGCCTAATAAGTATTGTTATGGTAAAATGGTGGTTCGAAACTGTTGGTATGTATGGCGTACCAAAAACCCCAATCCTAAATTTATTCATGCTTTAAAATGGCATAGTATTACTATATTACTTTTATGTATTAGAATTGGAAATATACTGACAACTAAAAAACACAAAGAAGCTTTTACTGAAAGTATAGGAAGAATTATTGGCTGGTTTTCAATTGTTTTTAACCCACCAAAAATTAGCAATTAATTTGGCTTAATCACTTTTTATATTTTAAAACCTCGCAATGAATTTCGTTATCATCACACATGTGCAGCATATAAAAGACCAATCCAAGTATTATGGGTATGCTCCGTATGTGAGGGAAATGAATATTTGGTTAAAATATATTAACGAAGTTACTGTTGTTGCTCCAATTGAAAAGTCTAAATTGGATAACATCCATTTGGACTATCATCATAAAAATATTAAATTTAAAGAAGTTCCAAATTTTAATGCAACTAGTTTTTTAAATTTACTTCGGACACTTTTTAAATTACCGTTTGTTATTTGGACTATTTTTTGGGCCATGAAAAACGCTGATCACATACATTTACGTTGCCCAGGAAACATGGGCTTGTTAGCTTGTTTGGTTCAGGTTTTATTTCCAAAAACTCCAAAAACAGCTAAATATGCAGGAAATTGGGATCCCAACGCCAAGCAACCCT
>CAYWVV010000040.1:0-25735 GCA_964461805.1 uncultured Flavobacterium sp.
GTCCAGGAGGTTATACTCGTATCATTAAATTAGGAAACCGTTTAGGGGATAATGCAGATATGGCTATGATTGAACTAGTAGATTTCAATGAAATTTATTCAACTGCTAAAAAAGAAGTTAAAAAAGCATCTACTCGTAGAGGTAAAGCTAAAAAAGCAGATGAAACAACTGGAGATGCTCCAGCTGCAGATTCTACTGATACAACAGAAGCTTCAGAATAATTATGAATCATTTGATTTAATTAAAAAAAGGATAAACTTATTTTGTTTATCCTTTTTTTTATGTTAAAATATTTGTAAATATTTGTTTGTCTTATTTTAATTGTTAAATTTGAGTAAACTTTTAAATTATATCTTATGAAAATTGCTAAAACCATCTTTTTTCTTGTTTTTTTAAACAACATGTTTGCACAAGATGCAACAAGTACTACTACAAGTACAAAAAATTTTAGAACTGATACCTTTACAGGAAAAGTTAGTGCCACTGGAACTGGTTTTTGGGTGCCAGCAAAAAATGTAAATAATGATATTACAGGTTCTGTGTATTTGTTTGATAATTGGATAGGGAATTTCAATATTTTTGATTCCTCTGATAATAAATTTTTAGTTACTAATTTAAATTATAACATTAAAACTAATACATTAGAATCTAAAGTTTCTAACGATTCTGTTTTTCAATTTGATTTAGGAAATATTAAAAAGGTTTCTTTTGGTAATAAAAAATACGAAGTTGTTGATGGTAAATTAGTAGAGAGTTTATTTAATAGTGATAAATTAAATATTTATAAAGAGTTTACAGTAAAAGTAATTGAAGCTACTCTTAATCCAATGACCCAAGAAAATATTACAGATAGAAAATATGTGAAAAAATCAAAATTCTTAGTTAAGAAAAATGATTTAGTACAAGAACTTAAATTAAATAAAAAGAATGTTTTGTCTTTGTTTGAAAAAAATCAAGACGATGTTAAAAAATTCGTTAAAGACAATAATTTAAATTATTCAGACGAGAACGATTTATTTAAGATATTAAAGAAATTTAATTCTTAAAAAAAAAAGGATAAACAAATTTTGTTTATCCTTTTTTTTTATAACTACTATGACTAATTTTGCAACTCAAACAACACATCCTATAAAAGCTTTTGCTTTTTATTTTTAAACTACAACAACCCATGAAGTACAACGACAAACAACAAGCTATTCTTCTTCTTAAAGATGGAACTATTTTCCATGGAAAATCAATCGGAATTTCTGGAACAACTTTTGGAGAAATTGCATTTAACACTGGAACTACAGGTTACCAAGAAATATTTACAGATCCTTCTTATTACGGGCAAATTATGGTTACTACCAATGCTCATATCGGTAATTATGGTGTCAATGAAAATGAAGTAGAGTCAGATAATGTGAAAATATCTGGTTTAGTATGCAAAAACTTTAGTATGAATTATTCTCGTGTAGATGCTTCAGAAAGTTTATATGATTATTTAGAAAAACAAAATTTAATTGTTATTTCTGATGTTGATACTCGTGCGTTAGTAAGTTATATTAGAGATAACGGTGCTATGAACGCTATTATTTCAACAGATGGAACTTCAATCGATGAACTAAAAATCAAATTAAACCAAGCTCCTAATATGGAAGGTTTAGATTTGGCTTCTGTAGTTTCAACTAAAGAACCGTATTTTTTTGGTAATGAAAATGCAACTTATAAAATTGCTGCTTTAGATTTAGGAATAAAAACGAATATCTTAAGAAATTTAGCAAAACGCGATTGCTACATAAAAGTATATCCATATAATGCCTCTTTTGATGACATGAAAGCATTCAATCCTGATGGGTATTTCTTATCAAACGGACCTGGAGATCCGGATCCATTAGCTTCTGCACAAGAAGTTGCAAGAAATATTTTAGCAGAAAACAAACCTCTATTTGGAATTTGTTTAGGCCACCAAGTTATTGCTTTAGCCAACGGAATTTCAACCTACAAAATGTTCAACGGACACAGAGGTATAAATCATCCAGTTAAAAATTTAGTAACAGGTAAAGGTGAAATTACTTCTCAAAACCATGGTTTTGCTGTAAATAAAGAACAATTAGAAAGTCATCCAGATTTTGAATTGACTCATGTGCATTTAAATGATGGAACGGTTGCAGGAATGAAAATGAAAACTAAAAATTGTTTTTCTGTACAATATCATCCAGAAGCAAGTCCTGGACCACATGATTCTGGTTATTTGTTTGATGAATTCATCGACAATATAAAAACTTCAAAAAACTAAAACGTTATCGTTTATAAGTTTTAATTTAAAACAGTTACTAAAAATAAAATATAATTAACTTTGTTTAATTACTAAACGACTCCGCTGGAGTCAAATATTTATAATGACTCTAGCGGAGTCCAATACTTATAACTATGAGCATAATAATTAAAGTTCACGCAAGACAAATATTAGATTCAAGAGGGAATCCAACTGTAGAAGTTGATGTAATTACAGAAAACGGAATTTTAGGTAGAGCTGCAGTACCATCAGGAGCTTCAACTGGAGAGCACGAAGCTGTTGAATTACGAGATGGAGGAAAAGCCTTTATGGGTAAAGGTGTTTTAAAGGCAGTTGAAAATGTAAATGCTACTATCGCTTCAGAATTAGTTGGCATGTCAGTTTTTGAACAAAATGCTATTGATAAAATGATGATTGAGTTAGATGGTACACCAAATAAATCTAACTTAGGTGCGAACGCAATTTTAGGAGTTTCTTTAGCTGTAGCAAAAGCAGCTGCAAACGAATTAGGAATGCCTTTGTATAGATATGTGGGCGGAGTGTCTGCAAATACATTACCAGTCCCAATGATGAATATTATCAATGGAGGTTCGCATTCAGATGCGCCAATTGCGTTTCAAGAATTTATGATTATGCCTGTTAAAGCAACTTCTTTTACTCATGCTATGCAAATGGGAACTGAAATTTTCCATAATTTGAAAAAAGTATTACACGACCGTAATTTGTCTACAGCAGTAGGAGATGAAGGTGGTTTTGCGCCAAACTTAGCAGGAGGGACTGAAGATGCGTTAGATTCTATTAAACTAGCAGTTACGAATGCTGGTTATACTTTTGGTGATGACATCATGATTGCTTTAGATTGTGCGGCTTCAGAATTTTATGTAGACGGAAGCTATGATTATACAAAATTTGAAGGTGCTGGTGGAAAAATCAGAACTTCAGAAGAACAAGCAGATTACTTAGCAGAATTAGCAGCAAAATACCCAATTATTTCTATTGAAGACGGAATGTACGAAGACGACTGGAAGGGATGGAAGTATTTAACTGAAAAAATTGGAAATAAAGTGCAGTTAGTTGGTGATGACTTATTTGTAACTAACGTTGATAGATTATCTCGTGGTATAAACGAAGGAATTGCTAACTCAATTTTAATAAAAGTAAACCAAATCGGAACGTTAACCGAAACAATCGCAGCTGTAAACATGGCACATAATGCAGGCTATACCTCAGTAATGTCTCACCGTTCTGGTGAAACTGAAGATAATACTATTGCAGATTTAGCGGTTGCTTTAAACTGTGGTCAAATTAAAACAGGTTCGGCTTCTCGTTCAGATCGTATGGCAAAATACAATCAATTATTACGTATTGAAGAAGAATTAAACGAAGTAGCTTACTTTCCAGGTGTCAACGCTTTTAAAGTGAACTAGTTTCGTGTAAAATATCCTAAAAAACCAATAAGCATATGTTTATTGGTTTTTTGTTTTTAAAGTAGAATTGGTTTTGTTAACGTTTATAGATTTTATATATACCTATTGTGCAATTTATCTATACATTAATTTTAAAATTCAAGAATTAATTATTAAATTCGCAACAAACAAAATTATACTTACAAAATATATATATTATCATGTCGAAAAACGCAATTATAGAAATTGATGGCAATAAATTCGAACTTCCAGTCATGGTTGGAAGCGAAAACGAAACTGCTATTGATATTAGTAAATTAAGAGATTTAACAGGAGCGATTACTTACGATCCAGGTTATAAGAATTCAGGAGTTTGTAAAAGTGATATCACTTTTTTAGATGGTGAAGAAGGAATCTTAAGGTACCGTGGTTATTCTATTGAAGATTTAGCAGATAAAGCAGATTTCTTAGAAGTTTCTTATTTAGTGATCTTTGGTGAATTACCAACAAAAGAACAATTAGCGGATTTCGAAACCAACATTCGTAAATATACTTTAGTAAACGAAGAAATGAAAAACATCATTGATGGTTTTCCAAAAACGGCTCACCCAATGGGCGTTTTATCTGCGTTAACAAGTGCACTTACTGCTTTTAATCCAAAAGTTTTAAATGTAGAAAATGATAAAGAAATGTACGAAGGTATTTGCAAAACAATGGGAAAATTCCTTGTTTTAGCTACTTGGACATACAGAAAAAGCATGGGTTATCCATTAAATTATTACGATAATACAATTGGATATGTAGAAAACTTTATGCAATTGATGTTTAAATTACCTACTGGACCTTATGCTGCTAATCCAGTTGTTGTGGCTGCGTTAGATAAATTATTTATCTTACACGCTGATCACGAACAAAACTGTTCAACTTCTACAGTTCGTATGGTAGGTTCTTCTCATGCTGGTTTATTCGCTTCAATCTCTGCAGGAGTTTCTGCGCTTTGGGGACCATTACACGGTGGAGCAAATCAAGCAGTATTAGAAATGTTAGAAGCGATCCAAAAAGATGGTGGAGATGCAGATAAGTATTTAGCAAAAGCAAAAGATAAAAATGATGAATTCCGTTTAATGGGATTCGGACACAGAGTATATAAAAATTTCGACCCAAGAGCGAAAATCATCAAAAAAGCAGCTGATGAAGTTTTGGCTGAATTAGGTGTGAACGATCCAATTTTAGCTATCGCAAAAAGATTAGAAGAAGCCGCTTTAGTTGATCCTTATTTCGTAGAAAGAAAATTATATCCAAACGTAGACTTCTATTCTGGTATCATTTACCGTGCTTTAGGAATTCCAACGGATATGTTTACTGTATTATTCGCAATCGGTCGTTTACCAGGTTGGATTGCGCAATGGAAAGAAATGCGTGTAAACAAAGAACCAATCGGTCGTCCTAGACAAGTTTATACAGGTTATCCATTAAGAGACTTTGTAAAATCTGAAGACAGAAAATAAATAATACTAATCCCGATTTTTATCGGGATTTTTTATTTTCAGTAATTTCGAATAAAGAAATAAGCTTCAAAATTTCAATCTGAACTGGATTGACTTTTTTAATCTCAATATTATTGAAATCTCTAGTTTTAGTGAATTCTCTTAAATAAATCATAAAAAAATACTTTGTGACTTCGTGTCTTTGTGGCATTGTCAAAAATAAATACGTTTTTACTTGACAACGCCTATCTCACAATCGTATATTTGCAACCGGTTTGAACAAGCATTGTCTTGCAAACTAATTCTTTAATCTTAATACATACATATGAAATTATCTCACTTCCAGTTTAACTTGCCAGAAGAATTATTAGCAGAATTTCCTTCAGAAAACAGAGACGAATCTCGTTTGATGGTTATACATAGAAAAACAGGTGAAATAGAACATAAAATGTTTAAAGATATTATCGATTATTTTGATGATGGTGATGTAATGGTATTAAATAATACTAAAGTTTTCCCAGCTCGTTTATACGGTAATAAAGAAAAAACTGGAGCAAGAATTGAAGTTTTCTTATTAAGAGAATTAAATGCAGAACAACGCCTTTGGGATGTTTTAGTAGATCCAGCTCGTAAAATCAGAATTGGAAATAAATTATACTTTGGTGATGACGATTCCTTAGTTGCTGAAGTTATTGATAACACAACTTCTCGTGGAAGAACTTTACGTTTTTTATATGACGGTTCATACGAAGAGTTTAGAGAAAAATTAATCGAATTAGGAGAAACACCAATTCCAAAATTTATCAACCGTGAAGTAACTCCTGAAGATGCGGAACGTTACCAAACTATTTATGCAAAAGAAGAAGGTGCGGTTGCAGCACCAACTGCAGGTTTACACTTTTCTAAACATTTAATGAAACGTTTAGAAATTAAAGGTGTAGATTTTGCTGAAGTAACGTTACACGTTGGTTTAGGTACTTTTAATCCAGTTGAAGTAGAAGATTTATCTAAACATAAAATGGATTCTGAAGAAATGGTGGTTACACAAGAAGCGTGTGACATTATCAACGGTGCAAGAGCCAAGAAAAAGAAAGTGTGTTGTATTGGAACTACTTCAATGCGCGCTATGGAAAGTACGGTTTCTTCAATGAGAACTTTAAATCCTTACACTGGTTGGACTAATAAATTCATTTATCCACCTTACGATTTTAGTTTAGCGGATGCAATGGTTTCTAATTTTCATACCCCAAAATCAACTTTATTAATGATGGTGTCTGCTTTCTGTGGACACGATTTAATGAAAAAAGCATACGAAATCGCAATTAAAGAAAAATATAAATTTTACTCTTACGGAGATGCTATGTTAATTCTTTAATTTGAACTCGTTTCAGATTTAATTATAAAAAAACCCATCAGAAATGTTGGGTTTTTTTATATCTTAATTTTTTTCTACTTTTACGCTACTAAACTAACTATAATGAACTTTTTAAACACAAAAGAATTCGCAATAAGCTTAGACGCTCAAGATGAACTAAAAGCGTATAAAAACGAATTCTATTTTCCACAACACAACCAAAAAAATGTAATCTATTTTACCGGTAATTCATTGGGTTTGCAGCCTAAAATTACTAAAAAATATGTAGATGAAGTTATGGATGATTGGGCTAATATGGCAGTGGAAGGCCATTTTTATTCTGAAAAACCTTGGTGGGATTATCATGAAAGATTTTGTAATCCATTAGCTAAACTTGTGGGCGCGAAACCCTCGGAAGTTGGTGTAATGAACACACTTACTGTAAATCTTCATTTACTTTTAGTCTCTTTTTACCAACCAAAAGGAAAAAGAATTAAAATTTTATGCGAAGAAAAAGCCTTTCCATCAGATCAATATATGTTGCAAAGTCAAGTGAAATTTCACGGTTTTGCTCCAGAAGATGCTATCGTAGAAATTAAAAGAAGAGACGGAGAACTAACCACAAGACCAGAAGATATTTTAGCCAAAATTGAAGAATTAGGCGATGAGTTAGCCTTAGTTTTTATAGGTGGTGTAAATTATTACACAGGTCAAGTTTTTGATATGAAAACGATAACAGCTGCGGGACATAAAGCCGGAGCCATTGTAGGGTGGGATTTAGCACACGCAGCCGGAAATATCGAATTAAATTTACACGATTGGCAAGTTGATTTTGCCGCTTGGTGTAGTTATAAATATATGAATTCCGGACCAGGAAATGCGTCAGGTTATTTCGTTCACGAAAAACATCATACAAACAAAGATTTAAATCGTTTTGCAGGTTGGTACGGTCATAATAAAGAACGTCGTTTCTTAATGGAACCTAACTTCGATGCGGTTGAAGGAGCCAACGGTTGGCAAGTAAGTAATTTGCCAATTCTTTCTTTAGCACCTTATTTAGCTACTGTGGAAATGTTCGCCGAAGTAGGAATGGAGAAACTAATCACTAAAAGAAACACGATTACTTCTTATTTAGAATTTATTCTTCACGAAATCGATAAAGAAATTGACGGAACAGAATTTGAAGTCATCACTCCTTCAAATCAATCAGAAAGAGGTTGTCAACTTTCTGTATATTTACACGGACAAGGTAAAGAATTGTTTACCTACTTAATGCAAAATGGTGTAATTACAGATTGGCGTGAACCCAATGTGATTCGCTTAGCTCCAGTACCTTTTTATACTTCTTTCGAAGATATTTATACTTTCGGACAAATTTTGAAACAAGGAATTTTGGAATGTGCCAATAAACAATAACGAAATAAGCCAATTTTAAAAAAAAAAACTTAGCGACTTTGTAGCTAAAACATATAACAAAATGAATAAACAACAAAAAATTGAAAATTTTGATCCATCACAACCTGGTTTAGCGGATGCAACCATTTTTGGATTACCTTTTACTGCTGAAGAATCAGAAATTATAATCATTCCAGTGCCTTGGGAAGTTACTGTGAGTTATGGTTCAGGAGCATCTGAAGGTCCAGATGCTGTTTTTGATGCCTCTTTTCAAGTAGATTTATTACATCAAGATTTTCCAGAGCTATGGAAACTTGGTATTTATATGGATGAAGCACCAGAGCAATGGGCGAAAAATTCAGAAAAATATAAAGATTTAGCTCAGCCAATCATTGAAGCTTTAGAAAATGGAGAAGATTTAGAAACATTTCCCGCTTTATTAGAAGATTTGCATAAAATAAATAAAGCGTGTAGAACGCTGCATACAGAAGTAAAAGACAAAGTTTTATATTGGCAAAATAAGGGTAAAAAAGTGGCGCTTTTAGGAGGTGATCATAGTACACCATTAGGTTATTATGAAGCATTAGCCACTCATCATGAAAATTTCGGAATTCTACATTTAGATGCGCACATGGATTTACGAATTGCATATGAAGGCTTTACATATTCTCATGCTTCAATTATGTATAATACTTTACAACTTCCTCAAGTTTCAAAAATTGTACAAGTAGGAATTAGAGATTTCTGCGAACAAGAAGTAGATGTTGTAAAAGGTTCTAGTGGCAGAGTTATTGTTCATACCGATTCTGATATGAAAGCAAAAGCTTTTGAAGGTCAAACTTGGAAACAACAATGTGAAGAAATTATCGCACAATTACCACAAAAAGTAACGATTTCTTTTGATATAGATGGAATGTATCCTTGGTATTGTCCTAATACAGGAACACCAGTTCCAGGAGGATTCTCTTTTGAACAAGCTACTTATTTGTTTAATCTTTTAGCCAACTCAGGTAAAGATATTATTGGTTTTGATTTAGTAGAAGTCGCTCCAGGAGAAAATGATGACTGGGATGGAAATGTAGGTGCAAGAATGTTGTTTCATATGTGTGGCATTTTAGCAAAATCTCAAAAGCTTAATGTGGGTCAAAAGTTGAAATTCTAATACATTTTTTTGAAATTATATAAAACGTTTAGTTTTAACTTGTTGTTTCTTTGTTGCTTACTAATTTAAATTTTTTTTTATGAAAAACGCATGTGTAGTTGTATTAAGTTTGTTGTTTGTTTCATGCCAGTTTCAAAATAAAGCAGAAATAGAGAAAGCAAAACAAGCTAGTATTGATTCTATGAATACAGTTATAGAACAACAAAGAATTGTAGATTCTATGAAAACAGAATTAGCAAGAGTTAATGAAGAAAAAGAAGCTGTTCAAAATTCTAAAACCGTTGTGGTTCAAAATACAACAACTACTCAAGCCGCTCCAAAAAAGAAAGGTTGGAGTAATGCAGCAAAAGGTGCAGTAATTGGAGCTGGAGTAGGAGCTGCAACTGGCGCTATTGTGAGTAAGAAAAAAGGAACAGGTGCCATTATTGGTGGTTTAGCTGGAGCAGGTGTAGGAGCCGGAACAGGTGCGATTATTGATAGTAAGAAAAACTAGAAATTAACAAAAAAAATACATATAAAGCCCTTTTACAATTCGTAAAAGGGCTTTTTTGTTTGTGTATAAAATACTAGTATGCATAGTATTTTGTATATTTGTGGAGAACTAAATGTGTTTTAATTACTTAAAAATAGATTATGGGACATTTTTTAATGGAAGCTTGGGAAGAATATGAAATTGAAGTTGTTGGAAAAGTTCGTTATGCCGTATCTAATATTGGTAGAATAAAAAGTTTTACAGATACAATTTCAAACGGAAAATTAATAAAAGGATCAAAAACGGAAGGTTTTTTGTTTTTAAGGTATAAAAGACAAGAAAATAATAAAATAAAAAATTACCACCATGCGGTTCATAAAATGGTGGCTGAAAAATTTATTCCAAAAAATTCAGAAGATCAAATTTATGTTTTACATTTAGATTATGATAAGTTAAATAATATCGTAACAAATTTAAAATGGGCTACCTATGAAGAAATGCGTGAACATGGTAAAAATAGTCCAAATGTAAAAGAAGCTTTTAAAAAACTACAAGAGTACAATATAAATAATGATGGCGCAAAATTAAGAGTAATCGATGTGATGCGTTTAAAAAAAATATTACTTAACCCGAATAGAAAAACACGCTATAAAATTTTAGCCAAACAATTTGGTATTTCTGAAATGCAATTATATCGTATAAAAACAGGAGAAAATTGGGGGCATATTAAAGTTTAAAAGTAAATTAATATATTTTTAAGTAGTATTTTTGCTTATTATAAGAATAAAATTCAATGCAAAAACAAAAAAAGATTGCAATAGTTGGTTCTGGTTTAGTTGGAACATTATTGGGTATTTATCTAAAAAAAAGAGGACATATAGTACATGTATACGATAGAAGTCCTGATATTAGAAAAATAAATTTTACAGGTCGTTCTATAAATCTTGTGTTGTCAGATAGAGGAGTAAAAGCCTTACGCGATGTAGGTTTAGATCAAGAAGTTTTAGGTATAGGAATTCCTGTAGAAAAACGCGCTATTCATACCGGTTTAGATACAGTTAATGAACAGTATTATGGTAAAGATGGCGAAGTAATTTATTCACTTTCTAGAGGTTTGCTTAATAAAAAGATGGTAGATCTTGCCGAAAAAGCAGGTGTAGAATTTTTCTTTGAAGAGAAAGTATGGGATGTAGATTTAACTACCGCTAGGATTTCAATCGGTGATTCGGAAAGAGGTGAATGGACTACTCATGATTATGATTTGACTTTTGGTGCAGATGGAGCTTTTTCAAGAATCCGACACAAAATGCAACGTCAAAGTATGTTTAATTATTCTCAAGAATTTTTAAATATCGGCTACAAAGAATTAAATATTCCTGCCAATGCAGACGGAACACATAAATTAGATAAAAATTCCCTTCATATTTGGCCTCGTGGAAACTACATGCTTATGGCATTGGCAAATTTAGATGGAAGTTTTACTTGTACTTTATTTATGCCTCATGATGGCGAAAATTCTTTCGAATCATTAAAAACTAAGGAACAATTAGTGGAGTTTTTCGCAAATCATTTTCCTGATACTAAAGAAGTTATTCCGAATTTAGTGGAAGATTTCTTTAAAAATCCAACCAGTTATTTAGTAACCATGAAGTGTTTTCCATGGACTTTCAGTGATAAAGTTGCCTTAATTGGAGATGCTTGTCATGCAATTGTGCCTTTTTATGGACACGGAATGAACGCAGGTTTTGAAGATATTACGGTATTGGAACAAATGATGGAACAATATGGTGATGATTGGGCAAATCTTCTTAATGATTATGAAAATTCAAGAAAACCAAATGCAGATGCCATTGCAGAACTTTCCTATAGAAATTTTATGGAAATGAGTTCAAAAACAGCTGATGCTAATTTTTTACTTCAAAAGAAAATTGAAAAATGGTTTTCAGATAAACATCCACAATTATGGGTGCCTTTATACTCTCGTGTAACATTCAGTTACCAGCCTTATGCGGAAGCTTTAGCTATAGGAGACAGACAAAATGAAATCATGCAAGAAGTTTTGAAAATGGAAAACATTCAACAAGATTGGAACAATGAAGCCGTAGAAAACAAAATTTTAGAATTGTTAAAAAAGTAATTATTCTTCTCTGTGTACTTTTGTAAAATCAAATGCAGGTTTACAAATGGCTATATATTCACATTCCTCTGAAAATGGATTAGAATATTGTACACGAGTATTTGCTTCTATTTTGATAGATTGACCCGCTTCTAAAATAACAGTTTCACCTTCAATGATAAATTGTTTTTTTCCTCGAATGATATAAGTGTATTCTTCAAATTCTGGCGTTTGAAAAGGTTCACTCCAACCTGCGGGAGCAATCATGTGCGCAATAGAAATGGCGTCATTTTGTGTGGCAATTTTTCCATGATGCTCTTCAATTAATTTGCCGTCCGTTGTAGGGACTACAAATGGTGTTTTTTGAATAAAATATTTTTTCATATAAACTTTTATTTTCCTTTTAAAACTCGCATCAAAACACTAAACGCACCACGAATAAAACTAGCACTTGTTACTACTTTTACTACTGATTTTCCAATTACAGAAGCAGTGCTAGGTTCTTTGCTTTCTTCTTTTTCTTCCTCTGCCTCAGCAACTTCTACAGAAATTTCTTCAATTTTCTTCGTTAAAATTTCGTAAGCACTTTCTCGATCAATTTCTTCGGCATATTTTTTAACTAATTTCGAATTGGTGTTAATGGCGTCAATTTCATCTTCCGTTAAAATATCCATTCTGCTTTCAGGTGCACGCATCATAGTTGCTGCCAATGGAGTGGGAATTCCTTTTTCGTTTAAAGCAGTTACTAAAGCTTCTCCAATTCCTAAAGAAGTTAATAGTTCTTCTGTTTTGTAAAATTCGGAAGTTGGATAATTATCCGCTGTTTGATTAATCGCTTGTCGGTCATTTGCTGTAAAAGCACGTAAAGCATGTTGGATTTTTAAACCTAATTGTGCTAAAACACCTTTCGGGATATCCATCGGATTTTGTGTAATGAAATACACACCAACACCTTTAGAACGAATTAATTTTATTATAGTTTCAATTTGATCTAATAAAGTTTTACTCGCTTCGTTAAAAATAAGGTGTGCTTCGTCAATAAAAATTACTAATTCTGGTTGTTCTACATCTCCTTTTTCAGGCATTTGATTGTATATTTCAGCTAATAAATTCAACATAAATGTAGAAAATAATTTAGGTTTATCCTGAATATCATTCAATCGTACTATACTAATATACCCTTTTCCGTCTTTATCAATTCGCATTAAATCATCAATTTCAAAAGATTTTTCTCCAAAAAAGATGTCTGCACCTTGTTGTTCTAATTCAATAATTTTTCTAAGAATCGTTCCGGTTGTAGAAGTAGATATTTTACCATAAGATTCAGAGATCTCCTCTTTGCCTTCTTCAGTAATATAATTCATTACCTTTTTAATGTCTTTTAAATCTAGTAAAGGCATTTTGTTGTCGTCACAATATTTAAAAATAACTGAAATCACTCCTGCTTGTGTGTCATTCAAATCTAAAATTCGAGAAAACAAAACGGGTCCAAATTCTGATACAGTAGCTCTAAGTCGAACTCCATTTTGTTTAGAAAGTGTTAACAATTCAGTAGAAAATCCTTTTGGAGTAAAGGGAATGTTAAGTTTTGCATGGCGTTCCGTAATAAAACTTTTCTCTTCACCTGGTTGTGCAATTCCAGAAAAATCACCTTTAATGTCCATCATTAGAACAGGAATTCCTTTGGAAGCCAATTGTTCAGATAAAACTTGAATCGTTTTTGTTTTACCAGTTCCTGTAGCGCCTGCAATTAATCCGTGACGGTTTAATGTTTTTAAAGGAATATTTATAAGTGTTTCAGAAATGGTTTCGCCTTCAAACATTCCACTTCCTAAAGTGATGAAATCTCCTTTTGAAGAATAACCAGTTTGTAATGCAGAAATAAAATTCTCTTTTGACATTTTGATGAGTTTTTGTTTCTACAAAGATGTATTTTTTTTTAAAAACACCGAAATTTTATGTAACAAAAACCAATTTCATGCGTCTTCACAATTTCTTTACATTTTTTTAACATTTGAAAAAATTGAATTAATCTTTTTTTGTTGAATAATTGATAATCAAATGCTTTTTATTTTAAATATAATTTTGATATATACGTTTTTTGGTACGATTGTTGCATAATTTCAAACTTGAAATGCAATTTTTATTAAATTAGTTTTTTTTTAAAACCTAATTCGCATAAATTTGCGACTATCAAAATAAAATTGAAATCAAATAATTAATCAATTCAAACTTAAAAATTAAAAAAATGGAACAGGATTTAAACGTTTCTGTAGAGAACAAAGGAAGCAAAGGAAGTAGTGTTTTTGCATCGTTAACTATTGTAATTTGTATAGTTATTGGAGCTTTATTATGGAAATTTGTAATGGGAGCACCAGCAAACTTCATGAAAGGAGATCCAGCAGGACAACCTTTACCAGGTAACTATTTAGGTATGGTTTATAAAGGTGGAATTATCGTTCCTGGATTAATGGGATTATTATTAATGACTCTTGTTTTCTCTGTAGAAAGATTCATCGTTTTGAAAAAAGCAGCTGGAAAAGGAAATTTAGATAACTTCGTAAAAGATGTATTATCTCAAATTAAAAGTGGAGATGTTAAAGGTGCGATTTCAGCATGTGATATCCAAGAAGGTTCTGTTGCAAATGTAATTAAAGCAGGTTTATTAAAATCAGAACAAGTTAAAAAAGACGGTTTAGATGTAGATACAGCTACAGAAAACATTACTAAAGAAGTGGAACAAGCTACTTCATTAGAGATGCCAATGTTAGAGAAACACTTAACTATTATTTCTACTTTAGTATCTATTGGTACATTATTAGGATTATTAGGAACAGTATCTGGTATGATTAAAGCATTCGCTGGATTAGCAGAAGGTACTCCAGACCAAGCAGAATTAGCAAATGGTATTTCTGAAGCGTTAATTAATACAGCTACAGGTATCTCAACTTCTACATTAGCGGTTATTGCTTATAACTATTTTACTTCTAAAATTGACACTTTAACTTACTTTATTGACGAAGCTGGTTTCGCAATTTCTCAAGCTTACAAAAGAGCTAAAGGAGGAAACTAAGATTTTCATATAAAATAAATTATAAAGTTAAAATAAAGTAAAATGGCAAATATAAAAACATCTAAAAAAAGCACAAGAATCGACATGACGGCCATGTGTGACGTTGCGTTTTTGTTATTGTCCTTTTTTATCATGACAGCAACATCAAAAGTACCTGAGCCTAAGCCAGTAGATACTCCTGCGTCAACCATAAAAGCTAAATTGCCAGAAAGAAACTTGTTGACTATTACCGTTGGTGATAGTGCAGTATATATTGGAATGTCTGATAGAGAAACCAGAATTGCTGCTTTAGAAGCTATGTCGTTAAAATATGATATTGCTTTTACTCCACAAGAAATTAATGAGTTTTCTTTATTAGATTCATTCGGTGTTCCTTTAGAACAATTAAAGTCTTTATTAGCTTTAAAAAATGCTGAAAGAAACAGACCAGGTACTCAAGCTGGTATTCCTTACAAAGGAGATATTTCTGAAAATGAATTGTCTTACTGGATTTATTATGCAAATGCAGCTGTTGTTATGGAACAACAAGCTAAAGGTGCAGAAAAAATTAAGGAAATTGAAATAGCTATAAAAGGTGGTTCTAAAGAAAAATATCCAGTTGTAAAGAACGTATTTGATATACTTCAAAAACAAAGCATGAATGATTTTTATTTAGTAACTTCACTAAGAGATGAAGATTTTTAATTAAAATAAAGAAATAACATGGCAGAATTAAATACCGGTGGCGGTGGCGGTAAAGGTGGTAAAGTAAGAAGTAAAAAATCTAATCCAGGAGTTGATTTAACAGCGATGGTAGATTTAGCTTTCTTGTTAATTACTTTCTTTATCCTAACAACCACATTGTCTAAGCCACAATCTATGGATTTAGCTTTACCAGATAATACTAAAACAGATGATCCTAATCCGCCAGAAACTCCAGCTTGGAGAACTTTAACGGTAGTCTTAGGGAAAAACGATAAGTTAGTGTATTATATTGGTATGACTGATGCACCTTACATGGAAGATGGTTTAAATGGAAAACCAAAGTTAGATAACTATGGAGGTAAAGGTATCAGAAAAGCACTTTTAACACATAATAAATATGTGATGGAACGTGTTGACAATCCTAAAACACAAGGGATGATGGTGCTTATTAAAGCAAGTAAATCGGCAAACTATAAAAATTTAGTTGACATTTTAGATGAAATGGCAATAGTGAAACCGTTTTCTTATTCAATTGTTGATGTAACTCCAGGCGATTTAAAAATGCTTGAAGACAATAAAATTAAATAACATAACTTTAAATATAGAAAAATGAGTGAAATTCAAAACATTAGCGAAGCTAGTTTACTTGACAATATATTCGAAGGACGTAATAAAAGTTATGGTGCATACGAATTAAGAACGAATAGTTCTAAAAGAACTATTTTTGCTTTAATTGTATCTTCAATATTTTTTATCGGATTGGTTTTTGCTTTATATCTTTCAATGAAAAGTAAAGACAAAGTAGAAGAAAAAATCACCAAGGTAGAACTTAAGAAAGTGAAAACTCCAATTAAAAAGGAGGAAAAGAAAATTTTAGAACAAAAAAAGGTAGAGCCTATTAAAAAGGTAAAATCTGTGGTTGACATTGTAAAAAATGTACCTCCAGTTGTTGTAAATAAAAAAACAGTTGTAAATGAAATCCCTCCTGTTGATCCTGATAAAAAATCAGGTTCTGAAACAGCTAAAGGAGATGCAAATGCAAACCTTGACAAAGGTGCGGAATTAGCAAAAGAAGATCAAAAAGGAGATGAAACAGATTATAATCAAATTTTTACTTCAGTTCAAGTTTCTGCAACTCCTCCAGGTGGAATGAATGCATTTAGAAAACAAATCGGAAGTGCTTTCCGTTTGCCAGAAGTAGATGAAACAACTACTGGTACGGTTATAGCAAAATTCGTTGTTTGGGATGATGGTTCAATTAGAGATATTACTATTGTTAAAGAAAGTCCAGCCGGTTTAGGTTTAGGAAAAGAAGCAACAAGAATTTTGTCAAAATCTCCTAAATGGACTCCAGGTATATACAATGGTAGAAGTGTAAAACAATACTATACATTACCTATTTCAATTCAAATTACAGGTTCAGAATAATATGAACTGGTTAAATAAATTAAAACAGAAATCGCCCAAACAGCGATTTCTGTTTATTTTAGGACTTTTAATATTTTGCTTTTATTTGGTTTTAGCTTATTTGGTAACCTTTTGGGAAGATTTTCCTATAGAGGTTTCCATGACTAGAAGAAGAATTTTCGGAGCTTTATTAGTCGCATATGCTAGTTTCCGTTTTTATAGATTAATTCAAAAAGAGGATGAGTAAGATGAAATATAGTTTGTCATTAATTTTGTTGTTTTGTGTTGCAATAAGTTTTGGACAAGAAAAAGTAGAACAGAGACCGTTAAAAAGAATAGATCCGACTAATAATACCGATCATTCGCCAGAGGGTGATTTATCTATTGGTAATGACTTTGACTATTCTCAAATTTTCACTTCTGTTCAAGTACAAGCCATTCCGCCTGGTGGAATGAATGCTTTTAGAAAATCTGTAGCTGCTTCTTTCAAATTGCCTCAAGTTACCGAAAAAACAATTGGTACAGTTGTCGCAAAGTTTGTGGTTTGGGATGATGGAACTATCAAAAACATTCAAATCATTAAAGAAACACCAACAAATTTAGGTCTAGGAAATGAAGCTACAAGAGTTTTATCAAGCTCTGACAAATGGATACCAGGTAAGTACAATGGTAGAAATGTAAAGCAATATTATACACTACCTATTTCTATACAAATTACTCCAACTGAAAAAAATATTCAACCTATAGAAGAATTTAAAAAAGAGCAAGCTCCTGTTCTATCTGAAAAAGTTATAGAAGCTTCTGTTTCAACTCCAGAAAAACAAGCTGAACCTATTGGAGGCTTAAAAAAATTCTACACGGAATTATCTTTGAAAATTCAAATACCAGTAGTTCAAGTTGCAGATGTGTATAGAACTAAAGTAAAATTTTTAGTAAATATAGATGGTAGTCTTTCGGATTTCCAAGTCATAGATGAAAAACCTTCTAATGTAGGATTAGGTCTGAATGTAATCAAATATTTGCAAAGTATTCCAAATTGGATTCCAAGTGAACAAAACGGGAAAAAAGTTAAAACTTACTTCGTGTTGCCTGTAACTTTAAGTATCGAACCTGATGCGCCTTCCGAAATAAAGAAAAAAGAGTAAACTATGAAAAAAATTATCTCCATAATCGTTCTTTTTGTTTTAGTGGTTTTTGCTTGTAAGAAATCTGAAACTTCTGCAGAAGAGGAAACATACGTTAAAGGTAAAGCTGAAATTTATGTGGATGAATCTTTAATGCCAATAGTTGAAGACCAAGAAATGGTTTTCGAAAACAAATATCCAAAAGCGTATATTAAATTACTACCAAAATCAGATTCAGATATTGTAAATTTACTTTTACAAAGAAAAATTGACATCGCTGTTCTTTCTCATGAATTAACAACAACACAGGAAAAAACATTAAAAGACAACGATGTAATTGGTAAAAATACACCTTTTTGTTCTGACGCCATCGCACTTGTAGTCAATCAAGGAAATACAATTAATGCTATTACTACTTCAGAAATATACGAAATTTTAAAAGGTAAAAAAACAGAGTATCAATTTGTTTTTGACAATCAAAATTCTAGTACGTTGAGTTTTTTAATGGAGAAAGCTGGAGTAAAATCTTTACCAAAAAGCGTTACGGCTCTTAATAATAACTTAGAAGTTATTACATTTGTTTCCGAGAATAAAAATTCAATAGGTTTCATTGGTGTAAATTGGTTATTGAGTCCGTCATTAGAGTTAGAAAGTACTGTTAAAAAAGTAAAAGTTTTAGCAGTAGGTTCATCTACTGAGAATGCAGTTAAACCAACGCAGACGTACATCGAAACAAAAGAATATCCGTTCATCAGAAAAATTTATTTGTTAAATTATCAAGGAAGAACAGGTTTAGGCATGGGTTTTGCTTCCTTTGTAAAAAGCGATGTTGGTCAACGCATTATTCTTAAATCAGGTTTAGTGCCCGTTAAAATTCCAACACGAGAAATCAGAATAGTAAAAAATAATAAAAAAGAAATAAAAAAGTAGAAATGAAAACAGTTATTTTATCAAGTTTTGCCACTATTTTTACTACATTAGTAGTAAACGCTCAAGATATAGAGCAGGTTAAAAAAACAATCGATGCAGAGAAATTTTCTGATGCTAGAAAATCTTTAAAAGCTATGGTAGCTTCTTCACCAGATAAAGGAAAAAATTACTTTTATTTAGGTCAAGTATACGTTGCTTTAGAAAAACAAGATTCTGCAAAAGTGTATTTCGAAAAAGGTAAAACAGCAAAAGATGCAGGCCATTTAAATTTAATTGGTTTAGGTCAATTAGAATTATTAGATGGAAATAAATCTGCAGCCGAATCTCATTTTACTAATGCATTAGCGTTTGCTAAAAAGAAAAATACTGAAGAGCAAATTTATATTTCTCAAGCATACTTAAAAGCAACTACTCCAGATAATACTAAAGCATTAGTAGCTGCAAAAGCGGCTGTTGCTAGTGATCCAAAATCGGCTTTAGCTCAAGTAGCTTTAGGTGATGCATTAGTAGCCAATAAAAATGTTAACGACGCTTATGTTGCATATAGAACTGCTGGAGAATTAGACAAAACATTATTAAGAGCGCCATTACAATTAGCAATTATTACTAGAAATGCGCAAGCTTTTCCTGAAGCTTTAAAAGCTTTTAATGATATTTTAGCCATCAATGCGAACTATGGACCTGCTTATCGTGAAAAAGCTGAAACCAATTTAGCTTGGGCTTATGCAAAAAAATCTCTTTTTGAAGAAAAAATCGCTGCAGCATTAGAAGACTATAAAAAATACATGAGCTTAACAGATGTTTCAACTGATGCAAAAATGAAATATGCAGATTTCTTAATCCTTTCAAAAAAATGGAAAGAATTAGAAACAGAAGCATTAGCAATTCAAAAATCTGACAAAGTAAACCCTAAAGTTTATAAATATTTAGGATACGCCTATTCTGAAAACGGAAATCCAGCTGAAGCAATCAAGTCTTTAACTGAATATATGTCTAAAGTTGACGTCAAAAAAATCAATGGAAAAGACTATTTATATTTAGCAAAAGCGAAATTAGCCACTTCTATGGATGATAAAGGTATCGTTTCTAATCAAGCTAAATTCAATGAAGCTATTGCAGATTTAACTAAAGCCGCTGAATTAAACCCATATTTAAATACAGAGTTTACAGAAATTGGTATTAAATTATATACAGGAAAAGCGTATTTAGAAGCTTCTAAGTTATTTGAATTAGCTGTTAAAAACACAAATTCTAAAAGTTTTGCACGTGATAATTATTTGTTAGGAAATGCTATTTTATTCCATTCAGAAAATAAAACAGTTGCACAAAAAGCTACGTTAACAGCAGAATTCGCAAAAGCAAACAAAGCGTATGACGAATCAATCAAAGCGGCGCCAAGTAATGTTCAAGATGTTTATTACAACAAAGGACAATTAAATAGAGTTATCGGAACAAAAGAATCTAACGCACAAGCTGTTTTAGATTATGAAGGTTATGTGAAAACAGTTACTGCAAAAGGCGATGCTGAAATTTCAAAACCAGCAGTAAAAGAAAATCTTTTTGATGCCTACTCTTTCATCGGAGCAAATTATGCAGCAACAGATAAAGTTAAAGCAATTGAAAATTTCAAAAAAGCAGCAGCAATTAATCCTGCAGATACTTTCGTAAAAGAGTCTTTACAAGCTTTAATGAAATAAGAATAATAATAAATATTTAAAACCGATAGCGAAAGTTATCGGTTTTTTTATTTGAAGCCATTTCCAGCTTTCCATTTTAGTTGTTCTCATAAATAAGTAAAAACTAAATTTTGCAAAAAGCTTCCTTTGGTCGCTTCTTCCAAAAAAGTTTTTATCTTATTTCTTTCCAACAAGCTGTCATTCCAATCTGGGCTAAAACAACAGCAATTATAAGTACAAAAATCAATTTCAATTTAAAGTTCAAATCTAAAAAATAATTAAAAAATATTAATGATTGAATATCCTTTTAATCCTTTTCATCTGCGTGAAAAAAAAATTAAACAAAACCAGAATTCGCAAAAATCTTCATGTCACAAAATCCTTAATTTGCCTTTTCAAAAAACTTTGCGTCTTCGTGTCTTTGTGGCAAAACAAAAATACTTACCTTTGCATCCAATAAATAAAATATGCTTAATAAAGAAACGCAAATATTAGTCAACAAAGGAGAAATGCTTCCGTTAATGGAAGAGTTTTACACCATTCAAGGTGAAGGATATCATACAGGAACAGCAGCTTACTTCATCCGCGTAGGTGGTTGCGATGTAGGTTGTCATTGGTGCGACGTAAAAGAAAGCTGGAATGCCGATTTGCATCCACCAACTTCAGTGGAAACTATTGTAGCTAATGCAAAAAAATATGCCAAAACAATTGTCATCACTGGTGGTGAACCTTTAACTTGGGACATGAATCCAATTACCACACAGTTAAAAAATGCGGGATTAAACGTTCATATCGAAACTTCAGGTGCTTATGATGTTTCAGGAGCTTGGGACTGGTTTTGTTTGTCGCCAAAGAAAAATAAATTACCAGTAGAATCAGCTTATGCCATCGCTAATGAATTGAAAGTAATTATTCATAACAAACACGATTTCATTTTTGCAGAAGAACAAGCAGAAAAAACAAACAAAAATACCATTTTATTCTTGCAACCCGAATGGAGTAAAAAAGAAGAAATGACACCACTAATTGTAGATTACGTCATGAACAACCCAAAATGGAGAGTGTCATTACAAACACATAAATATTTAAATATTCCTTAAGAAGAATAATTGAAAATAAAACCCAAATTCCAATCTTAAAATAAATTGAAATTTGGGTTTTTTGTTTTTAAAACATAAATAAAGATTTTTCAAATTTCTCAAATCTGTGTTTCAAATATAAATTTTACATAGTTAATCTCGCCAAATAATCAAAATGTTCACCTTCTGCAACCAATTCACATTGTAAACCATTTGCAATTGCCGCATTTTGTAGTGTGTTATAATCTAAATACAACCATGGGAAAGTTTCTTCCGTTTCTCCTTTATATTGAACGGTAAAAGTCAATTCACCATAATAACCATCTGCTGGAATACTATAAGCACCATCTTCATCCTGATCAAACATATAAATCAAATCCGATGAATCAATTAAAATTTGTCCAGCTTCATTTAATACCGATTTTAATTTCTGTAAATACTTTGCCGTTTCATTCAAAGTTCCGAAAATTCCTGTGCCATTCATCAAAAGAAGAATCGTATCGAATTTGTTTTCCGTATCTAAATCTAAAATATTGGCAACTTTTACATTTTCTATTCCACGAAGTTGACAAGCTCTCACCGCATTTTCAGAAATATCAATGGCAGTTACATTCAGTTTTCTTTCGTTTTGTAATTCCAAAGCATGACTTCCAGCGCCACAACCCACATCCAAAACTTTTCCTTTTGCCAATTGCAAGGCTTTTTGTTCCAGTTTTGGCATTTCGTTATAGTTGCGAAATAAATACGTAACGCTCATTTCATCCGCTTCAGAAATAGAAGTTTCTGTAAGTAAATCTTCTGGTGAATTATTCGTTTGGTAATCTAGTATGGCTTTTCCGAAAAGGTCTTTCATTTATTATATTTCAAAATTCAACATTTGTTATTCTTTAATCAATATTCAAAATCGTAGCTTTGCAGTTCATTAATAAACGACATGTTAAAACCAGCATTAAACGAAATTCAAAAACTAGCCAAAGATACGCATATTGAAAACAAAAAATATTTCGATAAGCTAAAAAAACGCGTACCTAAAAATTTAGATTATGTGATGCAAGATTTACATGATGCTGAATTTAAGAAAACCGATTGTTTAGAATGTGCGAATTGCTGTAAAACCACAGGTCCATTATTTACGGATGCCGATGTAGAACGAATCTCGAAACATCTAAAACAAAAACCACAACAATTTATCAATCAGTTTTTACGTATCGATGAAGACAATGATTATGTGTTAAAATCGGTGCCATGTACGTTTTTAGATAATGAAAACAAATGCTTCATTTACGATGTTCGCCCAAAAGCCTGCAGAGAATTTCCACACACTGATAGAAAAAAGTTTAATCAAATCACTGATCTAACTTTATTAAATGTAGCCATTTGTCCAGCCGCTTTTAATATTGTAGAAAAAATGAAATTGAAAATGCCTTTATAATCTAATTGTAGATTAAGTACTGCTTTCTCATTGTCTTAAAGGAAATCAAACCAGCTTCCCAGCTTTGTCTTATTTCTTTTTCTGAAACGCCATTTGCAATTTGTTCTTGAAGTTTTTTGGTTCCAGCCAATTTCGTAAAGAAATCATTGAAGAAAACCGTTTTATCTGAAGTGTCTGAATAGGCTTTAATTAGCCATTTCAATTCTAAACGAGTCACTTTTTTAATTTTCGTTAAATCTTCACCAATACATAATACTTCTTTATGCATCGGTTCTTTCGCACCAAAATTCGAAATAGGTGTAAAGCTAAAATTGAAATTCGTTAAAAAAGGCGAACCATAAATTTGAAATTGCTTTTCTGTTCCTCTTCCCACACTCACATTCGTACCTTCAAAGAAACATAAACTTGCATATAAATTAATCGCTTGTTCATTTGGTAAATTCGGAGAAGGCTTCACAGGTAAACTGTAGATCATATTTCTTTTGTAATTAGAACATGAAATAATTTTCAATTTGCACTGTATTCCATTGGTCAGCCATTTTTCACCATTAATCATTTTGGCATATTCACCAATAGTCATTCCATGTAAAACCGGAATAGGGTGCATGCCTACAAAACTTTTATGTTCCATTTCTAAAACCGGACCATCAACAATAGTTCCATTCGGATTTGGTCTGTCTAAAACGATAAGTTCAATATTATTTTCCGCACAAGCTTCCATCACATAATGCAACGTAGATATATAAGTGTAAAAACGCGCACCCACATCTTGAATGTCAAAAATCATGACGTCAATATTAGCTAATTGTTCAGGCTTTGGTTTTTTGTTATTTCCGTAAAGTGAAACAATAGGTAAGTTGGTTTTGCTGTCTTTTCCATCTTTGATCATTTCTCCAGCATCAGCGATTCCTCTAAAACCATGTTCAGGAGCATATATTTTTTGAAGATTGATTTTTTGTTTGATTAGGAAATCAACTATGGAGTGCGCTTCAAGTATGCCTCTCCATTCACCAGCTGGTTTTCCGTTAGTGTCATAACGAGTGCCATGGTCTGTGTAATTTATTATTCCTGTCGGATTCGTCACAATTCCAACTTTCTTATTGGCTAATAAAGGCAAATACATTTCGTAGTTTTCAGCGCCAGTTTTAAACTTTACTTCTTTTGGAAGTGTGCTAGTAGTTGTGGTTGTATTTTTAATTTTCGTACTTGTTGTATTCTTTTTAGGAGCACATCCGAAAGAAAATAATAGTATTAAAATAAATAAAAACGTATTTTTGAACTCAAATTTCATATAAAACATATTTTGAATTTAGAATATTTTATTGCGAAACGACTTATCGTTTCTAAAAGTTATAAAAGTAGTGTTTCTTCTCCAATTATAAAAATTGCTATTTTGGCTATTGCCTTAAGTATTCTTATGATGGTGATGTCTGTAGCAACAGGAGTAGGATTGCAACAAAAAATTCGTGAAAAAATTTCAGCGTTCAACGGGCACGTAATTGTTTCCAACTTCGATGACAATCAATCTCAAGTTACTGCTGAACCAATTGATACTAAAGTATTACCTATTTCGCAACTGAAAAAGAATAGTTTCATCACACATGTGCAACCCATAATTACTAAAGGCGCATTAATAAGAACTGAAACCGATGTGGAAGGAATTATCTTTAAAGGTGTCGATGCTTCGTATCAATGGAAAAACTTAAAAGAATTTTTGGTTGAAGGGAAAATTCCAACCTATAATGAAGATGCTATTAATGAAGTGCTAATTTCTCAATATTTAGCAAACCGATTAAAATTGAAAGTTGGAAATTCGTTCAATACCTTTTTCATGAAAACACAAGGCAAATTGCCAAGTGTGCGAAAGTTCAAAATTGCTGGAATTTATAATTCAGGTTTTCAAGAATTCGACTCCTCATATATAATAGGTAACATCGAACATTTGCAACGTATCAATAAATGGCAATCCTACCAAATTGGAGCCTATGAAATTTTCATTGATGATTTTTCTAAACTAGAGGAACGTGCTCAAGAAATTTACAAATCTATTCCGCCAACATTTAATAGTGCTTCCATTTCTGAAAAATACTTCAGTGTTTTCGAATGGCTAAAACTTTTCGATTTCAATATTTTAGTCATCCTTATTATTATGATAGGTGTGGCCACTATAAATATGGTAGTCGCTTTGTTGGTTTTAATTTTAGAACGCACTCAATTAATAGGAATGTTAAAAGCACTCGGCGCAAGTAATTGGTCGGTTCGAAAAATATTTCTTTATAATGCGGCACATTTAATATCAAGAGGATTGCTTTGGGGAAATGGAATAGCCATACTATTATTAGTACTTCAAAAGAAATTCGAAATCATTAAACTGAATCCCGAAAGTTATTACGTGTCTTCCGCTCCTGTAGATATCAATTTACTTCACATCCTTTTATTAAATGTAGGTACTATATTAATATGTGTACTGGTGTTGTTAATTCCATCTTACCTAATCACAAAAATATCTCCAATCAAAGCCTTAAAGTTCGATTAGTAACTTATTAGATTTTTACACTATTATATATACGGTTGATGTTTTTAACGTCGGCCGTTTTTTTATACTATATATAGGTGTAGTTTTTTTAGAAGCTATTTCCTGCTCTCCGCTATATCTTTAA
>CAYWVV010000041.1:0-24905 GCA_964461805.1 uncultured Flavobacterium sp.
TACTTGGCTCTTTTTACTTTTTACTTGGCTCTTTTTACTTTTTACTTGGCTCTTTAATAAAACCAATCGCTTTGTCTTGACTTTTACTAAAGAACAACACCATACAAATCGCACCTATTGTTGCTAAAAGCATATCCGACTGTGTGTCCCAAACGTAACCTTGTGTACCTAAAAACGCATCGCCACCATCACCCGTACTAATAGAAACCCACCACTCTATCCATTCGTAAGCGGCGCTAATCGCTAAACAAATTGAAACGATTATAAAATTGAAATAGCCTTTATTAGCAATTACATTTTTTCTGATGAACAATTCGCGGACAATCATAGCAGGTACGAATCCTTGTGCAAAATGCCCCACTTTATCATAGTTATTTCTGGTTTGATCGAACGTTTCTTTTATCCAATCGAATAAAGGAACTTCCGCATACGTATAATGACCACCTATAAACAAAATGATACAATGTAGTAAAATGAAAAAGTAAGTGTAATTCGTAAATTGGAATTTTTTGAACGTAAAAACCAAAACTAAAAGTCCGATAATTGCTGGTATTACTTCTAAAAACCAGGTGAAATATTCTTTCGGTTGAATGGCAGAAAATGCTAATCCGAGAAGGAATACAACGAGGTATATTTTTAATGTTTTCATAATTGGCACGCGGATTTAATAAATGCATCGCAACGCAGATATTACTGATTTTTAATAATTATTTAGTGGTATTACTTTTTACTCTTTACTTGGTTCTTTTTACTTTTTACTTGGCTCTTTACTTGAATCTTTCAACAACTTCTCTACTTCTTTTTCTCGGTTGATGTCGTCTAAAACCCATTTTAATTCGGGGTCGATATTGTTTTTTCTGTCTTCTAAAGTTGGAATAATTTCTTTATCTGGAAAAATCCCTCTTCCTACCATATCTGTTTTTCCAGTGGCGCTTACTAAAGCTAAACCGATGCGTAAATTTACTTTGCTATTTGGTAATTGTACCAAAGGCATTTGTGCTGCGACGGTTCCATTATAAGCGCCGCCGGTTTCTTCTCCAACAAATATAGCCCGCTTAGTTGATTTTAAATTAGAGGAAATAATACTAGATGCAGAAAAACTTCCCCCATTAATTAACACATACACTTTACCTTTAAAGTTATTAGGTTTAGGTGGTTTTTGTTTTGAAAATCTAGTACTATACAAATACTTTTCTCCTTCTTTTCTTACTTTTAAATAACCTATCGTATAATAAAATGGTGCGCCTAAAATTTTGAAAAACTTCATGACAAATCCACCGCCTTTGAAATAATCTGCATGTAATTTACTGGTTCTTGAAACCACTTCATAATCCTCTACAAATACAAAAGGTTCCTTTGCTAAATAGCCATATAAATTTTCAATTTCAACTAAACGGCCACCTGGATTATTTCTTAAATCGATAATTAAATTTTTGGTATTTGCAACGGATAATGTATTAAAAGATTCTTCATAAAAATCAGAATAATTACCATTGGAAAAACCTTTAATGGTCATTAAGGCAGTTGTACTATCTTTTTCAATAAATTTTAATTCTCTTGTAAAGGTTTTGGTTTCCTTATTATAACCGTATTTACTATTAAATTTGGCTTTTTCTTTACGTTTTTTTTTGGATAATGGGATTTTATCTTCTTTTGAATGTGTTCCGAAAGTATCGCGTTTAACCACAAAAAGAGAGTCTTTATTGTCTAATTTTAATAATAATTGGATGCTATCTTGTGTTTTTCCTTTATCTAAAGTATAAAAAGAGCCAAAGTTTCTCCCTAAATATCGGTGAAATAAAGTAGTATTATAACCATCTGAAGCCATTCTTTTTTCATACACAGCTATTAAATCGGCTGGATTTTCATTATTGATGGAAACTACTTCCGTATTTACTTTTATATGATGTCGAGAACGATTTTTTAAAATAATTAATTGGTTATCGATAAACTCAAAATCAAATTGAATAAAAGCAGATTTACCTTGTTTTTTAAGTAGTTTTTGTTCTTTTTTTGAATATTTTTTTAAACTAGGTGAAATCCCTAAGTGTCCTTGGCCTATGCTTTTTGTAACCTGACTTAATTCTTTATAAAAAGCCAAACCAGTCATTGGGCTTTGAATCGATTTTTTTAAACTATCAAACTTATAATCTAACTTTTCTTTGGAAATGTACCAGTATAATTTTGGGTGTAATTGCTTTAATTTTTTATATGAGAAATCAACATCGCTTTGCAATTTATCAACAGGAATGGGTTGTGAAATACCTACATTAAATTGTTTGATAGAAGTACAAGATATAAATAGCAATACAGCTAGTAGAAGTAATTTCTTCATGATTAGAGGTGTTGTTTTTTAAGTGAAACAAATCTAACTAAAAAAAACATCATATCCATAGCGGATTATCATTATGCAAACTACAAATAAAAATATTTTCCTGATGAATGTATTTCCTTTTAAAATAGCCATTCTTGAGCCAATTATACTTCCCAATACGTTTGAAACCGCCATAATTATGGCAATTTCAAGAACATAATTTCCTTGAGAAATAAACACATATAAAGCTGAAACATTGGTTACACAATTGATTACTTTCGCATACGCCGAAGCTTCTAAAAATTCGAAACCTAACAACGCTACAAATCCTAAAACTAGAAAACTTCCGGTACCTGGTCCTAAAAAACCATCGTAAAAACCAATAAGAGTACCCAAAAGTACACCGTAAATATATTTTTTAGTATCTGATAATTTTTTGGTGGAAATGGCACCGAAATCTTTCTTTTTGAAGGTATAAATAGCAATTGCAATTAGAACAAAAAAGATAAATGGTTTGAGAATATTAACATCTATTCGGCTGACTAATTTCGCACCAATAAAAGAAAACAGAAAAGAAGTTACAGCTGTCATTGTCAGTAATTTCCAATTGAATTTTACACGTTTCGAATATTGTATAGCTGCGATGGAAGTTCCTGAAAGCCCGGCAATTTTATTAGTTCCAAATGCGGTTGGAATGGTTGAATTTGGAAATAAAATCATAAAAGCTGGAAACTGAATTAAGCCACCGCCGCCAACAATAGCGTCAATAAATCCAGCAAAAAGAGAGGCGATTCCAATTATAATTAATATAGAAATGTCGTGTTGGGCAAAGAGTTCGAGTAGGTTCATTGGTAAATAAAAAAAGAAACCGACTGGTTGAAGTAGTCGGTTTTAAAAGATTAAAGTATTATTTCTTCTTCAAAATTACTGCATTAATTAAAGCAACTACAATTCCAAATGGGAAAATTTCCATATAAGTAAGTAAAATGACTCCAATTGGTGACTTATACATTTCTTTATATTCTTCCATTTCAGCTTTTTTAGCCACTAATTCTTCAGGTGGCGTTTGCTTTAAGGCTAAATCACAATAATGTTCCATGAAATTTGGAAAGAAATTATAATAAATGATTAACCAAACTAAAACATAGATTGTTGAAGTAATAAAAACAATACCTAATCCACATAAAAACGCTTTCCCAAATGTGATGGTATTATTATTTTCCTTTCTTAATTTCAGAACACCTAAAACAATGAAAGTGTAGGCTAATATCATAGTAAACATGCCTAAAAAAATACTTACCGTTTTTTCAGGATGCAACTTCATATATACTGTCATGGAAGACATAATTATCGAAGCAGCAATACCTCCTAAAATTCCATATTTTAAAATAATTTTGTTCATAATTTTATTATTTTAGGTTGAATTTCAAATATAATGAATACTTGATAATATTAAAACCTTTTAAATAAATAAAATTTACATCACTAAGGTAAGTCTAAAAAAAAAGGCACTATTTCTTAATTATCACAAAAAAAACTACCTAATAATATACAAGAGCAAAAGTAAATTATTTTTATTTACTATAAAAAACTTCTAAATCTCTTTTTTTCATGATTCTGTTTTCTCGCAATTTCATCTTCACTTATATTCAATGCTTTATAAATTGAATGAATTTTATGATTCGAATTATCAATATATGCGATTACAAGATTTGTTTTAATATCAACATCAATTATGTTATTTTTTGAATCTGTAATTTGATGTTCTGTATGCATAAAACTCAGTGGATCAACCTTGTATTTCATACATAATTCTGAAATTATATTACTAAATTCTTTCGGTTCATCATTAAAAATATAAACACCAAGAAAAAAAGTATCGTTTAAAAAATGAAGTTCTAATTTAATTTTATGTTTATATATTTTTCTTTTATAAAAATAAATATAATAATTGTCTACGTCTTTCTTTTGGTACTTAAAATGCGGACGTCCTAGTTTTTTTTTGATTTGACTTGAAGACAATCCAAAATCTAAATTTATTCCAAAACCAATCTGTACATCTGAAATCAAATTTTCTTTAACTTTTATATTGTTTTTATACAATCGATCAAGATAATCATATTGACTGCTTATAGTATAATAATACCATTCTCTATCATAATGAAATAAATTATTATGGAAATTAAGTTTATTAAAAATTTTATTCAGCATAAATCGATGAGATTATTATATGATCCGATTTAGAATCTATAATAGGTTAAATTAAATCCTTCCTTTAAATTACAAAATTTTGTCTTATTGCCTCTAATCATGTATGATTTAAAGAAAAATACAAACCAATTCATAACTTTTTCTATGAAAAATTACATCAATAAAAATACTTTCTCTAATTAAATTTCAATTACGAAAAAACCGTAATAAATGTTAAAATTTTAAGCAAAAAGAATCAAAAATGTCTGGAAATATCAATCGAAATCTTACTATTAGATAGGCAAATTTGTTTGGTAATGGTGATCAAAAAAAAGGTTTTCATTTTAAAAACAAAAGGAATGACTTTTATATTTTGTTTTCAGATTTAGGAAAGAATTCCAAAAATAATTTCAGCTTCTAATTCGCTTTTTACTTAATGCATTGAATTATACTATTTTAGAAATGTAATTTAATTTATACATATTTATTATTATCTCAAAATTAAATTAAAAAAGTATTACGAAATAAGTATTGCTTCTTGTAATTCATCACTTGTAGGAACTTCAAACCAAGTTTCCATAAAATTAAAATCGTTTTCAGAAACTTCAAATTCGAAAGAGAATCCTTTTTCTTGATTTCGATTTTGAACTCTTTGCCAGCGTATTTCTTTAGAAACATCTAAATAGTGCAATTGAATTTCAATACCATTATCTAAAGCAAATTTTCTAAATTTTTCTCGATGGGAGAACTTTGACAAACCCAAATCTAAGATAGCATCCGTACCTGAATTTTCTAATTGAAGAAGTAAATTTTGAATCATTGCTTCTGCTCTATCAATACGTTCTAAAAACCAATCTAAACCATCCGTTTCCTTTTTGTCTGGCATAAACAAGGTTTTATTCCAAGTGTCTATAGAAAAAATAATTCCTTTATTTTGAGCTTTCAATAGGTTACAATAGGTGGTTTTTCCAGAACCTGTATTTCCAACAATTAGATGTATCATTATAAAAAATTTAGTCCAAATCTACAGAAATTTTCATTAAACTAAGCGTTCCAAAATACCTTTTCGTTTCACAATATTTATATATTCCCATTAAATGACTGTCGATTTTTTAATCCAACGAGCAATAGCTTCTTTATGGATGTGTATGCCAAACTTTTTTTCTGCTTTGGAAAGTTTTACATAATTATTTTACACAAAAGAGTACAATTTAAATAGCTTTCTCCAATTTGATTCTTATTATTTTTTGGAATATTTGGGTGCTTAAATGTATCATTTAAAGGAAAAAAGGCAACAACTAAGATACTAAAAATTAAATACTACCTGTTTTTATATTTAAATTCAGGAAAAAATAGTTGGTGACAAACGAATAAATAAAAAAAAACAATACATAAATCTTAAAAAAACTCTATACATAGAAAATATATCTAAATTTTAACATCAAATTAAAATTCAATATTAATAAATTAGAAATTCATACTGTTTTTGTTAAGTTTGCCAAACTCTTATTTACAATCCATGTCAAAAACAATTTGCATAGCCGGTGGTGGAATTTCAGGCCTTTATAGTGCTTTACAATTAAGTAAATTCAATTATAACATTATCGTTTTAGAAGCTTCAGAAACACATTGGGGTGGTCGAATAGAAACTACAGTTTTAGAAGATTTTGTCACCGAATGGGGACCGATGAGATATGAAACACAATTGCAACCAAAATTTGGTAAACTTATAGACGATTTAAAAATTGAACTTGTTCCTTTCACTGGACCTAAAGCCAATCCATCACAATATCCTCAGTACGATTTACCTTTACAAGAACAAAATTTAAACTCATTAGAATTATTGCGCAAAGGAATTTTACTAATGATGGGAAAAAACCCAAACAATCCGTTAGATTATGGATGTCAAATTTGGATTGATGAGTTGACGGAAGACGATTTTCGAATCATGAGAAAAGAAGCCACTTTAAATGGAAAATTAATGTGGAAAATGGGATTTTGGAATGCTTTAAGTGAAGACGGAATTTTATCTCATCAAGCTTTAATGAAAATTAGAGATACGGGAACATTTTACCACATGATTCCTGATAATTTAAATGCTATAGAATGGGTGATTTGGTGGTTACGAGCCTTTAAAACAGAAGGTCAAATTTTAGCCACTATAAAAAAAGGTTCTAACGAAATTACCAAACAATTACTAATTAAATTAGAAGAACAGCCAAATATCACTTTATGTTCTGGTTCAAAAATTACAAAATTTAAAAATGCAATTGATGATCAAATAGCAATTACTTATGTTCATAAAAACGAAGAAATAAATCTAATTGCGGATCATTTAATTTTAGCAATGCCACAATATCCATTAAAAAAATTAGCACACTTTCTTCCAGAAAACATTCAAAATCATTTGGATAGTGTAAATGGATTTGCAATGACTAAAGTGTTTTTCATTATGGAAGAGGCTTGGTGGGAATATAATCAATCTCCGCAAGCTAGAGCCAACAGAATGCCAACTCGAGAAATTCATTATTTTAGAAGATCCAAAACGAATGATAAAGATGGTTATGGTATGATTTTATTATATACCGACAAGCCCGCCACCGAATTTTGGAATTATTATATTGAAAATAGAAACCAACATGAATTTGCAGAAATTAATTCTAATGATGAAATTAAACAACAATTTGCCAATTTCATGTCGAAGGATATTTATCGTTCTTTACAAGGAAATGAGGCCATGTCTGCAACAGGATTGCAATTAACCAAAGAAGCTGTACTTAAATATTCTAATAAAACTTTAGAAGAAATTAAACTTGATGTTCAAAAATCAATTGTTTCTTACGGCATTAGAGATTGGTCATGTGCACCTTATGGTGCTGGAAATCATTGTTGGCGACCAGGCGTAAAATCATGGGAAGTTCAAGAACTTTTTAAAGCCTTTTCTTTAAACAATTCTGAGACAAAAAATGTTCATATAATTGGAGAAGCGTATTCTGATTATACTGGTTTTATAGAAGGCGCAATTAATTCTTCAGATTGGGCCTTAGAAGAAATTATGAGCAAAAAACTAGAAATGCAATTCATATAATAAAAAAAAAGCCTAACAGATTAATTGTCTGTTAGGCTTTATAATTTACACTTATTCCTGATTTCTAAAAACCAATTGATTATCGAAACAATCAATTAGAACTATGGAATCCGTTTTAATAGTTCCTGCTAAAATTTCTTTAGAGAGTTTGTTCAACACTTCTCGCTGAATCACTCTTTTTACTGGTCGTGCACCAAATTCTGGTTCGTAGCCTTTTACGGCTAAATACTCAATCGCTTCATCGGTTGCCGACATAGAAATATGCTGTTGTTCTAACATTTTGAACACCGATTTCAATTGTAAACCTACAATTTGTTTAATATTCGCATTTGTTAATGGCGTAAACATCACAATATCGTCAATTCTGTTGATAAACTCAGGTCGAACGGTTTGTTTTAACAACGCTAAAACCTCAACTTTTGCTAATTCCATTGCAGAATCGATACTTCCTTTCAAGTTTTCAAATTTCTCTTGTATAATATGACTTCCCATATTAGAGGTCATAATAATAATCGTGTTTTTGAAATCTGCTAAACGTCCTTTATTATCAGTCAATCTTCCTTCATCTAACACTTGCAATAAAATATTGAATGTGTCCGGATGTGCTTTTTCAATCTCATCTAACAAAATTACCGAATACGGTCTTCTTCTAACGGCTTCAGTTAATTGTCCGCCTTCATCATATCCCACATATCCTGGAGGCGCTCCTACTAATCGACTTACACTATGACGTTCTTGGTATTCACTCATATCAATTCGCGTCATCGCATTTTCATCATCGAATAAATAGTCGGCTAACGCTTTTGCTAATTCCGTTTTTCCTACTCCAGTTGTTCCTAAGAAAAGAAACGTTCCTAAAGGTTTTTTCATGTCTTGTAAACCCGCACGACTTCTTCGTACAGCATCAGAAATAGCCTCAATAGCTTCTTCTTGTCCGACAACTCTTTTATGTAATTCATCTTCTAAATTCAGTAATTTTTCACGTTCACTTTGTAGCATTTTGGTTACTGGAATTCCGGTCCATTTGGCTACAACTTCAGCAATATCTTCTTGCGTAACTTCTTCTTTTATTAACGATTTTTCGCTTTGATTCTCTGACAATTCGATTTGTAATTCCTCTAATTTTTTTTGTGCTTCAATGATTTTACCGTATCTTAATTCAGCTACTTTTCCATATTCAGCGTCACGTTCTGCACGTTCTGCTTCTAATTTGAAGTCTTCAATTTGTTGTTTGTAGCTTTGAATCGCATCAACAATATCTTTCTCCGATTTCCATTTCGCGTAAATTTCATTACGTTGTTCTTTCAATTCCGATAAATCGATATGCAACACTTTCAATTTCGATTCGTCTTTCTCTCTTTTGATGGCTTCGATTTCAATTTCCAATTGCATGATTTTTCTATCCAAAACATCTAATTCTTCTGGTTTTGAATTGATTTCCATACGTAATTTAGAAGCTGCTTCGTCCATTAAATCGATCGCTTTATCTGGTAAAAAACGATTGGTAATATAACGTTGCGATAATTCTACGGCTGCTATAATGGCGTCATCTTTAATTCGAACTTTATGATGCGCTTCATATTTCTCTTTAATTCCGCGTAAAATCGAAATCGCACTTTCTGTATCGGGTTCATCCACCGTAACTCTTTGAAAACGACGCTCTAAAGCTTTATCTTTTTCGAAATATTTTTGATATTCGTCTAAAGTTGTGGCACCAATCGCACGCAATTCGCCTCGCGCTAAAGCAGGTTTTAAAATATTGGCTGCATCCATAGCGCCATCACCACCACCAGCACCAACAAGCGTGTGAATTTCGTCAATGAAAAGAATGATATCGCCATTGGCAGAAGTTACTTCTTTTACTACTGCTTTTAAACGTTCTTCGAATTCACCTTTGTATTTTGCTCCAGCGATAAGCGCACCCATATCTAAAGAATAAACCACTTTATCTTTCAGATTTTCTGGTACATCGCCATCTACAATTCTGTGTGCTAAACCTTCTGCAATAGCGGTTTTACCTACTCCAGGTTCTCCCACTAACATCGGATTATTTTTAGTTCTTCGCGTTAAGATTTGTAACACACGACGAATTTCTTCGTCTCTACCAATTACTGGATCTAACTTTCCGTTTTGAGCTAAATCGTTTAAATTTTTTCCGTATTTATTTAAGGCATCATACGTTTCTTCTGCTGAAGAGGAAGTCACACGTTCCCCTTTTCGAAGCTCTGTAATAGCGGCTAGTAACTCTTTTTCGGTGACACCTTGATCTTTTAAAATTTGTGCGACTTTACTTTTCGATTTGAAAATAGCTAAGATGATGTGTTCAATAGAAACGAAATCATCGTTCATTTTTTTCGCTAAAATAGAAGCTTCATTTAAAGTGGAAGAAGCGTCTCGAGAGAACATAATATCTCCACCAGAAACTTTTGGAAAACTCTGAATGGTGCTATCTAAAATTTTTTGAAACAAATCGACATTTACATTTACTTTCTTTAAGATAAAAGGAGTTACTGTAGTGTCTACTTCCAAAATAGCTTTGAAAATGTGTTCATTTTCCAGCTGTTGTTGTCCGAAACTTTGTGCAATTTGCTGTGCTTGTTGCAACGCTTCTTGCGATTTAATGGTTAAATTATTTAAGCTCATATATTTTTGTAATTAAACTAACATTATTATATACAAATGATATAGTATATTTGCCTAGAATTTGGTCAATATGTGTTCCAAATCAGTTTAAACGACAAAATGTCTGTATTTTACGTGTTTTCACTATTAAATAACGACAAAAAGTCTTAAAAAATGACAAAATATGAGTTTTTTTAAAAATATCTTTGGAGAAAACAAATCTGAAGACAAGCAAAATGAAAATGTGGAAGCTAAGTTTTTCACTTTAAACAAAACAGAACAATTTGATGAAATTGATGAAATTTCTCATACCAAACCCGTTGTACTTTTCAAACACAGTACACGTTGTATTATCAGTAGAACAGTTTTAAAACAATTTGATGCGGAGTTTCAATTTCCAGAAGATAAAATAGATTGGTATTTGTTAGATTTATTAAATCATAGAGATTTATCAAACGAAATTGCAAGCAGATATAATGTGGTGCATCAATCGCCACAAATTGTAGTAATTAGAAATGGAAAAGCCGTTTTTAATGAATCACATGATAGCATTTCTGTGGACGATTTGAAACAATTTACTTAAAATTTAAGATTTACGATTTGGGATTTACGATTTGGGATTTACGATTTGGGATTTACGAAATTTTGATTTGTGATTTTTGATTTGTGATTTTTGATTTGTGATTTTTGATTTTGAAGAACGAATATTCTCCCGAAGTTTCGGGATTGAAATTTTGAAATTTGAAATTTTAGTATATATAAAAACCTTTCAGAAATGGAAGGTTTTTTTGTTTACTTGTAGTTAAACGTGTTTACTATATGATTAAGAGTTTCCCGATGTATTTTTAGAACTTCCCGATACGTTTTTAGAAGTTCCCGATACATTTTTAGAACTTCCCGATGCCTTTTTAGAACTTCCCGATACGTTTTTAGAACTTCCCGACGCGTTTTTAGAAGTTCCCGATTCATTTTTAGAACTTCCCGATGCCTTTTTAGAACTTCCCGATGCGTTTTTAGAAGTTCCCGATGCGTTTTTAGAACTTCCCGACGCGTTTAACTTAAACCTATTTCACATCAATAAAAAAGCACTTTCGATTTCTCAAAAGTGCTTTTTGTTTTATATAACCATTTGTTATTTCTTGATAATCTGTTTTACAAATTCTTGTCCGTCAACAACAACTCTAATGAAGTAAGTTGCTGCTGGTAATTGTGAAAGATTAATAGTTCTTTCCGTTTCTAAATTAGCTTCTTTTATAACTCTTCCATTCACATCCATTATCATATAATGAATATTTTGAATTTCTGTTTTATTGATTTCTAAATTCAGAATTCCATCCGTTGGATTTGGGTAGAAAGAAATCGTAATTGCTTCTTTTACGTCTTGACCTTCAGAAATTTTCGCACCTGAACAATTTGTAGCCGTTGCAGATAAAGTTCCGTTAGAATTATTTAAAGTTCCTGCTGAATTTTTAGCTTTTACATAATACGTATACGTTGTGCCAGCCGTAATTAAATACGTATTTAAGAATGACGTTCCAGCAATATCTGAAGCATATAAATTTCCATTTCTGTAAATATCATAAGAAGTAGCATTTACAGATGCTGTCCAAGTAACATTTATAGCACTTGTAGTTCCACTACAAGTTGGTATGGCAGTCGCGGTAAACGAACCAGGTGCGCACATAATAGCAGTTGCCGATAAAGTCCCATTAGAATTAGCTACCGTTCCAATATTGTTTTTAGCCATCATTGAATATGTGTAAGTAGTTCCAACAGTAACAAACGTATTTAGGAATTGTGTGCCTGTTACATCTGAAGCATACAAACTTCCATTTCGATACACATCGTAAGAAGTTGCATTGGCAGAAGCCGTCCAAGATAAATTTACTCGACTCGTAGTTCCGCTACATTCAGCCGTTGCAGATATGGTAAATGCTCCTGGAGCCGCACAATTTAAGGCCACAACCGTTTGTGTTCCATTTGAATTTGTGGTTTGAGTAGTCGTTGTATTTTTCGCAACAACATAATAAGAATAAGTTGTTCCTGAAGTTACAGCTGTATTCGTATAAGTTGTTCCTGTTAAACTACTGGCATATAAAACACCATTTCTATACACATTATAAGCAGTCGCATTGGCAGAAGCTGTCCAAGTTAGTTTGTTTCTTGGCGTTCCCGTTCCACTGCATTCTGGAGTTACAGTAATGGTGAATGCTCCTGGAATTGCACAATTTAAAGCTGTAACAGAAACGGTTCCGTTTGAATTTGTAGTTTGTGTAGTTCCAGCATTCTTAGCTTTTACAGAATAGGTATAAGTTGCTCCCGCTACTACTCCACTTGAATTCGTATAAGTTGTAGTGGTAATATTTGAATCCCACAAAGCGCCATCTTTATAAATATCATAACTTGTTGCATTGGCAGATGCTGTCCAACTTAAAGCTACTTGAGAAGTTGTTCCATTACATAGAGGTGATGCCGTTAAAGTAAAACTACCTGGAGCTGGAGTTGTAGCACACGTTAAATTTAAATCTGATTTTAACGCATTGAAATACGATAAAGCAAAAGCGTCTCTCCAAGTCGAACTCGTTAACTTTGCAGCATCTGTAGCAGAATCAACAAAGCCAATTTCATTTAAACATCCTGTTGCTGCTGAATATCTTAAAACTCCCAAATGATACGCTAAGAAGCTATTATCTTCTACACATCTTCTGTTATTCCAAGAACCACCAGAAACCATATTCGTTTGAATTTTTTGTGCAAAAGCTACATCTGGAGGTGTGTTCGTATCGTCTTGTGTACAATAAAATGTTTCGGTTCCTGTTCCACCACCAGCATTACAATGAATACTTAATAATCTATCGGCATTCCAGTTATTTGCCATTTGTCCGCGTTGTGTTACTGAAATCCAACTATTCAAATTGGTGGTTCTTGTCATTTGAACGGTCCAAGTACAACTATTTTGAATTAAATTTCGAGTACGTAAACCAACCTCTAAAGAAGTTTCAATTTCAATTGCGGTTCTTCCGTCTGGATTGTCAGTTGTGGTGGCACCATAACCGTGACCTGGATCAATTACTATAATTTGCGACTGTACATTTATTGAGAAAAATACAGCCATTACTATTTTAAATATATTTTTCATCGGAATTACATTTTTAATTTAGCCATATAAATAGCACCTGTTTTATCATCTGTAAAAAGTACTTTGTTTTTACCAATGAAACTTGGAAACATTTCTAATAACACTTCTGTATTAGATACTTTTTTCGATTGTAATGTTTTAATATCGAATAAAAACAATTCCGAATTCGTAACATTATGTCCATCTTCGCTTGTATCTAAAAAACCCAATAAATGTTGGTTGTCTGCTGACCATGATGTAGCAATTCCAGTTCCTATTTTCTGACCTTTTCCATTTCCATTGATATCGTAAACATAAATATCAGCACCCTTATGAACCGCAACTTTTTTTCCGTCAGGAGATAAAAGTGCATTGTAATATTGACCTTCTTCTGAAGTGATAACCCAACTTTTCTTTGAAATTAAATCTTTAGCTTCAATTTTCAGAGTCGTTATGTTTGTATAAACCACAATTTGACTCGTAGCATTTTTTGCTGCACCGTGATAAGAAGACAACATATTGATGTCGATATCTGTTCTTAAAGTTGCTTTTTTATCCTTTAAAGAATAACTGTAGACTTTAGAATCTGAAAAATATTCTTTTGCTTCTTTTTGTTTGAAATACACCATTTCGTTATTGTTATCCCAAGAATACCCATAACCACTTCCTTCTTTATCGGAAATTTGAATAATTTCATTTGTTTTCAGATTTAACACATAGGCACCTTTAAAATGATGTCCGGTTACTAAAGCAAACTTTCCGTCTGGTGAAACAATGGGATTAGTGAAGAATCCATCCACATCTACACGGTTCATTTTTTCTATTTTTTGAGAAAAAATGTAATTACTGCTCGCCAAAGCAATAAAAATTAATAATTTTCTTTTCATATTTATTATTTTTTAAAATTAATTCTTACGAAAATAAGATATTTTATTAAAAATCAAACTTTTGCAAAAACAATAATACAAAAAAAGCGCATTTGAAATTCAAATACGCTTTTAATAAAAGTTTAATTTATTGTAATACTATCTTCTAAATCTGTTACCAGTTATAATCGATTTTAATTTTGCTTTTAAGTCTTCTCCAGAATCATAAACCATTTGTTCATTGGTTGGAAAAGCAACCGCTCTTCTATCGAAATATTGGTAATAATCTTGTTCACAAGCACGTTTATCTCCATTATAGTTGGCATAAATGTAATTAAAAACATATTCACTTGATAAAGGATAGGCGTCAATTAATTGTTTACTGTTTAAATCCATATATTCTACTTTAGCAGTAGTTTGCACTGATTTAAATTGTGTAAATTCATAAATACTTGCTGTAATGGTTTTCATAACATCGACAAACATTGGTTTACCTTCTGAATCTTTTACTTGAACTCCGTTAGAATCTAAAAGTGGTTTGGTACCGTCTTTAATTTGTTTTTCTTTTACAAATTGTTTTTCACGAACTTGCTCAGGAGAAATTTTAATTTCTCTAAAATTCACAATCATCGCAAAATCATAAGAAATTTCTTTTTGTCTTTTATTATGATAAACGGTCCATTTATCGTTAATTCCATATGTACTAAAATCTAACATATCGTCTTGTAAACGAACTGGAATAACCATTTGCGTATCATTTTTTGTAGAAACTAAAACAAAATCTGTACCTCTAAATTGCGCTTCATCCATTAAGTTTCTAACATCATTATAATTTGGATTCAATTTATCTAAATAAGCTAAATCATCAAAAGCTTCACGAATTACTAACTTATTTTTAGAAGCAAGAAGTTTTTTCGCATTGTTATATAAATATACAGACAAGTCAGATTTACTAGCAATTAATTCATTAGAATAATCATTGAAAGGAAAAATAGCATTTCTGTTTTCTTTGATCAATTTTAAAGGTAAAACACCTCTAATTCTGTCTTGACGATTGTGTAATTGATTATATAAATTATAGATTCTCTCTAAATTTGCAGGATTTTTTTCTTTAATTAATAAAGATAAATCATTTAAATCTCGTTCTTTCGCTTTAGCAAAGGCTTCTTCTAATAGATATACATAATCTTGATTTCCTTTTGAATTTTTGTTTGTACGTAAACCTTCTAAAGCTCTGTTTATTGCGCCATCATAATCACCATTACTCAACATAGATTGAGTTTGCTTAACTCCACAAGAAATAAAAAGTAAAGCAATAAAAAGTGTTGTAATTTTCTTCATAAATGTAATTTTTGATTCATTTTTGTCAAGAAAAATGTCTAAATTAAAATTTTAATTCAATTGCTGGTAATAATTTACTAGACACTTCTCCAAAACCAATTCTAACACTATCATTTTGGCAATATCCTCTAATAATAACTGTATCGTTATCATTAATAAATTTACGCTCTGAACCATCATTCATTTTAATTGGATTTTTTCCACCCCAAGATAATTCTAACATTGAACCGAAAGAATCTGGAGTTGGTCCAGAAATCGTTCCACTTCCCATCATATCTCCTGAATTCACTCTACATCCATTGATTGTATGATGTGCCAATTGCTGACTCATCGTCCAATACATATATTTAAAGTTAGAATTAGAAACTACAGTTTCCACAGCATTTTCTGGTTGAATCGCTACTTGTAAGTTAATATCGTAAGCGTGATTTCCTGTTTGTTGTAAATAAGGTAATGGTTGAGGATTTTGCTCTGGTGATGCACATTTAAAAGGCTCTAAAGCATCTAAAGTGACAATCCAAGGCGAAATAGATGAAGCAAAATTCTTTGCTAAGAATGGTCCTAATGGCACATATTCCCATTTCTGAATATCTCTTGCAGACCAGTCGTTAAATAACACCATTCCGAAAATTGCTTCTTCTGCATCGGCAACAGAAACGGGTTCACCCATTAAATTGGCGTCAGTAGTAATAAAAGCAGTTTCTAATTCGAAATCCACTAATTTTGAAGGTCCAAAAACAGGTTGTGTTTCACCATTTGGCAACGTTTGTCCATGTGGTCTGTGAACCGGAATTCCACTTGGAACTACAGTAGAACTTCTACCGTGATAACCTACTGGAATGTGCAACCAGTTTGGTAACAACGCGTTTTCTGGGTCACGAAACATCATTCCTACATTAGTTGCATGTTCTTTACTTGAATAAAAGTCTGTATAATCACCAATTTGAACTGGTAATAACATTTCAACATCTTCAATTTTGAAAATAACTACATCTTTATGTTTTGAATTGTCTCTTAAAGTTGCATTAGAATCTAAAAATATATCAGACAATCTGTTTCTTACTAAACGCCATGTTTTTCTTCCGTCTGAAATAAAATCGTTTAGGGTATCTTGCATGAACATATCGTCAGTTAATTCGATACCTTCGAAATATCCTAATTGTTGTAAAGCTCCCATATCAATGGCATAATCTCCAATTCTTGTTCCGATGGTAATTACATCTTCTTTCGTGATAAAAACTCCAAAAGGAATATTTTGAATTGGGAAGTCGCTATCTTTATTAATATCTAACCAAGATTTTCTACTTGGATCGTTCGCAAAATTTGGCATATCTATGTATTGTGTTTTTTGTTAATTTTTGAGTAATCAAAATTAAACTATCCATTCAATTTACCAAACATTTTTTGTATTTTTGACGAAATTTAAATTTAATCATACAAATGCAACGCGACGAACTTATTTTTGACCTAATTTTAGACGAGCAAGACAGACAAATTCATGGAATTGAATTGATTGCTTCAGAAAACTTTGTGAGCGACCAAGTAATGGAAGCTGCTGGTTCTTGTTTAACCAATAAATATGCGGAAGGATATCCTGGTAAGAGATATTATGGAGGCTGTGAAGTAGTAGATGTTGTAGAACAAGTTGCTATTGATAGAGTAAAAGAATTATTCGGAGCTGAATATGCAAACGTTCAACCTCACTCTGGTTCTCAAGCAAATACAGCTGTTTTTGCTGCTTGTTTAAAACCTGGAGATAAAATATTAGGTTTCGATTTATCACATGGTGGGCATTTAACTCATGGTTCTCCTGTAAATTTCTCTGGTAAATTATACACACCGAGTTTTTATGGTGTAGACCAAGAAACGGGTTTATTAAACTATGATAAAATTCAAGAAATCGCTACAAAAGAACAACCAAAAATTATTATCGCTGGAGCTTCTGCGTATTCTCGTGATATGGATTTTAAACGTTTCCGTGAAATTGCGGATTCAGTTGGTGCTTTATTGTTAGCTGATATTTCTCATCCTGCAGGATTAATTGCTAAAGGATTATTAAACGACCCAATTCCACATTGTCATATCGTTACAACAACAACACATAAAACCTTACGTGGACCACGTGGTGGATTAATTATGATGGGTAAAGATTTCCCAAATCCTTGGGGATTAACTACTCCAAAAGGGGAAATCAGAATGATGAGTCATGTTTTAGACATGTCAGTTTTTCCAGGAAATCAAGGTGGACCATTAATGCACATTATTGCTGCTAAAGCGGTGGCGTTTGGTGAAGCTTTAACTGATGAATTTTTTAGATACCAATTACAAGTTCAAAAAAATGCTAAAGCTATGGCGGAAGCGTTTAACAAAAGAGGTTATAACTTAATTTCTGGCGGAACGGACAATCACATGATGTTGATCGATTTACGTAACAAAAACATTTCTGGTAAAGAAGCTGAGAACGCCTTAGTAAAAGCTGAAATTACTGTAAATAAAAACATGGTTCCTTTTGATGATAAATCTCCATTTGTGACTTCAGGAATTCGTGTTGGAACACCAGCAATAACCACTCGTGGTTTAGTGGAAGAAGATATGGAAACAGTTGTGGCTTTAATCGATAAAGTTTTAATGAACCACACAGATGAAGAGGTATTAGAACAAGTAGCTGAAGAAGTAAACGAACTTATGGGCGAAAGAGCCATGTTTGTTTTCTAAAATAGAGATTTACAGAATATTATATTAAAAATAAAAAAGGTATTGTGCAATGTTCATGATACCTTTTTTAGGCTAATAAACTTTTAAAAAACAATAAACCTCATAAACTTTATAAACCTTATAAACTTTAAGAAAATGTCCATTTTACGATTGCAATTACCAACTGATCCACGTTGGGCCAATATAGTAGAAGAAAACTTAGAAGATATTTTAAGTGATCATGCATGGTGCGAACAAAAAGCCGCTACAAATGCGATTATGTTAATCATTAACAATGCAGAAAAAGAAGATTTGGTTACAGCCATGACGGAAATTTCTATTGAAGAAATGCAACATTTTCAAATGGTTCATGATATTATAAAAGAACGTGGTTACGAATTTTTAAGAGAACGCAAAGACGATTATGTAAACGATTTAATGAAGTTCTTAAAAAAATCTTCTGACGGAAGCAGAGAAGGCGGTTTAATTGAACGCTTACTTTTTGCAGCCATGATTGAAGCGAGAAGTTGTGAACGTTTTAAAGTCCTTTCAGAAAATTTAAAAGACGAAAAACTAGCTAAATTTTATAGAGATTTAATGGAAAGTGAAGCCGCACACTATACGACTTTTATCAACTTAGCCAGAAAATACGCTGGAAAAATTGATGTAGAAAGCCGATGGAAAGCTTGGTTAGAACACGAAGCTGAAATTATTTCCAATTACGGCAAAGGTATTACTGTTCATGGATAATTCACTCACTTGCTTCAAGAAGTAAGTTCGAATCAATCTTTTTAACATTATAAAAAAAGCCTGCGAAATGCAGGCTTTTTTTAACTATATTTAGTTTTGTATTTTCAATACACATTATTAAACTTATGATATCTAATTAATTAGACTTAAAAAAAAAGCATTATGGTAACAATTGATAACTATTTAGACAGTCATTATATTCATAGGAGCAATTGGCTTAGAGCTGCCGTACTTGGCGCAAATGATGGAATAATTTCTATTTCAAGTTTAGCAATTGGAATTGCAGCCGCGAGTTCTTCAAGAGAACCTATTATTTTGGCTACTGTTGCTGGTCTTGTAGCTGGAGCATTATCCATGGCAGCAGGCGAATACGTTTCCGTAAGTTCACAAACTGATATAGAGAATGCCGATATCGAAAGAGAAAAGAAAGAACTGGAAGAAATGCCAGAAGAAGAATTAAAAATATTAGCTCAAATCTATGAAAAAAGAGGTTTGAAAAAAGAAACGGCTATGCAAGTCGCACTCGAGTTAACTGAAGTTGATGCTTTAGGAACTCATATCAGAGATGAATTAGGTATAAATGAAATTAGTCAAGCCAATCCTATTCAAGCAGCATTAGCTTCTGGAGGAGCCTTTACAGTTGGAGGTGTTTTGCCTTTATTGGTTATTCTTTTTGCACCATTAACTGGAATGGAATATTGGTTGTATGGATTCACTACTATTTTTCTAATTGTTTTAGGAACAACCGCTGCAAAAACTGGAGGTTCAAATATTTTTAAAGCAATTTTAAGAATTACTATTTGGGGAACAATTGCTATGGGACTTTCCGCATTTGTTGGCCATCTTTTTGGTGTAAATGTATAACAATAAGGAACCTAACAGAATTGCTGGAAATTTTTATTAATACTATAAAAAAAACATAAAATACAAGTAAAAAAAATTCCAAATAATGAAGTAAAATTAAATTAAAAACGGACTTCTTTTTCTTTACTTCTGTCTTTTTGTAAGGGGTTTAGTTTCGTACCTTTGAAAACTTCAATTTAATAGAATTCTTAAAAATGACACACGAACAAACCGCCATAAAAGCCACCTATTTTAGTATTATAGGTAATACAAGTTTAGCATTAATTAAAGGTCTGGCTGGTTTTTTTGGAAACTCTTATGCTTTAGTAGCAGATGCTATTGAATCTACAACTGATATTTTTGCCTCTTTTTTGGTATTATTTGGTATTAAATATTCGAACCGACCTGCAGATGAAAATCATCCATATGGTCACGGAAGAGCGGAACCATTAATTACTTTTTTAGTCGTAGGTTTTTTAATTACATCAGCAACTATTATTGCGTATGAAAGTATTCTCAATATTGGCACTCCACACGATTTACCAAAAGCATGGACATTAATTGTTCTAATTTTAATTATTGGTTGGAAAGAATATTCGTTTCAAACCGTGATGAAAAAAAGTATCATTACCAACAGTTCTTCATTAAAAGCAGACGCTTGGCACCATAGAAGTGATGCCATAACATCAGTTGCCGCTTTCATTGGAATTTCAATCGCACTAATTTTAGGTAAAGGCTACGAATCTGCAGATGATTGGGCGGCTTTATTTGCTTCATTCTTTATTTTATATAATAGTTACATGATTTTCCGACCAGCACTTGGTGAAATTATGGACGAACATCGCTATGACGATTTAGTAGAAAATATCCGTCAAGAATCCTTAAAAGTGGAAGGGATTATCGGAACAGAAAAATGCTTTATCAGAAAAGCAGGAATGAAATATCATGTAGATTTACACGCCATTGTAGATGCTAATATTTCTGTAAAAGAAGGACACGATTTAGCACACAAATTAAAAGATACATTAAGAAGTGAAATTATGGAATTAGGACATGTTCTAATTCATGTTGAACCGAATGAAGAATAAAAAAAACTCCTAAATTCAATTTGAAATTAGGAGTTTTTTTATTTTATTTCTTTTTATTACAAAATTGCATGATCGCTGTTATAGCTTCATCATAACCGGGCTGTAATTCTAAAGCTTTTCTAAAATCTAAACAGCCATTTTCATTTTCACTTAAATAAAATTTGGCAACACCTCGATTGTAATAAGCTTTTGCATATTTAGGATGTAACTCAATTGCTTTATCAAAATTTAGTAAAGCAGTTTTATAATTGTTTAATCTAATATTACAAACACCACTATAATAATGCGCTTCGTAATTTTTAGAATCCATTTTTATAACAGCTGCAAAAGCTATACTTGCATTTTTGAAATCTCTTTTCACGAATTTTTCTAGGCCGTCATCAAAGCTCTTTTCAACTTGAGCGGAAACTTGACAACAAACAAATAAAACAAAAAGCTTAAAAAATAATTTCATAAAACATAAATCAAATTTTCACAATCCCAAATCGTATATCAAAATTACATATTTCTTCTATACTGCCCACCAACTTCAAACAAAGCTGCTGTAATTTGTCCTAAAGAACATACCTTAGTAGCATCCATTAATTTATCAAAAATGTTTTCATTTTTAATTGCTGCTTCTTGTAAAGTGTTTAAATGTTGCGCTACTAAATCCGCATTAGCGCCTTGTAAATGGTTTAACATTTCAATTTGATATGCTTTTTCTTCTTCCGTTGCACGAATCACTTCTGCAGGAATTACCGTTGGGGAACCTTTTGAACTTAAGAAGGTATTTACACCAATAATTGGGAATTCACCTGTATGTTTTAAGGTTTCGTAATACAAACTTTCTTCTTGAATTTTTGAACGTTGGTACATCGTTTCCATCGCTCCTAACACACCACCACGTTCTGTGATTCTGTCAAATTCTTGTAAAACCGCATCTTCTACTAAATCGGTTAATTCTTCTATGATGAAAGAACCTTGAATTGGGTTTTCGTTTTTCGCTAAACCTAATTCTTTATTAATAATCAACTGAATTGCCATCGCTCTACGAACTGATTCTTCGGTTGGAGTGGTAATCGCTTCATCGTAAGCATTTGTATGTAACGAATTACAGTTATCGTAAATCGCATATAAAGCTTGTAACGTTGTACGAATATCGTTAAAGTCAATTTCTTGTGCATGTAACGAACGTCCAGAAGTTTGAATGTGGTATTTCAACATTTGCGCTCTTTCGTTCGCTCCGTATTTATTTTTTAAAGCTTTCGACCAAATTTTACGTGCAACACGACCAATTACTGCATATTCTGGGTCAATTCCGTTAGAGAAAAAGAAAGATAAGTTAGGTCCGAAATCGTTAATATTCATACCACGACTTAAATAGTATTCCACGTAAGTGAAACCATTTGCCAGTGTAAAAGCTAATTGGGTAATTGGGTTCGCTCCTGCTTCAGCAATATGATAGCCTGAAATAGAAACCGAGTAAAAATTACGAACGTTTTCTTTAATGAAATATTCTTGCACGTCACCCATTAAACGTAAAGCGAATTCTGTAGAGAAAATACACGTATTTTGCGCTTGATCTTCTTTTAAAATATCTGCTTGAACCGTTCCACGAACTTGTGCTAACGTTTTAATTTTAATATCAGTATAAACCTCTAAAGGTAAAACTTGGTCTCCAGTTACACCTAAAAGCAGTAAACCTAAACCATTATTTCCTTCTGGTAAATCGCCTTGGTATGAAGGGCGAGTTACTCCTTTTTTCTTATAAATTTCAGCAATTTTAGCTTCAACTTCCGTTTGTAAACCGTTTTCAACGATGTATTTTTCACAGTTTTGGTCAATGGCCGCGTTCATGAAAAATCCTAATAACATTGGCGCTGGTCCGTTAATTGTCATAGAAACTGAAGTCGCAGGATGACTTAAATCGAAACCAGAATATAATTTCTTCGCATCATCTAAACAACAAATAGAAACTCCGGCATTCCCAATTTTTCCATAAATATCAGGACGAACATGAGGATCATTTCCGTAAAGCGTTACCGAGTCAAAAGCTGTTGATAAACGTTTTGCAGGTAATCCAGCACTTACATAATGGAAACGTTTGTTAGTTCGTTCTGGTCCACCTTCACCAGCAAACATTCTTGATGGATCTTCTCCTTCACGTTTAAATGGATATAATCCAGATGCGAATGGGAATTCACCAGGTACATTTTCTTGTAAATTCCATTTTAAAATATCGCCCCAAGCTTGGTATTTTGGTAACGAAATTTTTGGTATTTGAGAATGCGATAAAGATTCTGTATGCGTTGCAATTTTAATTTCTTTATCACGAACTTTAAAACTATAAAACGGGTTTTTGTATTTGTTTACTTTTTCATCCCAAGTTAAAATGATTTCCCAATTATATGGATCTAAATTCATTTTTATACGGTCGAATTCTTTAGTCAATAAAGAAACGAAATCTTTGTTATCATCAGTAATTTTTAAAGATTCTTCAACAATTCCTGACTTATCTAATTGAGGTAAATTTCCGTTAACCGATTCCACAGTTTTGAAAATTCCGTATAATTTTTGTGCGACTTCAACCTGAGTTAAAGCGGTTTCATCGTATTTTCTATTATTTTCTGCAATTTCAGATAAATAACGGGTTCTATGTGGTGGAATTACGAAAATTTTCTCGCTCATTTCACGAGTAATTTCGAATGTAGATTGCAATTCAGAATTGGTTTTCTCTACAATTTTATCCATGATAGATTTGTACAACGTATTCATTCCAGGATCGTTAAACTGCGAAGCAATTGTTCCGAAAACTGGCATAGAATCTGGGTTTTCATCCCATAAATTATGATTACGTTGGTATTGTTTTTTCACATCGCGAATCGCATCTAAAGCACCACGTTTGTCAAATTTATTTAAAGCCACTAAATCGGCGAAATCTAACATGTCGATTTTCTCTAATTGCGTAGCCGCTCCGAATTCTGGTGTCATTACATATAAAGAAACATCAGAGTGATCCATAATTTCTGTATCCGATTGTCCGATTCCAGAAGTTTCTAAAATGATGATATCGTAATTCGCAGCTTTCACGACTTCAATCGCATCAGCTACATATTTTGATAACGCTAAGTTTGATTGACGGGTTGCCAACGAACGCATAAAAACTCTAGAATTGTTGATGGCATTCATACGAATTCTATCACCTAATAAAGCACCACCTGTTTTTCTTTTTGATGGATCTACAGAAATTAATCCGATAGTTTTTTCAGGGAAATCAATTAAAAAACGACGAACAATTTCATCTACTAACGACGATTTTCCAGCTCCACCTGTTCCTGTAATACCTAAAACTGGCGTTTTGCTATCTTTGTTTTTCTCACGAATTTTATCTAAAATTGGTTTCGCAATTTCTGGGAAATTTTCAGCAGAAGAAATAATTCTTGCTAAGGCACGAGGGTTTTTGTTTTCTAATTCGGTCACTTCATCGGTAATTACATCACCAACAGCATAATCAGAACGTTTTACTAAATCGTTAATCATACCTTGTAAACCCAAAGCACGACCATCATCTGGAGAATAAATTTTAGTAATTCCGTACGCTTCTAATTCTGCAATTTCAGTTGGTAAAATTACTCCACCACCACCACCAAATATTTTGATATGACCTGCTCCTTTTTCCTTTAGCAAATCGTACATATATTTGAAATATTCGTTATGACCACCTTGGTAAGAAGTCATGGCGATTGCGTTTGCATCTTCTTGAATAGCTGTGTTTACAACTTCTTCCACACTTCTATCGTGTCCAAGATGTATCACTTCTACTCCAGTTGATTGAATGATTCTTCGCATAATATTAATAGCGGCATCATGACCGTCAAAAAGCGCTGCTGCAGTAACAATTCTTACTTTATTTATAGGAATATAAGGTATTTGTGGTTCCATTTTTAAATTTTATTCGATTTTAAGGGTGCAATTTACGAATTTAATAATTTTTTATTCTAATAAAATG
>CAYWVV010000042.1:0-23178 GCA_964461805.1 uncultured Flavobacterium sp.
TACAATTCGCCAAAACCTATATGAACTGATTATAAATGCGATTTGAAAACAGTATTACTTTTGAATTACCAGAAAATTTCGAAAACGATGAAGCTAAAGTCGTACCGCTTTCTTTACAATTACTTTTAGAAAACTGTATCAAACATAATATTGTGAGTGAAAAAAAACCACTACATATTAAAATTACAATTGAAAACGGCCAATTAACTATTGAAAATAATTTTCAGAAAAAAGAAGTTTTACAAGACAGAAAAGGTGTAGGCTTACAAAACATTGTGAATCGATATGCCATTTTATCAAAAAGAAAAGTAGTAATTGAACAAAACGAGAAAAAATTTAAAGTGTTTTTGCCCATACTTACTAAACAAATATCAATTATGGAAACGCAACATATATACAATGAAAATCTAGTATATGCTAGAGCAAAAGAACGTGTTGAAAAACTAAAAGGATTTTATGGAAACTTAATTTCTTATTGTGTGGTTATTCCTGTTTTAATTATAATAAACCTAAAAACGTCAGGTTTTCAATGGTTTTGGTTTCCAATGTTAGGATGGGGATTCGGAGTAACCATGCATGCCTTTGAAACATTTGGTTACGGAAAAGCCTGGGAAGAAAAGAAAATTAGAGAAATCTTGAACAAAGATAGTCAAGGTCATAATAAATGGAAATAAACATGGAAAACACAAATCAAGACTACGAAAGATATCAAGAAGCAAGAAAAAAAGTCAAAGAAATTAAAGGTTTTTATTCCCACTTATCGTTTTATCTAATTTTTAATGCAATCATTATTTTTATAAATTTAAAATACAGCCCAAAAGTTCTTTGGTTTACTTGGACAACTTTAAGTTGGGGAATTGGGTTGTTTTTTCATGCTGTGAGAGTTTTTAATTGGTTTTCCTTTTTCGGAAAAGATTGGGAAGAAAAAAAGATTAAAGAATTGATGGAAGAAGAAAATCGACAAAACAATAAATATCAATAACAATATTTTAAAGATTGAAAAAATTATAGAAATTAATATAATCTGTTTAATCTGTGTTACAAAAAAAAATAGTAATTTAAACTATAAAATCATGACAACTCAAGAAGAAATAAAATATCAGGAAGCACAGAAACAAGTTAAAAAAATTAAAGGTTTCTACACGCACTTAATCGTTTTTATTTTAGTGAACATCTATGTTATCATTAAAAAAACACAACATATTGATGAAGGCGAAACGATTTGGCATGCTTTTAAATTAGCGTTTTTCTGGGGAATTGGATTGGTTTTTCATGGTTTGAAAACATTTGATTTAATCCCGTTTTTCGGAAAAAATTGGGAAGAAAGAAAGATTAATGAAATAATAGATAAAGAGAAAAATCAAGAAAGTAAATTTCAGTAACAAATATCAATATTTTAAACACAGCTGGAGAAATTATAAAAATTAATATAATCTGTTTGATCTGTTTTGAAGTGAATTAAATTAAAACTAAAAATTATGACAACTCAAGAAGAAATAAAATATCAAGAAGCTTTAAAAAGAGTAAAAAAAATTAAAGGATTTTATACACATGCCGCAATTTTCATTTTAGTAAACATAATGGTTGTTGTTATAAATCTTCAAAATTTAGAAGTTGGAGAAAGTTATTTCCAGTTTAAAAATTTTCAAACTTTTTTCTTTTGGGGAATTGGATTAACAGCTCACGGATTATCTGTATTTATGCCAAACTGGATAATGGGTGAAAATTGGGAGGAAAGAAAAATAAAAGAATTCATGGAAAAGGAAAAACAAAATAAGTGGGAATAAAAACAACGAATGTTGAATTTTGAAATTTTAAAACAATGAATATAATTATAATCGAAGACGAAAAACCAGCAGCCCGTTTGTTGCAAAGGAAAGTAGAAAAATTGGGATTAGAAGTCCAATTAATGCTTCATTCTGTAGAAGAATCGATTGCTTGGTTTCAAAATAACATACATCCAGATTTAATTTTTCTTGATATTCAATTGTCTGATGGTTTATCGTTTGAAATTTTCGAAGCGATGGAAATCAAAAGCGCGGTAATTTTCACAACAGCTTATGATGAATATGCGTTGCGAGCATTTAAACTAAACAGCATCGATTATTTATTGAAACCAATAGATGAAGAGGATTTAGAAATTGCTGTAAACAAATTCAAAGCTAGAACCACTTCACCAAATATTTCCTTAGATTTTGAAGCTATTAAAAGAATGTTAGTTAATCCCGCTGAAAAAGAATACAAAAAACGTTTTTCTGTGAAAATCGGGACACAATTAAAAGTTATTACCATAGAAGAAATTGAATGCATTTACAGCGAAAACAAAGGCACCTACATTCATACTTTGGATAATAGAAACTATTTAATAGACAACTCGTTAGAAATTATTGAAAAGGAATTAAATCCAAATCAGTTTTTCAGAATTAGTCGAAAATTTATTATTCCGTTGCATTCGGTTAAAGAAATTCAAATGTATTCGAATTCGCGTTTAAAAATTATTTTACCAACGTATAAAGACGACGAAGTTATTGTAGCCCGAGAAAAAGTTTCCGATTTTAAAACGTGGATTGATTAATGATTCACTAAAATATATTTTCGAATACCAATTAATAACAAAATTGGAATCGTAAATAAAATAAAAAACGGAACAATAAATTGCAAATATCCTAAAGGTAACATGACGGCAATTATTAGTAATTGAAAACCTAATCCGTAAACAGAAACTAGTGTCATAAACCAATTTGGGAAAGATTTTACTTTATACGCGTCTTTGTCTAAAAAGTGAATAATTCTATCGAAAACACCGTAAACAATCGTATAAATTTTAAATAAAATATTTACTGATTTTTGACTTTCGCCAGGTAAGGCTTTCGGAGTTTTGTATTCGAAAACTTTACTGGTTGTATCGCCACCCACTAATTTATTTCTTAAAATTACATAGTAATAATTATACAAAGTTCCTTGTAATTGAATACCAATAAATGCTAGAATTGAAAACCAAATCGTACTTTCAGAAACGTAGCAAATGGTCATGAAAATTAGAAAATTTAGGATAATATCAAAAACACTATCTAAATATCTACCAAAATAAGAAGGTGTGTTTTTCAATCTGGCTAATTCGCCATCAGCCGCGTCAATTCCTGATTTTAAAACGATAAAAAATCCGGCCCAAAAGTAATTTCCATTTAAAATACATCCAATGGCAATTAATCCAGAAATTCCAAATAATAAAGTAACGTGAATGGGTGTAAAACGAGTATTTTTTAAAAGATTGGCTAAAAATTTACCAAAAGATCTTCCATAATCTGATAAATCTAAAAATTTATCTTGCGCTGCGAGTTTTGACATTAAAAAAGGTAATCACGAAAATGCGACAATATAGTCAGACTGCAAATATAACTATAATTTAAAGTTTAATTATTATAATGTTATGTTAATCTGTATTTAAAACAGTACTAAAGTTACTAAATTCGTAAGTATATAAAATGTTATGAAAGCACGGTTACTTTTCCTTATTCTATTTATTTTGACATTAAATACGAGTGCAATAGCTCAAGATTTAGTAGTTTTTCAAAAATTTGATGCATTGGAAAAAGAATTATTTAAAGAAAACGACACCCTTTATGTGGTTAACTTTTGGGCAACTTGGTGCGCGCCATGTGTCAAAGAATTACCTTATTTTGAAACCTTTTCCAAAGAAAATAGTACTCAGAAAGTAAAAGTAATTTTAGTGAGTTTAGATTTTGAAAAACAAAAAGAAAGTAAACTTATTCCATTCCTAAAAAAGAAAAAAATAACCAGCGATGTCGTTTTACTTTTAGAAAAGGATTACAACAATTGGTTGCCAAAAGTTGATAAAAACTGGTCGGGTTCCATTCCTGCAACTTTATTAATGAAAGGAAAGAAACGTCAATTCGTTGAGAAAGAATTTGAATCTGCCGAGGAATTAAAAGAATATATCACCACATTTACTAATCAATAAAAAATAATTTTATGAAGAAGTTAGCAGTACTAACACTTTGCATTTTAGCTATTTTTGGCTTTACAACTATTGTTGAAAACGGATACAAACCAGGCGATAAAGCCACCGATTTTAGATTAAAATCAGTAGATGGAAAAATGTATAGCATGTCGGATTATAAAGATGCTAAAGGTTTTATTGTGGTTTTCACTTGTAATCATTGTCCGTTTGCCGTAAAATATGAAGATCGTGTAATCGAATTGGCAAAAAAATATAAATCGAAAGGTTATGTTTTAGTAGCGATTAATCCAAATGATCCTTTGGTAGTTCCAGAAGATAGTTTTGAAAAAATGAAAGAAAGAGCCAAAGAAAAAGGTTTTACTTTCCCATATTTGTTTGATGAAGGACAAAAAATATTTCCACAATATGGCGCTACAAAAACGCCACATGTATTTTTATTAGACAAAAATTTAATTGTAAAATATATTGGTGCGATTGACGATAATGTAGAAGATGCTTCTGCTGTAAAAGAACACTATTTAGAAAATGCAATTGCTGCTTTAGAAAAAGGTCAAGAGCCAAAAGTCCCATTAACAAAAGCAATTGGATGTTCGATTAAAATAAGAAATATTAAAAATTAAAAAAGCCTGAAAACACTATTTTTTCAGGCTTTTTTTTAAGAAATATCTCACTTAAGTGGAACAATTTTTATTATAATACACAACAATTAATTCGATATCATCTTTAGTAAAGGTTTTGTCTTCCACCATTTCTATGATATCTTCACAATCAGAAAAAAATCTAGCTATCTTCTTTTTGAAACCAAATAAGATATTTGTTGCGGTTGTATCTTTTTTATGTTTTACAAAATATTCCGTTAATTCACCACTATAAAGTGTACCAATAGCATTTCCTGAACCAAAACCAGGAACAATAACAATGTTTTTTTCGAATTTATATAAATTGACTTCACCTTCAACAAGCATTTCCATGAGGTGAAATTTTTTAAATGTATCAGAATAAATAAATTCAAAAGATCTTACACTATTTTCAAAGCCATAAAAGTCAATTCTATAAACAGATTCGAAACTCCATTCTGAAAAGGCTTCTTTTTCTTCTAGCTTAAAAAAAATCTTATTATTTTTAATATATCCTAACCCTCCAATAGATGTTGAATCGTTAAAATACATTTTCACATCATTATATTGTGAATATAAATTAATGGAAAGAAAGAAATAAAAGAGAACAAATAGGTTCTTCATAGAAGACGTTATTGAATTGAAACTTTAGTTTTTCTACTCTCCAAAAACAAATAAAACTGAACGCTAAATAATAAAGTCGCCAAAACCAAATGTAAGGTTTGACTTCCGAAAGGAAAATCGACATAAACCATTATTACTCCAGTAAGTATTTCGAAAAGTAATATTCGAACAATCCAATTTACTTTTTCAAATCCTAATTGCAAGTTTCTGTTTCTTAGCAACAAGTATAAATTCGCTAAGAACAATACAATTGAAAAACTTCTGTGGAAATAGAAACTCAATTCGGGTTTTAGTAGCCAAAATTCTTTAGGTGCTCCAGATTTTTCTACAGTATCTACAAACTCGCGAACATACGTTCCTAATACTACTTGAATAACTGTTAGCAACAGAACCACAACAATAGTGATATTGAACTTTTTATCAAATTTTCTTACTATATTATTTGCAGAAACTACATAAATCACATACAATTGTAAAGCTACAATTAAGAATGCAGCTAACATGTGAGTTGTAATTTTTACAGGATTTAATACCGAATCCACAACCGTTTTTCCTAACCAGGCTTGAAATCCCATTAAAATGCAAACTAAGAAGGAATACACTACAATTTTCTTGTTTTCCTTCCAATATCCGAAAGCAAAAATAAACGTTACAAAACAAGCAATTCCAGCTAAAGCTCCAAATAATCGGTTGATGTATTCAATCCAAGTATGAGCTGGATTAAAAATAGCATAATCGTGTTTGGTATAAGGTTCCCAATTCCTTTCAGAAAAAACTGTCGAAGAAACAAAATCGGATTTTGCTACTAGTAAACCTTCATCTTTAATAATAACTTGACCTTTATCATACGCTTTATTAGCAGTAAATTCTAATTCTTTTTGTTCTGTTGGAGGAATGTAATATCCAAAACATTTTGGCCAATCTGGACAACCCATTCCAGAACCCGTCATACGAACTAAAGCACCCGCTAGAATTACTAAATACACTAAAACTAAAGCTGTTTTTGCAACTGGTAGGAAATATTTTTTCATTTTGAATTGTTTCTTTTTACTTTTTACTTGGCTCTTTTATTTCTTCAAACCTAACTTTTCTGCTCGTTTCATCACAAAATCTAAAGCAGGTTCGTATTCATTTGGAATTTCGCCTTCTAAAATAGCTTCTTTCACCGCTTCTTTTAACACTCCAATTTCTCTACAAGGTTTCAAATTGAAAATTTCCATAATTTCTTCACCAGAAATAGGTGGTTGAAAAACTCTCACTCGGTCCTTCTCCTCTACTTCTACAATTTTCAGACGAACAATTTTAAAGTTATTGTGGTATTTTTGAAATTTCTTGCTGTTTTTTGTGGTGATATCGGCTTCGCATAACGTCATTAAATTTTCCACATCTTCACCAGCATCAAAAACCAAACGTCTTACTGCTGAATCGGTTACAATATCTTCAGCCAAAACTATTGGTCGAGAACTCATCATCACCATTTTTTGTACGAATTTCATTTTCTGGTTCAACGGCATGTGTAATCTTTCAAAGATTTTCTTTACCATTTTTCCGCCCAAAAACTCATGTCCGTGAAACGTCCAACCTTGTTTTTTATTGAATTTTTTGGTTGGTGCTTTTCCAATATCATGTAATAAGGCACTCCAACGTAACCAAACATCATCTGTATTTGGACAAATATTATCCACCACTTCTAACGTGTGATAAAAGTTGTTTTTGTGTGTATGTCCTTCTACTTCTTCTACATTATTCAAAGCCGTTAATTCGGGTAAAATAATATCTAACAATCCTGTTTTAAACAAATGTAAAAACCCAATTGAAGGTTTATCTGAAGACAAAATTTTATTTAATTCATCTACAATCCTTTCACCAGAGATAATTGCAATTCTGTCTTTATTTTTAGTAATAGAAGCTAAAGATTCGCTTTCTATTTCGAAATTCAATTGTGTAGCAAAACGTATCGCACGCATCATTCGCAAAGGATCATCGGAATACGTAACATCTGGATTTAACGGGGTTTTTAAGATTTTATTTTCTAAATCAGAAACACCATCAAACGGATCGACTAAATCTCCAAAATTGTCAGCATTTAATGAAAAAGCCATCGCATTAATCGTGAAATCACGGCGTTCTTGGTCGTCTTTTAATGTGCCGTCTTCCACTAACGGATTTCTACTATCGTGTGTGTACGATTCTTTTCTCGCACCCACAAACTCAATATCCATTTCTTTATAACGCAACATGGCTGTTCCGTAGTTTTTAAAAACTTGAACTTTGGGTTTATTAGGTAATAATTCGGAAACTTTTAAGGCTAGTTCGATACCGCTACCAACTGCAACAATATCGATGTCTTTTTTATGATTTCTTTCTAATAAAATATCACGAACAAAACCGCCAATTACATAACTTTCTAAGTTAAGTTCTTTTGCAGCTTGAGAGATAATATTGAAAATTTTATTTTCTAAATGTTGTTTGTAATTCATTAATTTTTGTTTCAGGTTTCAGGTTTCAGATTACATTGAAAACAACTTCAAACTTGAAACCTGAAACAAATTTTACCTTCTAATCACTTTTACCTGACTATCCAATGTTAATTTTATAATTGCGGATGGTTTTTTGCAAACTTTATCGCGTTGCAAATTTACAACATAGTCGACTCCTTTTATAATTTCTGGAGAAATTTCTTTGAAATTCATTGGTGTAGGTTGCCCTGAAATATTGGCAGATGTTGAAACTAATGGGCGTTTCATTCTTTCCATTAATTTAAAGCAAAAAGATTCTTTTACTAATCTAATTCCTAGTGTATTATCATCTGCAATAATATTTTTGGCTACGTTTTTGGGTTGATCTAAAATCAAAGTAGTTGGTCTTTCAGAATTATCCAAAATTTCCCAAGCCACTTCCGGAATTTTAGCAAAAACATTATACATCATTTTTTCACCATTCATTAAGCAAATCATGCTTTTACTTTCTTCACGTTGCTTCAAAGCGTAAATTTTAGCAACCGCTTCTTCATTCGAGGCATCGCAACCAATTCCCCAAACGGTATCTGTTGGATATAAAATAATTCCGCCATTTTTGATGACTTCGTATGCATTATGAATTTCTGTATTGATGTCTAACATTCTAGTTGATAATATTGAGATTTTACTTTTTTGTATTTGTTCTGGTTGACTAAAATAAAAATCTTAAAACAGAACTTAATTAAAAAATTTCTGTTGTTATAAAAATTTAAAATAAAAAATGCCTTTTTAGCATTAAAAGAAGTGATGAAATTGTATAACGTTATTTTTTTTTCAAATTTATGTTTAAATGTAAATACAGTTCTAGTTACTTTTGAAAGTTTAAAATTTTCATTTACATATTCAAATGCTATTTCCTTATCTTCTTCTTTACAGATAGAAAACAATTCTAAGACTCTGATTTTTAATTTTAAAATATAAACGCCGATACAATCTTTTAAACAAGATGAGGGCATAGTCAAATAGTATTTGGAAAAAATATAATTCAAAATAGTTACATAATCCATAATATTTTTTTTACTTATATTTTTTGTGATGGCAAATTCATTACTAATATTGTAAAAATAAGTAGTCGCGTCAATACAAATAATATGTTTAGCTACTAACATCGTTTCAAAATACCACAACTCATCTTCATGAAAAATTCCATTATAAAACAAAAGATTATTCGTATCTAAAAATCCTTTACAATAAAGACGATTTTGAGCCACACAAGTCGTTGAATTTTCAATCATAAACTTTATAAAACTATCATCTTTATTCGCTAAAATTTGATTTTTAGGCCATTCATTATGCAAAAAATTAACAGGACTATTTTCTTGACCTTTTGTATTTAAGGTTTGACCAATTATAATATCAATAGAAGAATTGGTTTCCACATAGGAATATAAATCAGTTAAGGCTGAATTTGGAATAAAATCATCTGCATCAAGAAAATATATATAATTCCCTTTTGCTACTTTCATTCCAGAATTTCTTGTTTTTGATAAGCCCATATTTTGTTGCGTTATCAATTGAAATCTTTCATCATTAAAAATTTCTTTTTCAATAATTTCTAAACTATTATCAGTACTTCCATCATTAATGATAATGCACTCCCAGTTTGTAAAAGATTGATTTTTCACTGCATTAATAGTATTACTAATAAATAAGGCAGCATTGTAACATGGAATTATGATACTTATTTTAATTGTCATCGTTTCAAAATAAAAAACAAATATACAAATAATGTAAGCAAAAAATCGGCAAAATTAAATATGAAAATAAAGTTAGGATGTTTCTTGTGTATTACAAATAAAATAGTAAAATTTGTTAACAAAATAACATAAAACATAAGCTTTAAGTTGATGAAAATTTTATACTTCTATCCAGAAAATCCTTTATTATTTACACAGGGCAACAATGCCAGAGCAAATAAATTACTAGAATATTTTAAATCAAGAAATATTGAAGTAGATTTTGTTGGTGAAGAAACAAAAGATTTTACAATTCAAGACGCTCAAGAATTAGTGAAAAAGGAATTAGTAAAAAGAGCTTTTCTTTTAAAATTATTTAATAGAAAGAAAAATCAATTAAAATATTTTTTTCTTAAATCTCTTCCAAGATTAGTAACTGGAGAATGTAAAGAATTTGACAAACTAAAACCCCATCAATTAGCTGGCTTTAAAAAAATAATTTCAGAAAACAACTACGATTACATTATCATTTCCTACGTATATTGGCATAAATTAATTGGCGAAATTGATAAAAAAAACGCCAAAGTAATTGTTGATACTCACGATTTTTTAACAGCACAATACCAACATAAAAAGAAATTTAATTTAGGAAAATATTTCGAATCAGAAATAAAAATCTTACATAAATTTGATGAAATTTTTGTGATTTCAAGTGATGAAAAATTTACTTTTTCACAATTTATAAAAAAACCGATTCATGTAGTTGCACATGGCTTACCCGCAAAAAAAACAACAGAAAATAAGAGTATCGATGTCATTTATGTAGCATCTGAAAACGAGCATAATGTTATAGCTGTAAAATGGTTTTTTGAAAAAGTATATCCACATTTAGCCAAAAACATAAAAATAACAGTTGTGGGTAAAATTACAAAGCATGTTGCTGACTATGAAAACGTAACAAAAGTTAGTTTTTTAAACGATTTAGACGAAGCCTATGGTAGTTCCAAAATAGCTATTTGCCCGATGCTATCTGGAACTGGTTTGAAAATTAAAGTAGCAGAAGCACTTTCGTTTGGTTTGCCAATTGTTTGCAATGAACGTGGAATTGATGGATTGTTAAACAAAACAAGAAATGGTTGTTTGGTTACAAATGATGAAATTGAATTTGCCTATAACATTACAAAACTTTTAGAAAATTCTGACTATTATGATGAAATTTCTAAGGAAGCAAAAGTATTTTTTAATGAGACTTTAAATTCGAATGTTGTAAACAAAAAATTAGATGAAATTTTTAAAATTGAGCAATAGTTTTTTCTAATTTTTCTTTTGAAAACGGATACAAACTCAACTCTGAATTATTTGACAATTTTTCCCAAACCTCATTTTGAGTATATACTTCAATAATTTTATTTGCAAAATCAGTAGCATTATCAGCAATCATTGCATTAATTTCGTTTTCTAAAAACATACCTTCAGCACCTATAGTAGTAGTTACAACAGGTAAATAATATTCAAATGCCTGACCCACTTTTCCTTTAACACCAGCTCCATATCGCAAAGGTGCAATCATTAATTTTGAATGTAAAAAATAAGGGGCAACATTTTCTACAAATCCTAAAAACTCAATATTTTCATGAGTTATGGAATTGATTTCTTTATTTACACTTCCAATTATCTGTACTTTTACATTTGGCAATTTCGCCCAAACTAAAGGCATTATTTCATTGTATAAATAATGAACCGCATCTATATTTGGCGCGTGAGAAGAACCTATAAATAGCAAATTTTCTCTATTCTCAAAAGTCGGAATATCAACTTGTTTTACTTTCGGATAATGTACGTTCGAAATCGTAACAATTTCATTATTTGGTAGATAATCACTCATGAAAGCTTTTTCTTTATCAGAAATGGCAATTACAAAATCTACTTTTTTAGCCAATTTGGTTTCGATGGTGAAATATTTTTTATACCTCTTTTTTAATGATATTCTATTCGGATCAATTTCAATAGCTCGTTGATAGCGCAAAAAATGAATATCTACCATATCAAAAATTGATTTTGTTTTTGGCAGAAATTTAGAAACTTTATCTACATATTTTTTTAAAGTATTCGGACCGTAATACCAAATGTAATCAATACTTTTTAAAGACTTCAAAAAGGTTTTATAACTATCAAACTGTAACGACTCAACATAAACGATTACGCCAAGTTGTTTATAAAACTGTACATATTTATCGTTTTCGAAAACATTTTCAACACAAATAATACAATTATAATTTAATTTTTTAAAGGCTAAAATAATTTCTAACAACCTATTTGATCCGGAATCTTTATCATGAGTTGGCAGGGCGCCAGAAATAAAAACAATGGTTTTATTGTCGTTATGGATCGCTTCAAAATTTGGGATACTTTGCGTATTAAAAATTTTAATTTGCTTTTTTTTCTTAAAGTAATTTTTAATTTTTTTTATAAATCCCATAATTTCTGTTTCACTTTTAAGGAATTAGACAAACTGGCTCCAGTAACTATTGTCGCAAACAATTTCCAATATTTGGGTTTAAAAATACTGCTGAAAAAGTATTTAATTGACAAATAAATTAAAATAAACTTATGCCATAAATAACCGTTATGCTTACGAATTACATATAACATAGATAATTTCAATTCGGTTTTTATAGCTAATGATTTTGGTGTACTAACGCCATGAAAATGGACAAAAGTTGCATTCGGAATTAAATACGCGAATTTGTTTATTTTACGTAATCTTTTGCACAAATCGGTTTCTTCGTAATACAGAAAAATATTCGTATCAAAACCACCAACTGCATTAAAGTCTGCTGATTTTAGCATCATAAAACTTCCTGATACAAATTGACCTTTTTGTGGTAGTGTGTATTCTTTTTTTCTATTTGGATATTCGTTTGGATTAATTTTTTCTAATATTTTTCTCCCGAATAATTCTTTTAAGGGTGAAGCGAAATGGTCTAATGTAGGCAATACACTTCCGTCTTCTTTAAAGCATTTTGGGCCACAGATTCCTAAGTTTGGATTGTTTTGCATTTCTGTTTTAATAATAGAAAGACAGTCGTTATTAAACAAAGAATCATTATTTACGAATGCATAATATTCAGCGTTTGCAAATTGTACTCCAAACATATTTCCACCACCAAAACCAGTATTAATTTTACTTCGATGTAAACTTAAATTTTGAAATGAAATACTATTTAAATTATTTTTCAATTGCAAAAAATCTTCCATTTCAGAAGCATTATCTACTATTACAATTTGATAATTTAGTTTAGAATTTGTTTTTTCAATGATGCTTTTCACACATTGAAACGTGTAATCACTTGAATTATAATTTATGATTATTACAGCTACTTCAAACATATTATAAATATTTATTTATTCCATTTTCAGTAAATGTAATTTTATTTTCTCTAACATTTTTTTCTATTTCATTATTAATTTCAATATGAGATTTATTTTGCTCATTATGATAAATATGAAAAGCTATTCCGCAGTGTTTTAATCTTTTTCCAACAACATTAATATTGTGTAATCTTTGAATCATTTCTGAATCGTCAACGCCCCAACCAATTAAACTCTCGTTAAATCCATTAATTTTAATAAAATCTTCTTTCCAAAAAGACATATTACAACCTCTTAATTTCTTAGATATTTGATGATGTTCTTTTTCAAAACTCATAAAAAATGGCATTCTCACACTTCTCAATCTTTTTTTAATTCCTTTAGAAAAAAGAGTAAAACGAGTTGTTTTGTTGGCAAATATTTCCTCTAAAATAGATTTCTGAATATTAACTCTTGAGCCAAATAAATACTGACCTTTCTTTGCAAAAGTCAAATGATCTTTAACGAAATCTTCATGCATAATAATATCGCCATCAATCTCAATAATGTAATCATATTTAGATTTAGCAATGGCCTTGTTCATGATAGCAGGTTTTTGATTTCCATTATCATCATGGCGAACATGAATGATTGGTACTGGAAAATCTTGCTGAAATTTTTCAATTAACGCTGTAGTTTCTGGTTTAGAACCATCATTAGCAACAATAACTTCATTAGGTAAAACAGATTGGTTTTTAATACTTAAAAGCAATAACTCTAGAGCATTTGGCCAGTTATATGTAGGTGTTACTAAAGAACACGTTGGATATTTCATGTGTAATATTTTCCGTAAAATTAAAAAATATAATTTAAGAAAAATAATTTACTTTTGTTGTACAAAAAATTGATATGAAAAAAATATTCAACCCTGATTTTATTCCAGTAAAAAATGAAATTTTACATTGTATAAATAATTTCGATTCTACAGGTGAAAACTTATCATTAGGGCAAAGAAATACTATAAAACTATTTCATTTAGAATCTTTTATTTTAAATATAAAATCGTTTAAAAAACCCAATTTCATCAATCAAATTGCTTACGGATTTTTCAGAAAATCTAAAGCACAACGTTCCTTTGAATACGCTACCACTTTAACAAAGTTAGGAATAGGAACACCAACGCCAATTGCCTATTTTGAAAACAGTCCCGTTTTGGGATTAACTACCAGTTTTTATGCCTGTGAACATCTTGAAAATGTGTTCGAATTTAGAGAAGTCATAGAAAATGAAAACTTTAAAAATAGAGAAGAATTGATAAGACAATTTACTCGTTTTACTATTTCAATGCAAGATAAAGGAGTTGAGTTTTTAGACCATTCTCCTGGAAATACTTTAATACGAGCAAATGAAAATGGCAGCTATTCTTTTTATTTAGTGGATTTAAATAGAATGAATTTTCATGAAAAATTAGATTTTAATACTCGAATGAAAAATCTTTCAAAAATTACACATAAAAAAGAAATGGTTGTGACTATGAGTAATGAATATGCTTGCATTACTGGTGAAAATGAAAATTTAGTTTTTGAAAGCTTATGGAAATTAACAGAAACGTTTCAATACAAATATTATAGAAAGAAAAGATTGAAAAAGAAGTTCTTATTCTGGAAAAAATAGTATTTTTCACTTTTATATTGATAAATGAAGATTTCTGTAATAATTACTACATATAACTCCGAAAATTGGCTTAAAAAAGTCCTCTTGGGTTACTTGTATCAAACAGAGAAAGATTTAGAAATTATCATTGCAGACGATGGCTCAACTCAGGAAACCAAAACCTTAATTGATAGTTTTCAAGGAAAATTCAACTATCCAATTGTACATGTTTGGCAAGAAGATAATGGCTTTCAAAAATGTAAAATACTGAACAAAGCCATTTTACGAACGAATAGCGATTATGTTTTATTTACAGATGGCGATTGTATTCCCCGTGAAGATTTTATTGCAACGCACTTAAAATTTAAAGAAAAAGGGTATTTTTTATCTGGTGGTTATTTTAAATTACCGCTACAAACTTCAGAAAATATCTCAGAAAATGATATCCTTTCAAAAAACTGTTATAGTCCATTTTGGTTAAGAAAAAACGGTGTGAAATCAAATTTTAAATTGACTAAATTGATTCGATTTGCGCCTTTTAACAACTTTATGAATTGGATTACGCCCACGAAGAAAACATTTAATGGTCATAATACATCCTGTTTTAAATCTGATTTATTTTCAGTAAACGGATTTAATGAAGAAATGCAATATGGTGGATTGGATCGTGAAATTGGTGAACGCATGTTTAATTTTGGTATTCGCTCGAAACAAATTAGATATTCGGCAATTTGTTTGCATTTAGAACATAAAAGAAGTTATGCCAATTCAGATACTTGGAAGAAAAACAACAGCATTAGAGAGTTCAACAAAAGAAATAATGTGACTTCAATTGCAAATGGAATTTCAAATTATCTTAACGAATAGTTTGAAAAAAAAGTTGTAATTTCTCTTTAATTAAAGCGATAGGATATGCTTCAAAATATTTAAAAGTATGTTCTTTTATATATTTCTCATCAAATTCAGCGTAAATTTCTGGTTTCAAATCTTTTAAGTGAATGGAAACGTTTTTCTCATCTTCAAAAATTTGCCATGTTTCTTTATCAACACTTGGAGAAAACAACGAAAATGTTGGAATAAATAATGCTTTTGCCATATTCACAGAACCGCCTTCGTTACCAATTAAAGCATCACATTGAGATAATAATCCCAAAAACGAACGCAAATCTGTGGCATATAAATCGAAGAAAATACGATTTTGAGTTGCTGGTTGACATAAATCGTATACTTTTTTAGCGTCTTCTTTTTGTTTTGGAATATAATTGAACAATAAGTTCGCGTCAGTTGTTTCAACAATATGATCCAATAATTCAGCCATTTTTTCAAATGGATAAGTTTTGTACCATTCGCTACCTAAAATTCCAATCATGAAAGTAGGCTTATCTGATTTTAAAGGATAAGATAACAACAGATTTTTTGCCGATTCAATTTCCGTATCCGTTAAGAAAACTTTTGGTTTATAATCTGTAATTTCTTCCGACATCAGCGGCTTAAGCAAGCCTAATCTGTTGATAATAGCTAAACCAATCTCCGATTTTGTTCCGTTTTTTAAGCGTTCAAAAGTGTAATTGTAAAACATATTTGAATACCCTTTTTTATACGAAATCTTATATTTTGCTCCAGAAAAAAAAGTGATTAAATTCGTTTCTAATTTACTGTAAGCATCAATTACTGCATCATATTTTGAGCTTCGTATTTTGAAAATAAATTGAAAAAGAGAAAGATAATTTTTTCTAACTTTTTCTTCCAATACAATAATATTGGAGATGTTCGGGTTGTTGATTAAAACGTCAACACAATTCGAATAACACATGTAATCAATAGTAGCAGTAGGATATTTTAATCTTAAATTATTAGCTAAAATAGTAGAAGTTAAAACATCTCCAATTCTTTTTTGTTGTATGATTAATATTTTCATGTGTTACCGTATTAAAGGGCTAAAATACATAACTAATAATGAATCTGAAATAAAACTGAACAAATAAATTAATTATATTTGTAAAAAAATTAGAAATGGCAATTAGCGGATTAGTTATTACTTTTAACGAAGAGAAAAATATTGGAAAATGTATTGATGCACTTTTTAAAGTATGCAATGAAGTTATTGTTGTTGACTCATTAAGTTCTGACAACACTGTTAAAATTGCTGAAGAGAAAGGTGCGAAAGTAATTTCACAAAAATTTCTTGGAGATGGTCCGCAAAGAACTCATGGTTTACCTTTTTGTACCAATGATTGGATTTTAAACTTAGATGCAGATGAATTCTTAGATAAAGATGCCACTGAATTTATTTTAAAAGAAAAATATTTAGAAGGCAATTTTGATGCTTTTTCTTTTAGAGTTAAAAACTTTTTAAAAGACCAACTAATTGATTTTTCTGGTTGGTATCCAGATCATAAAGTGCGCTTTTTCAATAAAAAAACAGCACAACCTTCGCCAGCAAAAGTGCATCAGAAAATTATTACTACAAATGAAAAGAAAGTTGCAGTTCATATTTTACATTATGGCTGGGAATCGTACGAGCAAATTGTAGCGAAGAAAAACCAATATTCTACTTGGCATGCACAACAACTTTTCGACCAAGGAAAAAGAACACATGCTGCCAAACCTGTAATTAATGGATTGACTGCTTTTATTAGATGTTATTTCTTTAAAAAAGGAATTTTTAATGGAATTGACGGTATCACAATTGCTTTAATTCAAGGCTTCTTTTCACACATGAAATATGCAAAATTGCTAAAATTACAACGTGAAGAAAAATTACTTCAGCGTTAATTTATTACCAATCATTCTTTCATTAAAGGATTGAATATAAGCCTTTATGAATTTTTCCATTTCTGCAGCTTTTGCTTTTTCGGTTTTGATGATATTCTTTTTAAGAAGTTCATCCTTTTTAAAATTATACAAACCAACAGATTTTTTTCCATCAAAAGCCAAATAGTAATCTCCAGAAACAAAATGGTAAATATTATCTAAATAATATACCACATGGTCTTTTTTAGACTGATATGATTTTCCGTAAGTAATCATTTTTGCGTTGATTTTCAAATAATCCACTATAGATGGCATAATGTCTATTTGTTGGAAATTCTTTTGATTTTTACCAACTATCGCTGGATTTGAAGGATCAAAAAACAAAATTGGAATTCTAAATTTACCTACATTATTTTTAAATTTATCTTCTGTAGGTTCTGAAGAGGTATGATCTGAAGTTAAAACAAATAAAGTATTTTTATACCAACTTTGTTTCGCAGCCGTTTTGAAAAATTGCTCTAAAGCGTAATCTGCATAAGCAATACTTTCATGTATTTTCGTTGTTCCTTTAGGGAATTTTCCTTTGTGTTTTTCTGGAATTATATATGGATTGTGCGAAGAGATTGTAAATAAAGTTGTGAAAAAAGGCTGTTTAAATTCAGACATTTTTCCAGAAAAATATTGCAAAAATTCTTCATCAAAAATTCCCCATTTCCCATCAAATGCTTCTGGACCTACATATTCATTTTTTCCATAATACTCATCAAAACCAGCCACTTTACAATATTGATCGAAGTTTTGACTTCCATTAAATGCGCCGTGAAAAAAAGCGGTTTTGTAACCATTTTGTTTTAAAATTTTAGGTAAACCAAACACTTCATTAATAGAATAACTGGATGTTATTAACGAATTATTCATTAAACTTGGAATACTTGAAAGCGTTGATGGCACAGCATCTATAGACAATTTTCCATTAGCAAATCCGTTTTCAAAAAACAATGATTTAGTAATTAATGCATCTAAAAATGGCGTTTGACCACGTTGTATGTTTTCTCTACCAAAACTTTCCAGAATTAGAATGACAACATTTTTTTTAGTTGGATTTTCTACAGATTTAAATTCTGTGATTGGATTGAAAATTGCATTTAATTCTGTTTCCGAAAAGAACTTTGGAGATTCTAATGTTTCTTTCTTTCCAATTGTTTTAAGAATACAAAAAGGCGTATTCAATACAATTGCCGATTGATTGATGGAACCATAATTTACGGCGTCTACAATTTTTAATGGTTTCTTTTGAAAACCACCTCTTCCGATTACAAACACAGATGCTAGTAAAAACACAAACATCACACTTTGTTTTACAACTATATTTTTAGAAACCGTTTCATTTATTAATTTAATATTCGGAATCAATTTCCAAAATAATAAGGCTAGAACAAACCCAAACATAGGTAAATACCAAAACTCAGTTAAAAAAGAAAGAAGCAATCCGCCCACTTCATTTTCCATTCCACTTGCCGTAATCATTCCGAAAGTACTTCTTCTTCCTGTAAACTTATAATATTCAAAATCAACGAAATTGGTTAAAATGAAAACTAAATTAACCACAAAAAAGCTAATTTTTACTAAACTTTGATATTTCGGTTTGAATTTAAATTTACCCGGAATAAAATGAAGAAGTGCAAAAATTAAATTGATGTATGCGATGGCAGATAAATCAAAATGAATACCGCCTAAAAACACTTTTGCAGAAATTGTAGTAAAAGCATTTCTATTAAAAAAATAAAAAGCAAACCTACAAACTTGATAAATAATAAGAACAATAAGCGCTCGTTTAAAAAAGAGTTTTATACTTTCAAAATAATTTTGCATATCAAATTTGTAGGTTTATAGAAATAGATTTTATACTGCTACGTTATATTCACGTAAAGCATCATTCAAAGAAGTTTTTAAATCGGTTGATGCTTTTCTTTGTCCAATAATTAAGGCACAAGGCACTTGAAAATCACCAGCTGGGAATTTTTTAGTGTAAGTTCCTGGAATTACTACTGAACGAGAAGGCACAACACCTTTGTATTCAATGGGTTCACTTCCAGTTACGTCAATAATTTTTGTAGAAGCGGTTAAGCAAACATTAGCTCCTAAAACAGCTTCTTTTTCTACACGAACACCTTCCACAACGATACAACGAGAACCAATAAAAGCACCATCTTCAATAATTACTGGAGCGGCTTGTAAAGGCTCTAAAACACCACCAATTCCTACTCCACCACTTAAATGTACATGTTTTCCAATTTGTGCACAACTACCAACAGTTGCCCAAGTATCTACCATAGTTCCTTCGTCAACATACGCACCAATATTCACGTAAGAAGGCATTAAAATTACACCTGATGAAATATAAGCACCATGTCGAGCAACAGCATTTGGTACTACTCTGATTCCTCTTTCTGCAAAGTTACGTTTCAATGGAATTTTATCGTGGTATTCGAAAATACCTGCTTCTAAAGTTTCCATTTTCTGAATAGGAAAATACATTACTACTGCTTTTTTAACCCATTCGTTAACTTGCCAACCGTTGGCTATTGGTTCCGCAACGCGAAGCGTTCCGTTATCTAATAAATCAACAACTTCTCTAATAGCATTTTGAGTAGTTTCTTCCTGTAACAACGCACGGTTTTCCCATGCTGCTTCTATGATAGTTTGTAAATTTGTCATGTTTTAATATTTTTAACAAAGATAAAGTTTCAAAATTAGTTTACAAATAAAAAATCCTGCTAAAAGCAGGATTTGTATTTTATTGACAAAATGGATCTAAATGTTTTTTCTTGCCATTTCCTCCTCCACTACAAATAGGAATAGTTCCATATGAATACCAACTAGAAACTCCAGGAGTGATTCTAATTTCCTCTTTTGTAAGTTTTCCATCATTATCGTCATCGAAATCCGCATAATCAGGCTTAGTATCTCCATCTGTATCTAAAGCAGTTCCAGATGTAGGTCCTCCAAATTCGTATTTAGATAAAATTTTATCTCCATCATGATCTTTATATTTTAACTTCATTAATTTGAAATTGAAAATAATTGGAGTATACGATGGAATATTAATTTGACTTTGATTGAAATATGCTAACCCAGATGGTACAAACATAACACCTGCTCCGAAATCACTGAAAGTTGTAATTCCTGTTGTATTATCAAATTGAGCATTTCCAATTTTAAATTCTGGGAAAATTTCTTGCCAACCTTGAATTACTTGTTCTAATTGAAACCAAATTGGAGAAGAAGCTTCATCAAAACTTGTTAAATCAGTTTTATGTCCTTTATATGAGCTGTAAATGGAATCTAATCTAGTTGGTTTATCATTTTCAGTATCTGAGTCAGTTTGTGTATTCCCTAAACCTTCTGCTAATTTAATAAAGTATAATTTATAATCTACTCCGTTTTTGGTAACTGTTTTAAACGTTAAATTTGGATGTGCACTAATTGGTGTTCCTGGAGTAGACGTAGTAATTTTTGTAAAAGTAACATTATAGTCTGCATCAACAGTCATGAAATGATCTGCCATAAAAGTTTCAATTTCAGCTTTATCTTCAGCATAAACTTCTGAATAGGATCTTAATTCAATTGGAGCAACTGAGTCATCTGAAGGACATCCAACCATAACAAATATAAATGGCAATAAAAGTAATAATCTTAATGATAATTTCATTTTGTAATATTTTAATTTAAAAAAGTGCTCGCAAGATACGATTTTCATTTATTTTTGTACAAATATTAACACTGATTTTTGAATTTTATGCGAATTGATAAATATTTATGGTGCATTAGATACTACAAAACAAGAGGTCTTGCAGCTGAAGCTATAAAAAAAGGACATGTTTCGGTAAATAATGTCAAAGCCAAAGCATCTAGAGATGTTTTTCCTTTAGATAAAATTACGTTGAGAAGAGATCAAATTAACTATATCGTTAAGATTTTAGATATTCCGCCTAGTCGAGTGGCTGCCAAATTAGTTGATTTATATAGAAAAGATGAAACACCGCCAGAATCTTTCGAACATTTAGAAATGATAAAACTTTCTAAAGAACATTATAGAGCAAAAGGTGAAGGAAGACCAACTAAAAAAGACCGTAGAGACATATCTGATTATACAGAAAACGACAGTAATGACGACCTTGAATAAAGAATATTGGGAAAACCGATACAAAAGTGACGATGCGATTTGGGATATTGGACATATTTCAACGCCTTTGAAAGAATATATTGACCAATTGGAAAATAAGGATGTAAAAATTTTAATACCTGGTGCTGGAAACGCTTATGAATTAGATTATTTAATCGAAAAAGGATTTCAAAATGTTTTCGTCATAGATTATGCGCAACAACCTATTGCTACAATCATAAAGAGAAACCATGCTTTAGAAAAACATTTAATTTGTGGTGATTTTTTTAACCATAAAGAAACCTATGATTTGATTATTGAACAAACGTTTTTTTGTGCTTTACAACCTGATTTGAGAGATAAATATGTTATGAAAATGCATGATTTATTATCTGATAAAGGAAAAATTGCGGGTGTATTGTTTCATTTTCCCTTAACGGAAGTCGGACCGCCATTTGGAGGAAGTTTTGAAGAATATGAGAATTTGTTTTCAGAAAAGTTTACTATAAAAACATTAGAACCTGCATATAATTCAATAAAACCACGCGCAAATAAAGAATTGTTTTTTACATTTGAAAAAAAATAAACCATGCAACACATTATATTAACTCATACCGAAATAGAACACAAAACAAAACGTATTGCCTATCAAATTTACGAAACGTTTGCGAACGATTCAGAATTAGTAATTGCAGGAATTTCAAATAGTGGATTTACATTTGCTCAAAAAATAGCCAAGCAATTAGAAGACATAAGTGATATAAAAATTACGATTTGCGAAGTTAACATCAACAAACAAAACCCTTCAGACTCAATAACAACTTCATTAAAATCTGAAGATTACGCGAATAAAAACCTAGTTTTAGTTGACGATGTTTTAAATTCTGGTGCAACTTTAATTTATGCAATTAAACACTTTTTAAATGTTCCGTTACACAAATTTAAAACAGCTGTATTGATTGACAGAAATCATAAAAAGTATCCTGTAAAAGCTGATTTTAAAGGTTTGTCTTTATCTACATCTTTACAAGAACACGTTCAAGTGGTTTTTGAAGAAAATAATTCTTACGTATATTTAAGTTAGTTTAGAAACAATTTCTGAAACAATTTCTAATTCCTTTTTATTATCAATTGAAACAATAGTTTTAACTTGATGATAGAAATAGCTTCGTTCAAATAAATGTTTCGCTACAAACTCCTGAAGTTCTTCTTTGTTTAAACGGGAAACTAGTGGCCTTGTAGCTTTCTGAGCATGCAATCGATCTAATAACGTGCTTATAGAAGCTTTTAAATATATAGAGCAAACACTTTCCAACTGATACAATTCAAAATTATCATAATAACAAGGAGAACCACCTCCTAATGCTAATACATAATTTTCAGTTGTATTTAAAAAGTCACTCAAAACCTCTCTTTCCTTTTTTCTAAAAAACAATTCGCCTTTCTGTTCGAAGACTTCATTGATCTTCAAATTCAAATTATTCTCAATTAAATCGTCTAAATCATAAAAAGGAATGTGCAACGACTCAGAAAGTAGCTTACCAATCGTAGATTTTCCCGATGCCATATAACCAACTAGAATAATTTTCATACTATCTTATCTCTTTTAATGGTATAAATGTATAATAATTTAATGAAATTATAAATATTAATTAAACTTCAAAATCAACAAACACTTATAAATTAAGGGGTTATAAATTAAATTAAAAAAAATATAAAATTATTATGCAAAAGCTATTGCAAAATAAATAAATCGTTCTATATTTGCACCCGCAATGAGGAAATAGTTTTAGACTCTGTAGCTCAGCTGGTAGAGCATTACACTTTTAATGTAGGG
>CAYWVV010000043.1:0-22857 GCA_964461805.1 uncultured Flavobacterium sp.
AATTTAAAGGATTTACAACTTCACCATTTTTATGTACTTCATAATGTAAATGTGGTGCTTCACTTCGTCCTGTACTTCCTACATAACCAATAATATCGCCACGTTTTACTTTTTGTCCGGCTTTCACTTTATATTTACTTAAATGTGCGTATAAAGTCAAATAACCGTAACCGTGACTAATTTCTATATGATTTCCGTAACCGGATAAACTTCCATCCGCTTTTCTCACAATTCCATCTCCGGTAGCGTAAATTGGTGTTCCTGTTTTCGCAGAAAAATCCATGCCTTTATGAAACTTTCTAATTTTAGTAAACGGATCACTTCGATATCCAAATCCAGAAGCCATGTGTTTCAATTCTTCATTTTTTACAGGTTGAATCGCTGGAATGGCTTTTAATAAAACCGCTTTTTGCTTGGCTAATTTCGTAACTTCATCTAAAGAAACGGATTGAATCGCCAAAGCTTTCATAATTTCATCCACTTTTTTAGACGAATTAATTATCAAATCGCTGTTATTAAAATCTTCTAAATCTTTATATCTATTTACGCCACCTAATCCAGCTCTGCGCTCATCGTTTGAAATGGCTGCACTATTAAAATAAACCCGATACAAATTATTATCTCGTTCTTCAATAGCCGACAAACCTTCTTCCATTAAAGCAATTTTTCGATTTAATAAATTATAATTCTGCTTCATCGTTTCCAATTCTCGCGCTTGTAATTTCGATTTTGGCGTTTCAAAAAAACTGGTGTTACTTAATATAAAAAAACATAAAAATCCAAACAACGCACTCGCTAGTAAAAACAACATCGCATAACCAATTTTGGTGCTGTTTTTCGTAACAATTTGTTTAAATGCTAATTTCTCTGCATCGTAATAAAATTTTACTCTCTTCATATTTGAAAAAGTTGCCTTTTAGAAACTTTTTGTTGTTAACGATTTCATTAAAATTTACTATTTTTGTGCTCGTTATCACAAAGTAACACTTATTATACGAAAGAACTTAAAATTTGTTTCACATTTCGAAACATTTTTTTTAAAAATTTCAATGAACTAAATTATTCGATTCAATATCATAAAAATGAAATCACAAGACATAAGAAAAGCGTATTTACAATTTTTTGAAAGCAAAGGACATACTATTGTTCCTTCTGCACCAATTGTTTTAAAAGATGATCCAACCCTAATGTTTAACAACTCGGGAATGGCTCAATTTAAAGAGTTTTTCTTAGGAAATGGCACGCCAAAAAGTCCTCGAATTACAGATACACAAAAATGTTTACGTGTTTCTGGAAAGCATAACGATTTGGAAGATGTAGGTTTTGATACCTATCACCACACCATGTTCGAAATGTTAGGAAATTGGTCGTTTGGTGATTATTTCAAAAAAGAGGCGTTGCCTTGGGCTTGGGAATTTCTAACTGATGTTTTAAAATTAGAAAAAGACCGTTTATATGTTTCTGTTTTTGAAGGAAGTACAGAAGATAATGTACCTTTCGATCAAGAAGCTTGGGATATTTGGAAGCAATTTGTACCGGAAGACCGAATTATTTTAGGAAACAAAAAAGACAATTTCTGGGAAATGGGTGATCAAGGTCCTTGTGGTCCATGTTCAGAAATTCATATCGATTTAAGAACTGACGAAGAAAGAGCAGCAGTTTCTGGAAGAAGTTTAGTCAACGCCGATCATCCGCAAGTCGTGGAAATTTGGAATAACGTTTTCATGGAATTCAACCGTAAAGCGGATGGTTCTTTAGAAAAATTACCAGCACAACACGTAGATACCGGAATGGGATTTGAGCGTTTGTGTATGGCAATGCAAAACGTAACATCTAATTACGATACAGATGTTTTCACGCCGCTTATCGCGAAAGTGGAAGAAATTACAGGATTAAAATATACTTCAAACAAAGTAAAAAATATATCGGAAGAGCAAAATAAAACGAATATTGCGATTCGTGTGGTTGTAGATCACGTTCGTGCAGTGGCTTTCGCTATTGCAGATGGACAATTGCCTTCTAACACAGGCGCTGGTTATGTAATTCGTAGAATTTTGCGTCGTGCGATTCGTTACGGGTTTACGTTTTTAGATACAAAAGAACCTTTTATTAATAAATTAGTAGCGGTTTTGGCGAATCAAATGGGAGAATTTTTCCCAGAAATCAAATCGCAACAACAATTGGTTACGAATGTAATTCGTGAAGAAGAAGCTTCGTTTTTAAGAACGTTAGAACAAGGAATTCAATTGTTAGAAAACGTAATGCAAAACACTACCGGAAAAGAAGTTTCTGGAGAAAAAGCATTCGAATTATACGATACTTTCGGATTTCCAATCGATTTAACAGCCTTAATTCTTAGAGAAAGAGGATTTAGTTTAGACGAAGCGGGTTTCGAAACAGAATTACAAAAACAAAAAGCGCGTTCTCGTGCGGCTTCTGAAGTTTCTACTGAAGATTGGTCGGTTTTAATTCCAGGAAATGTGGAAACATTCGTAGGATATGATCAAACGGAAAATGATGCAAAAATTACTCGTATCAGAAAAGTCGATTCTAAAAAAGACGGAATTTTATACCAAATCGTTTTAGATAACACGCCTTTTTATCCAGAAGGTGGTGGACAAGTAGGAGATAAGGGAACGTTAGTTTCAGCAAATGAAACGATTGACATTATCGATACGAAAAAAGAAAACAACTTAATTTTACATTTCGCCAAACAATTACCAGAAAATGTAAATGCCGTTTTCACAGCAAAAGTAAATACAGATTTAAGAAGCGCTTCTTCTAAAAATCACTCGGCTACGCATTTGATGCATTTGGCTTTAAGAACGATTTTAGGAACGCATGTAGAACAAAAAGGTTCGTTAGTGAATCCAACTTATTTGCGTTTCGATTTCTCTCATTTTTCTAAAGTTACGGAGGAAGAATTACGTCAAGTTGAAGCTTTTGTAAACACAAGAATTGCAGCGCAATTACCATTAATTGAAAGAAGAAGTATTCCCATCCAACAAGCTTTAGACGAAGGTGCGATGGCTTTATTTGGAGAAAAATACGGAGACAATGTTCGTGCGATTAAGTTTGGTGAAAGTATGGAATTATGTGGAGGAATTCACGTGAACAATACGGCTGATATTTGGCAATTCAAAATTATATCGGAAGGTGCTGTTGCCGCTGGAATCAGAAGAATTGAAGCAATTACTGGTGATGCGGTGAAAGATTTCTATACGAATCAAGAAAATACCTTAGCGGAAATTAAGGAAACGTTGAAAAATCCACAAGATGTTTTAAAATCAGTAGTTTCTTTACAAGAGGAAAATGCGAAGTTGAAAAAGCAAATGGAACAATTAGTAAAAGAAAAAATTGACGGTTTATCTGCGAGTTTAGTTTCTGAATTTCAAGATATAAACGGAATCAATTTCTTAGTCAAACAAGTTGATTTATCAATGAGTTCGACGAAAGATTTAACGCAAGCCATTGGAACTTCAAAACCTAATTCATTTGTAGTTTTAGCTTCTATTGAAGAGGGTTTACCAAATATTCACTGTTATATTTCTAAAGAATTGGTTGCAGATAAAGGCTTAAACGCTGGAAATGTAATCCGTGAATTAGGAAAACACATTGATGGAAATGGTGGAGGACAACCTTTCTTCGCTTCAGGAAAAGGGAAGAATGCAAACGGAATTGCTGCGGTTTTAGAGAATGCAAGTAGTTTTGTGAAGTAAGATATTTTTATTCTCACGCAAAGACGCAGAGTCGCAAAGTTTAGTTTTTCCTTTGCGACTCTGCGTCTTTGCGTGATTTAATTAATTTAAAATGTAAAAAGCATGTCGGAAAACGAAATCTCAAGAATTATAGTTGATATCGCATATAAAATTCATATAAAACTTGGTCCAGGACTTTTGGAATCTGTTTATGAAGCTATAATTTGTCACGAATTAATAAAAAGAGGTCTTAAAGTTGAAAGACAAAAACCAATTCCAGTAATTTGGGATGAAATATTTTTAGATATTGGTTTTAGAAGTGATTTAATTGTTGAAGATAAAGTCATTGTAGAGTTAAAATCAGTCGAAACCTTATCTAAAGTTCACTCTAAGCAAATTCTGACTTATTTGAAAATAACCGACATGAAATTAGGTCTTCTTATTAATTTTAATGAAGCTTTAATAAGAGACGGAATTTATAGAATAGTAAATGGATTGTAATGTTTTTTTCTTTGCGCCTTTGCGTCTTTGCGTGAAAATACAACTTATAAACTAAATAGCTTTTTTATCAATCACAGCCGTAGCTTCCATCTCAATCAACCAATTTCTATTTCCTAAAATACTAACTCCAACTAAAGTACTAACGGGAAAATTTTCAGCACCTAAAAAGGCTTTTCTAACTTTTCTAAAAATCGGTAAATCTACTTCCGGATTAAAATTTACGATATAGGTATTCATTTTTACTACATCTTGAAAACTCGAATTGCATTCTTTTAAAAGGGTTTCTAAATTTTTAAAAGTGGCAATAGTTTGAGATTCTAAATCAGTTCCCTCGCCAATTTGCCCTGAAATATGCAAGGTTTTAGTTTCTTCCGTTTCTATAACTACGACTTGCGAGAAACCTTCGTTTGGATGTAAATATTCTTTTTTGAACATAACTATTAGCTTTTTTTAAGATACAGATTAAAGAAATTTTTAAAATTATACTAATTTCTTTAATCGGTGTTTCTTTTTAAATATTGATAGAGCTTATTTTCTTTCCCCAATTTGTTGACGCCACATCGCGTAGTACAATCCTTTTTCAACCAATAAATCTTCGTGTTTTCCTTGTTCTATAATTTTTCCTTGTTCTAATACGAATATTTTATCAGCATGCATAATGGTTGACAATCGGTGTGCAATTAAAACTGTAATTCTGTTTTCATCAGAAATGTTTCTAATCGTACTATTAATTTCTTCTTCTGTAATGGAATCTAAAGCGGAAGTGGCTTCGTCAAAAATTAATAAATTCGGATTTCTTAAAATCGCTCTAGCAATTGATAAACGTTGTTTTTCACCACCAGAAATCTTAATTCCGCCTTCACCAATTGTCGAATCTAAACCCTTTTCAGCTCGAGCTAATAAATTATCACAACTTGCTCTATGTAATGCATTTAGGACTTCTTCGTCGGTTGCTTCTGGTTTTACGAATAATAAGTTTTCTCTGATCGTTCCTGAAAAAAGTTGTGCATCTTGTGTTACGAAACCTAATTGTTGTCGTAATTCTAACATGTCGATGGCTTTAGAATCAATTCTGTTATACAGAACGTGACCAATAGCAGGTTGATATAAACCTACTAATAATTTTACCAAAGTTGTTTTTCCAGCACCTGATGGTCCGACAAAAGCAACGGTTTCACCTTGTTTGATGTTGAAATCAATATTTTCAACTGCAGGTTGTTTCGCCGATTTGTGTTGGAAACTCACGTTAGAGAAAACTAAAGAACTTATTTTCCCGAAATGTTCTGGAGTTTCTGGTCGGTGTTCTGATTTCGCATTTAATAATTGTTCGAAATTTTCCATAGAAACTTTGGTTTCATTTTTCGCAATAATAAACGCACTTAATTCTTGTAAAGGATTAAATATAAAGAAAGTGAAAAACACCATAGTTAATAAATCACCAACGACAATTTTTTCGCTAAATAAGAAATAATACAAAGCAAATACCACACAAGTTCGCATAAAATGAACGGTTGTGCCTTGAATGAAACTCAAACTTCTAATGAATTGAATTTTCTGAATTTCTAATTGTAATATTTTATGGGTGTTCGAATTTAATCGGCCTTCTTCTTGGGCGGTTAATCCTAAACTTTTTACTAATTCAATGTTACGTAAACTTTCTGTTGTTGAACCAGCTAACGAATTGGTTTGCATAACAATAGTTCGAGAAACGGCTTTGATTTTCTTTCCTAAAAACGAACTGATAAACGCAATAATTGGCGCTGTAAATACAAATACAAATGCAATTCTGTAATCGATTCTAGAAATATAAACGATCACAAATATAAACCCAATTATGGTTTGAAAAATTAAGGAAATGGAAAGTGTAATTAGCTTTTCAGAATCCGTTCTTGCTTTTTGTAATTTGCTTAAGGTTTGTCCGCTACTTTGGTCTTCAAAATCAACATAAGGTAAATCTAACGATTTTTTAATTCCGTCGGTATACATTTCTGCACCCGTTCTTTGAATGACAATATTGGTAAAATAATCTTGAAAGTTTTTTGTAACTCTTGAAATCATGGCAGCACCTAGCGAAAGACCAAGCCAGAAACCTACTGATTTAATAAAACCGATTTCGTTTCCTTTGTATTTTGCAATTCCTACACCGCAATCTTGCATTAATTTACCTGTAATAATCGAATCGGATAAACTAAAACAAATATTGATAGTGGCCATCAATAAGGCAAAAAATAGGAGTAATTTATGTTTTTTTAGATAGGCGTAAAGTAGCTTCATATGTTTAAATCTTATTTTTTATAGGTAACATATGTATCACTCTCTTAATTATTGGTATTTGCTTATGCAAATTTGTTGTTACTAGTGATATCATTTGAAAAATTTTATCGCACAAAAATACGGAATAAAAAGTCTTGCCATAATTTTTCACAACTATTTAACTTGTTTTTGTACTTTTGGATTAAGATTTAAAACACGATGCACTTTCAAACACAAATACCTCTACAAAAATCCGATTTCCCTATAGATTATACTTCTAAAGTATTGTCTTTAGGTTCTTGTTTTGCCGAAAATATGGCGGAGAAATTGGAGTATTTTAAATTTGAAAATGTGGTCAATCCGTTTGGGATTATTTTCAATCCCGTTTCTTTAGAAAAATTGATTCTTAGAAGTATTCACAAAAAATATTTTACAGAAAATGATGTTTTTTATCATAACGAAGCTTGGCATTGTTATGAAGTCCATTCCGAACTTTCAAATCCTGATAAAGAAGAATTTCTTAGTAATTTAAATCAATTAATAGATTCTACAAATCAACAACTTAGTAATTCGACTCATGTAATAATTACACTAGGAACTTCTTGGGTGTATCGACATATTGAAAGTAATGAAATTGTAGCGAATTGTCATAAAGTACCACAAAGACAATTTGTAAAAGAGTTACTTTCAATTGCTCAAATTGAAGCTAGTTTGCAAAATATAATTTCAGAAATTCAAACTATAAATCCGAAGTGTAACTTTGTTTTTACCGTTTCGCCAGTAAGACATATTAAAGATGGTTTTGTCGAAAATACTTTGAGTAAAGCGCATTTAATTTCAGCTTTACACGCTTCTAACTTCCAGCTTCCAACTTCAAGCTATTTTCCAAGTTACGAAATTATGATGGATGAATTACGCGATTATCGTTTTTATGCCGAAGACATGTTGCACCCAAATCAAACAGCAATTGATTACATTTGGATTAAGTTTTTTGAAAATTATGTAAACGAAAAAGAATTCGCTTTAATGAATCAAGTTTGCGACATTCAACGCGCTTTGAAACACCGACCTTTTAATCCGAATTCGGAAAGTCATAAAAAATTTTTAGAGAATTTGAATCAGAAAATAAATACCTTAGTCAAAAAATATCCTAATTTTCAATTTTAATCAAAATACGACATTTATCGTATTTTTTCGTTTCCAAAAATAATAGAAGTTTGTCTGTACAATAAAATTGAGCAAATGGAATTCATATCTATTGGAATGTTGTTGATTTTTTCTTTTATCATACTTGTTTTACTTGTGAAACAAATTGAAACGAAACAAAAATTTAACCATAAAATTAAAGTATTAGAGCTTTTAATTATGGAATTGAATGCTAATTTAGTAGCTCAAAATCAGAAAGTAAAATTATCTGAAGAGTTGAAAAATATAATTAGAGAATCTAATAAAAAATTAAGCAAATCTATTTTAGAAATGAATTTAGATTTGTTAGAAATGAATTTTAAAAATAACAACCAAATATGAAAATCAAACAAGTATCGTTTTTTTTATTATTTCTATTTACTGCTTTTGCAAATGCGCAAAATGCAAAAGATATTATTGATGGCTTGAAAAAAGATTTAAAATCTAATCCAGATGACAAAAAAAGAGCAACTATTTATTCTGATTTGACTTGGTATTATTCTGATATTTCTATAGATTCTTCTGTTTTTTATGGTGATAAAGCGATTTATGAAGCCAAAAAAATAAACGATGATATTCTTGTTTCTCAGATTTATAGTGATCTTGGTGCTGTTTACACCAAAAAAAGCGATTATCAAAAAGCAGAAGAGTTTTATCATAAAAGCTATGAAATAAGAAAAGCTAAAAATGATAAAAAAGGTATGGCTAAAATAAATTCAAATTTGGGAAATATTTATCAATCCGTAGGTAAGTATCAACTATCAATGCAGACTTATTTAGATGCTTCAACTTATTTTTCTTCCATTAATGATGAAACTCAGGTACATGTAATTAAAGGTAATATAGCTGCATTATGTTATGAATTGAAAAACTATTCAAAAGCGTTAAACTATTCCAACGAAGTTTTAAATTATTTTGAAAAGAATAAAATGCAAGATAAAATGTGCAGAAATTATTTAATAAAAGGAAATATTCTACTAGCGCTTCATGATACAGTTGCTGCAACTAAAGCTTTTAATAGATCATTGTTAATGTGTCAAAAAATAGGGGATAACTTTACAGTCTCAAAGGCTATCAATAATTTAGGCGTTATTAAGCAAAACGAAAATAAATTAAAAGAGTCTAAAATTCTTTTTGATAAAGTGAATTTGCAAAGAAAAATATATAATTCAGAAGGTGCAACAGCAAAAAGTAAATTAAATATTGCCTATTCGTTGTATTTAGAACATAAATATGAAGAAGCCAAAACTGTTTTATTGCACGCAAATGAATTTTTTAAAGAAAAAAAATTAGATGCAGAATTAACAGATTCTTATAAATATTTGGTTCCTATTTATGCAAAATTAAAATTACCAGATTCAGTTATTTATTATCAGTCTTTGTTTCAAGCTAATCTAGAAAAAACAACTAAATTAGATGTAATAAAACAAACTTTAGAGCTTGAAACCAAATATGACACCGTTAAAAAAGAAAAATTAATTTTAGAGAATGAAGCCAAATTAAAACAACAACAAACAATTATTTATAGTATTTTGTTTTTAATATTTTTATTTGGAATTATTGGTTATTTACTTGTAAAACAACAGAAACTTAAAAACACCCAACAAGAACAAGAGTTTAAGTTAAAATCGGCCATTTCTAAAATTGAAACTCAGAATAAATTGCAAGAACAACGCTTATCCATTTCTCGTGATTTACATGATAACATTGGTGCGCAATTGACTTTTATAATTTCCAGTGTGGATAATGTAAAATATGGTTTTGATATTAATAACGAGAAACTAAGTAATAAACTGACTAATATTTCAAGTTTTGCCAAAGAAACAATTGTAGAACTTAGAGATACTATTTGGGCCATGAATAGTAATGAAATTTCGTTTGAAGATTTAGAAGGACGAATTCATAACTTTATTGAAAAAGCAAAAGAAGCAACTGCAGATATTACTTTTTCATTTGAAATTGATGAGAATCTGAAAGCAAAAAAACTTTCGTCTGTTGAAGGAATGAATGTGTATCGAACTATTCAGGAAGCGATAAATAATTCGCTTAAATATGCGAATGCTAAAAACATTAAAATTGAAGCCATTCAAGATGAAAATCAAACTAAAATCACCATTTCAGATGATGGAATAGGTTTTAATGAAGCCGAAATTAATTACGGTAACGGATTAAATAATATGAAAAAACGTATTGAGGAAATTGGTGGAAAATTAGCTGTTTCCTCTTCAGGAAAAGGTACTTCAATTGAAGTTCTGATTTAAAATTTTCAAATAGCATTTTTCTAAAAATACGACATTTGTCGTATTTTTTTGTGTCAAGGAATTACCCAACTTTGCTTCATAATCTTTTAAACTCTAAATTATGAAAAACACAATTACTTCCATTTTAATGTTGCTTTTTGTTACTGCCAATGCACAAATTGGTGGTGGCTGGGATTGGGCATTTAATACGGGTTCATTGGGTGGTGCAACTATTAAACATATGAAATACACAGCCGATGGTTCAGAAATTTTATTTGGTGGTACAGCACTCGCGGCTGTTTATTTTGGTTCTACAACTTTAACGGCTCCACCACAAGCTGGTTTTGCGGGAAACATTAAGTTTTTCGGAAAAATTAATTCGGCAACTGGAGTTCCAACAATTATAAAATCATTTAGCAATTTACCAGTGAATTTCGATTGTATTACTACAGATGATGCGGGGAATTTTTACATTGGTGGGGCAATAAGTGATATCAATCCTGTAGATTTAGGAAATGGTGTTTCGGTTTCTGGGTTAACTAAATCGGTAATTGCTAAATTTGATGCTTCTGGAAATGCGGTTTGGGCAAAAACATTTACTTTTGGTACAACAGGTTCAGCGCAAACAAATATTTTAAAATTAGCAGTTTCTAATTCTGGAAATGTTTTTTTCTGGGGATTTAATTCTAATGTAGATGGCAACAATAAAAGAAATAGTCCATTATATAAATTAGATAGCAACGGAAACACACTTTGGTTTAAAGACGCTTTAAATGGAAGTAGTGTGGTAGGAAATACCATTAATGAACCTACTCTGACCGATAAGTTTATCGATAACAATGAAAATGTGCATTTATTTCTTAATGCCATTGGTGGTTATACATTTGATGGTGTAGCTCATTCTGGAGGTAGTGCTTCTTATGGTTCTACCTTAATTTCATTAAATTCATCAGGTGCAATTACTAAAGCACAAACTTATGATGGCGGTGTATCTAGTTTTCAAGTCAATAGAACTACAGGGAATTTAGTTTTTAAATGGGATCAATTTAATGTGAATGTTGTGCCTTTTACAAATTTACCACATCTTTTGGCTTCAGTTATTCCTAGTTATGCAAATAAATTTACAGGAATGGTGGAAACGGATGCTAACTTTAATTTTATTAGAGCCAAAGATTTTTCTACCACTTTAGATAATCCGTTTCAATTAACTTTTACAGATGATGTTTTTTTGGCTTTACCTAATGGAAAGCTAATTGTTCAAGTACAGTTTGAAAAAACAATAGGTTATACAGCCGATGTTGATTATGTATATCCAATTGACGCTACAAAATACGCAACAGCAATTATAGAAACAGATACCAATTGGAATATTTCAAAATTTATTTCTGGTGGAAAAGCAACGTCGGTTTATAAACAATATATTACGGCTTATAATGACACGTATGCTATGTCGGCTGGATTTAGTTCCCACAATATTTTAAGTCCAACCACAGCAACTTTGCCAACCACTTCTTATGGCTCAGTAAATTTAACAGGATTTAATGCTGCACCAGATTTAACAACAGCTTATGGTACTTTTTCTACAAGTTCGTCATTAAGAAAGGATGTGGCCATCGTACAAACTAAATCGGTAAATTTCCCAACAATTGCTTCCACAACTTGGATAGGAAACAACACCAATTGGAACGATGCAACTAATTGGACAAATGGTGTTCCAACAAATACAATGAAAGCTTTGTTTAATGGGCCAACAACAAATTATCCAACGGTTTCTACTTCGCCAACAGCTGCTTCTTTACAAGTGAATTCTGGAGTAAATTTAACTTTACCAACCACTTTAGTTTTAAATGCAGGATTAAAAAATGATGGAAATATAACTATAAATAATGCTGGTTTTTTTCAAGGTTTTGGTACTAAAGAATGGAAAGGCATAGGAAGTGTAAATTTCACAGGAACTGCAGTAAATTATTTCTACCCGAATTTATTTAGCAATAGTTTAATTTTAAATACAAATCTTACTACACAATATGATTTAAGAATTCCAACTTTAACTCTTACTACTGCTAAAGTAAATTTGAATAATAAAATATTAAGCATAACCAATAATAGTCCAACAGCCATTACAGGAGCTAGTCTTACAAACTATATTTATGGTGGAATTTTGGAAAGAAAAATTGCAACTTCAGGAAGTTATGAATTCCCAATGGGTGATTTTAACTATAAACAAGCAGCAATTATTGATGTAAATAATTTAATTGAAACTGATAAGCTTTCAGCAACTTTTACTGCTGGTGCAATTACAGGAACAGTTCCAAACACTTCTTATAATGGAGTTGCAATAACAAGTGCGTTAAATGGTGGTTGGTTTAAAATTAGCACTAAAACACAACCAACAAGTGGAAATTATGATGTGACATTAAAAATTCAAAATTCAACGAATACAAGTGCGAATGTTGGAGAATATATTGTTATTAAAAGAGATAATAGTACTTCACCTTGGGCTGCTACTGGTGTTTATAATCTTGGTACTACAAGCGGTGGAGTTGTGACAGTCAAAAACAGTAATTTAACATCATTTTCAGATTTCGCAATTGGTAAAGGTGGTTCCGATATTAGTTTATCTAATGTAAGTTTTGATAAAAAAGCAATTTCATTATATCCAAATCCGGCATCAAGTCAAATAAATCTTTCGTTTGAAAACAACCTTGAGAAAGCAAGCTTAAAAATAAGTACAATCACAGGACAAACTGTTTTTGAAAAAAATAATGTTTCAGGAAACAGTTTAACTTTAGATGTTTCTGTTTTGAGTAATGGGATTTATGTTCTTCAAGTAATTGATGTTAATTCTATAAGCGCTTCTAAATTTATTAAGGAATAATTATTTAAACAGAAATGTAAACTTATAGGAGTTACACATAAAATTAAATCTAAAATTTTATAAAATGAAAAATAGTACACCAAATATAAATTTTTATTTTATCGGAATCTCTCTTTTTTTATTTCATATGACTTTTTGTCAAGTTCCTAATTCACAGGTTTTTAATTACAATAGTGATTATAATGTAACGCGTAGACAAGTTCAAAAAGAGTATGAAGCTCAAGCAGATAGGAACCGTCAACCCAATTCTCCTTATGTGGGACAAAAGGGTTTTAGTGAACAAGAAAAAAGGGAATTAGAGCTATGGTGGAACAATGCTACAGGAAAACTATCGGGCGAAGCATTAGAAAAAAGAAAAAAAGAAATTGAAGCTGGTTCAAAAGCATATCGGGAACAGCAGGCCATTTGGCAAAAAAAAATAAGTGATGAAATAGCGCAAAATAACCAAGATGCACGTCCGTACAAAGAATTATTAGAGCAAAAAGGGATTACAACTGACGAATCCGAAAATTTAGCAAAAAACTATATTTGGCAAAGAAATGGGAAGTATGGTAAATATGGTAAAGAAGGACACGATTTTTATGCAGAAGTTGTTGAGGCAGGAAACTATGTGACTTTTTTTTATCAGAATTATGAAACTGCAGATTTTGACGCACTTAAATTGTGTATAGATAAATTGACAGAATTTGGTGCTACAATTACATCTAACAAATTAAGTAAATTACTAGTTGTAAAATACCCAAATAGAGAAGCAGATTTAGATGGAGCACAAATTGATAAATTTAAAATGTTTTTTGATAATCTTGGAGTTATTTACAGTTTTGAACAATATTATAGCGGAAATAATAAAGTCGTTATAGACGATTATTTCAAATACGAAGCTAAAAATCCTAAAGTTAATCTGGTTGTTTTAAAGTATTTAAAATCTACGTTGCCTCATGATGCTTATGATATGATTACAGAATATTACACAGATAGAGCAAAATGTCCTGATTGTTTTTCTGGAAAAATAAAAAGGGAAGACAGAGCAAATTTCGAAAAATTAATGCTGCAAGAACTTAAAATAAAAGCAATTAACGGAATTGAAAACTGTAAAATAAATCCATATCAATTATTACTGGATCAAAATAAATCTAATTCCAATTTATTTAGAAGAAGATATTACGACAATGATAATGGTTTCACATTTATAGGATATGGTTCAAAAAAAGATTGGGATTTTGGAATTGCCTCTTTTGAGGACGGAAGTGTTTTTTATGGAGGTTTTGGTAAATATAATGCAGCTAAAGGGAAATGTGTTTTTGTGTATAAAAACAAAGTTTTTTATGAAGGAAATATGGATGGTGGTTTTTCAGCACCCACAAAAAAAGGTGCTGGAAAAATTACATTTCCCAACGGTTATTATCTAACTGCTAATTTTAAAAAAGATATCCCAGAAAACGCATCTTATTTCGATGAATCTGGAAATACCTTAACAAAAGAAGAATTCGAAAAACACTGCGATATGACATCGGTTGAAAATAGAGAAATCAAGAAATAAAATCATCTTAAAAATACGACAAGTGTCGTATTTTTTTGTGTGTATAAGTTTCGCAATTTTGAAGAGTTACTAACAAAAAAAAACTTTAAACTTAAAAATCATGAAAAAAGTATCTTCTTTATTGTTACTTGCTTTATTCGCAATAACTACAATTTCTTGCTCAAAAGATGATGGCGCTGTTCCAACTTCAACACCTGTTTCTCCTGTTGCTGGAGATGGTTTCAGATGGACTGATAGTAGCAGTTCTTCGGTACAAACGGTTAATAATCCTTATGCAAGTAATCAATTTAAAACTATTTTCGCAACAAATACTGGTGGTGGAACAGTTTATGAAATCAATTTAACATCAATTGCAATAGGTACTTATGATATTATGGCTTCAGGAAATGCCTTTTTCTATCAAAATTCAACAATGTCTGCCGCTTTCAGTCCAACTTCAGGAAGTGTGGTAATTACTTCAAATTCTAATAATAAATTGACAGGAACATTTACAGCCTCTGGAACAGGTGGTGGTATAACTTCTGTTTCTGGTTCATTTACAAATATTGCTATAAACTAAATAGTAAATTAATCCATTAAAAAAACCATTATTTATAGTACTAAGTAATGGTTTTTTTTAATTTTATAAAAAATTAAAGATGATAAAAATAGCCATAGTTGATGATAATTCTTTTTTGATAAAAGCGACACAAGAAAAATTATCTTTTTTTGATGATTTTGATATTAAATTTACCGCTTTTGACGGTGTGAATTTGATTGAAAAATTAGAAAAAAATCATAATGTGGATTTGATTCTTATGGATATTGAAATGCCAAATAAAAATGGTATTGAAGCCACCAACTTTGTTAAATCAAAGTATCCTCAAATAAAAATTATCATGTTAACGGTTTTTGATACTGATGAAAATATTTTTAATGCTATAAAGGCTGGAGCCGATGGGTATTTGCTTAAAGAAGTCAATCCAAAAGATTTACAACAAGGTATTTTAGACACGATGAACGGTGGCGCTACGATGACGCCGTCTATTGCCATGAAAACGTTAAAATTATTTAGAGAACCTATTCGTTTTGAAGAAGTTGAAACTAAAGAAGAAATTAATTTAACATCACGTGAAATTCAGGTTTTAGAACAATTTAGTAAAGGTTTAAAATATGAAGCCATTGCAGAAAATTTATTTTTATCAAAAGGAACAGTTCGCAAGCACGTAGAAAACATTTATGCCAAACTTCAAGTGCACAATAAATTAGAAGCTATTCAGAAAGCTAAAAATAATAATTTGATTTAAGTTTTATATCTTCGTAAAAAAAAGATGAATACATATATAAATAAACCAGGTTTTTTCGGAATAATTACAGAATTCAGAAAATGGATACTATTACTTCTAGTAGCATTAGTTTTGTTTTTTGGTTATAAGTATTTTTCTTCAAAAGGCGATACTTCTGTAGTAGAATATGATACGGCTTTAATTCAACAACAAATTAAAAATGTTGGTAAATTGGTGGTTACAGAAGGTCATTTTGCAGAAGTCATTACCTATAAAGATTCAAAAAAATATATGGGTGATTTATTTTCTTTTGAGAAAAAAGCCATCGTGGTGATTAATGCGGATGTTACCGTAAGTTTCGATTTGAGTAAAATGAAATACGATATTGATTCGATAAATAAAGTCATTACTGTAGTTGAAATTCCGAAAGAAGAAATAAAAATCGCACCTGATTTTAAATATTATAATACGGAATCAAGTACGTTTAATGAATTTACAGGTGAAGATTATAATAAGATAAATAAAATTGCTAGAGCGAATTTAGCTAAGAAAATTCAAGCTTCGACTTTAAAAACCAACGCTAAAAACAGATTGTTATCAGAATTGAATAGTTTGTTTATAGTAACCAAAAACTTAGGTTGGACGATGAAATATAAAGATGAAATTATTACATCCGATAAAGAAGTAAAACAGAAGTTTTTAAACTAAAAAAAGTCCCGAGTAATTCGGGACTTTTTATTATAACTTACTTTGTAAACTTTGCCAACCTCCGCCGTTCATTGCTTCGATGCCATTTTTCTTTAGAATCATTGCTGCAATTCCGCTTCTTCTTCCGGTTCTGCAACAAGCAATAACAGGTTTGTTAAGTTTTTTGATATCGTTAATTTTTGATTCGATAACTTGTAAAGGAATGTTTTTCGAATTTTTAATGTGTCCGCCTGCAAATTCTTCATACGTTCTCACGTCAATAATTACAGCGTTTTTTGCTGTAAATTCTGCAATTTGTTTGGATTTATCTCCAAAACCTAAAAAATCTAAAATTCCCATATTCGTTTGTTTGAAGCAAATATATGGGAATGATAGATTTTGTTTTGTAACAAATGTTACTATGAGATGTTTGTAGCTTTTTCGAAAATTAATTCTAATCCACCATCAATTAAATGCGCCACTTCTGGACGATTGATTTTTAATTTTTCTAAATGATTTAATACTTTATCAATTAAGTCAGAATTGTTTTCTTTCTTAGCTAATTCGGCAATTTCAACAGAAAGCAACCAATCATTTTCATGATGAGCGGTTACAGCTCCAAAAGCTTCTTTAAGAGTAATTTCTGCAGGTTTTCCATCTCTTAAATTTCGAATATTTTTATATAAGGTTTCTAATTCTTCTCTTTTCGCAGATTTTTTTTGTTTGATGGTATGACTTGAAGGCACGTGGCTAATCATATCAAAACTATTTACATCGGCAGGTCCAGAAAATGCTGAGGTAATTTTTTTACCAACGGCCATATCATAAATTCCCCATTCTGGAGCGAATAAAATTGTTTCACCGTGAGTTACCGTGCAGTTTTTGAACTTAATTAATAAAATTTCACCTTGTAAGTTTCTCGTTCCTGTGATAATTTCACCAGTAACTTTAATATTGCCTTCAAATTCTAAAGTGATTTGTTCGCCTTCGTAAATATCGTAAGCACGTAAATCTCTTGGTCCCATATCTTCAATCGCTAAATTGATTCCTTTTAGCATTCCAAGCGGCGAACCAAAACCTTCTGCGTGTGCATCTGTTCCGTGACTTACTAATTCTTTTTCTCTATACGATAACGCAGTTTGTCCAGTAGTTTGGATGTAAACTGGTTTGCCTTCGTTTTCAATTACATTGGTAAAAACTCCAGAAATTTGTAAACCTGTACTTAATTCTACTGTTCCTAAATTTTTGGAAGTAATTAATTTTTTAATTCCAGATAATCCGCCTGTTCGTAAGGCCATTTTATTTGCAAATTCTTCTAAAACAGAACTCAATTGCGCGAAATCTGGCGTAACATAAAGTTGAGGTTGCGGTTTTGTAATGTCGAAACTTTGATCTGCAGCAGAAATATCATAAGGAATTTTCTTTACGTTATCTGTCATGCACCAAGCGCTTTCTCCGATAGAGGATAACAAACCAGCACCATATATTTTTGGATTTTCAACGGTTCCGATTAAACCATATTCAACGGTCCACCAATGTAAATTTCGAATTTTAGACATTTCAGACAATTCACCCATGTTGTTTTGTAAAAACTCCACTTGGTCTTCTGCGGCTTTAATTTCTGCTTCTGGCGTACCTTCTGCTTCTTTTACGATTGATAATAATCGAACCGCTTCATACAATTCGTAATCACGAGCTGACGAAATGGCTTTGCATCCAATTTCACCAAAACGACGTAAATATTCGGCATATTCAGGATTGGCAATAATAGGAGCGTGCCCAGCGCCTTCATGAATAATATCTGGAGCAGGCGTGTATTCAATATGTTCTAACTGACGAATATCGCAAGCAATAACTAAAACGTTGTAAGCTTGAAATTCCATAAATGCACTTGGTGGAATAAATCCGTCTACGGCAACAGCAGCCCAGCCAATTTCCTTTAAAATACGGTTCATACCATACATATTCGGGATATTGTCTATTTCTAAACCGGTTTTTTCTAATCCTTCTAAATAAGAATTATGTGCTACTTTTGATAAGTAATCTACGTTTTTACGCATTACATATCTCCAAACCGCTTGGTTTATAGGTGTATAATCGTTATAATCTTGAGGGATTATGAATTGTTTTAAATGTTTAGGTAACCTGTCAATCAATGGGTTACTTTCAAAATTAGCTTCCATAATGGTTTTATGTTGTTTATGTAAAAATACAATATTTTAAGCAAGGAGAAAAGTGTTTTGGTAATTTGTAATATAAAAATAAATACGGATGTATTATCTTATCGTTTTAATGAGAAATGAGATTTAAATTGTTTTGGAATTCCATTTTCAGTATAATCCAATTTAAACCAATAGTCACCTGAAGGCAGTTTTGCACCATTATAATTTCCATCCCAGCCTTTAGAAGTTGTGCTTAATTGTTTTATTAATTTTCCATATCTGTCGAAAATAAATAATTTAGCTTCAGGCTGGTTTAAGCCAGTAATATTCCAAGTGTCGTTAATGTCATCACCATTTGGTGTGAAAAACTTGGGATAATCAAATACAAACACTTCAATTGATAGATTTGTACAGTCTTGTAAATCCGTAACGGTTATAGTGTGTAAGCCGGGTTCAACTCCTGTAAAGATATTTGAATCTTGCCATTCGCTATTGTCAAGTGAATAAATTAGGTTAAGTATTCCTGTTGGATTTGTCGTTACTGTAATAATAGTGTTGTTCGTAAAATTATTAGTTACTGTAGCTGAAATTTCTTGAGCTGGATAAGCTGAAATTACAGTAGCTATATCACTTTGCTTACAAGTAGTTGTTTCATTTGTTACCACAACTTTATAAGTGCCTTCTTGATTTACTTCATATGTAGATTCATTAGCATTTGCTAAAGCTTCATACGTGTCAGTAATTGTGTTTAAAATAAACCATTGGTAAGTAAAATCTGGATTTAATAATTGAGAATCTAAAGTATAATTTGTGTAATTAATTCCACTGGTTTCATTCACACAAATAGTACCATTCTTTAAATCTGGTTTTGGTAATGGATTTACTACTACGGTAATATCTGTATATAATCCTTTACAGTCACCTAAAAAAGACGTCACTCTATAAATTACGAAACCTTGATCTTCTGAGTTGTTAAATAAATTATCATATATTGAAATAGAAGTTAATCCACTTCCAGATTGTGTAAAACCTGTTACATTATTTGATGAATCAATTACTTCCCATTTTAAAATTGTTCCAGGTATTTGTGGTGTAGTTGTTATATTTATATTGGTAAAATCTTCACTACAAATCTCAGGATGTTGCATGCTGTCTGGATTACCAGGTATTGGATCAACTGAAATAGTCATTGTTGCGGTTGTAGCACATTGCCCAACTGTTGGTGTAAAAGTGTACGTGGTGGTGGTTGTGTTATTTAATGCAGGTGACCATGTTCCAATATAACCATTGTTTGATGTTGTTGGTAATACTGTTGAAGTAGAGCCATAACATATTGTTGGTGTTTGGGTAAAAGTGGGTACAACTTTGTTATTCACAGTAATTGTCAGTGTAGTTGATGTAGCACATTGACCAGGAATTGGTGTGAAAGTGTATGTAGTTGTAGTTGTATTGTTAAGCGCTGGTGACCAGCTTCCAGCAATACCATTATTTGAAATAATGGGTAATGAGTTTAAGGTTGCTCCATTACAAATTTCAGGTATTTGAGTAAAAGTTGGTAATATACCACTAGAGCTGCCGTTTTCAGATAAGCTAGCGGTATCGTAAATATCTAAGAATAAAGTACAAGTAGGGAGACCAACTGTATTTGTTGCTAAATCTATAGGTAAAAGAGAAGTGAAACCTCCATAAGAATTAATTGCAAATATTTGATTGCTCTCGCATGGTGCTGATATTGTTGATAATCCAAATATCATTGTGCCTGCAGGAAAAGTTAGAACTTCTTGACTATTACTTAAATTGTTTAAATCTATTTGAACTAACTTATCGTTTGTTGTGGCTAATAATAATTGCCCGTTATAGAAAACAAGATCTCCAGAGCTTTGCAATTGACTAGGAAGATCTCCTAGATTTGAAAAAACATTTGTTATTGTATTGTAACTTAGGATGCTATTTCCGGATGCAGCATAAATTAATCCATTAGGTCCTGATGTCAGACTCGTAAGATTATTACCATTATTAAAGTTGAATGTGCCCAGAAATTCACAACTTCCAGAAGTATTATATTGAAATCTGTATAAATTTAAATAATTAGTGAAATACACATAATTGTTAATCAAGGCAATTGAGAACGGTGCTAAGATTGCACATTGATTAATTGCTGTATAACTACAATTTGCAGGGTTAATTTCATACATTTTTCCATTGCTATCTACAGCAATAAATTTAGTTGGGTCTTGAGCAAATAAATTACTAACTGAAATGTATATAATTACAAAATATAGGATCCTTTTAATCATTTTGTTAATAGATATTTTTAAATTTCAGCTTGTAAAATATTGCTAGTAATGACTTTTTTTAGATTCTTCTTTTAGCTCAGTACTAGTTTAGACAAAATTACAATAAATTTTATATCAAATTATGATTTTTATCATGCAAAATAAAAATCCTGATTGGTTTTTAAACGAATCAGGATTTATGTATTTATTTAGAATAAGTTCTATTTGATTATTGGTGGATATTTTTCAAGAATTTTAGAAACAAATTCTTTAAATCGCTGTTCTTTTTTTTCTGAATTAGTTGTTAAATAACCGGTTCCAATTCCTTGCCAAACTAATTCTTTAGTTTTAGCGTCAATAATGTCAATGTATAAAGTGCCTTCAGGTGTGGTTGTGGTTGTGGAATAACCCATTCCCCAACTTGGTCCCCATCCCCAGCCAAAACCGTAACCCCAACCCATGTTATTGTATACGTTAACTCTTTCACGTTCTTTGGTGAAAAGACTAATTAAAACATCTGGGTTTTCAGACTTTGAAAAACCCTTACTAGGCATGGCATCATCAATTGCATATAGAATTCTTTTTTTATCTAAATCTGAAATTTCAAGTTTGTCAATACTTGATTTGCTATAGGCATACGTTTTATACGATGCGAAGTTCGCTTTTTTGTCATAATCTGTATTTACAGATACAGAAGCACACGAAGTAAGGATAAAAAATCCTAAAAGAGAAAGTAATTTTAGCGTTTTCATAATTATTTTATTTAAGTTAATAAATTTTCGTCAACTAAATTTGGTAAGGTAACTTTCAATAAAGGTTGTACTTCCATGGCGCGTTTTATGGCGAAAATGGCACCTTCATTTCTTGCCCAATTTCTTCTTGAAATTCCGTTATTTACATCCCAGAACAACATCATTTCCAAACGTTTAGATGCTTCTTTAGTTCCATCAAGAAGCATGCCAAAACCTCCATTTATTACTTCGCCCCATCCAACGCCACCACCATTATGTATAGAAACCCAAGTAGCGCCTCGGAAACTGTCTCCGATAACGTTTTGAATGGCCATATCTGCAGTGAAACGAGAACCATCATAAATGTTTGAAGTTTCTCTATAAGGTGAATCCGTTCCTGAAACATCATGATGATCGCGACCTAAAACTACCATTCCAATTTCTCCACGAGCAATTGCTTGGTTGAATGCTTCTGCAATTTTAATTCTTCCTTCTGAATCAGCATATAAAATACGCGCTTGTGAACCTACTACTAATTTATTTTCTTGAGCGCCTTTAATCCATTGTATGTTATCAGCCATTTGTTGCTGAATTTCAACTGGCGAGTTTTTCATCATTTCTTCTAAAACATCACAAGCAATTTTATCTGTTTTCGCTAAATCATCTGGATTTCCAGAAGCACAAACCCAACGAAATGGTCCAAATCCATAATCGAAACACATCGGTCCCATAATATCTTGAACGTAACTTGGGTATTTGAAATCGATATGATTTTCTGCCATAATATCTGCTCCAGCGCGAGAAGCCTCTAATAAAAAGGCATTTCCATAATCGAAGAAATATGTTCCTTTGGCGGTATGTTTATTTATAGCTTTTGCATGACGGCGTAATGTTTTTTGAACTTCTTCTTTAAATTTATCAGGATGGTTTGCCATCATTTCATTAGATTCTTCAAATGAAAATCCGGTAGGGTAGTAGCCACCAGCCCAAGGATTATGAAGTGAAGTTTGGTCTGAACCTAAATCGATATGTAAATTTTCTTGGTCAAAACGTTCCCAAACATCAACAATATTTCCTAAATAAGCGATTGAAACGACTTCTTTATTTTCTAAAGCTTTTCGAACTCTAGCTACTAAAAGTGTAATGTCTTCTACAATTTCGTTTATCCAACCTTGAGAATGACGAATGTGTGTAATTTTCGGGTTAACCTCGGCGCAAACGGTAACACAACCTGCAATGTTTCCAGCTTTTGGTTGTGCGCCAGACATTCCGCCTAATCCAGAAGTTACGAATAAACCTCCAGATGGTGATTTTTTAATTTTTCTGAAACCGTTTAGTACGGTAATTGTTGTTCCGTGCACAATTCCTTGCGGACCAATGTACATATAACTTCCTGCTGTCATTTGTCCGTATTGCGAAACACCTAAAGCATTCATTTTTT
>CAYWVV010000044.1:0-22658 GCA_964461805.1 uncultured Flavobacterium sp.
ATTATTAACTGCAGTTGCAGTATTTTCGTTAACTTTCGTTAATGCACAAGAGGAAAAAGAAACTACAGGAGCTGGTTTCTCAAAAGGAGATTTATTTTTGTCAGGAGCTGTATCAATTAATTCAGCTAAAACTGGAGATTTCAAAGCTAGTTCTTTCGAAATTGCTCCAAAAGTAGGTTACTTTTTAACTGAAAACATTGCAGCTGGTGCTAAAATTGGTTACAAGTCTGATAAATTAGACAATGGTACTGATGACGCAACTAACTCAGGTTTAGGTTTAGGAGCTTTTGGACGTTACTACTTTACTCCAGCAAGTAATTTTTCTTTATTCGCTGAATTAGGATTTGACTACACTTCTTATGACAACGAATTTTTCATCAACACTGATGGTTCTATTGATGTTCCTGGATCATCTTTCAAAAGTAAAGAAATTGGTTTAGGTTTAGGTTTAGGTTTAAACTATTTCGTATCAAACAACTGGTCTATCGAAGCTTCTTGGGCTGGATTAGGTTATACATCTAATGACAATGGTGGAGATGGTGCTGAAAAAACTAATACTTTTGGTTTAGGTGCTGACTTAAGAGCTATTTCTTTTGGAGTTAACTACAAATTCTAATTAAAAGAATTTCATACCCAATAAAAACCCGCCAATGGCGGGTTTTTTTATGCTTTTTCCACAAGTACATTTAGAAGAAATAATCTGTTAACAATTGCTTTACGTAAAGAATACTCCGAATAATATTTTTTTTTATTTCTTTGGCTAAACAAAATCAAAGAACTTGAAAATAATTAGTTTTTCTTACAATAAATTTTTTTATTACTAAAAAAGCTATAAATTTGACCCATAAATTAAAAAAAAACAAAACAATTATGAAAAAAGTAATGTTAACTGCAGTAGCAGTAATGGCGTTTGGTTTATCAAATGCACAAGATGTAAAATTTGGAGCTAAAGCTGGTTTAAACATGTCTAACTTTGGTGGAGATGTTGAAAACAACAAAATGAAAGCTGGATTCCAAGTTGGTGGATTTGCTGAAATTAAAATTTCAGAAAAATTTGCTGTACAACCAGAATTAGTATTCTCAAACTTAGGTGCAAAATTTGATTTAGATGGCGTTACTGCTACAGAAAACTTAAATTACATTGCTATTCCAGTAATGGCTAAATATTTTGTAGCTGATAAATTTAGTATTGAAGCAGGTCCTCAAATTGGATTTTTAATGTCTGCAAAATACAAAGAGGATGGAGAAAGTGTTGACACTAAAGATGGTTACAACTCTACTGACTTTGGCTTAAACGTTGGTGTAGGTTATGATATTACAGAAAACATCGGAGTAGGTTTAAGATATACTGCTGGTCTTTCAAATATTGCAAAAGATTCAGGAGATTCCAAAATAAACAACTCAAACATCGCTTTATCTGTTGGATACAAATTCTAATTCAAAGCATTCATACCAAACAAAAACCCGCCATTGGCGGGTTTTTTTTATGACCTTTATTTATATTTCTTAATTTACTGCAGCAAAAATTCCTGTTAAAATGGCAAATACAAAAAGCAACGCATATAAGGAAAGTATCACCAAGGTAAAAATTCCTAAAAACTTATGGTGCGATTTTAAATTTTCTAAACCTTCCGCTAATAGTTGATTGTTTTTTACATGTAAAGCCGCCGGGATTTTTGTAGCATATTGGTATAAATAATATATTGGGAAAAAATAAATTCCTGCAATAATCATATACAAAACTGAAAAACCAGCTATTGGAAATGGAAACTTGGATGCACCACTTATAGAATCAAAAGCACTAAAACCTATTAAAAGAAATAAGGCTGCTAACACCATTAAACCTATTCCTACAAATCCTACTATCGCCATAAATTTGCACCATTTCGCACTTTCTTTTAAAAAGCCAATGGCTGAAATTGTTAATCGATTTTCAAAATTTTCAGATTGGGACTGATTCTCGTTTTCCATAAAATAGTATAATTAGTTAGTTTTCAAATTCTTTTAATGTATTCACAATAATAGTTACACAATCTATCAATTGAGTTTCTGTCATTACTAATGGTGGCGCAAAACGGATAATGTTTCCATGTGTTGGTTTGGCTAGCAAACCGTTTTCTGCTAATTTCATACAGATATTCCAAGCGGTATCACTTTCTTCTGTATCATTAATTACAATGGCATTTAACAAACCTTTTCCTCTAACTAAAGTCGCAATAGTTGAAGTTTGAATATATGCATTTAATTCTTCTCTGAAGATTTTTCCTAACTTACGAGCGTTTTGAGATAAGTTTTCATCAGAAACTACATCCAAAGCAGCCATTGCTACAGCCGCTGCAACTGGATTTCCTCCAAAAGTTGAACCGTGTTGGCCTGGCTTAATCACATTCATAATATCATCATTGGCTAAAACTGCAGAAACTGGATAAGCTCCACCAGAAATAGCTTTACCTAAAATTAAAATATCAGGTTGTACATAACTCGCTTGTTTTTCACAAGATTTTTCACAAGTACAGTTTCCACATACTGCTAATAATGAACCTGTTCTTGCAATTCCTGTTTGCACTTCATCTGCAATAAACAACACATTATGTTTCGCACACAAGGCTTTTGCTTTTGCTAAATATTCTTCTGAAGGTACGTAAACTCCAGCTTCACCTTGAATAGGTTCTACTAAAAATCCTGCGATATTTGGTGATGAAGTAATCGCTTTTTCTAAAGCTTCTACATCGTCGTAAGCAATTTTTATAAATCCATCTGTAAATGGTCCGAAATTTTTACGTGCATTTTCATCATTTGAAAACGAAATGATCGTTGTGGTTCTTCCGTGGAAGTTATTTTCACACACAATAATTTGAGCTGCATTTTCGCTAATTCCCTTTTTTTCATAGGCCCATTTTCTACAGATTTTTAAAGCTGTTTCTACTGCTTCAGCACCTGTATTCATTGGCAACACCTTATCGAAACCAAAATAATTAGTAATGTATTTTTCATAAACACCTAACTTATCGTTGTAAAAAGCACGAGAAGTTAACGTTAGAGTTTGTGCTTGTTCCATCATTGCACCTACAATTTTCGGATGACAATGACCTTGGTTTACCGCAGAATATGCCGATAAAAAATCGTAATATTTTTTACCATCTACATCCCAAACGTATACACCTTCACCTCTATTCAAAACTACTGGTAGTGGATGATAATTGTGTGCGCCGTGTTTGTCTTCTAATGCAATAAGTTCAGCTGGGCTGATTTTTTCTAAAACTGACATAATTTATTTTTTATGGATTGTCAAATCGCAATTCCTACTTGTGGAGAGAAATCATCCCTAACATAGCGCAAGATAATAATTCTATATTTAATGATAAAATATTAACTTAACTAAGTTTATACTGCTCTTTATTCAGAACCAAAACACACTAAACATTTATATAACAATAAAGTAACTTTAGCGCCATTTCTCCTTATTTTAATAACTATTATAAAATATTGAAACAATTTTAAAGCAACACTAAGCCTTTAAGTTTGCCCTGTCTAACAAAAACAAACAAACATGAAACTAACAACTAGTATTTTAAGTTTTGCAATGATTTCTACATTATTGGCTTGCAATTCTGAAGACAATAGTGTTGCAGAAAACACTAACTCTAACCCTATCGAACTAAAAAACCATTCACTTACGCCTGTATTAGTGAAAACAATGCCTGAATTTTCAACACTAAGCACTTATGCTTTATTTTCAAGTGAAGACACATTTACAGAAACTCCAGGTTATGTATTTGGTGGATCTGCAGATGGTTCAGGGTTATTTAAAAACAATGACGGTACCTTTTCTTTCTTAGTTAATAACGAAGACAACTTTGCCGTTTCAAAAATTAAGTTTAACAAAAACTTCAAACCTGTTGGAGGAGAATATGTTTTAAACTCAAATGGCGCTGGTAACCGTTTATGTTCTGCTACTTTAGTAACGCCAGAAATCCATGGATTTGGTCCAATGTTTTTAACTGCTGGTGAAAGCAACAGTGAATCTCAAGTTATGGGTTTAACTCCATATGACACAAAAGCCAACAGCAGTACACCAAGACCAATTACTGGATTTGGAAGATGGTGTGCAGAAAACGCTGTTCCTTTAGCGAAAGAGGCTTACGCTAACCAAACAGTAGTTTTATTAGGAGATGACGACTCTGGAACTTATGGTGGTCAATTAGTTATGTATAAAAGTACTGTTGGAGATTTAAACAACGGAAAAGTATATGTAATAAAAAGAACAGACAATATCACGAACGAAAGAACGATGTCTGAAAACATCACATATCCTGTTGAATTTGTTGAAATTACAAATGCAAAAACAAATACTGGACTTCAAAACAACCAAGCAGCTCAAGCAGCTCAAGCTATTGTTTTCGGACGTGTAGAAGATATCGACTATAGAAAAGGCGCGGGAAAAGAACGTGAAGTATATTTTAATGTTACGGGTCAGGACAACACAGGAGTAAATGCAGATAATTCAAGATCTAAATATGGTCGCGTTTACAAATTAGTTTTAGATGCAAACAATCCGTTAAGCGGACAACTTACATTGATTTTAGATGGTGACGACAGAGCTGGAAAAGCAAAACAATTTCAAAATGTTGATAATATTTGCGTAACTAAAAACTATGTATACGTACAAGAAGACGCAAATGGTTATGGAAACGAAACTCATGATGCATACATTTATCAATACAATATTGCTACAAAAGAAATAAAAGTAGTTTTTGAATTAGATCACAAACGTAACGATCCTACAAATAAATATTTAAGTGCAGGGTCAAGTTTGGGTTCATGGGAATATGGAGCTTTAATTGATGTTTCAGAAACTATTGGAATTCCAGACACATTTATGCTTTCAATTCAATCTCACTCTTGGAAAACAGATGCTTTTAAAGGTGTAGACGGTGGAACAATTCGTCCAAACGAAAACCAAGGAAGTCAAGTTATATTAATAAAAGGTTTAGCAAGATAAAAACAACTTTTTAAATACAAGTAATTAGGAATGTGATTTATTGCATTCCTAATTTTTAATTTATAGATAATGAGAAAAATAATAGCCTTTTTATGCATTGGAATACTTACAGTTTCTTGTAAAAACTCCAATTATGAAAACCTAACTCCAATTGAAAAAACCAAACAAAACTTAATTAAGAACTATACTTTGTTTGCTAAAAGTTGTCATAAATTGGATAGTTTAATTCAAAAAACATCCGACATAAAAAAAGCACAAAACGAATTCAAAACAGCGCGTTTACAGTATAAAAGAACCGAAAGTTTTATTTCTTTATATTTCCCTGAAACATCCAAAAGCTTAAATGGAGCGGCTATAGATAAAAATGACATACATGAAACCAGCAGAAAAGAAGAAGAAGCAACAGGTTTTCAAAAAGTAGAAGAACTTTTATTTACTAAAGACATTGATGCAGAGAATTTAAAAAAACAAGTTGGCATTTTAAATGGCTTCGCACAGACACTTAAAACCAATATCGAAAATATTCAACTTTCTGATAGTAATATTTTTGAAGCACAAAAACTACAAATGGTTCGCATGATGAGTTTAGGCATTTCTGGATTTGACTCACCAATTGCACTTCATTCTATACCAGAAGCTAAAGCTACAATTGAAAGTATTTCTGAAGTAATAACTGCATTTTCTGATGAGGAAACTTTTATAAAAATCATAGAAAAGACAAAAATCCATCTTGATAAAAATCAAAATTTCAACACTTTTGACAGAGCAGATTTTGTAATAAATTATTGTATTCCTATTTCCAATACTATTCATGAAATCCAACAAAAATTAAAAATCAAGACCAATCCCTTTACCAACGCAATTAATCTTGATAAAAAAAATATTTTTGAAGAAGGCGCATTCAATCAGGATTATTTTGCACCAAATTACAATCAGAAACCAAGTGAATCACAAATCGCATTAGGAAAAGACTTGTTTTTTGATCCAATTTTAAGTGGCAACAATAAAGTTTCTTGTGCCAGTTGTCATATTCCTACTCAAGCTTACGCTGATCATAAAACCAAAGCAGTAGAAGGAATAAAATCTAGAAATACGCCCACTTTATTAAATTCCGCATTTCAAAATGTTCAGTTTTTAGATGGTCGAGTTACCTATTTGGAAGATCAAGCCAAAAGTGTTATCAATAATAAAGATGAAATGCACGGAAGTTTCGCAAATGCTTTAAATAAAATTAAAAACAATCCGTCTTATCAGAAAAAATTCAAAACTGTTTTTACTACAGAAAAGGAAATCACAGAACAAAATCTATTAAAATCATTGGCCAGTTATGTGCGTTCACTATCGAAACTAAATTCAAAATTTGATACTTATTTACGTGGACAAACGAAATTGACAGCAAGTGAAAAAAACGGATTCAATTTATACATGGGTAAAGCAAAATGTGCTACCTGTCACTTCTTTCCTTTGTTTAACGGAAGTGTACCTCCATTATATAATGAAACTGAAAGCGAAGTCTTGGGAGTTCCATCACAAAATGTAACACAAAACGCAACTATAGATGGTGATTTAGGCGAATTTTTAATCACAAAAGCCCCTTTAAAAAAACACGCTTTTAAAACACCAACCGTCAGAAACAGTAGCATAACGTTTCCATATATGCATAATGGTGTGTATCAAAAACTAGAAGATGTTATCGATTTCTATAATCGTGGTGGCGGACATGGCATTGGAATTAATACTGAAAATCAAACCTTACCAAAAGATAAATTAAATTTAACAAAAAGTGAAATTAAAAACTTAACTGATTTCATCAAAACGTTAAATAATTCTGGCTATTAAAGCTTGTTTTCAAACATAGATAATAAAGTTGTAACGGTATTCCAATTTCTTATGGTTGCCGTTGCATTTATTTTTTTCTCAATATATTTTTGATCCAATTTCGTTTTTCCAACACCAACTGCATATTTAATATAAATTCTACTAGCGTCAATTGCCGCTTCATCGGGTTTGAAATTACTAATTTTCAAATCGTTTATGGCTAGTGGTGATAATTCTTTAGAAATGAAAGCCACGTATACTTTTTTCGTATCGCAATCTTTTTCTTTCAAATACGGATTGTTTTTAAAACACAATTCCAAATCTGATTTAGAAACCATTACTACTGGCACATCATGACCAAAAACTTTTGAAATTTCTTGTTTGATTTTAAAACCGACGCTTGCAGCATTCTCTTCATCCGAATCCACAAAAACATTACCCGATTGAATATAGGTTTCCACATTTTGAAAGCCCATATTTTCCAGCATTTTTTTTAATGCATCCATTTTAATCATGTTATGTCCTGATACGTTGATGCCACGTAAAAGCGCTAAGTGTTTTGTCATGTTATCGATATATAATCCCTGACGGGATTGTAAATACTAATGTTTTTACAAAGTTATACAAATTCTAGTAGAGATAATTTCATATTGGCTCTTTAAAAATATAATTCTCATCATAATCAATTTCAAAAGCATTTAAAAACTGAATGTATTCTTTTATAAAAGTTTGTCTTTGATGATGTGTTTCTTGATTTTGAACATATTTAATCACTCTTTCCACGTGAGATTTTGAATAGGAAAAAGCGCCATAACCTGATTGCCATTCAAATTTAATGGGTAGAAATTTCTTTTCATTAATCCATTTTGACGAACTTCCTTTTATATCTTGCATTAAATCGGAAATAGATTGAGTCGGTCGCATCCCAATAAAAACATGCAAATGATCAGGCATACCATTAATAGCTAATAATTTATGATCATAATTTTTAATAATTCCAGAAATATATTGATATAATTCTTCTTTGAAAGAAGCTAGAATTAGTCCTTTTCTGTATTTAACTACAAAAACGAACTGAATGTGAATTTGCGTGTAAGTGTTTGCCATGTGCGTATATAAAATTAAAAATTTTGGTTTCGATAAAAGCTAAAATACAAAATTCAAGTATTCCATTGTCTCATCGCGACATTATTTTGGAAAAATCCTTACTTTTGCACCATGGGAAAAAAGAGAACAGAAAGAATCGTATTCGAAAACGTACAAATCCTTGATGCAGGTGCAAAAGGTGTATCGGTGGCTAAAGCCCCAGATGGTAAAGTAATTTTTATTCCGAATGTCGTACCCGGTGATGTGGCCGACATTCAAACCATGAAAAAAAGAAAAGCATTTTACGAAGGTAAGGCCATCAAAATTCATGAGTTTTCGGAACACAGAACAGAACCGGTTTGTGAACATTTTGGTGTTTGTGGTGGTTGTAAATGGCAAAACATGAAGTACAGCCAACAATTGCATTACAAACATAACGAAGTTTACAACAATTTAAAACGTATTGGAAAAATTGAAATGCCAGAATTTGAGCCGATTTTAGGTTCGGAAAAGCAATTTTTCTATAGAAATAAAATGGAATTTGGTTTCTCCTCTACAAGATGGATGACACCAGAAGAAGTACAATCAGGCGCAGAATTAGATAATAAAAATGCGGTTGGATTTCATATTCCTAGAATGTGGGATAAAATTTTAGATATTTCAAAATGTCATTTACAAGAAGATCCTTCAAACGATATTAGAAACGAAATTCGTCGATTTGCGAATGAAAACAACCTTTCTTTCTTCAATCCAAGAGAAGTTACTGGTTTATTAAGAACGTTAATGATTCGTACCGCTTCAACGGGTGAATTGATGATTTTAATTCAGTTTTACGACAATAATAAAAAAGAAATTGAATTGATTATGAACTTTTTAGCCGAACGTTTTCCAACTGTTACGTCGCTTCAATATGTAATCAATCAAAAACTTAACGATACGATTTACGATCAAGATATTATTACTTTCAAAGGAAGAAATTATATTTTAGAAGAAATGGAAGGTTTACATTTTAGCATTAATGCGAAATCGTTTTACCAAACCAATTCAGAACAAGCGTACCAATTATATGCTATTACTAGAGATTTCGCTGGATTAACTGGTGAAGAATTAGTGTACGATTTATATACAGGAACAGGAACTATTGCACAATTCGTATCGAAAAAAGCGAAAAAAGTAATTGGTGTAGAAGCTGTTCCAGAAGCAATTGCTGATGCGAAAGAAAATGCCACTCGTAATAACATTACCAATTGTGAATTTTTCGTAGGTGATATGAAAAACGTTTTCAATGACGATTTCATTAACACGCACGGACATCCAGATGTGGTAATTACAGATCCACCACGTGATGGAATGCATAAAGATGTAGTAGCACAATTATTAAAAATTGGAGCTCAAAAAATTGTGTATGTAAGTTGTAATTCTGCCACTCAAGCGCGTGATTTAGCTTTATTAGACGAAATGTACAAAGTCACTCGTGTCCGTCCAGTGGATATGTTTCCACAAACACATCACGTTGAAAATGTAGTACTTTTAGAAAAAAGATAAGACATGAGAAAAATCTTTCTATTAATGCTTATTGGTTTCTTTTTTTCAAGTTGTGAAAAAGATGATATTTGCGATGCGCAAACAGCAACTACTCCAAAAGTAGTGATTGAATTTTATGAAAGTGCAAATCCAACAGTACTGAAAAAAGTTGTGAATTTAGGAGTAATTGCACCTGGATTTACAAATGGTTTAGGATTTACAAACGTTAGCGATATCAAAATTCCGTTAAAAACAACTCAAGATACATCCGTTTTATATTTTATACAAAACGGAAGTCTTAATCCAACTACAGATGACAATTCGGATGAAGTTATCTTTAATTACACTCGAAAAACAGAATATGTTTCTCGTGCTTGTGGCTATAAAACAACTTATACTTTAAATGCTACAACTCCTATTTCAGTAACGCCAGATTCAAATAATTGGATTCAAAACGTAATTGTAACACAACCTAATATTGAAAACGAAAATGAAACTCATGTTAAAATATATTTTTAGTCTCGTTTTACTTTTGTGTTTTTCAATAGAAAGTAACGCACAAAACAAAACTAAAGACACTGTAAAAATCCCACAACGTTATGGTTTACGATTGGGTGTAGATTTACATCGCTTAACAAAATCGCTGTATGATGACAATTACAAAGGTTTAGAATTAATAGGTGATTATAGAATTACAAAGAAATTTTACATCGCTGGGGAATTAGGAAACGAGGACAAAACTACGCCAGACGACAATATTAATTATACCACAAAAGGAACTTATTTTAAAGTTGGTTTTGACTATAATGCCTATGAAAATTGGTTAGACATGGAAAACATGATTTTCGTAGGAATGCGAGTTGGAGTGGGAAGTTTTAGTCAGAAATTAAATTCCTACAACATTTATCAAGCTGGAAATTATTATGGAACCAATACAATTGTTTCAGGTCAAGAATATAGTGGACTTTCTGCTAGTTGGTTAGAAGTGGTAAGCGGTTTAAAAGCTGAAGTTTTTAATAATTTATATGTTGGATTTTCTTTACGATTAAACTATTTACTATCGAATGAAAAACCAGAAGGATTTGCTAATTTATACATTCCTGGTTTCAATAAAACTTATGAAAATAGTAAATTTGGAGCTGGATTTAATTACACTATAAGTTATTTTATTCCATTTTACAAAAGCAAAACTAAAGCAAAAGAAGTCAAACAATAAGTACTTTTTGATATCAAACAGAAATCCCAAATTCTAATTCTTACAATTGGAATTTGGGATTTTTTATTTTTTATTTTTTGGAATTTGACTATTTAATCTCTTTCACACCTTTCATAAAAAGCCATTTCATAAATAACTTTTCACCTTCAGCAGTTTTCACCACTTGAAATTTTGGCGCTAATATCGTTCCAATTAAAAAAGCCGCAACTGGAATTTGCCAACTTGTGAAACCAGTGTACGTTGCTACAATAAAACGGAATACAATGAAAAGGATAAAAAACCCTAACATATTAAAAACTAATGCTTTTGTTTGTTTTGACATATTACTATTACTTTTTACTTGAATCTTTTTACTTTTTACTTTTTACTTTTTACTTTTTACTTGGCTCTTGTTACTTTTTACTTGGCTCTTTTTACTTTTTACTTGGCTCTTGTTACTTTTTACTTGGCTCTTGTTACTCTTCTTCTCTGTTTTGAAATTTAGTTCGCTTGCTTCCTGCATACATTTCGTATTTTACCAAACGAGCTTCTAACTTTCCATTAAATAATTTTATTTTTCTGCTAGGACGTAAGCCTACAAATTTTAAAGCTTCTAAATTCGCAGTTATAAACCAAGCGTTTGTTCCTGGATAATTCTGCTTCATTGTATCACCAATTTCTCTGTAAAAACGTTCCATTTCAATATTCAAACGTTCTCCATATGGCGGATTAAAACAAATATGTAACGGACCTTCCACTTCTTTCTCCGATTGGAAGAAATCAGCTTGTTTTATCGTAACATAATCATCTAAGTTGGCGTTTTTGATATTGTCTTTCGCTTTTTCAACAGCACTTGGCGCTTTATCGCAACCTATAATCGTATAATGAAATTCTCTAGTTTTCTTTAATAAGGATTCTAAAACCTTATCGAACAATTCCGAATCCCAATCTGGCCATCTTTCGAAAGCAAATTCTTTTCTGTTGATATTCGCTGGAATATTACAAGCAATCATAGCCGCTTCCGCCACAATTGTTCCACTTCCACACATCGGATCTAAGAAATGAGCATTTCCATCCCAACCAGATAAAATCAACATTCCTGCTGCTAAAACTTCATTAATCGGTGCGATATTCGTCGCAGTTTTATAACCACGTTGGTGTAAAGAAACACCTGAAGTATCTAATGAAAGTGTACAAAAATCTCTATCAATATGAATGTGAATACGTAAATCTGGAAAATCTTTATCAATACTTGGACGTTCGCCAGTATTCGTTTTAAACTGATCTACAATCGCATCTTTTACTTTTTGCGCCACAAACTGACTGTGCGTAAACTGCTCTGAATACAAAGTCGTTTCTACAACAAAAGTCTGTTGCACTTTTAAATAATCTGACCAATCAATTTTTTGAATCCCATCATATAACGTTTGCTCGTTATAAGCTTTAAACGTATGAATGGGTTTTAGAATTTTTAAAGCCGTACGCAAAGCCAAATTCGCCTTGTACATAAAACCTTTATCACCTTGAAAACTAACACTTCTAGTTCCTTTTACCACATTTTGTGCTCCCAATTGGAACAATTCTTTTTCTAGAATTTCTTCAAAACCAAAAAAAGTTTTGGCAACCATTTTAAAATTTTCCATAGACCTCTTTCCCTCAGAGAGAATTTAAGTATTAATTATATTTTTAATAGACAGAAATTAAACACAGATTTCACGAATTATTTTGTGTGAATTTGTGAAATCTGTGTTTATAATATTTGCTATTTGTTTGCAAAAATACATTAAATTTGTCGATTCATAATTTCCAAACAGATAAATGTCAGATTCTACAGCAAAAAATTCAGAAAATTGGTTCAGTACTTGGTTCGATACACCTTATTATCACATTTTGTATAAAAACAGAAATGATGAAGAAGCACAAGCTTTTATGGATAACATTACGCATTATCTAAATATGCCTGAAAACGGTACTATTTTAGATTTAGCTTGCGGAAAAGGAAGACATTCCATCTACTTAAATAAATTAGGTTACAACGTAACTGGTGTTGATTTATCTGAAAATAGTATTGCGATTGCTAAAGAATCTTCAAACGAAACGTTACAGTTTAAAACGCACGATATGCGTGAGCCGATGAATGAAACTTTTGACGCTGTTTTTAATTTATTTACAAGTTTTGGTTATTTTGATTCGCACGAAGACAACATCAAAACTTTAAAAGCGATTAAAGAAAGTATCAACGAATACGGTTTTGGTGTGATTGATTTTTTCAATGCCGATTTTATTATTGAGAATTTAGTAGCTGAAGAAACTAAAGAAATTGATGGTATTACTTTTAATATCAAGCGTTCAGTTGATAACAAGAAAATCATAAAAGAAATTCGTTTTGAAGATAAAGGCGAATCTTTTTTCTTTACTGAAAAAGTTTCCGCTTTCACCTTAGCCGATTTTGAAGCTATGATGGAAGAAGCAGGTATTTATTTATTAGAGATTTTCGGCGATTATAAGTTGAGAAAATTCTACAAAACACAATCAGAACGTTTAATTATGATCCTAAAATAATGAACTACAGTATTTATATTTTTCCTTTATTATCTGTAATTTTAGGATATATTTTCGCCATATTTTTTGCGCCAAAAAGCAAGAAAAACTTAAAATTATTACTTGCATTTAGTGGTGCATTTTTATTGTCATTAACTGTAATGCATTTGCTTCCAGAAGTTTATCATAGTGAAGAAATTATTACTGAACCTGGACACGAAGGTCATTTTCATTCTAAAATTGGAATATTTATAATGATTGGAATTGTCTTTCAAATCATTTTAGAATATTTTTCAAAAGGAGCCGAACACGGACATGTTCACGGACATAATAAAATATCTCACATTCCATGGTTGTTGTTTTTTAGTTTGTGTTTACACGCACTTTTAGAAGGATTGCCAATTAGTAAAAATCCATCTTTGGCTTACGGAATTGCGATTCATCACTTTCCAATTGCTATTATTTTGACTACTTTTTTCAAAAACGCCCAATTGAATTCCAAAGCGATTTTGTTTTTCATGATTGCTTTTGCTTTTATGACGCCAATTGGAACGTACTTAGCGGATAATTTGAGTTTTATTACGAATTACTATTCGCAATTATCTGGAATTGTAATTGGGATTTTATTTCATATTTCTTCTACTATTATTTTTGAAAGTAGTGAAGGACATAAATTCAATTTAGCCAAATTAGTGGTGATTGCTTTAGGGATTGTATTGGCGAGTTTTATGTAAAATGCCACGAAGACACTAAATCACTAAGTTTTTTTTTAAAGGTTTGTTTTAGTAAATAACTTTTTCACCAATTCAACTTCAAAAGTAGCTTTGTTTATGGAATAGAAATATTTTGTTTGCCAAAATTGCGTTTTTTCGGCTTGTTTACTTGTAGGAATATCCCAAGGTGGATAGACTCTAATACCTCTTTTCCCAGAACTATTGTTGTTACTAATTATTCCTTTTTCTAAAAGAACAGCTTTCGGAAACACAAATTGACCCAAATTTTCATCGCTTTTTGAAGTGATTACGATGAAATCGAAATTGTCTGAAACATCAAACGGTGCTGTTATTCCTTTGTTATTTCTTTTCCAAATGGTTACAAACTGACCAGTTTTAGTCGGAGTGATTTTTGAAAATCGGTGAATAAATTCAAACGAATTTAATTGAAAAGAGCATGATTGATATTCGGCACTTTCAGAATCAATAACAAGATTAGAGAATTCGTAATTGCAATTATCATAAACCAATTCTTTAATTGAAAGAAGTTCTGAAGCTGGCAAATTTTTATTTTTCATTATTTATTTTTTTCTTCTATCCAACGACTCATAAATTCTGTACTTCGCATCGTATGAAATTGCAACATTTGCCCGATGAAATTAGAATTTCTATGCGTTTCTAAATTAGTTTGAAGTTCCTTTAAAATATCTAAAAATTTAGACTTATAAATTAAAAACATAAACTTCTTTTGAATGATATCATAACCATTTTCTACAGCTTGTTCCCAAACTTCCTGATTAGAATACAAATCAACTGCTTTGGTTATAAAATCAGAATAATCGTAAGTTACAAATCCATTCCAAGGCAATTTATCATGCATTGCTTCCGCCCCAATTAAAGTTGTAACTGATGGCGTTCCGTATTCCATACCTTCTAACAATTTTCCTTTAATCCCAGCTCCAAAACGAATGGGTGCTAATAAAACTCTCGCAGAACGAATCACTTCTTCTGCGCTTTCAGCTCTGCCGTGAATAAAAAATCGTTCTTTCGGATTATGCAATTGATGCACTTTCTGAGTCGGATAGGCTCCGTAAATATTCATTTTCGCGTTTGGAAGTAAGTCTTTTAATTTTGGCCAAATTTCATTTTTTAAGACTAAAACCGAATCCCAGTTGGGTTCATGATAAAAGTTTCCTATAAAGACAAAATCATTTTTTGATTGAAAATCTGGTTTTTCTGGAGTAAAATTTTCAATCCAAATGGGCAAATAAAATAAAATCGATTTTGGAACTTGGAAGACCGTTTGCAATAAATTCATCTCATGATCTGAAACCATTAGCGATAAATCACATCTAAAAATAGCAGCAATTTCTCTTTTAGCCACATCAGAATTAAAATTTAAAGTCTCGCTATTTTTCTTTACTGCTTCGTGTCTGGCTTGACGTAAGCAATGTAAATCTTCTGTATCTAAGATTTTAATCGCCTTTGGCAACACATTTGAAACGCGCCAACCAAATTGTTCTTCCACCATAAAACGGTCAAACAAAACGATATCTGGATTTATCTGAAGTAATAATTCATCAAAACCTGAATCATTAATCTGAACAGCATGTTGTGTAATTCCTAAACTTGATAAATCGAAAGAGAATTCGCTTTCAGAAGCAATTGAAGCATATTCCACTTCATATTTTTCCGATTGAAAAAACCGAATTAACTGCAACATTCTGCTACCCGCTGCTGAAGAATTGGGTTCTACCCAAACTGAACTAATGATTAAGATTTTATTCATGCTCAAATATACGAAGATTTTTGAGGGTGAATTTTGTTATTTAAAAATCTTAAAAACTAATTTTAGAATGGTTTAACTTATAAGTAAGTAAATAATATTCATTAAAAGCACACCAATCACAACCAGTATTAGAGTTATGATTGGTGCATTTTTGTTTTTGAAAAGCATTTAGAAAAAAATATTATAAAGAATTTTAATTAATAGTAAAGCTAAGACAGTAAGAATTGTTACTCTAATAATCGAAGTTGCACTAGGGAATTCGAATTGAATTTTCATTAATTATTTTCTTCTTTCTGGTTATATTTCTAATTTTTTAATAAAATCTAATATTCATTTTTATCAGATATTTTTCTCCAAGCATGACTCGAATGTATTGCTGAAGAAAATGGTTGTTTACATTTTTCTGGTGTTAATGCTAAAATAATTTTTTGAAAGTCATTTCGGGTAATACCACATCGGTTGTATTTATATGTTGCCATAAGATTATTTTTTTTGCTAATTACAATTGAAGTTAATTTTATCTAGATTTTAAACCATTTACATAATCAATTTTAGTTCTTCTATAAAAACTTTATAATCCATCTCTTTTTTTAAGTATCTTTTAAAAGCATATGGTAAAAAACCTAAAGTAAAAAAGGTAAAAACAGCTAAAAGTAAATAATAAGATAAAGATTTTTTATCATTTTCATATATAGAAAACAATAGTTTTGAAAAAAGAAAGATAAATATTGAGACAATTGAAGCAAATAAAATTGATGATAAAATTATTTCTAAAACACCTTTTTGTACATCCGAATAATAATGTAATAGAACAAAAAACAACGAATTACCGATTATAATATTTTTAAACAAAAAAACATTTAGTGAACTAATCTTTAATATGCTTTTACCTTTAACGTAAAAAGGATTTTGATTAATCCAACTAACAGTTTTTGAATTTTTATTTTTAGATAACTTCTCAAATTGAAGGCTAACTTTCCTTAAATTCATAAATGAAGGCTTTTTAAAAATTCTTTTCACATTTAATGACGAAGAATTATTAAATACATTATAATAATACGCACCTAACAAATCTGGTTTCTGAGATAAAATCCAAAAACTAGCAGAAAATTTGTCCTTAACAATTTCTGAACCAACACCAGAAGGTAAAATAAAATTACTTACAACTTCCGCATAAATTTCAACATTTGTAATTCTTGGCAATTTACTATTATGTTCGTTGTTTAACCAAGCTTCAAATTCGTTTATTGCAAATTCACAAACCTGTATCAACTTTCGTGTATGCAGATACAAATCAAAAGCGTGCATACAATTTACAGAATACAACTCTACAAATTCATCATAATTTTCATCATTAATTTCCCTATTTATTTCGTTTAAAAGTAATAACTCTTCCTTTTTGATTTTATCTAAGAAAAAACCAAGAACAAATTTTACTATTTCAAGTTTTTCAGTAGCTAAAATTTTCTTTTTTGGAAGTATTTTCATTAATGCTTCTTCTTTTTCTACATCAGCATAAATTTCTCCGAAAAACTTAACTACTCCCCCAGCAATATAGGTTAATGCTCCAGTGTTTTTTCCAAATACTTTTCCAATTGTTCCAGATATTTCTTTAATTTCATTTGAAATACCAGCAAATTTTTCTGACATTTCAGATGCTAAAGTAATAATCTCCGATATTTCATTTTCAAAATTTTCAATATCAGATTTAAATCTAGATATTAACAAATCTGATTTATTTTGCATAATAGATAATTTAAATTAATAAAAATGAAAGGAATATATTTGCATTTGTTTCAGACATACTTTTTACAATTTCAAATAACTGAGTCCTGTATTTAATACTAGTTTCATCGTTTGAATCACTTAATTTTAATATACTATCTAATATTAAATCTATTTTAGATGAAGTATATTCAAATTGTGTTTTTATTATTGAGGCAGAATGCTTTACTTTTTCAATTCTTAAATCATAATCTTTTAAAACTATTTCAAGTTTTGCATTTATTTGAATTAAATTATCATCAATTACTTTTAAATCTTTTATTACTTTATTAAAATTATTTACAGAATTATCAAAACCAGTAAAAAACTGACAAGATTTGTCTAATAATTTATTTGTAGCAATAAAACTTGACTCAATATTTGAAATGATATTGTCTTTTGGTAATGTATTCATAAATTGAATGTTAAATTTTACAAAGCCGGCGCATGTTTTCCCTTATTACTTCCTAATGGATGTCTAGAACATGAACTTGCGGTTAATGATGAAATTGTTGATGATGAAGTTCCACAAAATTTACAAGAGTATTTTGATTTTTCGCTACCTTCATAAAGTTTGTGTTTTCCTTTATTACTTCCTAATGGATGACGACTGCATGATGAAGCCGTTAAACTGGAAATACTGGAGCTTTTAGAACCACAATTTTCACAATAAAAATTTGACATAATTTTAGTTTTTTAGTTTACACCGCTAATATAATAAGCAAAAAACAATGCTTTAGAACAACTTGTTGAAGCAGGTAAAAACTAATACAAAAACTACTTTTTAACTTATGAAGTACAATTATAAACTTAAACTTGTAGTGAAATCACAACAAAAGTTCCATCAAATTCTGTGAAATTTGTGGTTATTGGATTTGAAATATGTGGTTGAATCAAACGAAGTCTTTCCTCCGCTAATTGTAGTGCTTTAGAGGTATGCAATTTGACTTTATTAAAAGAAGCAATCCCTTTTCCGTTATCTTTTATACGACATTCCAATACATGAGATTCATTGAGTTGGAAAGAAATATCTAATTTCGGATTTGGATATTCGGCATTGAAAGCATGGACAAATACATTTTCAACAAAAGGCTGAAGCAACATCGTTGGAACTTGAATTTCTTGTGTATTTATAGTAGGTTCTACTTTAAGATTAACTTGAATTTTGTTTCCAAAGCGTGTGTTTTCAATATAAATATAATGCTGTAAAAAAGTAATTTCTTCCTGTAACGTAATGGTTTTCTTTGTAGAATTATCCAGTGTCAATCGCATCAACTTAGCCAATTCACTAACAAAATTTAGCGAATTATCTATGTCATTACTAATTATAAAATCTTGAATGGTATTCATGGCATTAAATGTAAAATGAGGATTCATTTGACTTTTAAGTGCTTCTAATTTTGTTTCTGCTATACGTTGTTGAATGAGTGCTTTTTCTTCCGCGTTTTTTTTATTTCTTTTTATTATAAAAAACAAACCCGTTGCTATAACTGAAACAACTAAAAGCATAAACCACCAAGTCACCCAAAAAGGAGGTGTGATTCTTAATTTCAAAATTTTAAACTGTTTCGTTTCTCCTGAATTTAAATCTAAAACTTGAATTTCTAAATTATAACTTCCATGAGGCAAATAAGATAAAAATACGGTTGGTTTTTCAGAATAGGGACTCCAATTATTTTTGCTATTTAATCGGTATCTAAATTTTAACTTATGAGGAAAAGGATGTCCAATTGGAATAAAATCGATAGAAAAAGAATTATGCTTATAATCTGATATTAATTCATTAGAATGATACGAAAACCAACGACTTTTTTTACTACTGTGCAGCTGATTATTTATTAGTATAGATTGAATTATAATTTTTTCAACTGTTTTTTGTTTAGCTAGTAGCTTTTTTAAATTAAGTTTATAAAATCCTTTTTGTGTTCCTAACCATAATTCATCACCAAAAATTTGTGAAGTTTTAAAAACACAATCTTTTAGACCTTGTTCTGAATCTATTAATCGAATTTTACCATTGTGGTATACATTCAAGCCTTTTTCTGTACCGATTAAAATATACTCTTTATAACATTCTAAAAAATTGATACTATTTCCTATGATCTCTTTTTTGGGAATGGTTTTAAGAATTTTAAATTTTTGATTATCGTCCACAATAAAAATGGTTCCAAATTCGGCAGCCAAAACCAAATATCCTTTATTCGTAAGGGCAATATGTTTGAATTTTTTCTCTTTCCAAATATTTTCAAACAAATACGATTTAAACTTTCCTTTTTGATAAACAAACAAGCCATTAAAAACAGAAATTAGATATGTTTTATCTTTATTGTTCAGGATTTTGACAATAAATTGAGGCGTGTTAGTCTTAAATTTCGAATAATGTTTTCCTTCTAATTTGTAAACATCATCATAAACATAAGCACCTGCATAGGTAATAGTTTCTATAAATTTATGATCTGAAGTGAAACCAATTTTTAAACTATGTTTTGGAATATAATTTATAATTTGAGCTTTTGAATTCATTTCAAAAATCCCTAAATTACTTCCAACCCAAACAGAATTTTTGTTCTTTACTAACTCATAAAAAACAATTTCGTTGGCTTTTATATTAAAATTCAATTCAAAATCACGTGATTCTCTATAATTCGTATTGCATTTTGTTTTGTGAATCTTGATATAGTTAGATTGAAAATTTTTAAAATCATTTAAAGATATTGCAGCAGTTATTTTATCCGAAGAATTTAATACTGAAATACCCTGATTATGTAATACAAATTTAGATTGATCTAGAATTTCGAAATCAACAATAGATAAATTTTTAAAATTTTCATATTGAATGGTAGTATCTAATCGTATTTCATAAATCCCTTTATCATTTGAACCTACATAAAGTACATTTCTTAATTTATCATATACAACATTTAAAATCTTTTTTGAATCTATACCAAATGCATTGGAAAAATTAATCATTTTATCTTTTTCAATTTTATACAAACCACCATCCGGATTGTACACTCCATCTGCAGCTGCAAAAAGTAAAGAATTTTGGACTTTAGCGTATTGATAAATAATTGAATTACCAAAATGAACGGGTTGAGCATTTTTAGAAAATAACTGCTCAATATTAAATTTTTCTACGAAACCTTCCTTACTTAAGTATAAATCTTGAAGATCTAAAAAAGCACTATAAAAGTTAATCCCTAAATATACAGGTTCAATATTAGTGGAATTTTTGCTTTCAACAATTTTAAAAACACCATCAAAAACACTAATAAAATACACTTCATTTTGATATACAAAAAAATCTATACAAATGAAATCTTCCTTTGTTTTAGGAACTTTTGGAGTAGTAATTTTATTTGATTTGATATCAATAATGGAAACTCCTTGTTCTGTACCAACGTAAATATGGTTTTTATACGAAAATACTTTTCTGACTTTATCAGCTGGTAATCCATTTTTAGTAGTTAGAATTGTAAATTTCTTTCCATCAAATTTACTCACTCCACCACCATAACTAGCAAACCACATATTCCCATCAGCATCTTGAGAAATATCCCAACAACTATTATGACCTAAACCATCTTCTTCACCTAAACTATAAAACTGACCATTAATAAAACGAGAAACGCCATTTTCTGTACCCACCCAAAGTACATGATCTTTATCTACAAACAAGGATCTGACAGCATTATTTGGTAAACCTTCAGAAGTTGTATAATTTTTTGATGGATATTGTTGAGCAAAAGCAGCTGTAAAAACAAATAAAAAAAGACTAAGAAGAAATCGCATCAATTAATTTCTTTTTAGTGAATAAAGTATCAGAAACAGGAATGGATTCCCCTATAATTAAATCTAACTTATACTCGTCAGATTTAAAACTCTTTATGTAATTTTTATTAACTAAATAACTTTTATGGATTCTAATAAAATTGGCATCCACTAAAACTTCACTAATTTCTTTTAAAGATTTAGAAGTAAAATATTCTTTATCTATGGTAACAATGTTCGAATAAGAACCATCAGACTTACAATAAACTATAGAATTAGCTTGAATTACTTCAAAACCAGATTTGGTTGGAAAAACAACTCTCTGTTTATCTACAAACTGATTATTAATGTTTTCAGTTAACAATTTAAACCTGTCAAAATCGATTTTTATATTCTTTTTTGAAATATAACGTGAAATAGCAATATTAAAATCTTCTGTACTAAATGGTTTAACTAAATAGTCTAAGGCGCTTTTTTTTATAGCTTGAATAGCATATTCTTTATAAGCTGTAGTAAATATAATTTCAAAATTAATTTTATCAAAATACTTTAAAAGTTCAAAACCATTTTCATCTGGCATTTGAATATCTAAAAATATTAAATCTGGTTGAAATCTTTTTATTGCTCTTACTGCAGATTCAACTGAACTACATTCTTCCAAAACATCAATAGTATCAGAATGATAACGTTCACAAAATTTCCTAAGAAAACTTCGCGCATGCATTTCATCATCAACAATAATTACTTTAATTTTCATCTAATATATTAATATTACTCAAAAATACAATTAAGTTTAGGAGTATCCAAAATATCCTATAACTGTATAAAAAAAGAAAATGAAACACTAATTCTGCCTTGTTTACACATTATAGTTATTATTAAATGATTCAAAAATAAAAATAAAATTAAGTTATTCACTTGATTTCTTGAGCGTTCCCTGTTTGCACAAGTATTCCTTTTTCCATATATTAAATCTTACAACCAGGTCGTGTGTTGCGCTATATCTTTTATTTTGTTGCAGGAGGTTTTAGTTTTGAGATAGAAAAACAGGTAAGCAACAAAAAAAAGGATGCCACTCCACCCACTAACGCATAGAATTTCAGAAGATAAAAACTGCTATAAACAAAAATATCATTCTGTAGGAACGACATATAACTCAACTAAAGAAAGGGGTTTTTAAAAGAAGGCGGCATTTACTTTTAAAAGCTTCCCAATTTGCATTCATTTTCAGAAGACATACATTATTATAAACAAAAAAAGTCCCATCGGGACGACATATTGGTAAAAAAAAGCCTCAATCTAAAAGATTGAGGCTTTAATAAAAGAAGGCGGCATTTGATATTAAGAGGAGAATGTCCAGTGGACATTCTGTAAAAAACATCAATTAAGCCACATATAACAAAAAAAAAGAGGCTATCTTTTCAGATAGCCTCTTAATAAAAGAAGGCGGCGACA
>CAYWVV010000045.1:0-22409 GCA_964461805.1 uncultured Flavobacterium sp.
GATTGTGGAAGTAGTTTACGTGAGATCCTTACAGGATGACAAGATTGAGGGTAAGATTGTGGAAGTCGTTTACGTGAGATTCTTATAGGATGACAAGTTTGAGGGTAAGATTGCGGAAGTTGATTATGAGATTCCTCCTAAGGTCGGAATGACAAACTATACGCAATACAAAATCTTTAGATTTTCAAAAATCCGCGCCAATCTCACACCACAATACAATAAAAAAACAATCCGCCAAATCCATGTACCCAACTAATGGGAACTATTTTGAGCGGAGCGTCTTTACCCGCAATCCAATCTATGAGCCTATGTGTTTAACTATTTACAAGTAAACCCGAAGTTAAGCTTATAGCAGAATTATTCAGAATGAAAGGAATTTTATGAGGGTACTAATAATTCAGGGAAGCCCCAATTCCAAAACCCATATCACTGTCATAATGCGCTCTGGCACTAAAATTTCTTTTAATGATATATCGTAATCCTGTCATGTATTCTTTATCTGTATTCCACATTAAGTCCATTCGTATTCTTTTGGAAACTGGAATGTCCATTCGTTCAAATTGAAATCTGAAATTTCCATCTGTAAATAGTTCCGCTTGGGCTTTTACTAACATTGGTAAAGTGTATTCTATACCTGCACTCAAAACCGCACGATTGTCTTTTGTATTGGATTGGTTGAAAAGATTTTTTTCCATTTCGCCGGCATCCATTTTTCTATACCGCCAATCGAAACCTACAAACGGCATCAACCATTGCATTTTGCCAATATATCTTCCAATATGTGTTTCTGTTTCATAACCGTGGTGATTCGTATAACCTAAACGCCATTCTGTACCAATATTCCAACGGGTATTGCTTATCATTGCCATTCCATCATTTCCATTGGTGGCAAAATCGTTTTCAGCCATTAAATGGAAGGCTCTGTCATCTGCAAATAGTTTTCTTTTCGCTAACTTCGGATTTGGAATTAGTGGATTTGGTGCTTGATTTTCATAGGTAAAAACCCGACCCATTCCTGCCATCATGTGATATAAAATATGGCAATGAAAAAACCAATCGCCTTCTACATTCGCGTGAAATTCTATTACATCTGTTTCCATTGGCATGATGTCGAGGATATTTTTTAAAGGCGCATAATCGCCTTGACCGTTTAAAATTCTGAAATCGTGTCCGTGTAAGTGCATCGGATGGCGCATCATGGAACCATTATACAAAGTGATTCTCACATTTTCACCTTTTTTAAAGAGGATTTTATCTGTTTCAGAAACCACTTTATTGTCTAAACTCCAAACATAACGGTTCATGTTTCCAGATAATTCAAAACGTAATTCTTTTACAGGTACATCTTTTGGAAGAGTGGTTTTAGTTGGCGACTTCAGCATCGCATAGTTTAAAGTAGTTATTTCTGAAAGTTCATTGCTGTTATATTCTTGTTCAGACATTTTCATCTCACTTTTCACTTCTGCTTCACCGGTAATTTCTGGATACATCACCATGTTCATGTCCATTTGATTGTACGACATTTTCATGCCCATATCATCCAAATCGCCATTCATTTTCATCATGCTGTTCATCATTTTCATCCCTTCAAAATATTTCAATTTTGGAAGTGGAGCAACCAATTGTTTGATTCCGTTACCAATAAATAAGGATGCCGATTTGGTTCGATCTTCAGACGTAGCTAAAAATTCAAAAGTTGTATTTTCTTCCGGAATTTCTACTACTACATCATACGTTTCAGAAACAGCGATGAGTAATCTATCCACCTCAACCGGTTCTACATCGTTTCCGTCATTGGCTACAACTGTAATTTTTCCGCCTGCATACGTAAGCCAAAAATAGGTTGATGCGCCACCATTAGATATGCGCAATCGGACTTTATCACCACTTTTAAATTGTGAAAGTTGGCTTTCATTTTTACCATTGATGAGAAATTTATCGTAATAGACATCGCTCACATCCATGGCGTTCATGCGTTTCCATTCGTTTGTTATTTTGGTTTTGAAATGTCTTTGTTGGATGGCTTCAGCATAACTTTGAGTCGTTCCTTTTTTGATGGCAAACCAATCCGTAGCATTGTGTAACATGCGATGGACATTTTCGGGTTTGACATTTGTCCATTCGCTTAAAATTATTGGAATGGTTGGTAAATCGTCAATCCCATTTCTGAAAGTTTCGTCTTCTGGTTTTTTGTTTAAAATCATAGATCCATACATTCCAATTTGTTCTTGTAATCCGGAATGACTATGATACCAATGGGTTCCATGTTGGATAATTGGAAAAGTGTATTTATGCGTTTTACCTGGTTCAATAGGCATTTGCGTTAAATTTGGAACACCATCTTCTTTGTTGGGTAAAAATAAGCCGTGCCAATGTAAAGAAGTACTTTCTTTCAATTCATTATGTACATAAATTTCTGCCATATCGCCTTCAGTGAACGTTAAAGTAGGCATTGGAATTTGTCCGTTTACAGCAATAGCTCTTTTGGGTTTATTTCCGATAGTTACAATTGTATCACGAACATATAAATCGTATCGAACGGTTTTTGAGATGGTTTTTGTTACCGTTATAATTTCGAAAGTTGGTTGGTCTTTTGGCTTTTCCGCAATTTTAGGCGTTTGTTTAATTGGTTCAGAAACTTCTTTTTTAGGAGTTGTGTTTGGGGTTTTGGTTGCAGTTGGTTTTTTTTTAATTTCTTTTTTGGTGGTTTTTATTTTTTCTTTCACCAATGCCATACCACATTTTGGACATTTTCCAGGTTTCTTTTCGTGGATTTCTGGATGCATCACGCATGTGTAAAACGTTTCTTGCGTTGTATTTTTAGATTGTGCCTGAGCGAAAATTCCAAAGAAGAGCAAGAAGACGAGTTGAATTATTTTTTTCATTTTATTTAAAGTTTTAAACTTCGTAGTCGAAGTGCATTCGCAATTACAGAAACGGAACTTAATGACATGGCTAAAGCGGCAATCATAGGTGATAATAAGATTCCAAAAAATGGATATAAAATCCCTGCGGCAATGGGCACGCCTAACACATTATAGAAAAAAGCAAAGAATAAATTTTGCTTGATATTTTTCATCACAGCATGGCTTAAATTTTTAGCTTTCACGATGCCTTGTAAATCTCCTTTGACTAAAGTGATTTTGGCACTTTCAATCGCTACATCCGTTCCCGTTCCCATAGCAATTCCGATGTTGGCTTTTGCTAATGCTGGAGCATCATTAATTCCATCTCCAGCCATGGCTACAATTTTGCCTTCCGCTTGTAATTTTTTTATTTCGTTAAGTTTATCTTCTGGTAAACAACCTGCTTTATAAGAAGTTAGATTTAGTTCTTCGGCAACAGCTTTCGCTGTATTCACGTTATCTCCAGTCATCATAATTACTTCTACACCTTGACGTAAAAGTTCTTTTATAGCAGCTGCACTTGATTCTTTAATCGCATCGAAAATAGATACAAAACCAACAGCAATTCCATCTATAGCAATATAGGAAACGGTTTTTCCAAGTTTTTGTTCGGCAATAATTTTCTTTTCGATAGCTTCATCAATGGTTACTTTAACTTGTTCCATTAGTTTTTTGTTTCCTAAAGCTACTTTTTTATTTGTCACTGTTCCAATTACACCTTTTCCTGAAATGGCTTCAAAGTCTTTGACTTCAGTTAATGAAATGGATTTAGCTTTCGCGAAATTGACTACGGCTTGCGCTAAAGGATGCTCACTGTATTGGTTTAAGGAAGCTATACTTTGTAATAAATCAGTATCGTTGTTATTGGTCGAATAAATTTTTTCCACAGATGGTTTTCCTTCAGTTATTGTGCCGGTTTTATCTGTGATAAGCACATTTACTTTATTCATGTTTTCTAGGGCTTCTGCATTTTTTATTAAAACACCAGATTGTGCGCCTTTGCCCACTCCAACCATCACAGACATGGGTGTTGCTAAACCTAATGCACAAGGACAAGCAATAATTAATACAGCAATTGCATTTATAAATCCGTAAACCAAGCTAGGTTCTGGACCAAATTTTAACCAAATAAAAAAGGTAATGCTTGCAACTAAAACTACAGTTGGGACAAAATATTTTGAAATGCTATCCGCTAATTTTTGAATGGGTGCTCTGGAACGAGAAGCATCGTTTACCATTTGCACAATTTGAGAAAGTAAGGTTTCGGAACCTACTTTTTCGGCCATCATCACAAATGTTTTGTTTCCATTAATGGTTCCGGCAATGACTTTATCGTCTTTCTTTTTATCAACTGGAATCGGTTCACCTGTAATCATAGCCTCGTCGATACTACTTTCGCCATCGGTTATTTTTCCATCAACTGGGATTTTATCTCCTGGTTTTACTCGTAATAAATCGCCTTTCTTAATATCGTGAATAGAGATTACTTTTTCGTTTCCATCAATTACTAAAATTGCCTCAGTTGGCGCCAATTTTAATAGTTCTTTTATGGCTCCGCTGGTTCGACTGTGCGCTCTGGCTTCGAGCAATTGTCCTAACATAACTAAAGTAATAATTACGGTTGCAGCTTCGAAATACAAGTGAATGGTTCCGTGTTCGGACTTAAATTCTTCGGGAAAGATATTTGGAAACAACATGCCAAGGATACTAAACAAAAAAGCGACTCCTGTTCCGATTCCAATTAATGTGAACATGTTTAAATTCCAGGTGATTATGGATTTCCAAGCACGCACAAAAAACATCCAACCAGCATAGAAAATAACAGGAATGGAAAGGAAGAATTGAACCCAATTCCATTTGTTACTATCCATTATTAGGAGTAGCGGATTGTTATGCACCATTTCCATCATGGCAATTATAAAAATAGGAAGCGTGCAAAGTGTAGCAATCTTCATTTTTTTAAGCAAATCTAAATAGGTTTTGTTTTCTTCACTATCGCTGGGTGCTATTGGTACTAAATCCATCCCGCATATTGGACAAGAACCCGGAGTTTCTTGAATAACTTCAGGATGCATGGGACACGTATACAAAGTTTTGGTGGTAGTTAATTCTGCTTCTTTCACTAAATGCATTCCACAAACTGGGCAATCTCCTGCTTTATCATACGTTTTTTCGCCTTCGCAATGCATAGGGCAATAGTATTTTCCTTTGGCATCACTTGGTGTACGTATTTCCTTTTTATCGCTATGAGAAGGAGTGGAGCAGCACGATTTTGCCTTTGGTTCAGCTGTAACTTTAGGTTGTGGATTTTCGCCATTAGTCATTTCTATGGTGTGTTTTCCAGCAGCCGCTAACACTTCTTGCAACTGTTTTGTTGGAATGTGTTGCTCCATAGTTATAGTTGCTGTTGGTGGATTCAATGTTACTTTAGCTTCAATTCCAACAATAGTATTTAGTGTTTTTTCAACTTTAGTACGACATCCATCGCAAGTCATTCCTGTAATAGTATAAGTATGTATCATCTTTAAAATTTTATACTACAAATTTCCAAAACAGTTATTTTGTTTAGTTACACAATTCTGGGTTTGATTTACAACATTTATAAATCTTCAATTTGCTTGCGTTTATTGTTTTTGAGTTGTTTGAAATACGTAGGGGAAAATCCCGTGACTTTTTTAAATTGATTACTTAAATGGGCCACACTGCTATACTTTAATTGAAAGGCGATTTCACTTAAATTCATTTCATCATACATCAATAATTCTTTTACTTTTTCTGTTTTTTGAAGAATAAAGTATTTTTCAATAGTAGTATTTTCTACTTCCGAAAATAAATTACTAATGGTATTGTAGTCTTGTGATAAATGACTCACAATATAATCTGACAAATTGGTGTAGATTTCATTATTTTTTTGGTGTACTAAATCGATTATTAGAAGTTTTATTTTTTCGATTGTTCTACTTTTTTTATCATCAATTAGTTCAAATCCAAATAATTTTAACTGTTGGGCAATTTCTTTTTTTTGTAAATCTGAGATTTTTGTAGTGGTTTCAACTTCTCCTAATTCTACAGAAAATAAGTGAAGCCCGAGCTTTTCTAACTCGGACTTCACCACCATTTTACAACGACTACAAACCATGTTTTTGATGTATAGTTTCATACTGTTATAGTGTTTTTTTACTTTTTATTTTTCAACAGGTTCCGTTAATTTCATTCCACATTTATGGCAGGTGTCATTTAATTTGCCATGTACTTCTGGATGCATCGAGCAAGCAAACGTTTTTGAATCGTTATTCATTTCAATAGAATCCATTTCCATTTCCATAGAATCCATTTCCATTGTCATGCCATCATTATCCTTTTTTTTGTTAACATTGGTGGAGTTTTCATTGTTTTTCTGATTACAGGAAATCATTACAGATGCCATTATTACGGCTAAAAAGATTATTTTTTTCATATGTATAAAGTATAAAATTCAGATTATTTCTTATAGGCAATTTACAAAATATAGGTTGGTTAATCCTTATATTATTTTGGTATTTATTTGTAAGATTCCTCTTTTTAAGTGCTATAATATGAAACATAGTGAAGTATTAATTTTGAATAAAAACAGAGCATTAAAATTTCAGTAAAAAACCCTATAAAATAAATTACAGGGTTTTTATTATTTCAATTTTAAGCAGCCGACCATTGGCCAATTTCCTTCATTTTAAAGAAAATTAATCTCGTGCAAGATTGCCCTGATTTCGAATCGTCCCAATACGATTCGTGCATGTAGATTTGCTTTAGTACTAAAAAATTGAAAATGGAGTGATTGAATTTATGGGTAGTTTCGTAATTAATATTTATTGGAATTTCTGGGTTGTTTAGTATACCATAATTGGCTTCACCTGCTTTATTATCGTATCGAAAGTTGCTACCAAAAGCATCTAATAAAGAATAGACATTGATCCATTGCAATTTTTTAGTCATTAGATCATTTCTGTTTCTGTAGAAATTGGGATAGTAATTCGTAATAAACTCATACGGTGCACCTATGGTGACTAATAAGTTCACTCGGTTTTGAATGTTTTTACTAGGTTCTGAATCAATTGGAAACAGCGTGTCCAAAGCAATAATACTTCCGAAACTATAAGTATGAAAATGAATTTTTTTATTTGCTTCTTGTTTGGAGATATAAGCTATTAGTTCATTAAGATTTTTTCTAATCTCAAGTATTTGTTCTTTATTTTGAATGTAGTTTTCTAAGGTTATACACTCAGCTGCGATTTTTGTAAGTATAATATTCGACTCAGGCATGAATAAAATAAAAGTAATAGTAAGAAGAATACCATATTTTATGGCTAATTCTAATCCATTTTTAGGAGCGAAAGTATTGAAATTTTCAACTGCAATAGTGCTGTCAAATGTCATTATTAATAAGGGTAATAAGGATAAAACAGCCAATGACATAATTAAGAAAATAAAAAACATAAATACAGTTTTTCCACCTTTTTTAAAAGTTGATTTTTTAAAAAGATTTACGAGTATGCTTGGAAATCTTCTAAGAACCAATAGGAATAGGCTTAAGTTTTTACTTAATAGACTTTTGTTATGGTAGTTTTGGTGGAGTAGTTCGCTATATCCAAAATCATATAATTTATATACTAGTTTGTCTGTTTCAGATTTTTCGGTTTCTTTCGCGTGTTCAAAAATTTTTATGACTAAACTACTTTGGTTTTTATTGAAATAAATTTTTTCAATTTTGGTATAGTAGTTTTGTTCAAAAGTAGCATTCTCTAGCTCTTTTACATATCGAGTAGCATATTTTTCTACAGTTTCATTATCTGTAGTGTGTTCTAAACCAGAAATATATATACCAACAGCCATAGTTTATAGAATAAGTATAAAGTTACTCTATAGTTTGAAATAAATTTTACGGTTTTTGGCACTAATACTTACGGTAGTAAAATTTATATCAAATTTAACTTTTTACAGATGGTAATTAGCTCTTCATCAGTAATTTTTTGATTGCCTAATTGCCTTTTAATACTAGCTTTACGTTTTTCGATTGTACTTAATGCTAAGTCTATATATTCAGGTATGTTTTTGGTTTGAATGCCTTTTTCTAACAACAAAATAATTTGGGTATCATATGCATCCCAATTTACAGTATTGTGCATTAATTCATGTAAAGATTGAGTAATAGTAGGACTGAAATAATTTTCATTATTTTTTATTTTAAAAAAGATGTTTGGAAAAGTAGTAAAATCAATATCGTTTTTAGAAATAAAACCTTCTGGATTGATTGTTTTAAGTACTTTGTTTAATATAAGGTGTTCGCTATGCATGGTTAACATAATAATTTTGCACATTGGAAATTTCTCACGAACAATAAGCGCTACGTCAGAACCTGAAAATAATTTCTCTTTTTCGAAGGCTGGAATATTAATATCCAACAAGGCCATATCAATTTTTTTATTCGCTTTTATTGAAGTTTCAATTGCTTTATATGCCATTTCGCAGCTAGTAGCTTTTAAAAAGGTATACGAATGATTTTCTTCTGCTTTAGTGATTAAATTAATGTACGCATCTGAAGTAAAAGGATGGTCGTCCACTACTAAAATTGTAAAAGTTTTTAATTTTTTCATAACCGTAAGTATTAGTGCCAAAAACCGTAAAATTGTTTAACGAAATGGTATTAAATTGCATCAAATTTAATTAAATAGTGGTAATTTCCTATATAATAATTGATGCAACTGAAACTTTAACTCAAGAAACAGATAGATTTTTGGAGTTTAATGAGTTGTTATGCATAGGAATGAGTGCTTCATATGATGCAGCTATTGATTTAATTTTAGAGAAAAAACCACAACTTATTTTCTTTAAATTTTCAAACGAAATCCCGTTACATTTGTTAGTAAACGTTTTGCAATATGTTGATAGGCTACCTTATGTTATAGCTTTTAATGAGACAGAAGACTATGCTTATAAAGCCTTGAAGCATGGTGTAATGGATTATGTTTTAACTCCTTTTATTCCATCAGAATTGCGAAAAGCAGTATTGAAGTTTATTAAATTTTATAAAGATACTACCAATGAAAAATTATGTATTAAATCTAACGGGGATTATCATTTTATTCCTTTAGATGAAATTGTTTATTTAAAAGCCGACAATAATACAACTGATTTTTACTTGCAATCAGGAAAAGTTATTTCAGGTTTTAAAACAATGAAATATTTTGAAGGACAACTACCATTTTACTTTTTTAGAGTACATCATAGTTTTATTGTAAACATAAAATTTGTCACACGTATAAATTTAGGCAAATTTGATTGTTTTCTTTTTGATAATATTTATAAAGTTCCCTTTTCAAGATCGTACAGAGACAACATTGATGCAATTATTAAAAGAATTGGTAAATTTTAAGGAATAGGTCATTCACTAATAAAAGATTGTTAGTTACTAGTGTGTTGTGGTCAATCACTTATAAAGCAGTGAATTGTGGTTTTTTTTGTTTTTCATTTTTTAATTTTAATTAAATATAAACAACCAAAAATAAGTATAAAATTTAAAACACAAAACTATGAAAACGTATACTTTTATTGCAACAATCGCTATTACTTTATTGTTAACTTCTTGTTCTTCAGATAGCGATGAAACCACTTTTACTACAAACAATCCAACCAAAAACTTTGACTCGCTAGATTCCTTTGCAAGAGAAGACACAATTGTTGAGGGAGAACCTGCAAAGCCAAAAGGTAAAGATTAATAATATTTTAATTTATTAAATAAAAAAACTATGCTTAGCATAGTTTTTTTATTTTTGTTAAAAACTAAACTAATTGAAAAATATATTCTGCTTATTTATTTTATTGTTATTCTCATGTGAGAAAAAGCATGCTATTAGTTCAGATGAAATTTTATTTGATTCTAAATTTACTTCTTTTTCTAGAGATTTAAGAAAGCATTATCTGGATTCAATACTTTTAGTAATTAATGATTCTAAAAGTGACTCCTTAAAAAAAAATAATCTATTTAAAATCGCATCTGAATATTATAATTTAAATGATAATAAATCCTCATTTAAAGTTAGTAATTCTATTTATCAAGATGCCTTAATAAACAAAGATTCGTTTAGTATGGGAAGATCCTTATATTATATGGGTGATTGTTATGAAAGTTTTCAAAAAGATAGTGCTTATTTTTACTATAAAGAATCAGAAAAAATTTTTAAGCTTTTAAAAAATGATGATCGTTTAGCTAAAGTACATTATAATAAAGCCTATTTATTGTTTTATGAGGGAAATTATACAGAGAGTGAGATTGAAGTAATAAAGTCTTTGAATTATTTAAAGAATGGTAAGAACTTAGAACTGAAATACATGTGTAATTCATTGCAAGGCTCTAATCATACCGAATTAGAAGAATATGACAAAGCTTTATATTATTTTAATCAAGCAGCTTTAGTGTTAATTAAACTGCAAAGGTTAGGTGATAATCTCGAACAAATTTTTGATTACAAATTAGTTAATACGATTGATATTTGTAATGTGTATGATAAAAAAAAGCAATATTCAAGATCAGTAGCTAACTTAAAAAATATTCTTTCAGATGACTTAAAATCGAAAAACTCTAAACTATATGGTACTGTAGTTGGTAATCTTGCTTTTTCTTTAATGAAAAGTGGCAATTTTAAAGAGGCAAGAAAATATTATGATGAAGCCTTGTTATTCTCTAATAAAAAAGAAGATTCACAAAGTTATTTGTATAAAATTATCAACTTTGGAGAATATCATCTATTAGTAAAAGATACTGCAAAAGCCAACGCATTATTTAATGAAGCATTACGGTTATCAAAACAATTGAAAAGTGGTAATGAAGAACTTAAAACGCTTAATTTTTTAGCCATTACAGATCCTAAAAGAGCTACATTTTATAAAAATGAATATGTACGTATTAGTGATAGTATTGTTAAAAAACAACGCGCTAGTAGTGATAAGTTTGCCAGAATTGAATTTGAAACTAGCCAAGTTGAAGATGAAAATAAAATATTATCTTATCGGAATGTAGTCTTAGTTTTGGCTATAATTATTTCTATTATTTTTTTTCTTTTAATTATTTATATTCGACATAAAATTTCATTAAAAAAAGAATTGTTTCTCTTAGAACAGAAAAACATTGCGGATCAAGAATTATTTAAACTGACTAATGAATTTCAAATTGAATTAGTGAACGCTAAACAAAATGAACAAAATCGTATTTCAAAAGAACTACACGATGGTATTATGAATCAGATTTACGGTGTGCGATTAAATTTAGGATTTCTAAATCAATTTGATGATACAGAGTCTAAAGAAAAAAGGATAGTTTTAGTAAAGGAATTGCAAAAAATAGAAATTGAAATAAGAAGTTTATCTCATGATTTAAGTGCAGAAAACAATTTTAATAACACTGATTTTACATTTTTGTTAGAAAATTTAATCAAATCTAATTCTATAATTTCTGATACAGAATTTTTTATTGATATTGAGGGAACTATTGATTGGAGTACTTATTCTTCTGTAGTAAAAATTAATGTGTATAGAATTTTACAAGAGTTGTTTTTGAATGTAAATAAATATTCAAAAGCAAAAAAATGTACATTAAAAATTAAAGCAATTGATAACATACTTTATGTTTCAGTTACTGATGATGGCATTGGATTTGTGGTTTCTAAAACAACTGACGGAATTGGTTTGAAAAACATAAAAGAACGTTTAGAAGTTTTAAATGGTAGTATTACTATTTCAAGTGATAACAACCAAGGCGCTCAATTTAGTTTGAGTATTCCAATAGTTTAAAAATAATAAACTAAGTGTTATACTAGATGTTTATATGGTTTAGGATAAACATGAAATCAATTTTTGGCTCAAATAACTAATAGATTTTAAAATTAAATCGGAAGAAGTATTTGATTCAAAATGAATTTTATGTTCCATTGGTTCATCCTTAAATGTACACCATATTAAATATTTAAAAATGAAAGATAAAAGATAATAGTTTACTGAAATATAAAGACACAAACTATAAAACTAAAAAAAAAAGAATCTTATAAAGATGAGATTTTAAAAGAGTAATTATAATAATCAATTCATCTGAAATTTAAAGGCTAAAGAAATAGTATCAAATCATTATTTCTTTAGCCTTTTTTTATTTTACCATCTAATATCTTTTAGTTTCATTCTATAATTTTCACAATTTCTACAAGTATATTTGGACTGCCAAGTCAAGGTGAGTTCATGAACCCCTTGATTTTGGCCAAATCTTGATGTGTTAATATCATACGAATATCCAAATTTAAATTCTCCAGCTCTCATAGAAATAAAAGGATTAAGAGAAGTAACAATATGACTATTAGTACTTCTTCCTTCAGGGTTTGTAGCGGCTATAACTCCAAAAGAAAATGTATTCATTTCTAAAGAAGCACCAATGTCTAATCGGTTAAATTGAGATTGTCTCATGTAGTTAAAAGATACTAATAAATCTGTATCTGCAGGTAAAATCATAGTTGGCGAATTATCTAAAGCAAAATAATAACCACCATGTACAGATAAGAACAAATCTAAAGGCACATTACCATTTTCAAGAAAAGAAATGTTGGGACGATTTAAGTGTTTTAAAGCAGCTCCAAACCAAGCATTTTCTTCATCGACTACTACTCCAAAAGAAAAATCTACAAAATTTATTTGATTATTATTTTTAAGAAAGCCTGGGTCAATACTACTTCCTGATATTGAACCATCATTAATGTCAATCTGATCTTCTAATAGTACATTACCAAAGTTAAAATCTTTACGTCCAAAGCCTCCTTCTAAACCTAATCTAAGTCGCCAGTTATAATTTAGATTTATTCGATATGAAACGGCTCCATTAAATTTGAAATAGTTATAATTTGTGAAAGTTTCATTTTGATTTAATAAAGTTATTCCAATCCCTAGATTGTCCGTCACCAAGTTATTTGCAAATCCATATTGTGTATCAATTCGTCTATTACCTTCAGGCCATTGTCTCCTGTGGATGATTCCAGCATTCCAAGAACTTGCAGATCCAGTAAATCCGGGATTTAAAGATTCGGGAACTATTAAAAATTGTGTAAATACAGGGTCTTGCGCCCTAACTTCAATAAAAGTACTAACAAAGATTAGTAATATATATAATTTAAATTTCATTTTTTTATAATTCTTATTTAATTAAGACAAAAGTTTCCTCCGCTTCTATTATACTTCCATAAAACGTATCTGCGCTTACTTTACAATGGTAATTTCCGTTTTCAGCATTAACACCTTTAATAGTTCCATCCCAACCGCGAAGTACATCTCCCGTTTCTGAATAGATTAAAGATCCCCATGTATCATAAATAGTTAGTCTAACATTTTTTAAACCTTTAGTAACAGGTCGATACGTGTCGTTAAGAGAGTCATTGTTTGGTGTAAATCCCGTTGGTACTACAAGTAAATATCCTTTTTCAACTAGTAAACTTATGGTTTGAACATATACACAACCAAAAGGATAGGTCACTGTTTGCGTTACCACATAGTCTCCTTCAAGAACATAAGTATGAATAGGATTTTCTTCGTTTGAAAATGTTCCGTCACCAAAATTCCATAAAATACTAACATAATCCCCTGTGGCGGTATTTGTAAATTGTATCGGATCTAAAATGGAGTATATCCCATAAGCAGTATATCCATTTGAGGTTTGATTAAATGAAGCATTTCCTAAAACAGGTATATCTACGTTTAAACTGTAGGTTGTTGTACATCCTAATGCATCTGTTGCAGTTAAAACAACCAGTCCGTCTTGGTCTGTAGTCATGAATTCATTATTTGAACCGCTGACAGTTCCACTTGACCAGCTTAATTGAATTGGAGGAACTCCTCCAGAAACTTGAGCTTTAAAAATTTGACTAATTTCCCTTGTTTCACAATTAACATTCGTATCAGTTTCTACATTTAAAGTTAAAGGTAGTGGGCGGTTCACACTATATTGTGCTGTTTTTGTACATCCTCTTGAATCAGTTACAATAACAGCATAGTTTCCAGATGGTATATTTATTAAATCTTCAGTTGTTGTTCCATTTGTCCAGCTATAGGTAAATGGCGGAGTACCTCCAGACACTAATAAATTAATGGCTCCACTATTAGCATTGTTACAATTTAATGCATTTTGAACATTTGCACTTAAAACTAAAGATTGTGGTTCAATAATTATAAAAGTTCTTACAATTGTACACGGTTTTGAGTCAATAATGGTTACTGTATAGGTGCCAGCAACTAAATTATTTCGTACCAAACCAGCAGTACTACCATCACTCCAAGTTAATGAAATTGGTTGAATTCCACCTATTAGATTAAGATTAATACTACCATCATTTGCGCCATAACATGAAATATTAACAACTACAGGGTTGATTGTGAAAATAGGAGCTTCAGGAATATTTACTACAATTGTTTTTGTACATCCATTGCTATCGGTCACTAAAATTGAATAATTAGCAGCAGCTAAATTATTTTGATAAAACCCAGTTGCTAAATTGTCCCATTGTGCTTGGTATGGACCAGTTCCGCCAGTTACTGTTAATGTGATTGAGGCGTTGTTGGCTCCATAACATGTAATAGGAGTAGTGGTTGTTGTTATTATAATATCGTTAGGTTGAGTAACTGTAAGTCCTGTCACTGTTTTTTGTCCTCCATTTGCATCAATAACTTTTAGTGAATAAATCCCTGCAATTAATCCTGTAAACTGAGGATTTAAATTAGTAGAGTCTATAATAGAACTTACGAGTATGCCACTACTATTATATAATTCATAATCATAAGGAGGAACAGATTCTTGTGTGATTAATACTCCAACAGCACCATTATTATCTCCATAACAAATCAAATTTATCGTTAGATTTAAATCGGGTTGAATAAGTAATTCAGGTGGTTGTGTAAGCGTGAAAGTTAAGATTATAGGAGCACAGTAACCATCATTAATTGTTACAGTGTAAGTTCCAGCAAATAACCCCGATATATCTTCATTTGTTGAAGTGTATCCATTTGGTCCAGTCCAACTATAAGTATATGTTCCCGAACCACCTACTGTAGTAAGGTTGATTGATCCATCGTTTGCACCAAAAACACTTACATTGTATCCATTATAATTTGAAACTACTCCGGAAGAAATAAGGGTAGGATTTACTGTTATAGAATAGGTATATACATTTCCTTCACATGAAGAACCATTATTGTTAAATGTAGCTGTTGCACTATAGGTAATTGTTAAAGGTAAATTGGTACTATTTATCAAAGTTTGTACTGGTATTATATTTGTTCCACTACTGATGGTCCCTGTAATTCCTGTTGGAATTGTTGCAGTCCAATTATAAGTAATGTTTCCTGGCAAACTAGAATTTAGCGTGACTAATGATGTATTTGTTTCATTACATATGGTTTGTATAGGAAGATCAAATGTAACATCTGGTCTAGGATACACCTCAATCGTAATAGTAAATGGATTACCTGTACAAATGCCAGCTATTGGGGTAACTTCATATACTAATGTTGTAATACCATTAGAATTGTTGACTAATTGTTGACTAAATTGATTTTGTAAAGTTCCATTATTTGCCGATCCTGATACCGTTCCAGCTGGCGTCATTGATATTAAATTCCAACTATATTGTAAACCAACAGGTAATACATCATTTGAATTTGTTGAATTAAAAATATATTGTTCTCCACTACATATAATTGCAGTTACATTATTTACGACAGGGATTTGATTAATCACCACTTGAGCAGTGTTAGATAAAATGCTAGTACATCCACCAGAAGAGAAGGTAATCTGACAGTAGTAATAAAGAGTACCTACCGCAGTTGCAGGCGGGTTGTAAGATACAGTAGTAGCCCCAGCGATAGCAGTTCCGCCAATAGTACTGTTAGTAGTATTACTAAACCATTGGTAAGTTGGTGTTCCTGTACCATTAGTAAAAGCTATAGTTAACAAAGTAGGTGTTCCATTCTCACAAACCGAGCTAGAAGCAGGTTGTGTAGTAATAGCTGGAGCAGCTACAATGATTACTTGAGATATGGCACTAGTTACATTACAACCAACACCACTTTGAGTAACCACACAGTAATAATATTGTGTACCTACAGTTGTAGAAATAGGTGTGTATGTATTATTGATAGCTCCAGTAATTAGTACTCCACCAATAGTACTATTAGTTGTATTGCTATACCATTGATAAGAGATGGTTCCAATACCACCAGAAACACTAATCGTTAAATCTGTTGGAGTACTACTTTGACAAAGCGTTTGAGTAGCTAAAGGTTGAGTACTGACAACAGGGTCAGCTATAACTACCACTTCAGCATTACTAGAAGTAGTGTTACCACAACCATTACCACTTAATGTTATGGTTGCGTAGTAGTAATAGGTTCCAGTAGTTGTAAAAGCAGCAGGAGTATAAAAAGCATTAGTAGCACCAGCAATAGCGGTACCACCTGAGTTCGTATTAGTGTTGTTGCTAAACCATTGATAGGTTGCAGTTCCCACACCACCTGTATAAGCTACATTTAAAGGCGCAATAGTTCCACCCACACAGATATTTTGTGTAGTTAATGGTTGAGTAGATACTGTTGGTAAAGGATTAATCACCACTTGAGCAATGTTAGAAAGTATGCTAGTACAACCGCCAGAAGAAAATGTAATCTCACAATAATAATACAAAGTACCTATTGCTGTTGCAGGCGGGTTGTAAGATAGAGAAGTAGCCCCAGCGATAGCAGTTCCGCCAATAGTACTGTTATTAGTATTACTAAACCATTGGTAAGTAGGTGTTCCTGTACCATTAGTAAAAGCTACAGTTAATAAAGTAGGTGTCCCATTTTCACAAACCGAGCTAGAAGCAGGTTGTGTAGTAATAGCGGGAGCAGCTACAATGATTACTTGAGATACGGCACTAGTTACATTACAACCTACACCGCTTTGCGCAACAATGCAATAATAGTAACGAGTTCCTACAGTTGAAGTAGGAGGTGTGTAAGTACTATTAGTTGCACTGGCGATTATAGTACCTCCTATATTGCTATTAGTTGTATTGCTATACCATTGATAAGAGATGGTTCCAATACCACCAGAAACACTAATCGTTAAATCTGTTGGAGTACTACTTTGACAAAGCGTTTGAGTAGCTAAAGGTTGAGTACTGACAACAGGGTCAGCTATAACTACCACTTCAGCATTACTAGAAGTAGTGTTACCACAACCATTACCACTTAATGTTATGGTTGCGTAGTAGTAATAGGTTCCAGTAGTTGTAAAAGCAGCAGGAGTATAAAAAGCATTAGTAGCACCAGCAATAGCGGTACCACCTGAGTTCGTATTAGTGTTGTTGCTAAACCATTGATAGGTTGCAGTTCCCACACCACCTGTATAAGCTACATTTAAAGGCGCAATAGTTCCACCCACACAGATATTTTGTGTAGTTAATGGTTGAGAATTTATTATTGGTGCGTTATTTACTGTAACAATTGCCGATTGCGAAAGAGTATTTAAGCAAGATGTAGCATTGGAATCTTGAACATTAATTAAATTATAAGTAAATGTTCCTACTACATTCGTAGGTGCATTTATTGAAATACTATTTCCAGAGGTAGTTGAAATTGTTTGATTTGTTCCACCATTTAAATTATAAGTAAAAGTATACGGAGCGTTTCCGGAAGATCCAGTGAAAGTAATTTGAGGATTTGTTGCGTTTAAGCATACACTAACCGATCCAGTAATTGTTGCAGTTGGACTAGGATTAACTTTTATAATAAACGTTTTGTTTGGTCCAGTACAACTAACTCCCAAATGAGTAAAAGTTGGTGTAACTGTAACAGTTGAGATCAATGCTGCTGTGGTAGTATTGTTAGCTGTAAAACTTGGAATTGTTCCGTTTCCACTTGTTGCCAATCCAATAGATGGATTAGAATTAGTCCAAGAATAAGTTGTAGATCCGACTAAATTACTAGTTGAAAATACTGTTGCAGTAATAGTATTTCCATTACAAACTTCAATATTATTTATGGTATTTACTTGCGCTGATGGATTTACAGTTATAGTAAAAGTTTGTGGCGTACCAGAGCAAGTTAAACTTCCATTTGTGAATGAAGGTGTAACAGAAATAGTTGCTGTAATTGGAGATAATCCGATGTTAATTGCTGTAAAAATTGGTATATTTCCATTTCCAGATGCGGCTAAACCAATACCCGGAGTATCATTCGTCCAACCGTATGACGTTGTTCCGCCAGTTGTTGTACTTGAAAAAGTTATAGCTGGTGAAGTAGTTCCGTTGCAGATTACTTTATTTGTTGTAGCTACTAAATTCGCATTTGGTAAAACCGAAATTGCAAATTGTTTTGTTGTTCCACTGCACGATGTAGTGCCTATTAGAATTGATGGAGTTACAATTATCGTTGCACTTAAAATTGTAGTACCATTATTTACCGCTGTAAATGCTGGAATATCGCCAGTTCCAGAAGCAGCTAATCCAATTGCAGGATTGGAATTTGTCCAAGTATACGTTGTAGTTCCTGTAGTATTTTGTGTAGAAAAATTTGTTGTTGGAATTGTACTTCCGTTACAAACTGAAATTGCTGTAGGTTGATTTACCTGAGCTGATGGATTAATTGTAATTGTGAAGGTTTTGGGTGTTCCAACACAATTTAAAGTTCCAACAGTGTACGTTGGTGTAACTGTAATTGTTGCTGTTACAGGAGTGTTAGTTGTGTTAGTAGCGGTAAAATTTAAATTTCCAATACCCGAAGATGGTAATCCAATTGACGTAGTATCATTTGTCCAACTGTAACTTGTGGTTCCACCACTATTAGATGAAGAAAAACTTACTGCAACATTACTACCATTGCAATTTGTTATATTATTTGGCTGATTTACTTGACCGGTTGGATTAACGGTAATTATAAATGTTCTTGAAACACCACTACAAATAGCACTTCCGCCAGAAAACGAAGGAGTAACTGTAATAGTTGCGTTAATTGGCGTATTGGTTGCATTTACTGCCGCAAATGTTGGAATATTTCCGTTACCAGAAGCCGCCAGTCCGATTCCTGTATTTGAATTAGTCCAGCTGTATGTTGTTCCGGCTGTAGTATTACTAGTGGTAAAACTATTTGGAGTTACCGTATTGCCATTACAAACAGTTACTGCTGCTGGCTGATTTACTTGTGCAGCAGGATTGACAGTTATAATATAATTCACACTTGTTCCGACACAAGTTCCAATGGTTGGAGTAATAACATAAGTAACCGTTCCAGGATTAGTATTAGTGGTAGAAATTGTTTGGGCTGGAATTGTGCTTGTAGTTCCTGATGGCGTAAATCCAGAAATTCCAGCCGTTGCTGTTGCTGTCCAAGAGAACGTTACAGTAGCTGGATTGGTTGTTATATTTACAGGAGTTGTTGCTGTGCCAGAACAAATGGTCTGACTTAAGTTTGTATTCGTAATTACTGGCGATTGATTTATAACAAGTGTTTGTGCTGCGGTATTTGATGCACCACATTCGTTGGTAACAATAAGTGAAACGGTATAATTCCCAGCTGATGGATAGTTTATTGGACCTGGATTTGGTGAAGTAGAAGTTGATGGATTCCCACCCGGAAAACTCCAAGCGTAGGTTAATGTTGAGCCAGAAGGCGCGCAATTAGTTACCGTTGCAACTGGATTTATAGTTGCACTTCCGCAGAAAGATGATAGTGCAGCTATGGAAGCTGTTGGTGGTTTTTTAACAATAACTGTTTGTGTTGAATTAAAGGTGCCACATGAATTCGTCATGGTTAATCTAATAAGATATGAACCTGATTCTACAAAATTAAAGTTGGCATTGGCAGTTGTTTGGTTTAGAATAGCAACGGTGGTGTTCGCACAATATAAAGGAGTATGTGTTACTTGCCAAAGATAAGTTGGAGTATTGCACGAGTTGGTTGTGTTTGTTGTATTTGTCGCGGTAACTGATAATGGCGCGCAACCATTTGTTGTGCTTAGTGTGAATGTTGGCGTTAATGGTGGTTCGATGCAGATGGTTTTGGAAATTGTTGTGGTTCCGCACCCATTTTGAGCGGTTAAAGTTACTGTGAATGTTCCTACAGTTGAAAAAGTATGATTAATATTAGTTGGAGGAGAAAGTGGAGTAGTAATTGTTGGTGTTCCATCACCAAAATTCCATGTGTAAATTGAACTTTGAACACAATTTTGACCGTAACCACTAATTGTTGTATTATTAAATGTAATACTTGAATTAACGCAGCCAGTTGGTGGAGCAGTAAAATTTGCAGTTGGTTTTGTTAATATTGAAATATTTCCTAACGTAAAAGGTGTTGTTCCGCATGCATTTGTAACATCAAGAGTTACTATAAAACTTGTTGCGGGACAACTACTAGATATGTAAGTATGTGGAATTGGATAATTTAACGAAGACGCAGGATTAGTCGAATTAAAATATGTTGAGCTATTCAGTTGATTTTGATTTAATATTAAAGCAGGAGAACCATCCCCATAATTAATGTTATAAGTTGTATCAAGAGAATTAGAACCCCAATTTGAAATAGAAAACTGTAGATTCGTAGTAGGAGCACATAAATTTTGTGTAGAACCTGGACTATTTAAACCGCCTAATGGATTGGAAACATTTTTTATAATAAAAGTTTTTGTATTAACACATCCGTTATTTCCAACAGCTGTTAAAACCATAGAGTATGCTCCAATAAAGTTATATGTATGAGAAATTGGAAAAACTACATTAGATTCAATAATACCATCTCCCCAATTTATTGAAAAAGATGAAATACAAGTTGAAGTAGAAGCATTTCCAACATTAATCGTGTAAATTGGATTTGATGATGCGTTTGAACAATTACTAAATGGGTTAAAAGGGTTAATAGTATCAGAAAAATTTATATCTGGTTTTTGTTTGACTAAAATTTGATTGGTTCTTGAAACTGAACATCCGTTACTAGTTACGGTTAGAACCACATTGAATGTTGCCGTGCCACATCCTAAGGAAGTAAAAGTATGATTAGGATTTGGAGCTGTTGATGTTGGTGTTCCATCACCAAAATCCCATAAATAAGTAAAAGAACCAGTTCCAGTTACTGAAGAACTAAACTGAATTACTGTTCCTGAACAAGAGTTGTTATTTGTAAAAGTAAAATTAACTGCTGGTGGTGCATTTACATTTACAATCGTACTTCCATTCTGAGGAATTACAACTGTTGGCGTTGTACTATCCGAAACATTAACCAAAGTATAAGTAAAAGTTCCGGCTGCAGAAGTAACTATTGGAAGTGTCACCGTGTTATTAGTTCCAGTTGTTACAATTTGAGTTTGTGCAACGCCATTTATATTATAATTAAACGTGTAAGGAGCAGTTCCGCCATTTCCACTAAAAGTTATCACGCTTCCAGTAGCATTTTGGCACAATGTTGTTCCGCCCGAGATTGTTGCTGTTGGTGGTAAGGTTGTAATTCCAAATGCAGTTAAATAATTTAAAAACAGAAGAATTTGAGTGTAAAGTTTATTCATTTTGCTTAATTTTTTCAATATTTTAAATTGATTTATAGTTAGTTAGATGTTGGAGAAGTAAATGCACCTCCAGGATTAGACAATTCTAAAATGAATTGGTTATTCAAATCAAAAACTCCAGTTGGGTTAATAATTACAGAAACACCTGAACCAGGAGTGTAGCTTGCCGAGTTATTAAAACGAATAAGATTAATTTGTTGCGAATAAAGATTAAAGCTAGTTAAAGCAAAAAAGCAGCTTAAAATAATAATCTTGTAAAATTTCCCCATAATGTATGTATTAATTCAAATATAAAAATCTAACAATTTTATGTTAGAATGCTTTCAAAAACTATAGAAATAAACATTTCTATTACCCGAAATTTAGGCGACAGTAAAAATATAGTGAATTGGGGAGTATTCAATACGGAAATCCGTAAAGTCATATTTTATTTACGAAAATATAATTTTAAATCTTCCTTTTTTTGTAAAAGACAAAACTTTTTCTTTTTCTAGAAAGAAATACAATTCGTGAGCAAACTCTAAAAAGCAAATTATATTCTCGAAGTACAATTTACTTCTTGAAAAGTCAGGTGAAAATATAAAGTTGGCTCGTAAAAGAAGAAAGTTGACTACTTTACAAGTTGCTGAACGAGCTATTATTTCACGTTCCAAATTTTTCTTAATATAATCTGGAAATCCAGGTGTAGCATTGGGAGCATATTTTAATGTTTTGAGAGTATTAGGACTTCAAGATGACTTTTTAAAGTTAGCTGCTGATGATATTTTAGGTAGGAAACTTCAAGACATTGAACTTTTATAATTAAAAGTTATATCTAAATATAAAATCCAAATAAATCAACAAAAACGGCAACCATAAATAAAAAACCCTGTAAAACAAGTGTTTTACAGGGTTTTTTGTGGAGTCGGAGAGAA
>CAYWVV010000046.1:0-21405 GCA_964461805.1 uncultured Flavobacterium sp.
GCTCTTTTTCCTTTTTACTTAAAATATTCGCCAACTTTTCAGTCAAACTTTTTCTGCTAAATTGTTCTAAACCTATTGCATGAACTTTTAGACTTTTATCCAAATATTGCTTAAAATAGATCAAAATTTGATTTTTTAGCTCAATTTTCTCGTTATATTGATAAAAAACTCCTGTATTTGTCTGTTTGATGATGTTTTCAAAATCAGAGTTTTTTGGTCCGATGGCTAAAATGGGTCTTTCGGAAACCATGTATTCAAATAGTTTTCCTGGAATGATGCATTTGGTGTCCTCAGAATCAATCTCTATTAACAATAAAACTTGTGAACTTCTTTGATGCACCAAAGCTTCTTCATGCGAAACATAACCTAAATTCTGTACAAAATCATCTAACTTGAAATCTGAAATCGATTGTAATACTTCTTTACTCACTGCTCCAATTAATTTCAATTTAAAATGTTTGGCAAAGTCTTCATTTTCTTGAGTTAATTCCGATAAAGATTCCCATAAAATTTGTGGATTTCTTTCTGATAAAAACGAACCAATATGTGCCAACGTGAAGTTTTCGTCTAAAGGTTTCTTTTCGATTTTCTCCACATCATAACCATTAGTAATGACTTCAATTGGCTTATCCGTAATACTTTCAAATTCGGTTTTTGTGGTTGGCGAAGTGACTAAAATCGTATCACAAGTATTCATCACTTCTTTTTCCAAAGCTTTGTGCTTAGCACTCGCCCACTTTGATAATTTTAGTTCTTTATGATAACCAATGGTTGTCCACGGATCACGAAAATCAGCAATCCAATTTACGTTGAGTTGCTTTTTTAAATCTAAACCAATCAAATGCAAACTATGAGGCGGACCAGTCGTTATAATGGTTTCAATATTATTTTCTTGAATGTATTTTTTAAGATATTTCACAGAAGGCTTCACCCAAAAAACACGTGCATCAGGAATGAACACGTTACCACGAATCCAAAGCATAGTTTTTTCGATAAACGATTGCTTTTTCTTTTGCGTAATGATTCCGGCGCCCAACTTTTTAGTTTTATTCTTAGATAAAAAGGAAGCTAAAGCATACGGTTCAAAGATTTTATTTTTTAGAATTACCGTTGCGTCAGAAACTTCAGAAAGTAATTTCTCATCAAGTAAAGGATAACTCGGATTTTCTGGAATATATACAATCGGTTCTACACCAAAATCGGGCAAATATTTTACGAATTTCAGCCAACGTTGCACGCCTGGTCCACCTGCTGGCGGCCAATAATATGTGATAATTAAAACTTTGTTTGATTTTGGATTCAAGGAAATTTAATTTTCTGGATTGATTTTTTTTAATTCTTCAATATCTAAAATATCTTTTGTTCTATTTGAAGCCTTTTTAGATATAATTAAATTCTTATAATCAAGAAAATAAACTTTAACTCCAGCTATTTCAACTATTGTAGCATCACTTCTTAGTTCTTGAAAAGATATATTTTCCAACCCTTTTACTGATGTCATAACATCTAATCTCATACCAAAACCTAAACTTACATCTGTATAACCAGGAATAAATTGCATTTCTATAACATTTGGGAATTCAATTAAACCTGAGCTCTTTAAAGCTGTATTGAAATTTAACCGATTTTCTTCCGTATCATTTAAATAAATATCAACATCACCAGTATTTCTTGTATAACCATACATATTGACAGCAAAACCACCAATTGTAATGTATTCAACATTATATTTATCTAGATTTTTCCAAATTTCAAATACCTCAGGAATCATTATTTTTTAATTTGAATGATTTTTGCAGTTTTTAATTGATATGATAGTTCTATTAATTTCATTAGTCTTTCTAGTCTTTCAATATAAGATAAGGATTGAACTTCCAAAACTCTTTCTTTTTCGGAGTTACTAATCTTATTATTTTTTTTAATTTGATTCATTTTGAAAGTTTAAGTATCAAAATTAAGCATTTATTTTATCTCAGCCAGATTCTTATTCTGTTTTCTCCAGTAAAAAATACCTAAACCAATAGTTAAAAGCATTAAAAGTGTTGAAATCAAAGCAATGGTGCTTCCTGTTTTTACCACTTGTGGTTCAAATTTAAATTCGATAGTATGTTTTCCTGCTGGAATTTGTAAACCACGTAAAACGTAATCTACATTGTATATTTCAGCATCTTTTCCATCAATTGTAGCGATCCAACCTTTTTCGTAATACATTTCAGAAAATACTCCAAAACCATTTTTAGAATTATTAGAAACGTATTTTAAATGATTTGGTTTGTATGAAATCAACTCAATAGTAGAAGTTGAATCTTTACCTGTTTGAAAGGGAACATTTTTTCCTTTTACAATTTTATTTTCTTGATAAGTCGCTTCTTCTTTAGTTTTTAAATTATCTAAAGCTTTCATTTCCTCATCGCCAGATTTTACCACTTTTACTTTCGACACAAACCAAGCGTTACCGTTGGTATTTGGGTTTTCTAAAGCTTGTTGAATGCCTTCTTTATTGGATTGTAAAATGTATTTAGCATTTAACATATTCAACACTTCAATATTGTTTTTCGCAATTTGATAGTCGAATAGTTCTTGCATTTTCTTAGGTTTTGCAGCGTGATATCCTCCAATCGATTGGTGATAAAAAGAAGTTCTTGCACTATTCATGTTTCCATCTACATCAAAAACTCTGAAATGTGTCGTATCTTCTAAAATACGAGCATCTGCTTCGGTTGGTTCTCCAAAAGGTCTTTCAATTTGACTTTTAGAAACAAAATCGTCTGCTTTTACATAGTTTTTCGCAACTACAAATAAATCTATAACCATTACTAATCCAACTAACACAACCGTTGTAAACTGTGAGAACGTTTTTTTAGTATAGAAAAATAATATTCCGAAAGCAGCAGCTAAAAATCCTAAAGAACGGAAAATAGTAGTATAATACATACTTTCTCTATCTTCTTTCAAGACTTTCATTACTTCTGGTCCGTATTGTTGTGCGTAATATTTGTCGTTGGCTCCAGAAAATGTGAAAACGCCATTCGCCATTAAAATAACGATTAAAAGTCCTCCTACAATTGCGCCTGAATATAACAACGGTTTTTTTCTTTCTTCTTCGTCCGAATTAATAAACGCGTTTAAACCTAAAGCTGCTAAAACAGGTAAACATAATTCTAAAATAACTTGTATAGAAGAAACCGCTCTGAACTTATTGTACATCGGAACGTAATCAATAAAGAAACTGGTTAAAGGTTCGAAGTTTTTACCGTAAGATAATAATATAGAGAAAATCGCTCCAGCAACTAAAGCGTATTTGATTCTTCTTTTTTCTAAAAATAAAGCTAAAATCGCTAAGAAAAACACCACAATTCCAATATACGCTGGAGCTGCTACACTTATTTGATCTCCCCAATACGTTGGCATTTGTTTGACTAATTCTCTAGCTTCGCTTTCTGGAACATTTTGCCCAACTATAAACTGATACATAGCTGAATCGGCACCTAAATCGTCATAACTTGAACCTCCAAATAATTTGGGTGCAATTAAATTTAAACTTTCGGAAACTCCATAACTATATTGTGTGATATATTCATAACTCATGGCGTTAGTATCGGTTTTCTTTTTACCGTTTTCGTCAAAAGTTAAATCACTATTGCTTCTGGTTGAATATTTGGCATATTCTGCAGTTGCTAATAAGTTAGTCGCATTCGCACCAACAGCTAAAACCGCTCCTAAACCTAAAATCGCAAAAGATTTATATAAATGTTTGAAGTCTTTTTCTTTGATGATATCGTAAATGTAAAATCCAATTACGAAAGCAAATAAAAACAAGAAATAATAGGTCATTTGAAAGTGATTCGCCTGAATTTCTAATCCAGCAGCTAACATAGTTACAATTCCACCGACTAAATAACGTTTGTTGAAGATGAAAACAATTCCGGCTAAAATCATAGGAATGTAGGCAATTGCGTGTGCTTTTGCGTTATGTCCTACTCCTAAAATAATAATCAAATACGTAGAAAAACCAAAAGCTAACGCTCCAAAAAAGGCTTGCAGCGGTTTGATTCTTAAACTCATTAATAAAAGGTAAAAACCTAAGAAATATAAAAATAAGTAATCCGCCGGACGAGGTAAAAATCGTAACGCACTATCTAAGCTTTTAATGTAGTTATGAGGATATTTTGCTCCTAATTGGTACGTTGGCATACCACCAAACGCGCTATTTGTCCAATAAGGTTCATCGTGGTATTCGCTTCTAAAGTCGTTTTGTTCTTTAGCCATACCGGTATATTGCGCGATATCAGATTGTGAAATTTGCTTACCAGATAAAACTGGATAAAAATAAATAACAGCAATTACAATAAAACCAAAAATGGCATATACATGTGGCGCAAATTTTTCTAATTTCTTCATTTTTCTTCTTAAATTAATATCCTACAAAAATAAAAAATTCCCCGAAAGGGGAAAATTTTTATTCAACTTCTTCGTAATCGATATAATCACCTACAACTTTCTTCTCCTTTTTAGGAACTTCTTGTCGATTTTCTTCTGGTGATTGATAGTTTTGTTGCTGTTGTTCAAATTGTTTTTTAATATGTTCTTCTGCTTTTTTCGCGACTTTTTGCATCAAATAAGGTGCTAACAATCTCATTGCGAACTTAAATAAATAATAAAACAAAATGATGTAGAATAAAGTTCTAATAAATCCCGGCACACTTGCAGTATCCATAATTGTATTTTTTTTGTCAAAAATAAGGAATATATCAAATCTAATACTTAAAATTATGATAAAATATTTACATTTGGGTTTTAAAACACACATATGAAGGCAACTGCTACTCTATTTTTGTTTGCATCACTTATTGCATCGTCAATTTGTAACGCGCAATATACAGACGAGGTAAACTCGAACCGACCAGGAAAATCAATGATGGCCTTTTCTGTGGGTAAAAGCGTATTTCAAACTGAAACTGGAGTAAATTATATAACTGAAGATCACGAAAATCTTAAGTATAAAGCTAAAGGATATAATGCAGATTTTGCCATGCGATGGGGATTATTCAAGGAAGAATTAGAAGTTATTGCTGAAATTCAATATCAAAAAGATGCCTATCAACAATTTGGTGTAACAACTGACAGAAGTGCCTTGCGTCAAACAGTTTTTGGAGCTAAATTTTTATTTTATGATCCTTTTAAAAATGGCCCAGAAAAACCTAACCTGTACAGTTGGAAAGCCAACCACCGTTTCAAATGGAAACAATTTATTCCTGCTTTTTCAGGTTATGCAGGAGTTAATTTTAATTTCTCAGAAAATAATTTATTCTCAAACACCAAAGTTATTGAACCTAATTTTAGTCCAAAAGTAATGGCAATTGCTCAAAATCATTTTGGTACAAGAACTGTTTTAGTAACTAATATAGCTTATAATAAAATAGGAACTGAATTTGCGAGTATCGATTATATTTTGACATTAACCCGCGGAATCAACCAAAACTGGTCGGCATTTATTGAAAACCAAGGTTATAACGGAAAATATTATAGTGATGGAATTGTACGTTTAGGTGCGGCATATTTACACAAAAAAGACATGCAATTTGATGCTTCAATTGGAACAAATATCAAATCAACTCCAGGAATTTTCTATGGCGGAATTGGTTTCACTTGGCGTTTTACCAAAAACTACAAAGAAGTGAAAATGGACAAGCCCAACACAAGAAGTAAAATGGACAAAAAAATGGATAAAAAAGCCGATAAAAATAAAAGAAAAGACGGAGTAGAATAATGATTGAAATTAAAGAAGTTTTCTCAAAAAAAGAAATGAAGGATTTTGTAAAATTTCCTTTCGAATTATACAAAAACAATAAAAATTGGGTACCACCACTAATTCAAGAAGAATTAGAAACGTTTGATAAAACCAAAAATCCCGTATTTCAAACAGCAGATACACATTTTTATTTGGCTTATAAAAACAATAAAATTGTAGGTCGTGTTGTGGCGATTATCAATTGGGACGAAGTTACTATTTTAGGAAAAAAGAAAGTGCGTTTTGGTTGGTTTGATGTCATTGATGATATTGAAGTTACTAAAGCACTTTTAGATAAAGTAATCGCTTTCGGAAAAGAACACAATTTAGAGAATATTGAAGGTCCAATGGGCTTTTCAAATCTGGACAAAGTAGGTTGTTTAATTGAGGGGTTCGATCAAAGAGGCTTAATGATTACTTGGTACAACTTTCCTTATTATGCGACACATTTCGAACAATTAGGTTTTGCTAAAGAAAAAGTATATTTAGAAAGTAAATTTCCTTTTTCGAACATAGATGCGACAAATTTTCAACGTATTGCTGATATGATTGAAAAAAGATATGAGCTTACCCACTTGAACTTTACGAAAACCAAAGACATTATGCCGTATGTAGACAAAATGTTTACCTTATTCAACGGAAGTTATGCGTCTTTGCAATCATTTGTTCCGATTAATGACATTCAAATCGAATATTTTAAAAAGAAATACATTTCGTTTATCAATCCTGAATTTATAAAATTTGTGATGGATAAAGAAGGTAAAATGGTTGCTTTTAGTATCGTAATGCCTGATTTTGCTGAAGCCTTACAAAAAGCCAAAGGGAAATTATTTCCAACCGGATTTCTACATTTATTAAAAGCGAAAAACAAATGTAAAACCGCAGTATTTTATTTAATTGGCGTGTTACCTGAATACCAAAGTAAAGGCGTGACATCAATCATATTTAATGAAAATCATATTAGTTTTAAAAAGATAGGTGTAGAAAATTGCATGCGAACACCAGAGTTAGAAGACAATCATGCGATTCATAATTTATGGAAACACTTTGATCCAGAATATCATAAGAAGCGTTGTACTTTTATTAAGGAGTTGTAAAATTTAAAAATGGTTACAAAAGAAGATCTTGAGAAAAGATATATTAATTTATCTAATGAACAATTATTAGATATCATTGGAAATAAATTTAGTTATACAGAATTAGCTGTAACAGTTGCAATTGAAGAAATTGGCAAAAGAAAAGTAACAGAAGAAGACATAAAACTATACAAAGAAAAAAAAGTAATTGAATTTAATACATTAGTACAAAAAAATATTGTTGATGATTTATCACTTATTCAAAAAAACTTATTTTTCTTTATCTGGATTCCGTATATAACCTTTTTCTTTAAAAGAAGATTTATTGATGATGATTTCGAACTTAAGCTATTACAAGCCAATTATTATTCATGGTTTGGTTTCATAACTTGTATGATAATAACATTTGGGTGTACTTATCTTAAACTTTCAGATTATAATTTAATATTTTGGTTATTAAGTTTCCCTTTAGCATATTATTATGATGAAAAGTTTAATCGAGATAATCAAAAAAGAAAATTACAAAAGATGTTTCCAACATTAAACGAAGAAATTGATAATGAAGATGAATTATTCGAAAAAAAAGAAGATTTAACAACTTAAAAACAAAACAAAATGGACTTAATGGGAATGATGGGTAAATTAAAAGAAACCCAACAAAAAATGGAAGAAACTAAAAACAGATTAAACAGCGTTTTAGTGGACGAACAAAGTAACGACGGTTTATTACAAGTAACTTTAACTGCCAACAGAGAAATTAAAAATTTCAAAATTGCAGATGAATTGTTACAAGACAAAGAAATGTTAGAAGACTATTTAGTAACCGTTTTAAACAAAGCCATCACAAAAGCAACCAACGTAAACGAAGCAGAAATGGCTGCCGTTGCGCAATCCGGAATGCCAAGTATTCCAGGAATGGATATGTTTAAATAATCCTAAAACAGATAAGTCATATAAGCTACTTTAAAGAAAACTTATATGACTTATATGTTTAAAAAAATCTATTGTGAACTCTTTCAAGCGTAGCACCTTTATTAAAATAACTATGTGCCTATGTGTTTAAATAAAAAAACTATTTTGGATAACCACATCAACGCTTCAGAAGAAGACTATTTATACATTCAACACTCTCAAATTCCCAATTCAGGAAAAGGCTTGTTTACGGCTATAAAAATCTATAAAGAGGAAGTGATTACAGTATTCAAAGGCAAAATTTTATCAGATTTAGAAGCAGAAACCATTGCAAAATCTGGAAACGACCAATATTTTATCAATTTGTTGGACGGAACTATTTTAGATTCTAACTTTGTGGAATGTTTCGCTAAATATGCGAATGACGCTTCTGGATTTAGCGTTTCCAAATTTAAAAACAATGCCAAAATTGCTTTAGATGACGAAGAAAATGTATGTTTAATTGCCCTGAAAAACATCAAAGCTTCTGAAGAAATCTTTTGCAGTTACGGAAAATCGTACTGGAAAAAACACGGAAAAAAATGATTACAAAAGCTACTTTAAATCACGTAACTGAAATTACAAACCTAGTAAATTCAGCCTATCGCGGAGAAACTTCTAAAAAAGGTTGGACCACGGAAGCTAACATTTTAGAAGGCACAAGAATCACTGAATCCGAACTAATCGAAATACTTTCTGATTCTAATAACACTTTTTTAATCTATCAAGAAAACGATACCATCATCGGAACCGTTTTATTAACCAACAAAAAAACCGAATTGTATTTAGGCATGTTAACCATTTCACCGGAATTACAAAATTCTGGATTGGGTAAACAACTATTACAAGCTGCTGTAAATTTTGCTCTCGACTTACACTTACCAAAAATCGTAATGACAGTAATTACAATTCGTACAGAACTTATTGCTTGGTACCAACGCAATGGCTATTCCGACACGGGAAAACGCGAACCTTTTCCAAGTGCTTTTAAGGATGCAATAACACATCATGAGCCATTAGAATTTATGATTTTAGAAAAAATTCTATACTCCTAACTTACCTTTCTAACATTTTCTTTTTTTTATTTTATTTTAAATAAAAACCCATATTTCATTTGGGTTAAGACACTACTATTGCCAAAAATTAATATTTTTTTTCAACCGTAAATATTAGTTCAAAAAACCGTAAAATTGATTCGAAAATGTTTTCTAAATTTGTTAAAACACAAAATAGCAATACATATGGTTTTTATTATTATAAAATTACTTAACCTAATCATGATGAGTTTTTAACTCTTTCATTTCGCACCAATCTACTTCAAACTAATTATTAATTAAAAAAACAAACTATGTCACACAAAACCTCAAAAAAGGCTCTGGATGCACTACCTACAGAACTAGTTTTTTACAAAACACAATTTAATAAAACCTTAGAAGAAAGAATTAAAATAGGTGAAGAACTGTTTAACCGACAAGTGTATTCACAAGAAGACTTAAAAAAGAACAAAGACGACTATTATACTTGGACAAACAACAACTCGGAATATTTAAAAAAAGCATTTAATAAAGAAAATAACGAACACAAAAAAAACTATGATGATGCAGATGCTTTCTTTTTTGGATCAACAGGTTTACGAAACACACCTTTAGATAGTTTAAAAGGATTAAAAGACAAAATAATATATAAAGTTTGCATTTTGAAAAAAATTCGCGCCACAACTGAAACTATGAAAAACCAATTGCCAATTAAAACGATTCGAATAGCTATATAATTTTTGAAAGTTCAACAGTTCCATAACCTCTAAAGTGTATTTCCTATGCAAAAAAACATAAATGTCATACTCTCATTAGTTAACATGTCTGAAAAAAAACAGCAGTATAAAACCTTGCATAATGCCTCGGAAATTAATGCTCTATTTAAAAACAAACCTATTGGTTTTACTATTTCTGATAAGAAATATTCATTATTTTTTAATCCAGATAACTACATTTTAGAAGTAAAAACACAAACACCCGCTCCTACCCTAGTGGCTACTTTTGATAAAACTTCTTCTATGGAAGAAATACTGCAAACCTTCGGGAATTTGTAAAAATCAAAAATTTTTAAAAAAATTATAGTATTCGCTTAATGATACAATAGAATGCATCAAAGAAATACGAAAAGTAAGCAAAAGTAAAAACAACTAAACCACACATAATTTTCAACCTAAAAATCCAAACTTCATCCCTGAAATTTGGATTTTTTTTAGTTGATGCTAAAAAAAAACAAAACCGTAAACATTAGCGCCAAAAACCGTAAAATGGTTGGAAATTTTTTGTATATTTTTGTGGGATTGCGAATGACTTAAAAATTAACATTCAAAATGAAGTTGCGTGTATTTATGAGTTACCAGTAATACCTCCGCAGAATCAAGAATATATAACATTAATATAACAAAAGAATACTTACATTTGAAGAACATTAATAATTAAAATTCTATGAAAAATTTGATTTTATTACTTATATTAACACTTACACTTTCATGTTGCAACAAAGATGACAACCCTTTTGCTGGAAACGACCAACTACCATCCGAAACACAAATTGGAGCAAACACAGTAGGCTGTCTTGTAAATGGAAAAGTTTATTTACCATCACAAAGAGGGTTAAATTCACCTGTAAATTGTTTGTATGAATATGATAATGGAGAATTTTATTTTACTCTAGCATTTGAGGATATGAGAAATTTTGGACCAACCGTAAGTATACATACAGGAAGGCTTACTTTAGTTACTGGACAAACGTATCTTTTAAACAAAAACTCAGTAACTGATGGTGATTATACTGGCGGTGGTGCAAGTTATTTTCCATCACTTCAAAACTTTTATTACACCAACACAATAAAAACGGGAGAACTAAAAATAACTCGATTAGATATACAAAATTCTATTATTTCAGGTACTTTTTGGTTTGATACAGTAAATTCATCAGGAGAAACAGTACAAATAAGAAGTGGTCGTTTTGATATGCACTATTAATTTTGAAAATTATGAAATAAAAATAATCCAAAAAAGGAAGGACTCCCGCTGCGCAAAGTCTCCCGACTTTGAGCTATAAATAATCAAAACTTAAATTAAAAAAATAAAACAATATGAAAAAAAGCTTCTTATTATCTTTAATTTTATTGGTTTCTATGAGTTTTAATCCATTTGAAAGCCAAAAAGTAATAACACCATCACAACTTAAATTTATAAAAGAAAAATACAAATGGAATTCAGAAGGTCTTCTAATAATAAATTTTGTACAACCCAATCAAAATTGCTTTTATGATACTAATAGTAATTTAGAAAATTCAATTAAATGGTGGGAAAAATTCTATTCTAAAATCGATTTAACTAACGTGAAGAATATTTATGTATATTCAGATAAAATTTCAGCCAAAAAGATTATTGATTTTCAAACAAAATTTGAAGATTATAACGATTTCTTATTGAGAAATTTTTTTAATATCAAAAAAGAATGTTATGGCATATTAGTTTTAAATTCTAAAGGAGAATATGAAATTTTAGAAGGTGAATATTCTGAAAAACAAGTAGAAAACTTCATAAAAGCATTAAAAAAATAAAAATTCCTCAGCTAGCGTGAGCTTCTAGCTCGTGACCACAAACACAAACCACACATAATTTTCAAATCTAAAAATCCAAACTTCTTCCCTGAAATTTGGTTTTTTTTTATGGTTATAATCTAAAAACCTAAACCGTAAACATTAGTACGGAAAACCGTAAAATCCTATTAAAATTTTAGTATATTTTTGTGGTCTTGCGAATGAGTTATATTTTATTTGCATATTATAAACGCGGATATTTTAGAATTTGTTGCATGGTTAAAGTAAAACGTGAGAATTAAAAAACAATTAATAATTACATAAATATTATTAAAATATAGAATAATCAAATGTGTGGTTATTTTTCATAGTCAGAATAAACCGAAAAAGGACTTTAAAAAGAAGTAGGTAAAATATATAATATAAAATAATGAATTTAAAATTAAAATTTTTAGCAATTTCATCAATTTTATTGTTAACTGGTTGTGCAAGTATTGTAAGTAAAAGTAATTGGCCAATAACGATAAATAGCTCTCCATCAGAAGCTAAAATTTCTATTAAAGATAAAAAAGGTGTAGAAATTTATACAGGAAATACTCCTGCAACGTTAAATTTAAAATCTGGTGCAGGATTTTTCTCTAAAGCTAGGTATCAAGTAACATTCGAGAAAATTGGATATGATAAAAAAGTAGTTCCTGTTGAGTTTAAACTAAACGGTTGGTATTTTGGAAATATAATATTTGGAGGCCCAATAGGTTTATTAATTATTGACCCAGCAACAGGAGCAATGTTTAAACTTGAAACTGAATTTTTGAACGAAACACTTACAAAATCAGTAGCAAATGTTGATACGAAAGAATTAAAATTATTGGATATCAATAAAATTCCAACTGAATGGAAAAATCACCTAATATTAGTAAGTAAATAATACAAAATCACCGCTCACCTGCTAGCGCAAGCTTCTAGCTCGTGACCACAAACACAAACCACACATAATTTTCAAACCTAAAAATCCAAACTTCTTCCCAGAAATTTGGATTTTTTTATGGTCATAATTTAAAATAAAACCCGCAAAACACACGCTTCTTCAATAAAAACAAAAATAGTAATCATAATTACGGAAAACCGTAAAATCGTAATAAGTAAATATTTTAGATTTGTTTGAAACTAATGACTTAAGCTATATACGCTAAGAAGTAACGTGTGTTTAAGACTTATCTTTAATAGTATCTGAACAAAAACTAAAAACCAACAACTAAAAAAATAAAACACATCATGGATTTAAAAGACTTACTTAAACAAATTGCAGACAGAACAAAACACAAAGAAAATATCCAAACAGAAGAAGCCACTAAAAATGCTTTTGTAATGCCTTTTCTTCAAAGTTTAGGTTATGACGTTTTTAATCCTTTAGAAGTTGTTCCAGAATTTATTGCAGATATTGGTATAAAAAAAGGTGAAAAAATTGACTATGCAATTTTCAAAGATGGACATCCAACAATTTTAGTGGAATGCAAAGATTGGAGACAAAACTTAAATGTACACGATGGACAGCTGTTAAGATATTTTCACGTTTCAAAAGCAAAATTTGGTTTATTAACAAATGGAATAACTTATAGATTTTATTCCGATTTAGTGGCACCAAACAAAATGGACGAAAAACCATTTTTAGAATTTAACATAACAGATATCAAAGAAAACCAAATTGAGGAACTGAAAAAATTTCACAAAGCAAATTTCGATGCAGAAAGCATTGTAAATACCGCAAGTGAAATGAAGTATATGAATGAATTAAAACATTTACTTCATCAAGAACTTACCGAACCAAGTGCAGAATTTGTAAAATATTTTGCTAAACAAGTATATCCAAGTGTAGTAACTGCAAAAGTTTTAGAACAATTCACAGAATTGACTAAAAAATCTATTCAACATTATTTTAGCGATTTAATTACTGAACGTTTAAAAACTGCATTATCAAAAGAAGACGAAAAAAATAAAATAGAAAATGAAATTTCTGCCGAGCAAAATCTTGAAGATATCAGCAAAATAAACACAACCGAAGAAGAACTTGAAGCCTTTTTAATTGTAAAAACTATTTTACGCCAAAAAGTTCCAGCAACTAGAGTTACCTATCGAGATGCACAATCTTACTTTGCAATTTTCCTTGACGATAATAACAGAAAAGCAATATGTCGACTTTATCTAAATGGAGGAAAAAAATATCTAGGAACTTTAGACGAAAATAAAAAAGAAACAAAATTTGAAATCGGAACTTTAGATGAAATATTTAATTATTCCGAAACATTATTAAAAACTACAGAATTATACGAGGTATAAGGTTTATAGAACAAAAAACTTCACCTCCACTGTCCAAAGTCTACCAACTTTGTGCTAAAAAAACCAAAAAAAACAAAACCGTAAACATTAGCGCCAAAAACCGTAAAATGGTATCAAGTATTTAGTATATTTTTGTTGGCTTGCTAAAGACTTAAATATCTTACCCATAATTTAATAGCGTATAATCATGTGTTACAAGTAATACTCAGAAATTGCGCTAAAATAACATTGTCGAAACATAAGATTATTATATTTGAAAACAAAAAAACAAACTATGAAAAAAATACTTATACTACTACTTACAACTTTCACTTTAGGTTGCTGCAACAAAGATGACGACCCACCAAAACAAATTAGCGAATTAGAAAAACTACCACCAGCCACACAAACTGGTGCAAACACCGCAGGTTGTTTAGTTAATGGAGTGGCTTTTTTGCCAAAGGGGTATTTGACTACTGGAAATTTGGTTTGTAATTATATTGATGGGAAGGATTTTGTACTTGCAATTAATGAAAGAATAATGCAGGGTTCTACTGATAATATTCGTTCGATTAGTATCTTCTCACGCAATCAAAATCTACATGACAATGTTGGGGTTTCATTTCAGCTAAATGAAGATATAGCTAATTCAAAGGCTGGAACATATATGATAAATGCACCTACTCCTCCAGATCCAAATTATTATACAACAACATCAACAATTACAGGTGAATTAAAAATAACCTACCATAATTATAACCAAACAATTCTTTCAGGTACGTTCTGGTTTGATGCCATTAACAGCGATGGACAAAAAGTTGAAGTTAGAAATGGTCGATTTGATATGCATTATTAGACAACAAAAAACTAAAATAAAAAATATGCCTATGTAACAGGAATATAAAAACAGAAAAACCATCCGCAAAACGGACAGTTTCCCCGCTCCCGCGCGAATCATTTCGTGTGGTCATGTAACTTTTAACAAAAAAACCAAAATTGTAAACATTAGTGTGGAAAACCGTAAAATCATATTAAAAATTCAGTATATTTTTGTGGGCTTACAAATGACTTATCTTTTATATGCATATTACAGTCTCGGATAATTAGAATTAACAGATAGTATAGAAAACCGCGGAGAATTCAAGAATTTAAAAAATAAAAAATAAAAATTATGAAAAAAACATTATTAGGAATTCTGGTGTTGACAAGTTTAATTAGCTTCAGTCAAAAAAATGTAATAAGACAAATTAGTTATGATACTTTAACTAAATATTCACAAAATCACTTAAAATTAAAAGGTGCCATAATTTATGATGAATACATATCAAAAGATGGTAGTTCATATAAAACTGGTGATACAATAAAAATTAGCAATCCTACTTTAAATGATAAATTTGCATTTATAAGTGACAGATTCACACAAGCGCCTGCAAACTCTAAAATATCTGGAAACCTTTTTATTATTAAAAACATTATAATTACGGGATTCAAAAACACTGGTTATGAATTGTGTATGACAATTAACAATCTGTTGACTTCTGACCAAATCTTGAAATTTGAAAGTGCAATTGAAAATGGCGAAATAAAATCAAAAAAAATGTCGAGTGATGATGCGTTATCTGAATTAAAAAGATACAAAGACAAGCTTGATTTAGGGTTAATTACTCAAAAAGAATATGATGAAAAGAAAGCAGAATTATCAAAATTAATAAAATAAAAACCCCGCTGGGCAAAGTCTCCCGACTTTGAGCTATAAATAACCCGCAAAGTAAAAAACTCCCCTCCCACACAATCCTTTCGCGTGGTCACAAAGAAAAAAGCACCAAACCACTCATAACAATAAAAAATCCAAATTCCATCCCTGAAGTTTGGATTTTTTTTATGCCTGTATTTCACAAAACACTTGATAATAAACCTGTTACTTTTCAACACCAAACCACAAAAAAAAAATTAACATTTTTTACGAAATTGCCGTAATAAAAATATTCTGAACATAATAATTTTGCACGCGTTAAAAACAATCGTAGTAAAAAACCTATAAAACAGAAAACAGAAAATTATGGCATCAACATCAGGCTTAACAAGCACGAACTCCACTAAAAAAAAATCGGTGAGTGAAGTAGGACACGTAAAAAACGTAGCAAACTTAGGCACAGGCATTCAAATCTTACAAGAAATGGGCGCTATGTACAATCCTTCAAACATCAATATCCAATTAACTAATTTAGTGAGTTTCAAAACAGCAATTGAGGACACCATTAACCAAATAAATAGTAAAATTCCAAGCTACAAAAACGCAGTAGCCAACAGAGAAGTCGCTATCGAAAAATTGGGGAAAACATCCACAAAAGTGCTAAACTTCTCCAAATCACTAAACATTTCTACAACCGACAAAGAAAACATCCTAAGCCAAGTAAAAAAAATCAGAGGCCATGCTAAAATCAAAGCCGTAAACCCAGAAACTTCAGAAGCATCCGGATTTTCAACCTCACAAATGAGTTACGACAGCAGAATCGCAAACCTTTCTTTACTAATAAACTTTGTAGCTTCGCATCCAGAATACCAACCTAACGAAAACGAAATAAAAATAGCCAATCTACTAACCTATCAACAAGAATTAAGCACATTAAGTAGTATCGTAAATGCTTCAGGAAATGAACTCATAACCGCTCGTTTAAACAGAAACAACGCCATGTATCTATCAGATATCAATATTATTAAAGTTATGAACGAAACAAAAGCCTACCTAAAATCATTAGGACAAGCAGCGCAACCGTATTATAAAGCGTTCGTGAAATTAAAATTCAGAGATAAAGATTAATTATAAATCTAAAGTAAAAGTCTAAAAACACGTCGGGAACTTCTAAAAAAGCATCGGAAAGTTCTAAAAATGCATCGGGAACTTCTAAAAACGTATCGGGAAGTTCTAAAAACTAATCGGGAAGTTCTAAAAATGTATCGGGAACTTCTAAAAACGTATCGGGAAGTTCTAAAAATGTATCGGGAACTTCTAAAAACGTATCGGGAAGTTCTAAAAACGCATCGGGAACTTTTTAAAACGTCCCAAAAAACTTTATAAACACCATATAAAACCAAAAAATCCCAACCTTTCGATTGGGATTTTTTTTATTACTATGTATTCGGTAACTAAAGTCTAAAACTGCAACTTCAACTGCCACTGTAAACTGCGACTGAGACTGCGACTGCGACTGAGACTGCTAACTGAGACAGAAACTGCAAACTGCGACTGCGACTGCCACTGTAAACTGCGACTGAGACTGCAAACTGCGACTGAGACTGCAAACTGCGACTGAGTCTACTTCGTCAAATACATTTTTCTTCTCGAATATAAATCGTAAAACTGATCGTCTTTTAAATCATCAATGAATAAAATACTTTCTCCTGTACTCTTCATCTCTGGTCCTAAAGCTTTATTCACATTCGGGAACTTACTGAAAGAGAAAACCGGTTGCTTAATCGCATACCCATTTAATTTCGGTTCAAAAGTAAAATCAGTTACTTTATTATGACCTAACATTACTTTCGTAGCATAGTTCACATAAGGCTCACCATATGCTTTCGCAATAAACGGCACGGTACGAGATGCTCTTGGATTCGCTTCAATAATATAAACGATATCGTCTTTAATCGCAAACTGAATGTTAATCAATCCAACTGTTTTTAAAGCTACGGCAATTTTCTCCGTATGATCTTTAATTTGTTGCATTACGAATTCACCTAAATTAAACGGTGGTAAAGTCGCATTACTATCACCCGAGTGAACTCCACAAGGCTCAATATGCTCCATAATCCCGATAATGTAAACATTTCCATCGGCGTCGCAAATCGCATCTGCTTCAGCTTCTATCGCACCATCTAAATAATGATCCAATAATAATTTATTTCCAGGAATCGATTTTAATAAATCAATGACATGTTCTTCTAATTCTTGTTTGTTAATTACGATTTTCATCCCTTGTCCACCCAAAACATAAGAAGGACGCACTAATAATGGGAAATCTAACGTGTCGGCTAATTGTGTAGCTTCTTCCGCACTTTCCGCAATCCCGAATTGTGGGAAAGGAATTTTTAATTCGGTTAATAAATCTGAGAATCTTCCTCTATCTTCCGCTAAATCTAACGCATCAAACGAAGTTCCTAAAATTTTAATCCCATATTTAGATAATTTTTCCGCTAATTTCAAAGCAGTCTGACCCCCTAACTGTACAATTACACCTTCAGGTTTTTCATGCTGAATGATGTCGTAAATATGTTCCCAAAATACTGGTTCGAAATACAATTTATCAGCCGTATCAAAATCAGTAGAAACCGTTTCTGGATTACAGTTAATCATAATCGTTTCATAACCACATTCTTTCGCAGCTAAAACCCCATGAACACAAGAATAATCGAACTCAATTCCTTGTCCAATTCTATTCGGTCCAGAACCTAAAACCACTACTTTCTTCTTGTCCGTTACAATACTTTCGTTATGAACGTATCTTGTTCCGTCAGCTTTTTCAATCTCTGCTTCAAAAGTCGAGTAATAATAAGGCGTTTGTGCTTTAAATTCTGCCGCACAAGTATCTACTAATTTGTACACACGTTGAATGTTCATTTCATCGCGCAATTTGTGAACCTGACTTTCCAAACAACCCATCATATGAGCAATTTGTCTGTCTCCGTACCCTTTTTGTTTCGCTTCTAATAATAATTCTTTTGGTAAAGAATCAATTTTATATTTCGAAATTTCTTTCTCTAAGTGGAATAATTCTTCATATTGTTTTAAGAACCACATGTCAATTTTTGTGATTTCATGAATTCTACTTAATGGAATTCCCATCGCAATAGCATCATAAATAACAAAAACTCTATCCCAACTTGCAAACGTTAGTTTTTCAATAATTTGGTCGTAGTTGCTATATCCTTTTCCGTCAGCTCCTAACCCATTTCGTTTAATCTCTAAAGATTGAGTCGCTTTGTGTAACGCTTCCTGGAACGAACGTCCAATTCCCATTACTTCACCAACAGATTTCATTTGTAAACCTAAAGTTCTATCTGCTCCTTCAAATTTATCAAAATTCCAACGAGGTATTTTTACGATAACATAATCTAAAGTCGGCTCAAATAAAGCAGAAGTCGATTTTGTAATTTGATTTTGTAATTCATCTAAGTTATATCCTAAAGCTAATTTCGAAGCGATTTTCGCAATTGGATAACCCGTAGCTTTTGAAGCCAATGCCGAAGAACGAGACACACGAGGATTGATTTCAATCGCCACAATATCTTCTTTTTCATCTGGTGAAACTGCGAATTGTACGTTACAACCTCCAGCAAAATTACCGATAGAACGCATCATCAAGATGGCCATATCACGCATTCTTTGAAAAGTCGTGTCCGATAAAGTCATCGCTGGCGCCACAGTAATAGAATCTCCAGTATGAATTCCCATTGGATCCATATTTTCAATCGTACAGATAATAACCACGTTATCATTACTGTCACGTAATAATTCTAATTCGTATTCTTTCCAACCCATTAAAGCTTTGTCAATCAAAACTTCGTGAATCGGTGAAGCTTCTAAACCATACGTTAAAGCCGCATCAAAATCTTCTTTTTTATAAATAATAGCCGCTCCAGTTCCACCCAAAGTAAACGAAGGACGAATTACCAAAGGAAATCCGAATTCTTGCTCAATCTCTTTCCCTTTTAAGAAAGAATTAGCCGTCTTAGCAGGCGCTTGAGGAATTCCAATTTTATTTAATAAGTTTTTAAACTGTTCTCTATCTTCCGTAATATTAATCGCATTGATATCAACTCCAATTAATCTTACGTTAAAATCTTTCCAAATTCCTTTTTCATCTGCCTCAATACACAAGTTTAACGCAGTTTGTCCACCCATTGTTGGTAAAACAGCATCAATTTGTGGATGTGCTTTAAGGATTTCTATAATAGATTTAGTGGTAAGAGGTTTTAAATACACATGATCCGCCATTGATGGATCTGTCATGATAGTTGCAGGGTTCGAATTGATAAGAATTACTTCAATTCCTTCTTCTCTTAAAGAGCGCGCTGATTGTGATCCAGCATAATCAAATTCGCAAGCTTGTCCGATTACAATTGGTCCAGAACCAATAATTAATACCGATTTAATTGAATTGTCTTTTGGCATGTTGTTGTGTTGTTGTGATGGTTGTTGTGGGTTGTATTACTTCGCAATTATAAAAAAAGGTGCTACTATTAAAATAGTAACACCTTGATATTTTATTTAAATAAAAACATTATTTTTTATGTCTTGGTTCACAAGATACAGTCAATTTATGTCTTCCTTTAGCTCTACGACGAGCAAGCACTTTTCTTCCGTTAGGAGATGACATTCTGTCCATGAAACCGTGCTTATTTCTTCTTTTTCTCTTTGATGGTTGAAATGTTCTCTTACTCATTGCTAGTATTTTTAAATTCTATATAATTCTTTAATAAATATGGCTTTTCTTAAACCGAGTGCAAATATACAAAGACTTTTTTCAAATACAAATACTTTTTTAAAAATATTTTTAATAGATTTTATTACCTTTGCAATCTAAACTAAAAATCATGTTCAATAAAAACATAAAACTTATTGTTGCTGCGAGTATTATAGCGTTTGCAATCTATCAATTTACAGAAGGAAATATAGGAAATGGTATTTTCTTACTACTATTTTCAGCTATTTTTATCTTATTTTATTTTAAAAACGAATTAATTATCTTGTCTTTTCTACAATTAAGAAAGCAAAATTTTGAAGGCGCAAAGAAATATTTAGATATGATTAGCAATCCTGAAACGGCTTTAGTAAAAAAACAACAAGGGTATTACAACTACCTAAATGGTTTAATGGTTTCTCAAACCAACTTACATCAAGCAGAAAAGTACTTCAAAAAAGCCATTGAATTAGGTTTAAGCATGGATCAAGATTTAGCCTTAGCCAAATTACAATTAGCTGGAATCGCCGCTTCAAAAAGAAGAAAAATTGAAGCAGAAAAATTACTAGGTGAAGCCAAAAAATTAGACAAACACAATATGTTAAAAGATCAAATCGTAATGATGAAACAACAATTGAAAAGAATTTAATACCTTAAGAGTCCCAAACGGGACTCTTTTTTTTGTTTAATTTTAAAAAAACATATGATTTTCACACTATAAACCGTTACTAAAATCACTCTTCAACAAATTATTTTATCTTCTAAAAATTAAATACTTCCTACACAATATTCCAATCTGTCGAATTAATAGCAGTACTTTTATCTGTACAGGATTCTGATGCACATATTAATAAAACACACATCATTTACAAGAAATTTGAATCCATCCCAAAATTGCTTAAACAGACAAAAACAAAACAGAATAAAGAATAAATAAAATAACAAAGAATACTCTTATCTTAAGAAACAAAATTAGAATAATTCTATCCATTTAGGAAAATAATTTTACAACCCAAGACATCCAAAACACTCAATTTCCCCTCTTAAAAACGATTAAATTTACTTCAGAAAAACATAAATAGAGTCAAATTTAGAGCATTTATAACCAAAAAACATATCAATTATTACTCATGTTTTCTTTTCTGGGCGTTCCCTGTTTGCAGAAGTATTCGTTTTTCCACACGTTAAATCTTACAACCAGGTCGTGTGTTGCGCTATATCTTTTAT
>CAYWVV010000047.1:0-21225 GCA_964461805.1 uncultured Flavobacterium sp.
AATTTAGTTTATGTTTTAACTGGTGATGGCGAATTACAAGAAGGTCAAAACTGGGAAGCAATTATGTATGCGTCTGCAAAAAATGTAGATAATTTAATTGCAACTGTCGATTTAAACGGTCAACAAATTGACGGTTCTACAAAAGACGTTTTAAATATGGGGAATTTAAAAGCCAAATTTGAAGCGTTTGATTGGGATGTTTTAGAAATTACAGAAGGAAATAATATCGAAGCTATTATTAACGGAATGGCTGAAGCAAAATCTCGTTCAGGAAAAGGAAAACCAGTTTGTGTGTTGTTACATACAGAAATGGGTAATGGTGTAGATTTCATGATGCATACACATGCTTGGCACGGTAAAGCACCAAGTAATGAGCAATTAGAAAATGCGTTAAACCAAAATCCAGCCACTTTAGGAGATTATTAATGAAATATATTTTTCTTTTATTCTTATTTTTTTCAATTTTTGGTTTTTCTCAAAAAGAATACGTTTTTGATCATTGTTCTACCTATGAGTGTATTAATGGATATGGAGATTCTAATACCAAATTTAAGCTAGTTACATTTGGGAATTCTAAAGATTTGAGTTATTCTTTAGAACTTCAAATTATTGATAATGTAGTCACAAGTTTTTATTTTAAAACGGAAAGCACAAATGAAATACAATATAAAAAATTTGAAAATACAAAGATTGAAGACATTATTAATGGAATTACATTAACATCAACTTCTACAAATAAACATTCGTTAAGTTATAAATATTGTGAAGTGGATTATGATGTAGTTGAATCCTTGGATAAAAATATTGTAAAACGAGTGTATACAATATTCAAAAATAAAAAAAGAAAAAAAATAGATTCTAATATTGAAGTTGAATTTTATAAATCAGATGTTTTAGCTTCTCAGAAAGTTAATTTAGGTCACGCTTTGAAATTTTTTAATTGTAATGACATTTCGTTTTTGTCAAACATAATTAAATCATATAAGATAATTTATAACAAAAGAGTTGTGGAATCTAATACTTTAGTGGAGTTCAGACCATTTAATTTTCATTTATACATCAAATAAAAAATGAAAACATTTTTATTTTTTTACTACAGCTAAATATGACAAGTCAGATTTTAAATTTAACACTTATGTATTAAATTATTTGACACATGGTTTAACAGAATGTTCTAAAATGAAGTTTACACACAATTGTGTGCCTACAAAAATTGGATATTATTTTTCAAAAGGTGGCACTGTTACATGTTTTTAATAAACAAACAAAAAATACAACAAACAATCACAATCGAATAAAAAATGAAAAAATACGAAAATACAGGAAGTAAAGATACACGTTCAGGATTTGGAGCAGGAATGACCGAATTAGGACAAAAAAATGAAAATGTTGTAGCACTTTGTGCGGATTTAATTGGTTCGTTAAAGTTTGACGATTTCAAGAAAAATCACCCAGAGCGTTTTTTCCAAATCGGAATTGCAGAAGCTAACATGATCGGAATTGCAGCAGGTTTAACTATTGGTGGAAAAATTCCTTTTACAGGAACTTTCGCCAACTTTTCTACAGGAAGAGTATACGACCAAATTCGTCAATCCGTAGCTTATTCTGATAAAAATGTGAAAATTTGTGCTTCTCACGCCGGTTTAACTTTAGGAGAAGACGGAGCAACTCACCAAATTTTAGAAGATATTGGTTTAATGAAAATGTTACCAGGTATGACTGTAATCAACACATGTGATTACAACCAAACTAAAGCAGCTACTTTAGCTTTAGCAGATCATCATGGTCCAGCTTATTTACGTTTCGGTCGTCCAGTAGTGCCAAATTTCACTCCTGCAGATGAACCATTCGTAATTGGAAAAGCTATTTTATTAAGCGAAGGAACAGATGTAACGATTATCGCAACTGGACATTTAGTTTGGGAAGCCTTAATCGCAGCTGAAGAATTAGAAAAACAAGGCGTTTCTGCTGAGGTAATTAATATTCATACGATTAAACCTTTAGATGAAGAAGCGATCTTAAAATCGGTTGCAAAAACAGGTTGTGTGGTAACTGCTGAAGAACATAATTTCTTAGGAGGTTTAGGAGAAAGTGTATCAAGAACTTTATCTTTAAACAAACCAGCTCCACAAGAATTTGTTGCGACAAATGATACATTTGGAGAAAGTGGAACTCCAGAACAATTAATGGAAAAATATGGATTAAATAGTGCGGCTATTATTGCCAAATCATTAAAAGTTATCTCAAGAAAATAATCTAGATAGCCTATAAAAAAATCCCGTTTCGATTAACTTCGGAACGGGATTTTTTATGATTAAATGGTTTCTATTTTAAAACCATTTTATTTGAATTCTTATCGTAAACAACATGTTGTGTATAGCCATCATTTCCGAAAATTTCTACATACTCTAAAGTTGGCGTCATAGTTTCACCTTCATTTTCATCATTTTCATTTATAATAGTGAATGACGTATTTTTCGAATTCTTTTTAATTTTTAAATATTCATAGAACTCTTTTTTGTAAGCAACATAAGGTTCTTTAGTCGAACTATTCATTAAGAAAACTAAAATTAAACTGCTTTCGTTTTCAACATTATCTAAAACAACAGCAACGTCTTTTAAACCATCACCATCAAAATCACCTGAACAAATTGCATTTGGCGCTTTTTGACTACTTTCTGTTAAGTAAAAACTTTTATTATTGACATAATCATTATCCATAATAGCTCGTTTCAAATTAGAATCTAATTTTTGAAATTCTGGTAATGAAAAGTATTTTTGATATTTTTGAAATTCATATTGGTATTCTAAAACTTTTTCAGTCATATAACCATTTGGTTTTTCTTGAAGTGTTTTAGGTTTTTTAAAATATACAGCTACAAATCCGTTTGATTTTTCATTTTCTAGTAATGATTCGTCACCTACAACGCCTTCGCCACCTTCTTCATCATAATACACACTTTTTATGTACACTTTTTTACCAAATTGTAAGGTGTCAATAATATTATTTGTGTTTTTATCTGGAGAAGATCTTAAATAACTCTTATTGGCAATTACAAAGAATTCTTCTGCATAAAATCCATTTTTTTCTAAATCTTTCTTGTCATCTATGTTTAACACTTTGGTTACCAATGTGTCATTCTTTACACTAATTTCTGATTTTAGTTTTTCCTGACATGAACTTGCTGTAAGTAATAATATACTTGAAGTTAAAATAAGTTTTAAAAGCTGGTTTTTCATGAATTTTTTTTGCGAATATATAAAATTATAAAATTTCCTCTACATGTTTTTTAATATTACTTGCAATTTTTGAAACAGGCAAATCGTTTTCATCATTACCAAACGGATCTTCAATTTCTTCAGCAATTAGCTCTAAACTAGCTAAAACATAAAAAATAAAAATCACAACAGGAACGATATAATAGCCTAAACTAAATACAAATCCGAAAGGCAAGGTCATTACGTAAAAGAAAATAAATTTCTTAATAAACGCACTGTAAGAATAGGGTATTGGTGTGTTTTTAATTCTTTCACATGCACCGCAAACATCTGTAAACGATTGAAGTTCTGTATTCAAAATAATCAATTGGTTGCCAGAAATTTTATTTGATTTATATAAATCATTTATCTTATTAAAAATCATTTTTGCCACCTGATTCGGTTTGTGTTTGTTGTGGTCAATTTCTAAATCTAAACCTTCAAACAATACTTTTCCTACTTCTTCATTCGTTAAATGTTTTGCTAAAATAGAAGCATAACCTGGAATTATTTTTCTGAAATAATTTTTATCCGTTTCATTTTCTAAAATTGCAGAAAGTTTAATGGCTAAATTTCTAGAATTATTCACTAAACTTCCCCATAATTTTCTTCCTTCCCACCAACGATCATAAGCAGTATTCGTTCGATAAGCTAAAAGTAACGACAACACAAATCCAACCGTAGTGTGCATGATGGAAATGTTCTTCACATGACTATCATCTTTTAATTTAAAATAATGTATTTCAAAAAAACAAACCGCAGCAGAATAAGCTCCAATCAATAACATCATAGGAATTAATTGACGAAACGTATCCGATTTATGAAATTTAAAAATAAAAGTAATCCAATCTTTTGGGTTGTATTGTACCATGGTTTAAGGTAAAAGTAAAAAGTTAAAAGAGCCAAGTTAAAAGAGCCAAGTAAAAAGGTAAAAGTAAAAAGAAACAAATGTTTTTACTAATTTAATTTTAAAGTCCCAGCCAGTTCTTTTAAGTTGATTTCGGAAATTTTAGTAACATATTGAGCGTTAGAATAGCGTACAGAAGCTTCTACAAAATTTTGTTGTGCCGTTCTGAATTCTATAGTTGTAATGGTTCCTTTTTTGAATTTCGCTAACGTAATATCTAAGTTTTGTTTGGCGATTTCTAAATTCTTTTCTTCCACTTTTACCAATTCTAAATTCGTTTGATAACTCGCAAATAATGTGGCTAATTGTGACGTTAAAGATAATTTTTGTTGTTCTAAAAGGAAGCTGGCATTTTCCACTTGATACTTCGCAACTTTTTCATTTCTGTTTTGAGTAAAACCGTTAAAAATTGGCATCGAAGCCGTAACTCCGTACACAAAACCTTGTCCAGATGATTGCGTTACGAATCCTAATGAAGCTTCCGAACGCGTGAAATTATAACCAGAAGTTAATCGAACCGTTGGGTAACGATTGCCTTTGACTTGTTTCAAATTCAAATCGGCGACTTTTTTAGTTAAGATTTGTGCTTGCAATTGCGGGTTTTGTTTTTCAGCCGTCGTTTTTAATTCGTTGAAATCTAAATTTTGTTCGACTGTAATTTCTTGGTTGACTTTAAAATCGGTTTGACTATCTCGAACCAATAATTCGTTCATTCTAATTTTTGTAATTCTGTATATTTCTTTTTGTTTTAGCAATAAACTTAAATCAGTATTTAAATCTACTTGAGCGTTTAAAACTTCTAATTTCGATGCTTTTCCGATAGTAAATCTGTTTTTAGCCGTTTCGACTCTTTGTTTCGAAATCACAATCGCCGTATCAATTGAAGCTATCATTTGTTGTTGTTGGGCTAAGTCGAAATACGTTACATACACATCGCTTACTTTTGTCAAAATCGCCGACTGTAATTCCGATTTTCCTTGTTGTTCTAAAACATTCAATTGCTCTTTTCTAGAAAACATTCGCATTCCGTCAAAAATTGTCCAATCTAAACCAACTCCATAACTTAAGTTCATGTTTTTGGCACCGTCTAATTCTCTAACCGTTCCATCAGCTTGTGTTTGTTTGGTATCAATTTGACTGTTGTTGTTTACTAAATTTGCTGTTATAGACGGCAACATTCCAGCCGCTCCAATATGGTTATTGGTTTCGTCAATTTTTAAATTGTTTTTGGCAATTTTAATATCGTAATTATTTTCCAAAGAAATTTTTACCGCATCTTCAAGTGTCAATATCTCTTGAGCTTGCGCTGAAAATCCAACGAATAATAGAAAAGCTATTTTATATAAATTTTGCATAATGTTATTTTTAAAACACATAGGCACATAGTTTTTTTGATTTTACTTTTTTTAAAGCAAACATAGCTATGTGTAAATTAAGAATCAGACTAAAAAACCTTTTCTATGTGTCTATGTGTTTATTTATTTTATTTCTCTAAAGCATCTAAATTATCAAATTCAGGTCGGTGTTTTTTGGCTTTCGACCACATTAAATAGAAGGCTGGAATTACAAATAAAGTCAAGACTAATGAAAACATCGTTCCTCCGACAATTACAACTCCCATTCCAATTCTACTTGTAGAAGCGGCTCCAAGTGACATCGCAATTGGTAATGCTCCTAACGCAATTGCTAAACTTGTCATTAAAATTGGTCGTAAACGCGCTTCTGATGCTTCTAAAATGGCTTCGTATTTGGGTTTGCCTTGTTCTCGTAATTGGTTGGCAAATTCTACAATCAGAATTCCGTTTTTGGTTACCAATCCGATTAACATGACGGTTCCAATTTGACTGAAAATATTCCACGTTTGTCCGAATAACCAAAGCGAGAATAACGCTCCAGCAACTGCCATCGGTACGGTTAAAATTATAATAAACGGATCAATAAAACTTTCAAATTGTGCGGCAAGAATTAAATAAATTAATAATAAAGCCAATCCAAATGCAAAAGACGTATTAGAACTACTTTCCACGAAATCTCTCGATTCTCCACCTAAATCTGTTGTAAAAGTTTCGTCTAAAACTTTGGCTTTGATTTCATCCATGGCTTCAATTCCGTCACCCAAACTTTTTCCAGGTGCTAAACCTGCAGAAACGGTTGCCGACATATATCTATTATTATGATACAATTGTGGTGGATTACTTTGTTCGTCCACTTCCACAACATTATCTAGCTGAATTAGATCACCCGCTTTATTCTTCACAAAAATCGAAGTTAAATCTAAAGGTGTATCACGATCTTTTTGGTCGAATTGCCCGATGACTTGATATTGTTTTCCATTTTGCATAAAATATCCAAAACGTTGTCCACTTAAAGAAAGTTGCAAGGTTTGTGCGACATCTAAAACTGAAATTCCTAAACTTTCCGCTTTTTCACGATTAATGGTTACGTTAATTTCTGGTTTGTTGAATTTCAAATTCACATCTACATTAGAGAAGGTTTCATTCTTACTCGCTTCTTCCATAAATTGAGGAATTTTTTCTCTTAACTTCTCAAAATTGGGCGCTTGAATAATATATTGAATCGGTAAGCCACCTCTACGATTTACAGCAATGGTGGGTTGTTCCGAAACATTGACTTTCGCTTGCGGATATTTCTTCGTCCACTTATTTAAATTATCTACGATTTCTTTTTGCGATTTTTTACGATTTTCTGGTTCTACCAACGCCAAACGCACACGACCTGTATTCACAGACGAAGACATAAAACCTGGTGAAGTAATGACCAACGCCACTTTTTTCTCAGGAATAGAATCGTTTATCAAATCAGATAATTCATCCATAAAACGATCTGTATATTCAAATGTTGAACCTTCAGGTGTAGAAACACTTACAACTCCTAAACTTCTGTCGTCATAAGGTGCGGTTTCTTTTGGTAAGATTTTGAAAAACAACACAATCAATCCAATACAAACAATAACGATTGGAAAACTCAACCATTTTCTTTTCATGAAATTCGTTAAAGCATTCGCGTAACCTTGATTTAAACCTACGAAATACGGCTCTGTAAAATGATAAAATCTCGTTTTCTTTTGTTCGCCACCTTTCATTAAATAGGCGTTCAACATTGGTGTTAATGTCAATGATACGAATGCGGAAATTAAAACCGCCGCACCAATTACTACACCAAACTCTCGGAACAATCGTCCTACGAATCCTTCTAAGAAAACAATTGGTAAGAAAACTGCAGCAAGCGTAATAGAAATTGAAATTACAGCAAAGAAAATTTCGTTTGATCCTTTAATCGCCGCTTCAATGGGAGACATACCTTCTTCTACTTTTTTGAAGATGTTTTCTGTGACCACAATTCCATCATCAACTACTAATCCTGTGGCTAAAACGATAGCTAAAAGTGTTAATACGTTGATAGAAAAGCCACACAAATACATGATGAAAAACGTAGCAATTAAGGAAACCGGAATATCAATTAACGGTCGGAATGCGATAGACCAATCTCTAAAAAATAAGAAGATAATCAAGACCACTAAAAGGATCGAAATCAATAAAGTTTCCGCAACCTCAACCACCGATTTTTTAATAAAAAGCGTGTTGTCTAAGGCAATGTCAATCTTAATATCTTTTGGTAATTCTTTTTTTAGTTTATCGAATTGCGCATAAAATTGATCGGCAATTTCTAAATAATTACTTCCCGGTTGAGGCACAATCGCCACAGCTACCATTGGATTTCCTGATTCGGTAAACTTAGTTTCTAAATTTTCTGATTCTAAAGAAGCATTTCCGATATCGCTTAAACGAACGGTTTTGTTTTCGTTAGAAAAAATTATAATATCGTTAAATTCCTTTTCTGTAGATAAATTTCCAAGTGTTTTTACCATTAATTCGGTATTCGCACCGGTTAATTTTCCTGAAGGTAATTCTACATTTTGTTTGTTTAAAGCAGTTCTAACATCGGAAACGGTTACTCCGTAGGAATTTAGTTTGATAGGATCAATCCAAATTCGCATCGAATATCTTTTTTGTCCCCAAATTTGCACACCACTCACACCAGGAATCGTTTGAATTCTTTCCGCAATTACGTTTTCGGCATAATCACTTAATTCTAACGCGTTTCTCGATTTACTTTGAACCGTCATTGAAATAATTGCATCCGAATCGGCATCCGCTTTCGCTACAACTGGTGGTGCATCAATATCTTGTGGTAAACTTCTAACGGCTTGTGATACTTTATCACGCACATCATTAGCGGCTTCTTCTAAGTTTTTTTCTAATTTAAATTCGATAGTAATATTACTCGAACCTTGATTACTCGAAGACGTAATATTTCGAATTCCGTCAATGGAGTTAATCGCTTTTTCAAGTGGTTCGGTAATTTGTGATTCGATAATTTCTGCATTCGCACCCGTATAATTGGTTCTAACATTTATTTGCGCTGGATCAATCGAAGGGAATTCTCTAACACCCAAATAGGTATACCCTAAAATACCAAACAGAATAATTAAAAGGTTAATTACGATGGTAAAAACGGGTCTTTTTATACTTAAAGTTGATAAAGTCATTTGGATTTACGATTACTTATTTACGATTTATGATTTGGGATTTACGATTTGGGATTTACGATGTAAAATTCGTACTTCGTAAATCGTACTTCGTACATTTTACTTCAGCTTCACTTTAATATCTGCTTCATCTTTTAATGCCATTACTCCTGAAGTCAACAAAGTATCGCCAGATTTGATGCCGCTTGTCACCACAACATCTTTAGCAGTACGCGCTAGCGTTTCAATTTTTACTTCTTTTGCTTTTCCGTTATTGGCAATGTATACGACTTTTCCATTCTGAATAGGTACAACCGCTTCTGTTGGAATTACAATCGCATCTTTAATATTTTTTAGAGAAAGTTCAATAGTGGCGAATGTTCCTGGTAATAATTTTCCATTTGAATTATCAGCAATCGCACGAATTTTTAAGGTTCTTGTTGCTGTTTCAATTTCTGGTTCGATAGCGTAAATTTTGGCTGAGAACTTTTGTGGATTGTTTGGAATTGTAAATAGGATAGAAGCATTGTTTTCAATTTCCGAAGCATATTTTTCAGGAATTGAAAAACTAATTTTCACTTGACTTGAACTTACTAATTTGGTGATTATTGTTGTTGGAGTAACATACGTTCCAGGAGAAATATTTCGTAAACCAATTTTTCCAGAAAAGGGCGCTCTGATAGTTGTTTTAGCAATTTGAGCTTGAATCAATTGGGTTTGTGCTTTTAAACTTCTGAATTCGGCACTTGCAATATCATATTCTTCTTGACTGATGGCTTCTTTTTGTAGTAATAACTTCGCTCTTCTTTCGTTTTCTGAAGCTAATTTTTGTTTGGTTATGGCTTGAGACAATTGAGCTCTCAATTCAATATCATTTACTTTTAATAAAACCTGACCTTTACTAACATTTGTACCTTCCGAAAAAGAAATTTTTTCCACAATACCAGAAACTTCACTTCTAATTTCTACGTTTTCATTGGCTTCAATAGAACCTGAAAGAGAAATCGCATTAGAGAAATCTTTAGAAGAAACTACAATAGCCGTAACAGTTAAAGGCGGTTTTTTGTCACCTTTTTTATCATTTTTTTCTGATTCTGCTGAGTTTTTTGTAATTCTATAACCAATAAGTCCTAAAAGAGCTAGGGAAATTAACGTGATACTTATAGTTTTAATCTTCATAGTATAAAAGCTTAGATTTGATACAAATCTAACTCTACAAAATTATACTGCCAAAACCTTACAATTTATTTAACATACTTGTAGATACAAGTGTTTGGATTTTTCGGATTAAATGGGAGTTTGTTATAAAATTTTTTTGCAACATTTTTTCTGAATTATTTTTTTTGTTGCAACTTTTGCAACATTTTTTTTAAAATATTTTTTTTGTTGCACTTTTTGCAACATTTTTATTTTTTTAAAATTTTTGTTGCAAGTTTGTTTTGAGAGTTGGCAATAAAAAAACTCCTAAGTGGGTTAGGAGTTTTGGGTTTTGTTTGGTGTAGGGTATGTATTGTAATCTGTGCTATCGGGTAAAGGCAGTATTAATATTTATGGATATATATATTATTATTTAATATTTCTAAATATCCTTTTGTATCACTATCTTCAAATAAGACAAGATAATGATTTTCTTCTCTTTTTATGATTTGATGGTCGTAGCTGTAAAACGGCTCTTCTGATAAAATTTGGATAGTAATCAAATCACCATTAATTATTTCTCCGATAAAAGTTTTTTTATAATCACTAAATATATGGAAAAGCCTATCATTATATACAAAACTTATTAAAGCTAATTGGTTATATTTTTCAATTATTGTAGTGGTTCCTTTTTTTGATTTGCTCTCATCATCACCTACATAACTAATTACTTTTTTTTCTCTTGGTGTAAACTTTATCAATTCATAAGGATTTCTTATTTCCATAACATTCCAATATCCTGATTTATGTGCTAGCATAGAGGTTATAAAATAACTCCCATTCATTTTGTTGATTATGAGTGGACAAGTTGAACTACATTCATAAATTATTTTTGTTTTTTTGTCAGTAAAATATAAAGACCCACCCCATTCTCCACTACAATGTTCAGAGATTAAAAATTTAGAATCTTCAAAAAAGGGTTTTATATTATTTTGTTTTGTAAAGAATGCGGTTCTTGGTATATTGGTTTCAGCCGTCAAACTGTTTATTATAAAAACGTTTGAATTTTGTGCTCTAATATTTGTTGATATTATAGATAATAAAAAAAATAGTATTAGTTTCATACTTTTGTTCTAGTTTTTGTAATATTGCCTATAACTCATTAATATACACACTTTCTTAATGAATAGCTAACAAATATTTATAAGTGTTTGTTGTAATTTGTAAATATATAAAATTCTTACAAAACTCTTTAAGAAATATAATTCCAAATACTTTTCTTCTTGCTAATTTCTAGGAACACTTCTTTGAGTTTGGCGTGTTCGGGTAAGTTCATGCTTGGGTCTTCTTTTAGTAGTTTTACGGCTAAATGTCGTGCCACTTGTAAAATGTCTCGGTCTTTTACTAAATCGGCAATTTGTAGGTTTAACACACCGCTTTGTTGTTTTCCCATAATATCTCCTGGTCCGCGTAATTTCAAATCTACTTCTGCAATTTCAAATCCGTCATTGGTTCGTACCATGGTTTCCATTCGGGTTTTGCTGTCTTCGGAAAGTTTGTAATCGGTCATTAAAATACAATAACTTTGTTCGGCACCACGCCCCACTCGGCCACGCAACTGATGCAATTGCGACAAGCCAAAACGTTCGGCACTTTCTATTACCATTACGGAAGCATTGGGTACATTAACCCCAACCTCAATAACGGTTGTAGCTACCATAATATTGGTTTTTCCTTCGGCAAAGCGTTTCATTTCTTCATCTTTGTCGGCAGGTTTCATTTTTCCATGTAAAATAGAAATGGAATATTGAGGTAAAGGAAAATCGCGAGAAATACTTTCATAACCGTCCATCAAATCCTTATAATCCATTTTTTCCGATTCTTGAATCAATGGATACACAATATATACTTGTCGGCCTTTAGCGATTTCATCTTTTAAGAATTTCCAAACCACCAAACGCTTACTATCAAATCGGTGTTCGGTTCGAATAGGTTTTCTACCTGGCGGCAATTCGTCAATCACAGAAATATCTAAATCGCCATACAAACTCATCGCTAAAGTACGTGGAATTGGAGTAGCCGTCATAACAAGTACGTGTGGGGGAGTAGCCCCTCCAACCTCCCCAGAAGGGAGGCTTGCCAAGATTGTGTTGATCCTATTAATGACATTATCAATATCACCAATAACTTGTTCATTTGAAAATCGGATTACTTTAAAACCAATTTCATTTAAGATTTGTGTTCTTAATTCGTCAGCCTCTCTTTGTTCTAATGTATTATGATAACCGCCATCAACTTCAATAATTAGTTTTTTTTCTAAACAAACAAAATCTGCAATGAAAATATCAATAATATGTTGTCTTCTGAATTTATACTTAAGATTTTTATTTCTTAGATATTCCCACAAAATAGCTTCAGCTTGTGTGCTGTTTTTCTTGTTTTCTTTTTGAAGTTCTTTTAAAAGTTTATATGTGGATGGTCGAGCTGTTTCGTATTTTTGTTTAACACGTTCGATTTCCCCTCCTTTGGAGGGGTTAGGGGAGGCTTTTCCCCAAAGCTTGCTTCTTTGTTCTACACCGAATCTGTGTTGCTCGTCAATTACGGCTAAACCTAAATTTTTAAATTGGACTTTATCTTCCAATAAAGCGTGTGTTCCGATGATGATATCTAAAGTTCCGTTTTCTAATTCTTCGTGAATGATTCTTCGTTGGGCAATTTTCGTAGAGCCAGTTAAAATTCTGATGTTGATGTTCAAATCTTTGGCTAATTCGGTAATCCCATTAAAATGCTGATTTGCCAAAATTTCTGTGGGCGCCATCAAACAACTTTGAAAGCCGTTATCTTTCGCGATAAGCATACACATTAACGCTACAATGGTTTTTCCTGAACCTACATCACCTTGTAGTAAACGATTCATTTGTGCGTGACTTCCTAAGTCGTTTCGAATTTCTTTTAATACGCGTTTTTGCGCATTGGTCAATTCAAAAGGCAAGTGATTGTTGTAAAAGTTATTAAAGTTTTCGCCAATTTTTTCAAAGGGAAAACCTTTGATTTTATGTTTTCGAATTAAGTTTTTCGTAATTAATTGCAGCTGAATGAAAAACAATTCTTCAAATTTTAATCGGAATTGCGCTTTGGCTAAAAGCTCCTGATTTTTCGGAAAATGGATGTTGACTAAAGCGTCTTTTTTTGGAATCAGTTTTAATTCTTCAATAATTGAAACAGGCAACGTTTCCGAAAATAATTGATGCGTTTCCGAAAACAATTGCATCATCATTTTATTGATGACTTTATTCGTAACGCCTTTATTATTGAGTTTTTCCGTACTTGGATAAACGGGTTGCATCGCGCTTCGTAAAGCGGTTTTGTGTTCTTCCAACAATTCCATTTCTGGATGTGCCATATTGAAAACGGAACCAAACTGCGTGACTTTTCCGAAAATGACATAAACGGTATTGAGTTTCAAACTTTCTTTCACCCATTTCTGACCTTGGAACCAAACCAATTCCATTTGTCCTGTATCGTCTAAGAATGTTGCGACTAATCTCGACTTTCCTTTTCCTTGATCGATGGTTTTGATATGAACTACTTTTCCAACAATCTGAACTTCCGAATTGCTATTAACCAACTGATTTATTTTAAAATAGCGCGTTCTGTCGATGTATCGATTTGGATATAAATTGATTAAATCACCATATTTATGAATGCTCATTTCCTTGCGCAGCAAATCGCCACGTTGCGGACCAACGCCTTTTAAATATTCTATGGGAGTTTCGAGTAGGTTCATTTAAGTGTTCAGTGTTCAGTATTTAGTTTTCAGTCTCAGTCTTCAGTCTCAGTCTCAGTCTCAGTTTTCAGTTTTCAGTTTTCAGTTTTCAGTTTTCAGTTTGATTATTTGAAGTACGAATTTAAGTTTTTTTATTTCGGAATCAAATTTGGAACACGGATTAAAGAAATTATATAAATTTTGGAAATTTCCCCAATCTGTGTTTAAAAAAAATTATGCCAATCATTTTAATCTGTAAAATCTGTGTTGCTATTTCGGAAGCAAATCGATATACCAAAAGCCATAGATAGGTTCATCAGAATCTACATCGCAAGCGGTGTTGGAAGCTGTTGTGTTTTTTGGTTTCTCGTATTTTTTATGAACAATTTCTCCGATTTCAAATGCTATTGGATTGTTGAAAATCGGTCCGTCAAAAGTGAAGGTATGAAATTCTCCGTTTTCGCCACAAACATCAACGTTATCGGGCAAATCGTTGATGAAACTTTCATCGATAATTCTTCCCACGAAACTTTGGTCTAAATATTTTTCATTGACACAAGTTACGATGGTTTTGAAACCTAAATGGATAAAATCGTGGATAAGTTCTGTCGTATCAATTTTCCAAAGAGGAAATTCACCAATAAATCCTCCTTCTTTTAGTTTGTCTTCTCGGTATTTTCGTAAATCTTCTAAAAAGATATCGCCAAAAATAGAATGTGTGACACCGTTTTCTTTAAATTTAGATAAGGTGTTTTTCATTACCTCTTCATAGACTTCCATCGTTGGCATTTCTGGAATCATCATTTTGGTTAGCGGCAATTGCAAACTTTTAGCTTGTAAATCTAACAGTTCTACACGAACACCGTGCATAGAAATACGCTGATATTGCTCACTTACGCTAGTTAGTAAGGAAACAATTTCGAATTCGTCGTTTTGTAAGATTTTGTATAAAGCAAACGCAGAATCTTTTCCGCTGCTCCAGTTAAATAAGGCTTTCTTTTTCAATTTTAATGTAAAAATTAATTTAAAGTTTGGAACACAGATTAAAGAAATTTTAAAAATTTATATAATTTCTCCAATCTGTGTTAAAAAAATGAAACGCGAAGAAGTTCTAATTTTCTAATATTAATCTCAAATGATACTTCGTAAATCAAACTTCGTAAATCGTTCATCAATTGCGAAGATAAGTTATAATTTGTTAATTAAGAAAGACGTGAATTTGAAAATGTTTATATTCGTATCAAATTTTAATTTTACTTATGCGAACCTTATTTTTTCTACTTTTTTCCATACTGACTTTTTCACAACAAACCAAATCCGTTGATTTTTTGAAGTGTGAGGCTTTTTTGAATCCAAATGAAACTAACAAATCAATTTCGGGACAAATCAGATATGAATTTAAGGTAAAAACTAAAATTGATACGATTAGAATTGACGCAAAGAATATGCAATTTACTGAAGTATTGATCAATGGAAAGGAAGTGAAACACAAAAATAACAGCAAAGAATTACTATTGTTTGAAGGTTTCAAAAAAGGGAAAAACAAGTTAACTTTTAACTATTCTGCAACACCAAAACAAACTTTATATTTTTCGGGTTTAGAAGAAAATTTACAAATATGGACACAAGGTCAAGGTCGCTACACAAGTCATTGGTTACCAAGTTTTGATGATGTAAATGAGAAAGTTGTTTTTAATATTTCAATTGGATTTAACGATAATTTTAATTTCTTTTCGAATGGAATTCTGAAATCTTCAATATTGACAGAAACTGCAAATTTGAAATATTTCGTAATGGAAAAACCCATGTCGTCTTATTTAGTGATGCTGGCGATTGGGAATTTTGAAAAGCAAGAAGCGAAAAGCAAATCGGACACACCTTTAGAATTTTATATTGATAAGAGTGATGTGTCTAAATTTGAACCCACTTACAGATATTCCAAACAAATTTTCGATTATTTAGAACAAGAAATCGGAGTGAAATATCCTTGGGAAATTTACCGTCAAGTGCCAGTTCGAGATTTTTTATACGCTGGAATGGAGAACACCACTTCAACTATTTTCTCACAAGATTTTGTAGTGGATTCGATTGGTTTTAATGATAAAAATTATATTAACGTCAACGCGCACGAATTAGCGCATCAATGGTTTGGCGATTTAATTACGGCGCAATCTGGCAAACACCATTGGTTGCAAGAAGGTTTCGCTACATATTATGCTTTGTTAGCAGAGAAAGAAGTTTTCGGCGACGATTATTTTTATAACGAATTATACGATTATGCGTTGCAACTTAGAAACGCCGCTAAGACAGATACAATTCCAGTGATGAATGAAAAAGCGAGCTCGTTATCTTTTTACAAAAAAGGGGCTTGGGCTTTGCATACATTACGAGAAGAAATTGGTGCGAAGAATTTTCAAAAAGCAGTAAAAAACTATTTGAAAAAATACCAATATAAAAATGTAATTACCGATGAATTTTTAGCGGAAGTAAAAAAGGTGGTAAAGGAATTTGATGCTGAAATTTTCAAGAAAACTTGGTTAGAAACAGCAGGTTTCGATATGGTTTTAGCGGAACGTTATTTACTGAAAAATAAAGCCGTTTCAGAGTATATCGCATTGACAAAAAAGAAAGCAGACGTTAATTTCTATAAAGAGGTTTTACAATCTGATACTTATTTTGCGGTGAAGCAATATATGTTTTATCGTATGGAACCTGTTTCTTTTGAAAAGAAAAAAGAGTTGATAGAAATTGGAATGAAACAAAATTTGTATGTCCGTCAAGCGATTGCAGAAACTGTCCGACAAATTCCATCTTCCTTTAAAACGCAATATGAAACGTTTTTAGATGACCCTTCCTATCGTACTAAGGAATTTGCTTTGTTGAATTTATCCAAAAATTTTCCAGAAGAAAAAGAACACTATTTATCAAAAACCAAGAATATAATTGGGAATAACGATAAAAGTTTCCGAATTTCATGGTTGAGTTTAGCAATTGATGCAGAAAAAAACGAAGCGATTAAAAATTTGTTGTATCAAGAATTAGTAGCATATTCTTCTACTAATTATGAAAGTTCCATTCGACAAAATGCATTGGAAGTTTTATTGAAAAACAATTCGAATGATGACCATTTAATTGCTTCTTTGTTTCAAGCTACAACGCATCATAAATGGCAGTTTACGAAATTTTGTAGAGAAACTATTCGGGAAAAATTAAAAAACCCAGAGTTTAGAAGTCGAGTAGAAGTGTTGGCTAAAACCGCTGATGAAACAACTAAAGCTTTGTATGAGAAATTTTTGAAGGAGTAATAAGAATAAACCTGACAGGTTTCAAAAACCTGTCAGGTTTAATTTTAAAAAACGCGTTTCAACTCTTCTTTAACGAAGCTAATGGCAACGGCACTTGCGCTTTCCGTTTGAGTTAATTCTGTAAGTAAAAAAGTTCTCAATTCTTCACCAGTTTTGACTTCTCCATTTATAGAAGTTTGACGAATTTGAGTGATAATACTATTTTTTGCTTTCATTACAATTTCCCAACAATCTTGAGTTAAATAAATTTGTTGTGCGATATTGTGTTCGTATTCTGTTTGAATGTTATGAATTAAAAATGTGGCATAATTAGGAGCGTCCAAACTATTTGGTTCCACACGCATCATTAAGTTTATGGGATTAATTCTTTCTAAAAACAAAACTATTCGTTCATAAGCTTGTAATCTGATCGGTAAACCTTGTTGTTGGTTTTCACGTAATAATTCAAATTTACGTTTGCTTTCTTCATTTCTAAAGAATTTATGTAACATTATAAAAGCGACACCACCAGTAATAATCGCTGGTAAAGTGTACGTTGCAATCTCAAGTAATTTATCTTCAATTGTCATAATCAGTTTTTTTACAAATCTAAATTTTTTTTTTTAAAAATATACTTAATATTAAATTTCTTATATTTGTATGTGTTTCAGTACGATATGATGAAAAAACCCCTATTTTTATATGTATTGCTATTTACTTTTTTGTCTTATGCTCAGACAAAGGAGACGGTTTTAATATTTAAAGATAAAGCTACAGGAAATTTAGTTGAAAATGTTTTGGTAACTATTCTCAGAACAGACGAGAATTTTCAAAGTAATAAAGAAGGAAGTATTAAATTCAAACTTCCGAAACCTTCTCGAATTTTAATTTCCCATTTCGAATACAAACAAATTACTCTTAACTCTGCCACTTTAAAAGAAGCTGAAATTACTATAAATTTAGAAAGTATTTCTCAGGAAATTGAAGATATTGTAATTACAAATCGACAATCGTTTAGTATTTTGAAAACACTGATTACTAAATCTATGAAGCAACTAACAGCGCCGATTAATTTAAAAATATATTCTAGAGAGTTTTTCAAATACAATAACGAATACACTTCATATTCTGATGGATTGGTCAACTTTTGTTTGAAAGAAAAACCAGATAAATTTGCCGCAGATATTTTAGTAGAACAAAATCGAACCTATAACTTAATCAATAACGAAAAGATTGAAAAAAAGACATTGAGTTACAATATGTACGATATCATACAGAATTATTATGATTTCAAATACATCAATAATTTAGCGGAATCTAAAGCCAAAAAGAAGTTCGATTTTGAAATCAAAACCGTTAAAGGAAAAGATGATTTTTATCAAATGGTAATTGCTCCAAAACCTGAAATTGAAGAGTTTTTACCAACAGTTTCTATTATTTACAATTTTAAGAAAAATGTTATTTTAGAGTTAGAATATTTTGTAGAACCAAGTCGTTTTGAATTTTCAGACACTTCTAATTTGAAAGTAATTAAAGGAAAAGTGTTTAATTCTACTTTCCGAGCCTTGTATATTTTAGATGGTGAAGATTATTTTTTAGCCAGTACCAAAGAAGAAATTGGTGTAATGGTAAAAGGCAAAAAAAACGAAGAAAATAAAGTGGAAATTGCCAATTATTTGATGACTACCCAACACAGTAGGAAATTAGTGCCTTATGATAAAGAAGATGTTTTCAAAGAAAAATCTTTAATCAATAAGAAAAATGCAATAATTACTGAGTATTGGGAAGCAAGTTCTGGCTTATTGTTGACTACAGAGGAGAAAAAAATTGTTGATAATTTGCAACTAAATGACGACTAAAAATACTTGAAATCACTTCATAATCTGTATTTTTGCTATCTTAAATATCTTTTTTTAAAATGCAACAATACATAGATCAATTAAATGAAGCGCAACGTGCACCCGTTCTACAAAAAGATGGTGCCATGATTGTTATTGCAGGTGCAGGTTCTGGTAAAACTAGGGTTTTAACCGTACGAATTGCTAATTTGATGTATCAAGGTGTTGATGCTTTTAATATTTTATCCCTAACATTTACCAATAAAGCAGCGCGTGAAATGAAAAAACGTATTGCTGAAATTGTAGGTAACAACGAAGCCAAAAACCTTTGGATGGGAACCTTTCACTCTGTTTTTGCTAAGATTTTACGAAGCGAAGCAGAAAAATTGGGCTATCCATCGAACTTTACGATTTATGATTCTCAAGATTCTTTACGTTGTTTAGGAAGTATCATCAAAGAAATGCAATTGGATAAAGATGTTTATAAACCGAAACAAATTTTAGGTCGAATTTCCCAATATAAAAACTCCTTAATTACAGTTCGAGCGTATTTTAATAATCCTGAATTGCAAGAAGCGGATGCCATGAGCAAAAAGCCTCGAATGGGTGAAATTTACAATAATTACGTAGAACGTTGTTTCAAATCGGGTGCGATGGATTTTGACGATTTGTTACTAAAAACCAATGAATTATTAAACCGTTTTCCAGATGTTTTAGCGAAATACCAAGATCGTTTCAGATATATTTTAGTAGACGAGTACCAAGATACAAACCATTCACAATATTTGATTGTAAAAGCACTTTCAGATAGATTTCAAAACATTTGTGTGGTTGGTGATGATGCACAAAGTATTTATGCCTTCCGTGGTGCGAATATCAATAACATTTTAAACTTTCAAAAAGATTACGAAGGCGTTAAAATGTACCGATTGGAACAAAATTATCGATCTTCGAAAAATATTGTAGAAGCAGCGAATAACGTTATCGATAAGAATAAAACCAAATTAGATAAAATTGTTTGGACAGCCAATAGCGATGGTCCGAAAATAAAAGTGCATAGAAGTGTTACAGATGGTGAAGAAGGACGTTTTGTTGCCGGAACTATTTTCGAACAAAAAATGCAAAACCAATTGCCTAATTCGCATTTCGCAATTTTATACCGAACCAATGCGCAATCTCGTGCGATGGAAGACGCGTTGCGAAAAAGAGATATTCCGTATAGAATTTATGGTGGTTTATCGTTTTATCAACGTAAAGAAATTAAAGACGTCTTATCTTATTTGCGATTGGTGATCAATCCGAAAGATGAAGAAGCTTTAATTCGAGTAATTAATTATCCTGCTCGTGGAATTGGTGATACGACGGTTGAAAAACTAACAGTTGCTGCCAATCATTATAAACGTTCCATTTTTGAAGTAATGGAGCACATTGATAAAATCGATTTAAAACTAAATTCCGGAACCAAAACCAAGTTGCAAGATTTTGTAACGATGATTAAAAGTTTCCAAGTGATCAATGAGCAACAAGATGCGTTTACGTTAACGGATCACGTAACGAAGAAAACAGGTTTAGTTCAAGAATTGAAAAAAGATGGAACGCCTGAAGGAATTGCTCGTATCGAAAACATAGAAGAATTATTAAACGGTATTAAAGATTTTACCGAAGGTCAGAAAGAAATTGATGGTGCTCGTGGTGCTTTAGCAGAATTCATGGAAGATGTGGCTTTGGCGACAGATTTAGATAAAGATACTGGTGATGATGATCGTGTAGCGTTAATGACGATTCACTTGGCGAAAGGATTAGAATTTCCACATGTTTTTGTGGTGGGAATGGAAGAAGATTTGTTCCCAAGTGCGATGAGTATGAACACACGAAGCGAATTGGAAGAAGAACGCCGTTTGTTTTATGTAGCTTTAACTCGTGCTGAACATCAAGCGTATTTGACGTATGCACAATCGCGTTACCGTTGGGGAAAATTAGTAGATAGTGAACCATCTCGATTTATTGAAGAAATTAATGGGGAATATTTAGAATACATGAATCCGATTGATTCAGGTTACCGATACAAACCTACTATGGATATTGATATTTTTGGTGATGTGGATAAATCGAAATTACGATTAGCCAAACCAACTGCAGGAACGCCACCAGAATATATTACGAAGAATGAACCGATTTCGTCTGTAAATATCAGAAGATTAAAACCAGTAAGTAGTGGTGCAAGTGCTTCGGATAAAGCCAATTTATTCGATACTAATTTAACCGTAGGAAACATCGTCATGCATGAACGCTTTGGAAAAGGTGAAATTGTAGGACTAGAAGGCGTTGGCGCCGACAAAAAAGCAGAAATTCGTTTTGATGTTGGTGGCTTGAAAAAGTTATTATTGCGATTTGCAAAGTTGAATGTGATTGGGTAAATTAACTGCGTTTTCGTCACTTCGAGTGTTTTTATGCAGTGAAGCGGAATAAAAATGTATCGAGAACTA
>CAYWVV010000048.1:0-21119 GCA_964461805.1 uncultured Flavobacterium sp.
TAACTTCCTGCTGTCATTTGTCCGTATTGCGAAACACCTAAAGCATTCATTTTTTCCCAATCATCTGGTTTTGAGTAATTAGGTATAGTCATTCCGTTAGTTACAACTACTCTTGGTGCTTCTTTATGTGAAGGGAATAATCCCATTGGATGTCCAGAATACATGGATAAAGTTTGTTCGTCTGTCATTTCAGACAAATACTTCATTGTTAACAGATATTGTGCCCAGTTTTGAAAAACGGCACCATTTCCACCATACGTAATTAATTCGTGAGGATGTTGCGCCACAGCATAATCTAAATTATTCTGAATCATCAACATGATCGCTTTTGCTTGTTCTGAATTTCCTGGATACTCAGAAATTGGTCGTGCTTTCATTTCATAATCTGGACGAAAACGGTACATGTAAATTCTACCATATGTTTCTAATTCTTCTTTAAATTCTGGAAGTAATTCCGCATGATGTTTTGCGTCAAAATAACGAAGTGCGTTTTTTAAGGCCAATTTTTTTTCATCTGCGGATAAAATTTCTTTACGTTTTGGCGCGTGATTTATGGAAGTCTCGAAAGTTTTTGGTTGCGGTAAAACAGATGGAATACCTTGTTGTATTTGTTCTTTGAAAGTCATTTTTGTTGTTTTTTAATTCGTTAGGTTTGTGTTCTAAATTTCAGAAAATTAAAACCTAGGGATAACGAATGTCCGACCTATGATAGGATTTGTGAATTTTGATTCGGTATTTGAATAATTGAATGTCCATTTTCTATTTTTTGATGGTGCCGGTTTTTTTGTCAAATCCGTACGGACAATGACGGCAACCACTTTTACAGCAATAGCCACGTTTTAAATGGTATTTTTCAGTAAAACATTTATATCCTTCAGGTGTATAATAAAAATCTTCACCTTCTTTTAAATTATTTGGATTTATTTCATTGTTCATAAAGGCAAATTTAGCAACTTTGTATCAAATGATTGTAATAGTTTTTAAATATTTAACCCCAAAGTGGGTGAGAGGAATAACTTTATTTCCTTTTATAGTTTTATCTGAGAAATTGGATAGAAATAATGCGGTTTTATTGAATCATGAAAAAATTCATATTAGACAACAAATAGAAATGTTGGTGTTGCCTTTTTTTATTATTTATGTAACAGAATTTTTAATTGGATATTTGAAATATAAGAATTGGCAATTGGCATATAGAAATATTTCTTTTGAACGTGAGGCATATGCAAATGAAAAAGACCTTTACTATTTAAAGCAAAGGTCTTTTTGGAGGTTTTTAAACTATTATTAGTATATAATTTTTCTTATTTCTTGTAAGGAATCTTCTAATGTAACTTTTACGATTAACATACTGTTTGTTCGGTTCAAATTAGAGATTTGATAGTCTTTATTGTTAATGTTGTTTTTGTTTAATAACAGTTTTCCTAAAGTATCAAAAATTACAACATCTTTTATTTTAAATTTGCTAGATTCAACAGTTAATACATTGTTGTCATATACTGTCAATTGATTTGTTACTTCTTTAATAGTAGCAGACTTAGTATATCTTAAAATGAATCGGTCTTTACTTGTTCCTTTATTCCCCATGAATGAATAGGGAGCTTCTTTTAAGTTGAAAATTACATTCAATAATTTATCTTCTAAATAGATGTTTTGTTTGGTTTCTAAAAACAAGCCATCTACTGCGCCTAAAGCAATTTTATACAATCCGTCTTGAGGAATACTTACTCCAATAGCAACTTTATCATTTTCATCAAAAGGAAGTTTTCTACCTTGAATTAGCATTTTTTCATCTTCAATTAATGAGAAAATATTGAATGATAATTTTTCATTTGAGAAAGCATCAAACAATCTGTCATTTTCATCTGTTGCATTTTCTACATAGCCTAATAACGATCTTGCACTTGTTCCAGATGGTGTAACTAAATCGAACCAAATTCTGTGTCTTTCTAATTCGTCTGTATCTGAATTTTTATTTGTTGTTTTGAAAAACTGATCATTATTATATGTGTTTCCAGTTGGTACATCTCTTCTTAAAGTATTATCGAAATTTAAGTTTTGAGTTGTAGCACCAGCATGAAGCATTGAAATAAAGAATCCTTGTCCGCCACCAATATATCCATTGAATCCAGCTGGTGTTGAAGTTCCCGTTGAGTTATAAGTAATATAATCAGTTGGTGTGTAATTATAGGCGTAATTATTGTAAAATGGATCAGCAGTGGCACTTGATGGTAATGAGCCATGTGTCCAAATATTAACAAAACCAGCAATATTAGGGTTTAATGTTAAGAATTTAATTGCGTGAATTGCTGAAGGATATGGGTTTCCAACTAAATTCCAGTTATCATCGTCCCTGGTTCCAGGCGTTGTTGAAACACCTGTAGAATAAGTTCCAGCTGTATTGTAATTCCCTCGGCTTATTGGTGTTGAAATATTTCCATTATTTGGTACTCCAACAAAATTTGCAGTATAACTGGTAGGAGTAGAAAGGGAGAATGAGTCTGGAGCTCTCAAGCAATATCCTTTACCTAAAACCATAGTTTCATTAGCGAATGCCCAATTTCCAAATTCGCCTATATTTGAAGCAATTGTTGGAGTCCATTTGTATTGGTATCCTAAACTTGTTCCTGGAGAAACGGCATTACTTGCAAAGCTTGTTACTGGTGATGACCAATAAACATAATCTTGTCTTCTAACGTTTGCAGCTCTTCTATATTGAATGTTTCCTGTGTTAGGAACATTATTTATTTGGACAATACTTGCATCATCTTGAACGATAATTGTTCCTGTTGGATTTACATTAATAACATCAGTTATTTTTAATGCATTTGTTGCTGTAATGTTTAAGATTGCATCTGTATTTATTGCTAAATTTAATCCTAAACCACAATAATTAGTACCTCCAATAATTGGGTCGTTTGCTACGTTAGGTATTACTACACAGTCTGCTGAAGTTGGAACTCCTGTTGGCGTCCAGTTGTTAGCGATATTCCAGTTAGTACTTACAGAACCATTCCAAACTTTTGCTCCATTAATAGTAACAGTAGTTTGATCAGCTTCTTTGATTGTTCTTCCGTCACATAATGTGTATGTTATTTCTGCAGTATATGTTGTAGTTGAAGTTGGACAGACATTTACAGTTGTTGAAGTTCCTACTACAGGGCCAGTAGTTCCAGCGCCTTCATACCATTTTATAGAAGCAATTGAATTACCATTTGGAACAAAACGCCAAGCTTCATTTGTAGTTGTCCAATTTGTGTCAAGTCCATTTCTTCCCGGTGCTACAGATGCTAATGTACCTGTTGCATTTTGAATACCTATAACAGCATTACCATCATTCCAAGTTGCACAAACATTTTTTTCTTGTACATAGATTTCAATGATATTTGAGTTTTCATATAATACCATCATTCCAGAATATAAAGATGAGGTGCATGAATACATTGGAACGTCATTCCATGCCGCAACTAAAGCTTGACAACCTGTTGGTAATGTAATAAGTTCCCATCCGATTTCACCTCCTAATGCTGGATTTATATCATGAAATACTCCAAAAATTGCATTCTCGATTAATGATGAATGTCCTGATATTGGTAAACTACCTGGATTTGAAGAATCGAATTCCCAATCACATGTTCCTGTTGTTGGAGTGTTTGAAGTTGTGTCAAATGTTATTACTCCATTTGAACCTACTAAACATTTGTCATAAGTGCTTCCGTAAAAACAAAAATCAAAAGGTAAGTTAATAATAGAAGACCATCTATCGTCAATATTAACACTTACTGGGTTGGCTAATCCACTAAAGCTAAAAGGAGGATTATAAGTAATTGGTTCAACAATGTAATCTGTAGTTTCTCCTAAATCTAAGTAAGTAGCTTCAAGATCTACGCAAGTTGAAGCGGCGGTACAATTAATGGCTGCAGGATCTGCTCCATTTAAACCTAAGCCTCCTGATACAACATTTGGACAACCGGTAACTACATCACTCACTGCCATAGTTGTAAAAATACCATTTGAAGAAGTCGTAGTTTGACTACTGTTTGTACAAGTAACCACTAAATGCCAATACACCAATCCACTTGCAGGTGCAATTGCGCTGTAATCAGCATAAGAACTTGTTGCAGTACCTGCGTTTGTCCATGTACTGCCAGCATTTGTACTATATTGCCATTGGTAAGTCATGTTTAATGCTTGTGTAAAACCTGTAGCTGAAACTAAATACGATGCGCCAGACCAACCTGTATTTGGATTAGTGGTTACAGTTCCTGCTGCTGGTGTTCCAGAGCAAGCAGAATAGCAAACACCGCTGTAAGATACAGATAAATTAAAACCAGAATAAGAAATGGTTCCATCTGATGAAAATTGTACTGTTACTGTTTGACCTGCAGTTCCTGTATAGTTAATAGTTCCTGTTCCTGAGTACGATGCTAGTAAAGTTCCTCCAATTCCAGTTCCATTATATATTTTTATATAATCAAGACCACTTTCTGTTACATAGTTTCCTGAAATAGTAATTGTTGCTCCAAGTCCAGCTTCTAAAATAGTATATCCTGAAGCGCTATTCGAATAGTCTCCTGTGCTACCTCCATTGTCGTATAAAACGATATTTGTACCACAAGTTACTGTAGTGTTTCCAGTTGTTGGAATATTTTGAGTTGAAACTGAAGTGAATGAAGCTGAAGCTGAAGTTGCAGATTGTGAACTACTTGTACACGTAACTATTAAACGCCAAAGTGTTGTGATTCCTAAAGAAGGAGCTGTTGCCGTGTAATTGGAATAAGTACCTGTTGCTGCTCCCGTAGGAGTCCATAAAGCGCCACCATTTGTGCTATATTCCCATTGAAATGTTAGGCCTGTTGCAGCTGAGAAACCTGTAGCAGAAACAGTATAAGAAGATCCAGGAATTCCAGTTGCTTGAGAAACTGTTGTAGTTCCTGCAGTTGGCGCTCCTGAACAAGCTGGATATGCAATTACTCGAACAGTATAATCTTCAGCTTCTCCATAATCAAATGCCCCACATGCTGGAGCAGGGTTGCTCAAATAAGCATTTCTTATACGCATTCTGTAATCTCCTGCAGCTTGACCTAAAGGAATTGTTACTGTTCCTAAACTTGATGGAGTACTAAGATATCCTGTAGAAAGTACATTTTCACCAGCGTCATTAAAATCTGTATCATTATTCCAATCTACCCAAACATTGTATCCGTAAGTACTTGTTGGGTGTGTTGCCGTTAATGAAAAATTAGCTCCAGGGTATTGACTTACAAATTGTGCAGAAAAATTTGAATATGCAGCAAATCCTGCTGAATTATTATTAAAATTAGCTACACCACCTGTTGAGGTAACATTTGTTATATAATAGGATGTAGAAGCTGTATTTGTTGGAGTACAGTATGTTGGAGTTAACTTTGTAACACAAACTGTACCTGTCATACTATTTGTTCCAAGATTATTTGTACGCATTAAACGAAGCAAATATGTAGTACTAGGTAATACGGTAATATTGGAAAGTGATGCATTGGCAGTTGCGGGAATTGAACAAGAAATTTCAGTTAAAGATCCACAAGTTCCTGAATATAAGGCTAATCCTAGATTTCTATCTGAAGTTCCGGTTATGCTTATTAATGTTGTTGTTGCGTCTGTTGTGAAAGCATACCAGCCATCTCTGTAAGAAGTTCCTGAGCAGCTTTTTGTTACTCCAGAATCGGTATATGTATTTGTTACACTATAGTTAGTAGTTACACAAGTGGTTCCTACATTTAATGTAGCTGTAGTTGCGCAGGCATCTGTTTGAGAAAATGTTGTGGTTGTAAAAATGAAAAAAGCAAAAACGAATAAAGTTGTTTTTTTAATAATTTGCTTTTTTAAATGTAATAAAAGTTTGTTTTTTAAGTAGTTAGCCTTGTTGTTCATTGTGTTAGTAGTTTTTTGTGTTTTCTTAGTAATAGTTTAATAAATAGCTTAAAAACACAGTGTTAATTGCATATTATTAAATTATTATTAAATTTCGTTGAGCAATATATAAATTTTAAACAAATACTGTATGAAATGTTTAAAATTTTCGATAGGCAACGTTTTTTGTCGACAAAAAGCACTATTGGCCGTTAAGATGTATTAAGTTTTAGAGTTTTTTTTACCTTATTTAAATTAAAAACAAACAAAAGATCTCTTTTTGAGGTCTTTACATTTTAATACTGTTTATTTGAAAATAATACTAGGTTTGGCTAAATTATTTCTGCAGGAAATCCTTTGTTATTATTTTATGTGTTTGTAATTGTATAGTTATGATAGGATTATATTTAAACGAGGTACTATCACTGTAACTAGTTGATATAATTATCGGTTATTGGTCATCAAAATGCTTATAAATAGCTTCCAGTTAAAATAAATGAGTACACTTTATGGTTTGGTTTTTTAAGCGAGGTGTTACGATTAATGTGTTTTCTAATGCTATTACTACATTGAATTTTAAGGCTTTAGTTTCACTTCCATTATAATGTGCTTATTTCTATATTTAAATGTAAATAATAGGTTGTAATGCTTATTACCAATTAATTTGAAATCAAAAAATAGGTTTATGAGAAATGATTGAAGTAAAATTAAGTTGTCATTTTAGGGTGCCTTTACATTTTTCTTGTTAATAGATGTATAAGCGTTAGTTAGAGGAGTGTTTAGTGTTAATGGTGTGTTGCAATTATAACCGATTTCATTTGGTTTGGTGTTATTTTTGGTTAGTTGGAGGTTATTGCTAATTTAATCGAAGTTATTGTTTTTCTGCTTATTCTTGTAATTTCAATATCATGGCATTGCCAGTTTAGTTGTTGTTGTATGCAGTGTTAATAGGTTTTTTTTAGGATAAGTTGATGCAGCAACCCAATTACTTTCATTATAGTATTGCAACTACTTAAACTGTTCATGGGCCAACTATATTTGCCGACCTATATGCGCTAATGGTTTGACTAAAAAGTTGAAATGAAAACAATAAAAATACAATCGAAAATAAGCTAAGCATTTTTTTCTGATGTAAGTTTTATTAAATAGGTTTTGGAAGTGGTTGGGCTTTTTAAAGTGAAGTACATTTTATACATAACAGTTTCATTTAGCTATTACAAATATACCGCATATTCTTTTGTTAGATAAGATTATAATTCTCTTATAGTAACGAAAATCAAATAGTTAAATGATTTTAAGAAGGTTGCAGAAAAATGTACAACTTATAATTTGATTTTGTGTTAATTGTTGTAGTGCGGTATGATATTTTGATTGTACTTTTTTTGATACAATGTTTTTTGAAAATTTAAGGGTATAAAAAAAGCCCAACAAATTTGTTGGGCTTTTTTATAAAAAAATATTTTTTATTTTTTTGGCTTATCATTTTCTAAAATAGCAGGCTCTCTTTTTTTAACGATTGTTGATTTCATTTGGTTTTCAACAGGTTCATTATATCTTTCAAATTTAATTTTTGTACCGTCAAAATAAATTGGTGTAGCTTCGCTAGTTGTATCAGCTTCGTTGTACATAACACCATCCATTTTTTTGTCAAAATCATTTGCTAAAATTTCTTTTGAAAGTGATACACCATTTTCAAAACCTTTTTGAGTACTTATTGCTGTCCAGTTGAATGACGCGTTGCTAGTTCCTTTTAAATTTTCCTTAACATAAAAACCTGTTTTTGTAACACGATCAATATATACACCATTTGTAGCACCTGTTGGGGTAATTGTGATATTTATGTTTTCAGTGTCTAAACTTGCTGAAGCAATAAAGTTTTTATCAAATGTAACAAAAGTTTCACCGTTAGATAATTTTCCTTTTCCTCTTGTGTTAATATCAATAGAAGTTGAAGTTGGCACATAAGTAGCTACTCTTTCATTGTTACTTTCTGTAAGTTTAATGATTGGACTGTTAGTTATTGTGTTTCCTGTTACATATAAACCAAATTCTTCACCTTTTGAAATTAAACCATATTGTTCTCCTTCAATAAATCCTCCCATGAATCCACCTGTTGTACCAATACCAATTCCGTTATTTGGAGTTTTATTTGCTGAAGTTGATTTCCCGGTTTGACCTGTAATAGTACTTGCGACAAGTAAACCAGAGTAAGTTCCAAAACCTGTTCCTGCACTGTTTCTGTATCCTAAAACTCCCCATGCATTTGAACCGTTGTATCCCATTACCCCTCCTGTTCTATCTGGAATAGTAGAAGCTCCAACACTTGAATCACGTAATACATCTCCAATTACACCAAATAAATATGAGTCAGTAGATGAGGTTGTAACTTTAGAAGCTAATGTTCCAGCAATTCCACCTAAAGATGAATTTGTTGTTGCTGCTAATGGTCCAGCATATCCTCCTGTACCTTGGTTAATGTTGCTTTGAGATCCAATAATCGCTGCTACATCTTGATTTCCTGCACTTGGTTGATCTAGAGAAGCATAAATAGCTGCATTTGAAGTTGCAGTTGGTGGTGTAGGACCTGTTGTTTGAGCATACAGACCCATTCCGCCTCCGAAATTTAAAGCAGAAATTCCTGTAGCAGTAGGAGAACTTGCTTGTCCTAGTACTCCTGTGAAATTTGATGTTGCTGCTGAAGTTGTAGTTGAGGTTATATTTCCAAAAACACCAATTCCTTGAGTTCCAGTAAGATTGTTGTTTACTCCAATTGCTCCTGATCCAGTTCCGTCATTAAAACCAAACACTCCAGTTCCATCAAGTGTACTGTTCCCTTGAACTCCTCTTCCTCCAGTTCCTACTGAATTACCGGTGATTGCGTCATCACCAACAATAGTTGAATTTACTTCGAATTGGTTGTCAGCTTGACTGTTTGTTGTGGTGTTTACTAATACGTGACCATTAGTAAGAACTCTCATTCTTTCAATGTTGTTTGTTCTTGTTGCGAAATCTACTGCATCAGTAGTTCCTATGAAGTCTGTAGCGATGTTTGTACTACCATTTCCTAATAAAGACCAATCTAAACCACCTGGAGAACCTGCGAAGGCTACCCATCTAGTTCCGTTCCAAAAATATAATCCTGGACCGACTGCATTTGGTGGTGCCGCTACACCTGTATTTGCTGTAGCAGTGTTATATACTACTGTTCCTGTTGGGATTGCGCCACCTTGAGGATTTACAACAGGGGCTTGAGCGTTTAATGCTGTTAAAGCAATTCTTGGTACCACAAAACCGTAGTTAGTTGGTATTGTTGGGTTTAAGTCTAATGCACCCGCTGGTGTAGTTGTACCAATTCCAACTTGAGCGTTTAAAGTGCATGCGCTAAATAGTATAAAAAGAACATACTTTTTCATAATATTATAATTTAGGGGGTTATCTTAATCTTTATTCTTTGCAGAATAGTTTATAATAATGCGCAATTTAACTTTATTTTTTTGAATAACAAAATTATTTATCTGTAATTTTACGTATAACAAAAAAAAGCGCCTAAATATGGGCGCTTTTTTTGTTGCTTTTTTAAATTATTTTTTTATTTTTTTCTATTTGGAGTTTCTTTTTTGTTGTATTTAATAATTCCTTCTGGTATTTTTTCGAATTTTACTTTGTTTCCATCAAAATAAATTGGACTGCCTTCGTTTTTTCCACCATCATTACTCATTACATTGTTGATTTTTTTGTCAAAGTCTGTTGCTGTAACAGTTTCGGAAAGAACTACTCCGTTTTCATAACCTGCACGTGTTCCAATAGCTGTCCAGTTAAATGAAGCATTGCTGGTTCCTTTTAAGTTTTCTTTTACGAAAAACCCCTCATTAGTTATTTTGCTAACATATACACCATTTGTTTCTCCGGTTGGTGTGATTGTGATTGTAATGGTTTCCTTTTTTGAAACTAAGTTTTTAAATGCCTCTTTAAATGTAATAAAACTTTCACCGTTAGCTAATTTCCCCATTCCTCTAGTTGTAACATCTACTTCTGTAGAAGTTGCTGTATAAGAAATAGTTTTTTGTGAACTATTTGTTTCTGTTAATTGGATAATTGGTTGGTTTGTAATGGTGTTACCTTGAATATACATACCAAATTCTTCTCCTTTAGAAATTAATCCATATTGATTTCCTTTGATGTAGCCGCCCATAAAACCACCATTAATTCCTAACCCGATTATGTTGTTTGCGTTTTTTTCTGAAATTCTTCCGGTACCTCCAGTTATTGACCCACTAGAGTTACCTCCATAAACACTATAACTGGTTCCGTTTTTTGAAGTATATCCTAAGATTCCAAAATCACCTGATGCATTGGTTCCTAAAACTCCTCCAGTTGCTTCTGGTTGTGATGCCACGCCAAGTAATAAAATATCTCCAACGACACCAAATTGAAACGCATCTGTAGTAGCTGGAGTTGAACGAGTAGCGAAATTACCATATACTCCCGAAATTGCTGCAGAAGATGGGTTATAAGCTCCACCTGCTAATCCTGTACCTCTTGTAATGTTATTGTTTTCTCCTAAAACGGGTGATGCGCTTGTAAGTCCAGAAACTGTTTCGTCAATAATTCCATGTACACCAATAGGTATAGTAGTTACGCCTGTTGCTCCATCAGCTTGTCCTAATACTCCTTCTCCAGTTTGTACATAACTTGAAATGGTTCCTGATTGTGTTAATCCCACAACACCATATCCATTTCTGTTTGCAAATCCAAATAAACCAATTCCATTTCCATCTGCATATCCTGAGATGGCTCTTTTTTGAGTTGAATTTGGGTATCCATTAACTGTGTTAAATGAAGTTGCAGATGTGTGAGATGAAAAAACATCTCTTGTGTCTTCGCCAGTAGCTTTTCCGATAACTGTATTTCCTTCTACTCTTAACCCATTTGTAGGGGCTGCATTAGTAGTCGCATATGTTGCGCCAATACTAATGTTGCTATTTTCTCTTAACCTAAATCCTTCAATGCCATTGGTTGATAATCCTAAATTGTCGGCTGTAGGTCTAAATAATCCCGTGTTTGGGTCAGTGTTCCAAGAGAAAGAAGGTGAACCAGCAGCTCCTGAATAATACGTTTGTACTTGTCCGTTTGTGTTTGAAATATTTAACCTGTCTGTACCTTGAGTTTTAAATCTTAAATCTTGAGCGTCAGTTGTTCCAACGAAATTTGTTCCAGCAGTTGTGCCTGAATTTCCGGTTGTTGACCAATCGTTGTTTGCGCTTGTTGTCATCAACCTAACCCATCTGTCAGAGGCTACTGTAGGTGTGGTTTCCCAATAATAATAACCAGGAGTTACATCTCCAGCTGTTGCGGTATTATAAACTAATTCTGATTTAGTTGGTGTTATTATTGTAGCGGTCGTGGTGTTTGTTAGTGCAATTCTTGGTATTAATAAACCGTCGATTGTAGAGGAAACATCTAAAGTGGCTTGTGGATTTGTGTTGCCTATTCCTACTTGAGCATTTGTACTAATTGAAATAAAAACTAGTACTACAATTAATTTTAATTTTTTAAACATGATATTGTGAATTTTTTTGCAAATATATATTAAATTGTTATATAATTGTAAAATTACTCCTTATTTTGAAATAATATAACATTTTAAAGCTCTGAATCTCTTGTTGTTAAGTTTTGTTAATGTGTTGGTTTTAAGGATTTGTTAAATTTAGTAGGATGTAAAAAAAAACTTTACTAGTGGTAAAAGTCTTTTAAGGAGTTTGATTTAGTAAATAACTTTTTTTATGAACTATAATTGTTTGGTAAGTGTTAGCTCTTTGTCAAGACATAGACTTAAGATTTCAAAAATTTCGATTTGTATGGTAAAAATAATTGTGATTCAAGATTTGTTTTTTAATAATCTTTTTCAAAGGCGGCATTGTATAAGTAAATTAGTGAGGGTAATTTTTTAATAGTTAAATCATTTAGATTGACATTTTGAAAATAATATAGTGTTTTTAAATTTAGTTACACTACCATATGTGGTATAAAACAATATGGATTTTTTAATTTAATTTGGACTCAATGGTTCAATGATTGTTGTTAAGCCCAAATTAATTATTTTTTTAAAGAAGTTTTTTTAATTTTTTATTAGAATATTGTATTTTTATCTTTATGTTTGAAGAATAACAATATTTTTTGTTAAAATTTGTTATTATATGATATGTGTGCAGATATAATAATCGACATAATGCATGTATTACCGACAAACGTACTTTTTTTTCATATTTTTAATTCAAAAATATATTTTTAAACTATTTTTTTGAATTGTTACAAGATTTTTTTGCAAATTTGTAAAAGAAGTAATGATTTAAAACCAAAGTGTTTTTTTAATCGTATATAGAAATATACTTTAAAAGCAAAGGCTAAATTTGGTTTAAAATTCTTTAAATGCGAGATGTATTTCGCTTTAAGTATTTGGTTTGTAAGTAATTTCGATTGCGTTAAGCATTTGATTTATTTGTATATATAAAAAAATAGCATTACTTTTGAAAAATATTTTGGAACTCAAAATTTTATTTACATGAAAAAAAATTTACTAACTAGTTTAATGATAGCTTTAACTGGTATTGCAAACGCACAGTTATTTGTTAAAGATGGTTCATATGTATTTATGACTAACCAATATATGACGGTTACTCAAGATGTTAATTTGAATAATACAGGTAATTTCTATCTTAGAAATACATCACAATTATTGCAAAAAGGTTCTGGAGCTTCTGTTAATACTGGAACAGGTAAATTATCTGTTTTTCAAGAAGGAACCGTAAATAATTTTCAATATAATTATTGGTGTTCTCCAGTTGGTTCTGGAGCTGCCGGGAATCCATTTGGAGTTGCTTTACTAAATAGACCTTCAGGTTTAATTACGTCTACAGCAGCTGAGATTTTGCCTACAAATAGTCATAATGGAACTGCTACAGGTGGAGCAGGTGGAACCATGCAAATTGCTCCATATTGGATTTGGAAATTCGTATCCCTTTCTCCAGTTTATGCCAATTGGCAGTATGTTGGAAATACACAAACATTAAATCCAGGTGAAGGTTTTTCTATGAAAGGAACTTCTGGTACTGATGCTTTGGTTGCAGATGCAGATGGTGTGACTAATAAAACAGGTGTAGCTCAACGTTATGATTTTAGAGGTAGACCAAATGATGGAAATATTTCAGTAGCAGTATCAAGTGGAAATTTAACTTTAGTTGGAAATCCATACTCAAGTGCTATTAATTTAAATATGTATTTAGTAGAACATACAGGTAGATCTTATGATGCAGGTGGTGTTATTTCTCCAAGTGCTAATCCTAATATTATTGATGGATCGGCTTATTTTTGGGAGCACAGTAAATCAGCTAATACACATATTTTAGCTGGGTATGTAGGAGGTTATGGAACGTACGTTGCTAATGGAGTAAATATAGGTACTCCTGGTACATGGACTTCAGCAACTTGGAATACTTACACAGGGTCAGGATCACTAGCAACTACAGGTGCTTCTTCAGGTTCTAATTTTAAAAGACAGTTTACTCCGATAGGACAAGGTTTTATGGTGAAAGGAACTGCTGCAGGCTCTTCTGTAATGAAAAACGCGTACAGAGTATTTGTAAAAGAAGGTACTGCTAATAATTCAACTTTTGAAAGAAGTGCTAATGCAGCTAGTAGTAATGTTAATGGTGATAACTGGGATGAAATTCCTAATGTTGCTGGTATAGACTACACACAACTATCAAAATTGCCAGTACCTCAAATTAAATTAATAGCTGTGTTAAATGATGCAAAATCAGTTGAAATTGCTATGGCTTTTAATCCAAATACTACGGATAATTATGATTTAGGTTATGATGGTGTTTCTCCAGAAGTATATGTTAATGCGCCAGATATGGTTTATTTTGGTCAAGATAATAATACTAAAAAATGTGTGATTACAACTTTGCCATTTACTTTGGATAAAAGAATTCCAATTTCGTTTAGATGTGCAGCTGCTTCAACTTTTAAAGTTAAGGTTTCTGAAATAATAAATTTTACTGATTCTGAAGAAGTTTATATTCATGATAAAGAAACTGGGATTTATTATGACATTAAAAATGGACAATTTAACATGAGCTTACCTGCAGGTGAAAATGCTTCACGTTTTGAAGTTACTTTTAGAAACTTTGGTATTTTATCAAATGATAATGGTGATTTAACTGCAGATTCTTTTCAGATTTATCAAAATAACAAAAATGACATGTTAACTCTAGTAAATACTTTAAATAAAGATATTTTAAATTGTACGATCTATGATGTTGCAGGAAAGTTAGTGATTACTAAGAAAAATTTAGGTAATAACAGCTTAATCGAATTGCCAACAAATGCTTTAAGTGATGGCGTTTATATTGTAAAATTAAATACTACTGATAATGTTTCTATTCAAAAGAAAATTATTATAGGAAACTAATAAAATAAATAATTATATTTAAACCCGAATAAGTTATGCTTATTCGGGTTTTTTTATGTCTGATAATCAACTAATTAATATTGCTTTTCCGAAAAATATTTCTCTTTATATGAAGAGAGAAGATTTGTTACATCCTATAATCTCTGGAAATAAATTTAGAAAATTAAAATACAATCTTGAAAACGCCAAAAATCAAAATCAAAAGGTATTGCTAACTTTCGGAGGTGCTTTTTCCAATCATATCGTGGCAGTTGCTGGAGCAGGAAATGAATTTGGCTTTACAACCATAGGGATTATTAGAGGAGAAGAACTCGCAGATAAAATAGACCAAAATCCAAGTTTATTAAAAGCACAACAATTAGGAATGACATTCGTTTTTGTTTCAAGAGAACACTATAGACAGAAGGAAAGTCCAGACTTCATCAAACAATTAAGAAATGATTTTGGAGAGTTTTATTTGCTTCCAGAAGGAGGAACCAACGAATTAGCCATAAAAGGCTGTGAAGAAATTTTATCTCTTTCTGATTCTGATTTTACACATATTTGTTCTTCGGTAGGAACAGGTGGTACAATTACCGGAATAATTAATAGTTCAGCTATCAATCAGAATATTATTGGATTTTCTTCCTTAAAAGGTGATTTTATACAAAATGATATTGCTAAATTTGCAAACAAACAAAATTGGTCTGTAAATTGCGACTACCATTTTGGTGGTTATGGAAAAGTAACTGAAGAGTTAATTGATTTTATTAATTCTTTCTATCTAGAACATCATATACATTTAGATCCCATTTATACAGGAAAAATGATGTTCGGAATTATGAATTTAATTGAAAATGATTTTTTTTCAGCCAATTCCAAAATATTAGCCATACATACTGGCGGGTTGCAAGGTATAGCCGGTATGAATATCGCATTAGATAAAAAAGGAAAAACGAAGCTCATAATATGACGAAGAAAATTTTAATACTATTTATTTCTATACTTTTATTAAGTTGTGGGAGTTCTAAAATCAGAACGACTAAAAAAGCCACAAGTACTAAAAGTTATCCAATAACGAAAAGGTATCCTGTAAAAACAGCTCCTACAGTAAAACCAGATGTTACAAATGTTCCTAAAGACACAAAACCTTCTGGAAGCGAAATTTTAGTTGCTACTTCCAAAGTTAAAGCTACAACTGAAGATGTTAAAAAATACATCTCAGATTTTAAAGAAACAGCCAAAAACAACATGAAAGTGCATGGCGTACCTGCCAGCATTACAATGGCACAAGGTATTTTAGAATCAGGTGCTGGTTTTGGACAATTAGCCATAGAAGCCAACAATCATTTCGGAATTAAATGTCATACGGGTTGGATGGGTGAATCTATAAAGTATGACGATGATGCTGCACAAGAATGTTTCAGAAAATATAAAGATCCTGCAGAGTCTTATCGTGATCATTCTTCATTTTTATCTTCAAGAAAAAGATATGAAGGGTTGTTTAAATTAGATAAAGGTGATTATGAGGCTTGGGCAAACGGCTTAAAACAAGCGGGTTATGCAACGGATACTTTATATCCCTCCAAATTAATTGGAATTATCGAACGGTATGAATTATATAAAATAGATAACGAGGTTTTAGGTAGAAATTTTGTTCCGAAACCAAGAGTGGTTACTCAACTCGCTGGAGAACATATTGTACAGCAAGGGGATACTTTATACTCGTTGTCAAAAAGATACAGTATTTCTGTTGAAGAGTTAAGAAGTTTAAATAATATTTTAGAATCTGGAATTTCAATCGGTCAAAAATTAAAAGTAAAAAAATAATGTTATATCAAAGAAGCAGTCAGTTATTCGTTGAAGCTAATGAAGTTATTCCTGGTGGTGTAAATTCACCAGTAAGAGCATTTAAAGGTGTTGGTGGTTTTCCAATTTTCATAAAAGAAGCTAAAGGAGCCTATTTATTTGACGAAGACGGAAATAAATATATTGATTATATCAACTCATGGGGGCCAATGATTTTAGGTCATGCACATGAACCAGTTGTAAATGCAATTATTGAAAAAGCCAAAAAAGGAACCTCTTTTGGAGCGCCTACTGAATTGGAAACAAAAATTGCGGCATTAGCGGTTTCAATGGTTCCAAATATTGATAAAATTCGTTTTGTTAATTCAGGAACAGAAGCTTGTATGAGCGCAATCCGTTTAGCTCGTGGGTATACAAAACGCGATAAAATAATTAAATTTTCGGGATGTTATCATGGGCATTCTGATTCCTTTTTAATTGCAGCTGGAAGTGGTTTAAGTACTTTTGGTGTGCCAAATAGTCCAGGAGTTACGGAAGGAACAGCAAAAGATACCTTATTAGCCAAGTATAATGACTTAGAAAACGTAAAAGCACTTTTCGAAGCGAATAAAAATCAAATTGCAGCTATTATTGTAGAACCGGTTGCAGGAAACATGGGGTGTATTCCTCCAAAAAGCGGATTTTTATCTGGTTTAAAGCAGCTTTGTGAAGAGAACGACGCTTTGCTTGTGTTTGATGAAGTTATGACGGGATTTCGCTTAGCAAAAGGTGGAGTGCAAGAATTATTTGATGTGAATGCTGATATTGTTTGTTTTGGAAAAGTTATTGGTGGTGGTTTACCAGTTGGAGCTTTTGCTGCAAGAAATGAAATTATGAATATGTTATCGCCACTTGGTCCAGTATATCAAGCAGGAACATTGTCTGGTAATCCTTTAGCGATGGCAGCTGGGTATCAAATGTTATTGGAGTTAAATTCAGATGCTGAAATTTTTAAGCGTTTAGAAGAAAAAACAGCGTTTCTAGAAAAAGGAATTGACAAAGTTTTATCTGAAAATAATATTGAGTTTACTATAAATAGAGTAGGGTCAATGATTTCTGTACATTTTGATAAAAACGAGGTGTACGATTTTGAAACGGCAAAAAATGGTGACAATGATAGATTTAAAAAATTCTTTCATGAATTATTAAAACGTGGCATTTATATTGCACCTTCTGCTTATGAAACCTGGTTTATTACAGATGCTTTAACTTATGAAGATTTAGAGTTTACAATACAAGCAATAAATGAAGTAGCAAAAATATTATAAATAAAAAAAAATCAAAAAAAAATCCCGTCTAGTTGAACTGACGGGATTTTTTTATGTTTAGTTTGTTAATTTTTTCAACAAACCCGGTTTCTTCTCAATTTTTTGCATATCATCATCTGAAAGAGTAGCTCTTAACTTCATTTCAATAATATGAGCTAACTCCGCTTTTTTTTCTGCAGAAAGATTTTCATTTAAATTTCTGTATTTGTGTTCAAATAAACGGAATAAATCTTCACTTAAAGTACCTTGAAGAGTAACAACTTCAGAAAGCGCAGTTAAATTTGTTTTTGCTTCCACTTTTTCGTCTACTTTTTTGAACGTCTCTTGAGCACTAGCATTTACTGTGAAAGCTAAAAATAAAACAAGAGCACCTAATAAATTTTTCATTGTAAATTTTTTAATAGTTTTATCAAAAATAAAAAATATTTTCAATATCAAAGCTATTTTAATAAATATTTATAGTTATTTATGGTTTCTTCTCTCTTTTACTTTTTCCATATTTTCATTTTGCATCGCTTCCCATTTTTTAAATTGTTCTTCTGTAAGTACTGGTTTTAGCTTTGCTTTCAATGCTTCATGTTGTTTTTTCATGGTTGCTTTCATCTCAGCACGAGCTTTTTCTCTTTCCGCTTTTATTTCTTCTCTAACTTCTTTATTCTCTTTTTGTTGAGTAGTTAAAATTTCTTTTACTTTCTTTTTCTGATTTTCATCTAATCCCAATTTTTCAGACATTTTATTAGTTCTCATTTCTACTCTTTCTTCTGGTGAAGCATTTTTTAATTTTTCTTTTCTGTCTTGAGCTGAAATTCCGAATGAAACAAATAATGTCAATACGATTACTAATTTTTTCATGATACTATAAATTTAAAAGTTTAGTATTGGACAATGTATTTCTGAAATGGTTTAATAGTACTTAAAAAGAATAGAAGAATTTTAGCAATTAAATCTCACATGAGTAAAACAACCTCAATTTTAAAGTGCAAAAATTTTGACCGATATAAAATAGGTAACTTTTTTTTGCTATTATTTGTTTCAAAAAGTTTTCTGAGACAATATAGTAAAAACTTGTCAGAACATTTTTAGATGTTTTTGGAACGTTTTTAAATTTTTCCGATTTGATTTTAGATCATTTTAGGGTTGGGAAATTTCTGTTCATTTCTGATTATGTATTAGGAAAATTAATCAGTATAGAATTCTAAATTCGTGTACGCCTTCCGTTCTGTATTAGTTGTTCCAATTTCCTAATTTAGGAATAAGTTCGGATAAGTAGTTGTAAATAGCAATCATTCCGCTGTAATTGATGTATTGCGCATCGTCCGTTGTTGCATGGTAATCGTTGTGTATTCCAGTTGTGAAGTTGATACAAGGGATCTGTTTGTTGTAAAAAACTTTAGTATCTAATTGTGTCAGTTTCGCTTCATCTGTAATGTTTAATGCAAATCCGAATGGTTGAGTATTCACGTCTTTCAAAACGGAATAGAAGATAGGGGAAGTCATGCATTTGAGTTTTTTTTGATCAGTAGCTAGTCGACCTACCATGTCGAAGTTTACAACATAGCTTATCGATTTGAATCTTTGTTTTTTCTGCTCTACAAGTTTTGCAAAAGCTTCCGAACCAAACAATCCGATTTCATGTGCGGAATAAAATACTATGAGGTAATTTACTGCATCTTTTTTTTGTTTGATAAGAAAATCCGACATTCCTAAAAGTAATGCGACTCCTGAAGCGTTATCATCTGCGCCGTTGTGAACTATATCTGTTTTTTTACTCATTGATAATGGTCCGCCTAAGCCGATGTGATCATAATGGGCACCAATAATTATGGTTTTTTTTGCTCGGTTGTTGATAAAATAATAACCATTTATTCCTTTTATTTGGGTGGAATCATTTAACTGTGCCTCAAACACTTGTTTGCTAAGCTGTTTGTGAGTAAGGTTCTGAAACTCTTTGTTGATAAATTCGAGTGATTTGATTTCTTCTGATGAGCCTGTTGCTCTGCCTTTCATGCTATCATTTGCTAAAGTATTAACTACTTTTTCAAATAGCAGTTGCGTTATTGTATCCTTGTTCTTTTGTGCAAGAATGGATGTAGAACAAAACAGAAAAAAGATAATGAGATATTTCATAAAAAAAATTGAGGACTCTAATATACTTAGAATCCTCAATCTAATTGTTATCAGATTTGAATTATTTTCTTGCTACTTTTGCCATGTGAGCTGGAAGTGTTCCAAATTGAATGCTTGTTCCATTCCACCAGATAGCAGTTCCATTCGTGTCTTTATTTCCATCGTCAAATAACACTTGTTGGATATTACGGTTGAAAGAAGGATCTGAAACCATTTTTGTAGCTTCTTCCATACGATTGTCGATACGATTACCAACTGCAATCCAAGAAAGTGCAACAGAACTGTTTCCATTGTTCATTTCACGAACGGTGAATCCGTTTTTGTCTACCGAAGCGATGTAAACACCATTACAGTTTCCGTTTGGAGATACTGTTACCACTGGGTTTTCACCTAATAAGGCTTTGTAGTTTGAGTTAAATGCGATGAATGCTTCGCCGTTTACTAATTGTGCAGTTCCTTTAGAGTAAATAGTAGCATCTATACTTGTTACGGCATAAACAGCAGTTTTAGCAGCACCTTCAGCACCAACTAACTCAACGTTTTTCCCAGTTGTATAAGTGTTTCCAGAGTTGTATGAAGCGAATAAGTCACCTGAGTTCAATTGACCGATTACACGACCTTTTGTTACAGATCCAATCATAGCTCCGAAGAAACCACCACCAACACCTGTTAATTCAGAAGTAGGTAAATAACCACCACCACTTGCGTATGCAGCAGAACCGTATACACCGTAGTTTAACAAACCACTGCTTCGGTATCCTAGAGATCCCCAATAAGAACCATTCACATCTGCACCAAATGTACCACCACAACGAGAATAATCATTGTAGTTCCATCCTGCTACACCAAATGTGTATACATCTCCCCAGAAGTTGTATCCACAAGTTCCAGAGTTAGCTGCGACTTGAGAATAAGCTGTTCCATCGTTTTGTGAATCACGGGTACGATATCCCATAAGTGAGTGCTGACCATCACCTGTAGCTGTCAATTGTTGTTTGTAAACATAAAGTTGATATAAATTTGATGGTGCTTGGTTAATGGAAAGAGTTGTTCCATTGTCTTGTAACAAAGAATTACCGATAATACCAGCTGGACCGTTTGTAAATTTAGTATGAAAATTATTTGTACCTGTACCAGTAACTGCCCCACCAGTACCTGCAGATAAATTTCCTGCAGCATCTGTCAGTACAACACGGCTACCAACGCCAGCCAAAGCTGTAACGCGTTCATTAGTTGTTATAGAAGTTCCTGTAACTGTGTGCGTATTTGTACCGTTGTTCCAAATATTGTTTGCACTAGCACCAGCAACACCCGCATTATTGAAAATGATTTGTGTATCTGCTCCTGCTACAGGTCCTGCTGGTCCTGTTGCACCTGTTGCACCGGTAGTTCCTGTTGCACCAGTAAGTCCAGTCGGTCCTTGTGGTCCTATTGGTCCAGTTACTCCTGTTGGTCCCATTGGTCCTGTAGCACCAACTGCTCCATCAATACCGTTTGCTCCAGCTGGTCCTTGAGGTCCCATTGGTCCTGTT
>CAYWVV010000049.1:0-20852 GCA_964461805.1 uncultured Flavobacterium sp.
CTTACCCTCAATCTTGTCATCCTGTAAGGATCTCACGTAAACTACTTCCACAATCTTACCCTCAATCTTGTCCTCCTGAGCGGAATCGAAGGGCGCAAACCGCATCAAACAAAAAACCCTTCATGAATTTGGTAATCAGGAAGGGTTTCTCGGATATTTACTCAATCTTGTCATCCTGTAAGGATCTCACGTAAACAACTTCCACAATCGTTAACCACACAGTGCTTCTCGTAAATCCCAAATCGTAAATCCCAAATATTAAAACATATAAGTCATATAAGTTTTTTTAACCACATAGGTTTTAAGTTGGATTGCGGGTAAAGACGCTTCGCTCAAAATAGTTCACATAACTTGGGTACGCGGATTTGGCGGATTTATTCGTCCCGTTTTCACGGGTGGTGCCCGTAGGGCGGGGTGTTTAATTTACAATCTACTTCCACAATCTTACCCTCAAATTTGTGATGCTGAACTTGTTTCAAAAATTGGCCAATGGTCTGTTGCTTAAATCTTTGGTTTACGAAAACTAAACCGTTTCATACCAACTAAACTGTTTTTTTATAATTTCATCCTTTTCTTTTCTTAAATACGCTAAATAAGCAAGAGCTTGCGGACTATGCTTTTTCCCTTTCAACCAAATTAAACTCCATTTTGTTTGTATAGGTAAACCTTTTACGGGAATAATTTGTAAATCGTTATTTTGTATTTCTTTTCTAATTCCTATTAAAGGCATTATGGAATATCCTAAACCTGCTAAAATAGCTTGTTTAACCGCCTCATTGGAAGTTAGCTCCATTTTTTTATCAATTTTCACAGAATGCTTTTCAATAAAACGTTCCATCGCCTGTCGCGTTCCCGATCCATTTTCTCTAAATAATAAAGGTCTTTGGTTAAAAATTGTATCTAAATCTTTCTTTTTATTGCTTATTTCAGCTTCATTATTTCCCACAAAAAATAATTTATTTTGCATTAAATCAATTTTATCCACTTGCATTTTATCTGGTAAAATAGAAACTAAAGCAAAATCAACTTCATTATTTTGCAAACTTTTTACCACTTTATTTTTGTTGGTCACATCCATTTCTAATTCAATACCGCTATGAAGTCTTAAAAAATCGGTTAAAAAATAAGGCATTACATATTTTCCAGTAGAAACTATAGAAATCTTTATTTTCCCAAAAAGTTGACCTTTAAAAGCTAGTGTTTTATAGTTAATTGCATTTACCTGATTTATAATTTGTTCAGCAGCTTCGGCAATTTCTCTACCGTAATCGGTTACATAAATTTTTCTTCCAACGATTTCTGTTAATGAAATTTCAAATTGATCTTGAAAGTTTTTTAACTGAATAGAAACCGCGGGCTGAGTCAAATGCAATTCTTCTGAAGCCTTTGTAACACTTTGTAATTGCACCACTTTTAAAAAGATTCGCAACTGATTTAAAGTATAATTCATAAATATATTTTATAATAAACATAGCAAAGATAAATAAAAATATATGAATTAAAGTACAGAGATTTGCATCAAATATTAAAACTATGAGAAAAGTAACAATTGCAAAAGGCGACGGAATAGGTCCGGAAATTATGGATGCTGTTTTAAAAATCATCAAAAAATCTGAAACACCTATTGATTTTGAAGAAATTGAAATTGGGGAAAAAGTGTATTTAAGTGGTAATACTTCTGGAATATCAGAGGCTTCATGGGAAGTGATCCGAAAAAACAAAGTGTTACTAAAAGCTCCAATTACTACGCCACAAGGTGGTGGATATAAGAGTTTAAATGTTACGATGCGAAAAGCATTAGGATTATTTGCTAACATCAGACCATGTGTTTCCTTACATCCTTTCGTAGCGACAAATTTTCCAAATTTAGATGTAGTGATTGTTCGTGAAAACGAAGAAGATTTGTATGCTGGAATAGAACACCAACAAACAGATGAAGTAGTACAATGTTTAAAATTAATAAGCAGACCAGGTTGTGAAAAAATTGTACGCTATGCTTTTGAATACGCTCAAAATTATGGTCGAAAAAAAGTAACTTGTTTTAGTAAAGACAATATTATGAAACAAACGGATGGCTTGTTTCATGAAGTGTTTAGAGAAATTGCATTAGAATATCCAAACATTGATTCCAATCATATGATAGTAGATATTGGAACAGCTTACTTAGCCGAACGTCCTGAGAAATTTGATGTGATTGTAACTTCTAATTTATATGGAGATATTATTTCAGATGTAGCAGCACAAATTGCAGGCTCAGTTGGTTTGGCAGGCTCTGTTAACATTGGAAATGAATGTTCTATGTTTGAAGCTATTCATGGTTCCGCACCAGATATTGCTGGAAAAAATATTGCAAATCCTTCAGGCTTACTTCAAGCAGCCATTGCCATGTTATATCATCTTGGTTTTTCGAAAGAAGCTACTACAATACAAAACGCATGGTTAAAAACGCTAGAAGACGGATTTCATACTGCAGATATTTACTCCGATTCTCATAGTAAAAAACTTGTAGGAACTTCAGAATTTGCCGATGCTGTAATTTCGAATTTTAATGAAGTACCAAAAATTTTAAAAGGAGTGGTACCGCCAAAAAACTCTGTAATTCAACTTCCAGAATATAAAAGAAAAGCAGCCTTAAATAAAGAATTATTAGGTGTTGATTTATTTGTACACTGGAATGGTTCTGATGCAAACTTACTTGCTGAAAAACTTAGTCCGTTAACTTCAGAAATAGTAAAATTAGAAATGATTTCAAATCGTGGTGTAAAAGTTTGGCCTCATGGATTCTCTGAAACTTTTTGTACGGACCATTGGAGATGTCGATTCCAATCTCAAATCCCTATAGAAAAAGAATTAATTATTAAACTGTTAGGTGCAGCTTTAGACAAAGGTATTGATGTAATTAAAACGGAAAATCTATATCAGTTTGAAGGTAAAAAATCTTATTCAATGGGACAAGGACAATAAAAATATGTGAAATGAAGAAAAAACAAATTACTTTGATTTTGCTTGTAAGTTTAGAATTAATTGTTCTTTATAAAATGTTTGAAACTTCTAATGAAGTGAACCAACATCTTTACTCTAGCCTGGCTGTATTACTATTATTGAAGATATTCTCTTTAACTAACTTAACAGAAACCAATCATGGAAACCAAAAAATTTAATATCATAAACGGAGCGTATAATCCAAAAGAAGCACAAGAAATACTTCTGGATATACATCACAAAAACATTAATTTCAATAAAATTAAAAACTTCAGTTCGCAAGTTAAATATGGAGAAAACGATCCTTTAGCGCTGAATCAAATTGAAATTTTAGAACAAAATTCGACAGAAATAACCTCTATAATACAAGATGCCAAAACACAACATAAAAATCTAATCATCCATTCTTATATTGAAATTGGATATGAAGAATAATCCTAATATATTTCTATATAGGCCCTTATTAATTGTTACCAAACACAACAAAAACAAAGTCATTGCCCCAATACTTGAAAAAGAATTAGGCGTAAAATGCTTTCTTTCAGAAAAATTTGATACCGATAGTTTAGGAACCTTTAGTGGGGAAATCGAACGAAAAAAAGATGCCCTTAGCACATTAAGAGATAAGTGTTTACTTGCCATGAAAATGGAGGGTTATGACTTAGCTGTCGCTACTGAAGGTTCCTTTGGCAATCATCCAACCGTTTTTTTCGCACCTGCTAATGACGAGTTTATTTTACTTATCGATTTAAAAAACAACATAGAAATTGTAGAACGTGTTTTAAGTTTAGAAACCAACTTTAAAATGGCAGAAATTAATCATAAAGAAAGTCTAAACGAATTTTTAAAAACAGTACAATTTCCTTCTCATGGTGTCATCGTAAAAGATACTTGCAGTAATTGGAAATTTATGGAAAAAGGAATTCAGAAGAAGAGTCAACTCAACGCCCTTTTTGAAACGTTTTCTAAAAACAAACAATCCTTTTTTATTGAAACCGACATGCGCGCCAATTATAATCCAACCCGAATGCGAGTGATTAAACAAGCTTGTAAAAAACTGGTGACTAAAATTAAATCGGCTTGTCCTAGTTGTAAAACACCAGGTTTTGGTGTGGTACGTGCAGAAGCTGGTTTGAAATGTAATTCTTGTGGTATGCCAACTCGCTCAACCTCGGCTCATGTATATGCCTGTAAAAAATGTGATTTTGAAAACAAAAAAGAATTTCCAAATGGTAAAACCTCTGAAGATCCCATGTATTGTGATTTTTGTAATCCTTAATTAAAATGATAAGCAACGATATTTTAAAAGCAGCAACTTTATTAAACGAAAACGAAGTAATTGGTTTGCCTACAGAAACGGTTTACGGATTGGCTGCCAATGCCTACAGTGAAACAGCCATTGCTAAAATATATAGCATTAAGAAAAGGCCCACTTTTAATCCCTTAATTGTGCACATTAAAAACATCGCCCAATTGGATGAAATTGCTCAAGAAATTCCAGACTTAGCCTATGAACTTGCGCAAAAATTTTGGCCAGGACCTTTAACGCTCATCTTAAAAAAGAAAGCTCATATTTCTAATTTAATCACAGCAAATAAAGACACGGTGGCAATTAGAATGCCCAACCATCCTGTAGCCTTAGAATTATTAAACCATTTAAGTTTTCCTTTAGTGGCGCCAAGTGCCAATCCGTATACGGCTATTAGTCCGACAAAAGCGAGCCATGTTCACAATTATTTTCCAAACGATGTGAAATTAGTTTTAGAAGGTGGCACCTGTACCGCCGGAGTAGAATCAACCATCATCGGATTTGAGAATGAGGAAACTATCGTCTATCGCTTGGGTGCTCTTGCTTTAGAAGACATCCAAAACATTACGGGTACGATTCGTATTCTAAACAAAAACAACAAAACGCCTATTGCACCTGGCATGACTTTAAAACATTATGCACCAAAAACATCTATAGTATTAACTGAAAATGTGGCGGAAACAATAGATTTTCATTTTCCTAAAAAAATAGGGTTAGTACTTTTTAATACACCTCAACCTAATATAGACAGTTCGTATCAAATAATTCTATCTCCAGAAAGTAATTTAAAAGAAGCGGCCGCCAACTTGTACAATGCCTTACATCAATTAGACAATATGGATTTAGATATTATTATCGCCGAACGTTTCCCTGAACACGGTTTAGGAAATACTATAAACGACAGGCTAGAACGCGCAACAAAAACAGAACAATAAACTAAAAACAAACACATGAACTTAAACTTACTATTTGAAAATCTTACCAACCCAGCACTACTCTATTTTATCTTAGGAATTGTAGCTGTATATTTAAAAAGCGATTTAGAAATTCCTAAAAATTCTTCTAAATTTATTTCCTTATACCTTTTATTTGCGATTGGTTTTAAAGGCGGACAAGAATTATCTCACGAAACCATCACCAATGAAATCCTTTGGTCGATGTTATTCGGAATTGCCATTGCTACGTTAATTCCTTTATATACGTTCTTCATCTTAAAAAAGAAACTCAACGTGTACGATGCGGGTGCCATTGCCGCAGCTTATGGTTCTATTAGTGCCGTAACCTTTGTCACCGCGACTAACTTTTTAGAATCGCAACAACTAGAAGTGCATGGATATATGGTTGCGATAATGGCTATCATGGAATCGCCAGCCATCATTGTAGGTTTAATTTTAATCTCGATTTTCAATAAAGAATCGTCTGAAAAAATTAATAAAACCAATATTTTAAAACACTCGTTAACCAACGGAAGTGTATTATTAATTTTAGGAAGTTTAGTTATCGGTTTCTTAGCAAATGCGAAAGCAGCTCAAGGCATACAACCTTTTACCAACGATTTATTCAAAGGATTTTTAGCTATTTTCCTTTTAGATATGGGAATTACTAGCGGACACAAACTAAAATCGTTTTTTGAACAAGGATGGTTTCCCATTGTGTTTGCCATTTGTATCCCTTTACTAAACGGAAGTATCTTTGCCTGGTTAAGCGGATTCATCACAACAGACATCACTAACCGATTTATCTTCGCCATTTTAGCCGCCAGTGCTTCTTACATTGCCGTACCAGCAGCTATGAAAATAACGGTACCAAAAGCCAACCCAGGTTTATTTTTACCTATGGCACTAGCTATAACATTCCCAGTAAACATCACGATTGGAATGCCATTGTATTTTTTAATTGTGCAACATTTTTAAAAACTAGTATAATAGTTAAGTAGTTATTAATAATCCAAAACCCTTCAAGAGTTTATTACTTTTGAAGGGTTTCTTGTATAGTTACTCTCAAACTTGTCATCCTGTAAGGATCTCACACAAACCAATTCCACAATGTTTTTAAACATATAAGTCACATAAGTTTTTTTTACCACATAGGTTTTAAGTTGGATTTAGGGTAAAGACGCTTCGCTCAACATAGTTCACATAAGCTTAGCGTACAGTTTGTCATTCCGACATTAGGAGGAATCTCATAATCTACATCTACAATCTTACCCTCAAACTTGTCATCCTGAGCGGAGTCGAAGGGCGCAAACCACTTCAAACAAAAAACCCTTCAAGAGTTTGGAACTCTGGAAGGGTTTCTCGTATAGTTACCCTCAATCTTGTCATTCAGACATTAGCAGGAATATCATAATCAACTTCCACAATCTTACCCTCAATCTTGTCCTCCTGTAAGGATCTCACACCATCCACTTCCACATTTTTTTTAACATATAAGTAATATAAGTCATATAAGTTTTTTTTACCACATAGGAACATAGGTTGGATTGTGAGTAAAGGTGCTCCGCTCAACATAGTTCACATAAGTTGGGTACGCGAATTTGGCGGATTGTTTTTTATTGGATTGTGGTGAGGGATTTACACGGGTTTTTGAAAATCTAAAGATTTTTTTGCGTATAGTTTCTCATTCCGACCTCAGCAGGAATCTCATTATCAACTTCCACAATCTTACCCGCAATCTTGTCATCCTGTAAGGATCTCACACCATCCACTTCCACATTTTTTTTAACATATAAGTAATATAAGTCATATAAGTTTTTTTTACCACATAGGAACATAGGTTGGATTGTGAGTAAAGGTGCTCCGCTCAACATAGTTCACATAAGTTGGGTACGCGAATTTGGCGGATTGTTTTTTATTGGATTGTGGTGAGGGATTTACACGGGTTTTTGAAAATCTAAAGATTTTTTTGCGTATAGTTTCTCATTCCGACCTCAGCAGGAATATCATAACCACTTCCACGATCTTACCCTCAATCTTGTCATCCTGTAAGGATCTCACATAAACTACTTCCACAATTCTACCCACAATCTTGTCCTCCTGAGCGGAGTCGAAGGGCGCAAACCACATCAAACAAAAAACCCTTCAAGAGTTTGGAACTCTGGAAGGGTTTCTTGTATAGTTACCCTCAATCTTGTCATCCTGTAAGGATCTCACGTAAACTACTTCCACAATCATACCCACAATCTTGTCCTCCTAAGCGGAGTCGAAGGGCGCAAACCACTTCAAACAAAAAACCCTTCAAGAGTTTGGAACTCTGGAAGGGTTTCTCGTATAGTTACCCTCAATCTTGTCATTCAGACATTAGCAGGAATATCATAATCAACTTCCTCAATTTTACCCTCAATCTTGTCATCCTGTAAGGATCTAACGTAAACTACTTCCACAATCTTACCCTCAATCTTGTCATCCTGAGCGGAATCGAAGGACGCAAACCACATCAAACAAAAAACCCTTCAAGAGTTTGGTAATCAGTAAGGGTTTCTTGTATAGTTACCCTCAATCTTGTCATCCTATAAGCATCTCACGCATACCACTTCCGTAATGATTAACCAAAGAGTTCTACACGTAAATCCCAAATCGTAAATCCTACATTTATTACAGCCAAGTCACATGAAGGGGTTTCTCCATCCAAGGATATTTGATAATTGAAAATGAAAATGGACAATGATTAATTAGTACATCATAAACTCTTTTTTCCACAGTAAGCTCCCATCGGTCTTCTTTTTCTTGCAGTAAACCATCACGTACTAGCCAGTTGCCTCTAAACCCCTCAACAGAAGTATCCCCTATGGACGGCCAATGTGAAATTGCAGCTTGGATTAATCCATGTATTAAATCTTTTTCCTCTTCAGAGATGGAGAAGTCATTTGGTACCGTTTGTGTTACGGGCAGTCCGCATAAAACTTTATTTAAAAGTAAATATCTTTCATCGGTTCTTCTTAACTCGGTTACCAAAAACAGTAAATATTGCACAGCTTTACTTTGGTTTTCTACACTGGTAAATTGCTTGTCGGATAAGAGTTGAAGTCGTTCGAACAACGCTTCTATGAAATTGCTTAGTAGTACTAATCCTGCATTTCTTATAGCTATAGCTTCCATATTTTTGAAAGTTGAAAAAAGAGTTTTCTTGTTTTTATTTGACACTTCCTGTTGGATGATTTGCCATGCTTCCTTTTTTAACTCAAAAGAAAGGCTTGCATGAGCTGGACTAGTAGAAGGCAAAGTGTGTAACTTGTATTTTTCTGAAACGGTAACATATTTTTTGAAATAGTGTGCGGCTTTCTGCCCGTTAAAAAAGATATACTCAATATTGGGATGTGCTGCTAAAAATGCATTAAAATCATTGGGAACCTCCTGCTCTATGGCGCTATCTAAACTTCCTTCTCTAACACAAGTTTGGAGCACATCCCAAATGGCAATAGTATGCTTTAGCACCAGCTCTTTTCGGATTTCATAATCCTGCGAAAATGGCTCCTCAAAAATAGTGAACAAAATCTTCCAAAACGCATTTTGGTTATGACCATAATACTGATTCCGTTTCAGTGACTGCACGCCAGGCATAGTACCGAGTATAAGTACTTTTGCTTCTTTATTTGAAATGGCTGGAAAGGAATAAATTTGCATAAAAAGTGGCTCGTGTTAATTTAAATAAAGTAGTTTGACATGCGTAACTGGAAATCGGAAATCGGAAATTTAAAACACATAGGCACATAAGTAGGATTGAGAGCAAAGACGCTTTGCTCAACATAGTTCATATAAGCTATGCGTACAGTTTGTCATTCCGACCTTAGCAGGAATTTCATAATTTACTTCCACAATCTTACCCATAAACAGAAAGACCTGACAGGTTTTTAAAACCTGTCAGGTCTAGTTCCGAAGACACAAAATCTACTTAACTAGTACTGGATTAGCAATTTGTTGTGCCACATTAACCGGAATCACATTCGCTAATTTTGCAAAACCTAGAGAAGTAGCTCCTTGTCTGATATCATCTAAAAGCCATTTCCCTTCTTCATATTTAAAAAACCAAACATAATCCAAATCTTGGAAACCTTTTTTTCCTTCGATTATTTTATTGGTTTCAATGTCTAATAAATAATCTTCTACCTCAACATCGATTCTGATGGCTATTCGGGTTCCGTTTAAATTTTCTTCTGACGAAAATTCTAAATACAATGGATTCACTTTTTCTAAAGTACGCAATCTCGACACATTCTTTAAATTCTGACTTTTCCAATAATCTAAATTTACAATTTGCTGATTGCGCCAATACCAATTATTTACATATTCTTTCACTTCTGCCATATCTTCTTTCGCCCAAGCGATATACACTCTTCTTACGATGTGCGAAAACTCTTTTTCTAAGTCTATCCAATTAAAGTTCTTGTGAGTAGCACTTAACTTTAACAATATTTTTTTGTTTTTCATTACCGCTATTTTCTCTGTAAAATACACATACAAAATAAAAGGCAACAACACAATGGTAAGTATACCTAATAGTATTTTACCCCAAAACGATTTAAATAATCCTTTAGCAATAAACCCACCCGGACCCGCAAAGGCAGGTTCTACTGAAAATAACAATACCACTACTAAAAGGGTAAACCAATTGTTTTTTAAAAACTTCATAACTCTGTATTTTAATTCACATTAATAATTCTGATTAAACTAAATATTCCAAAAATTAAAAGCACAATGGCTATTCTAAAATTTCTTGAATCTAAATATTCTTTTCTAAAAAACAAAAACGAAAACACAAATACAGCTAGTGCCATTGCCGTTTGAATATACACTTCCGAAGTATCATTGTTCATCTTCTTTTTCGATTTTGTAAGAACCAAACTCCTTACTTCTTTGGTAAAATAAGTAACTTCTAAGGCTACCTCATCTTGTTCATTTAACTCATTATAAATCTCTTCTGTAAACTGATCATTAAGTTTAGTAAAATCAACATTATAATTGGTGAACCCTTTACTGGTAGATTCTCTTTTATAAGTCACAAATTCTGTCACTTTCTGCAACGGCAACACCAACTCTACCAATTGCATACCTGCAACAAACATAGGGATAATCAATAAATACTTTACAATTTTTTTATAATCCATATTTCTAATCTAATTTTTATCTACTTCAATTTGTATTTTTTACTCAATTTTGTCATGCTGTAAGCATCTCGCACAAACTACTTTTATAAACTTGTTTTAATATTATTACATCGTCATTCTCTTGTATGAAATGTTTTTTGTCGCTGATAATACTTGTAAATAAATTTTATCATAATCTTTTATAAGATTTTTTAAATCAGATGCATCTTTAGATATGAAGTTAATTTTAATATTCGAATTATGACTTTCTAAAATTTGAATTTCATAATTAAACATTAAGTCTTTTAAATCTAATTGCTTAATTTTTTTTAATAATAAATCTTCACTGTAAAGATTATAAAAAAATCTAATTTCAAAACCTTCTCTGATCATTACATCACCAAAAGGTAATAATTCATTACAATAAACGTAAGTATTAGTACTATTAACAATGCAATTATAGGAATTTTCAAAATGTCTATCTAATTCATTTAAATCCTTTTCTTTTAATGGAAATATACAAGGCAATTTTATTAAAACTTTATTTTCTAACTCAATTATTTTTGCGGATTTAATAATTGATGCCGTTTCTTCCACTCCATCGTTAAACATTTCTGCATCATCAGACTTTTGAATTAAAACTCCCATTTCTCTATTGTGTTTATCTGAAAATTCATATAGATTCATTGAAGTAACTACCATCGTTTTTTCATTGAAATAACATTTAGCATGTAAATTTTGATAATAATACAATTTCAAATTTTCTATACTGTTTAGTTGTTTTTTTTCAACAGGTTTTAATTCATCTTTGCCATAAATTAAATGTATTTGTACTCCTTTATCTGAAGCATTTTGCAAACGTTCTAATAAAACTTTACTAATTTGAACAAATGGAGAAATTAAAACTAATTTCTTTTTTGCTTCTTTTATTATTAATTCAACTTGATAGGAAACTCCAGCTGTTGTTAAAAATTTTGCCATTTTAATTTAAAATAATATTCTTTGTTTTAAAAATTAATTATAATCAACAAACGCGAAAGGATTCGCGCACGAGCGGGGGATTTAATTATTCTTAATTTTTGCTATGTTCTAATACTGCATTAATAATTGAATCACAATATACTTGTTGATTAATACCTTTTACCCTATTGTTCGGGTGATAAGCATCAATAATTAAATGTTTTTTCGTTCGATAAATATCAACTGGTTTTTTGTTAATTACTAAATCTTTAACTTCTAACAAATCTTTACTAACAAATTGAAAGGTATTACCACAAATTATAACATCTGGTTGATAAACATCTATTTGTTTTAGCAAAATACTTTTATATTTATCGTAAAAATCAACAACCTCATCATGTTTAGCAACACTCTTTCCAGGTATTTTTTTTACATTGACAAAAGCAATATTATGAAGAATATCAACAATAGATGAATCTTTTTCAATATCAGGAATTTGATTCCACTCTTTAGCATTTAATATACCATAGGTAGAATAAATGATTGATTTGAATGTACTACCCCAACCACTTTTAATTCCATTCTCAGTTCTTAAATTTTTTATTTCTTCTCTCCAATTTAAACTTTCTTCAGTACTATTTGGTTCTTTGAGTAACCACATTATTTTCAAATGGCTTTGATTATATTTATCTAAATCAATAACACCATCAATAAATGCAGTTTGCTTTCCATTTTCATTTTTAAAAACGTCAAATAAAGAATCAATTTCTTTAACGTCAATTGAAGTGATTTTTTTAAACATACTTATTTATTAAGTTATTATTTTCAGAAAATCTTATTAGATGTTTATTTGATAAACTTTTACCGTTTCTATTTTCTTTATTTTTGAAACCGATAATCTATTATAATTTTTTTCTAAGTTTTCTTTAATCATATTTACATCAATTTTCAATATCTTGATTGGCTGGTAAAATTCGTCAAGCTCAACATAATAACAATAATCAAAATCAAAACTTCTAAAAATAACTTTTGATTTTCCATCTGGAGTTCTACGAGTTTTAATTTCTACTTTTTTACCATCTTCATCAATAGCGTCAAAGCCTTTATTAACTGCGTTTTTTTCTAAAGTTAAATCAAATATTTCTTTACAATAATATTCTCCTAAATCACCAACAAGGTTTTTTGTCCTTATTATTTTTTTATCTTTTAAACTTTTTAAAGCTTCAGCAATTATTTTTAATTCCGGAAATTGTGTCATATTTTTAATTCAAATTAAGCATACAAATACTTTTGGAAATCGATAAAAGTATCTCTGATTTTATCAATACCTCCTAATGTTTCTGATGCATCGCTGATAGATTGATATTTTAGTAAAAGTAATTGTGGTAACTTCTCTTGGTCTAATTCATCCACTCCTGTTTCAACATATTTAGTTAATACAAAATTTAAAAACTCTTGTTGTTTTTCATTTAGTAAAATGATGTTATCCTTTGCTTTTACTACACGTTCTTCTCTTGTAAGTGGCTTTATATTAAATGCAACATATTCTAAAACATCAAATAAATCGCTTTTTTCTGCCTCAATTAACTGTTGTAAACCTACTAATTCATCTTTTCCATATCCAGCATCAGACAATTTATTTAAAAATGTCTTTCTTGTAATTGGACTTGACCAAATTGCTTTCAATTCTTCTTCATTATTAAAGAACTCTGGTAGTTTACCAAACAAGTTTTGTATAAACTGCTCCGCTGTAATTGGCTTTCCATCAGCACTCCAAAAAGAAGTGGAAGTCATGCTTTTTATTTCACGTAGTTTACCATCAGCTAATTTAATTTTGACTTTTTCTTTTTTAGGTTTATCAATTGGTGGAGCTGGCGGTTCATTTACATCTCCAGGAGGGTTTCCACCATTAGGTTTTGGAGTTGGTGGTTCTGGTTCTAATGGTTCTCCATCCCATTCAGGATCTAAGAAATTTTTATAAGCACCTACAAAATCGTAGATAGTAAAATAATCTTTACCATCAAACATTCTTGTTCCTCTTCCTACAATCTGTTTAAACTCAATCATAGAGTTAACTGGTCGTAATAAAACAATATTTCTAACATTACGAGCATCCACTCCTGTTGAAAGTTTTTGAGAAGTCGTTAATATTGTCGGAATCGTTTTTTCGTTGTCTTGAAACTCCTTTAAATATTGTTCACCCATTGCGCCATCATAAGCGGTTACACGAACACAATAGTTTGGATTCTTTGATTTACTTTGCTGATTTATTAAATCTCTAATTATAGCAGCATGAGGTTGATTGGCACAAAACACAATGGCTTTTTCGTTTTCGTTTGCATCTTCTAAATACAATTGCACTCGTTTTAACTCACGCTCTTTTATTTCTATATTTTTATTGAAATCACTTTCTTTATAAACTTTTTTGGTATCAATTTCACCTTCTACAATATCATCATCAGGTGTGTAGATATATTCGTCTAATGTAGTTTGAATACGTTTTACTTTAAAAGGCGTTAAAAAACCATCATTAATACCTTCTTTTAAAGAATACACATAAATAGGTTCTCCAAAGTAAGCATAAGTATCTACGTTATCTTTACGTTTAGGAGTAGCGGTTAATCCTAATTGAACAGCAGGCGAAAAATAATCTAAAATTTTTCTCCAATTTCCTTCATCATTAGCACCACCTCTGTGACATTCATCTATAATTATGAAATCGAAAAAATCTGAAGGATATTCTCCAAAATAAGGCTCTGGGTTTCCTTCTTTATCAGTACCACTCATAAAAGTTTGAAAAATGGTAAAGAAGATACTACCATTTGTAGGTACACTTCCTTTTTTTCTAATTTCTTTTGGATTAATACGTACTAAAGCATCTTCTTGAAAGGCAGAAAAAGAATTATAGGCTTGGTCTGCTAATATATTTCTGTCAGCTAAAAATAAAATTCTTGGTCTTCGAGAACCATCTTTTTTAGAATTCCAACGAGTTTGAAATAATTTCCATGCTATTTGGAATGATATAAAAGTTTTACCAGTTCCAGTAGCAAGAGTTAATAAGATACGCTGGCTATCATTTGCAATGGCTTCCATTGTTTTCAATACTGCATTTTCTTGATAGTATCTTGCGCCTTTAGTACCTCCAATTAATTCAAAGGGTACAGCATTAAATTTATCTCTCCATTCATTGGCAACTGCAAATGTTTTTTCCCATAACTCTTCTGGTGTTGGAAAAGAAGTAATTAAACCTTCTCGTCCTGTTTCCATACATATTTGGTAAATAGCCTCACCGTTTGCCGAAAAAGTAGTTTTTAATTGTAATTTGTTGGCATACTCTTTCGCTTGCATCACCCCTTCGCCTACTTCTAAAGCAATACTTTTTGCCTCAACAACAGCTAACTTAATACCTTTGTAAACTAAAACATAATCGGCAATAACTGGTTTGGCACGTTTACCACCTGTTTGAATACGACCTTCGGTAATGTTATACTCTCTTAATATTTTAGTATCAATATTTACATCAGTACCCCAACCGCTAGCACGCAGTTGTGGGTCAATATATTCGGCTCTTGTTTCGGCTTCGTTCATAAATGAAGTAGTATAAATAAAAAAGTAACCTAATAAAGGTTACTTTAATTCTATTGAATCTATGGTTTTTATTGTAACATCATCTTTCACCAATTCATTTACATTAATTGTTGGTAAAAAGAATTTGTTGTAAGGTGTGGTTTCTGTTTTGCTATGTAAAACTCCTCTTAAAGTACCCATAGCTATTACAACAAAATGTCTTGCCAAACCAATTGGTAACTTAATTTCTTTGGTATCTTCATTTAACAAAGTATTCCAATGCTCAGGAATAATTTCGAAGTAAGAACCTATTTCTAAAAGTAAAAAAGGACCTTTATCTTGGCTAAATTGAACTGAAAGCAAAACTTTAATGATATGTTTTTCCAAATTAAAACCGAAACGAAGTCCATTTCCTAATTGAATGTTTTCATTGCTAGCATCAAAAGCACTATCAATAATTGCAAATTGTTCAGTCGTGATTTTTCTTAATCCAAAACTGATTAGATCTTTATTTTCCATTAGGCAGCTAAATCGTATGTATTTTCTCCTCCTTTAATATTCATAATTACAGAAAAATAAGGTGATGTGATAAGAATTGGTGGTGAAACTAAATCTGTATTTTCAGTTATAATTGTTTCATTATTATATTGAACCGCTTGTTTCGTTTCCATTTTAGGCACTTCAATTAAAGTGATTCCTAAAATACGACCCACTTTACAAATAGTATCAATTTGTAATTTCTCTTGTCCTTTCAATAACTTATTTACATATTGAGCAGAACATCCCATAGCGCCAGCCAATTCCACCTGATTTTTTGGATATTTATCAGCTTTTTTATTAGCACTTAAAGTTGAGGCTACTCTAACAGCAATGCTAAAAGAAATATCCAACCAATCTGCGTTTTCTTGACGCCATTTGGCTTTTGCTAACCAACCAGAGTCTTTTTCTGAAACGTGTTTCAAAAAGTTTTCGATGTTTTTATTTTTTTCCATAATTAAAAGCATATTTCATAGAAAGATTCTAAATCATAAACTCCAATAGTTTTTAGATAATCACGGCATTGATTGATTTTATTTCGTTCAAATTCTCCGTGCGGTTTATCTTCCATGTTTTTTGTTAGTTTTATCATTCCTCCAGTAATAACATAAAGGTCTTCTTTATCTTCTTGGGTAATTTTTAAAGCGTATAAACGTAACCAATTTTGTTTGGCTTTTTGGCGTTGAAGTTCAGATGATCTGTATTCATTGTTATATAAATTAGCAAAGAACTCATTTAATTTATGCGGATTTGCGATTGCTAAATCTAACATTCTTTTGTCGAATTTTTTAGCTTCATTTTTTGTTTTAATAATAGCTTCTCCAATTGTGTGAGAGCCTTTTAAATCAGCTTCATTTTCTGTAAAAAAATCTAATAAAAACAATGGATCATTCCATTCATCAAATACACGATCCAATTCATCAAATTGCTCATTTGGAAATTGAAAGGCGTATAAATTTGGTACAAATGTAGGAACTATTTCCATAAAATCAACTTGTAAGTTTATTTTTTTTTACTAATTTTTAACTTTATATTTTATTTTTGTATTCCCAAGATTGGAAATTTTATTTTATTTTTCTTTGTGTTTATCAACTTTATGTGATTTCTCCTTGTGTCGAAATGACATAATATCACTACAACTCCCCACTAAACGCTTTTTGCAAAACACTCTTCTTCAACTCTTCTAAATCCTGCAATTTTTGAGTATAAACCGCTTCTAACTTTTTGGTTTGTTCTCGCAATACATCAAGTTTGGAAACTATCTTTTGTTGTTCTTTTTCAGTTGGTATAAAAATATTTATTTTAAGTAATTCTGATTTTACTAAACTTGGAATAGTAGTACCTCTGTTCATACTTGCAAAATCTATAGTAAGACACATATAATATACTAATTTTTTGTTTAGATTATTTTTTGGATAAAGTCCAAAGGCTGTATCAACATTCCAAAATTTTTCTTCTATGTAAAGAGGTTTGCTAATATTACCTTTTCGACCAATAATTGTTGTTCCTTCCTCACAAATATAATCAGTTGCAAATCCCATCACATTACCAGCACTACCCATAATTTTATATTTACCTGATTCGGATATTACAGAACTTTGATTTTTTCCATTACGAATTTCTATTACCTCTCCAAGAGATTTCTCCTCCCAACCATCACCTTTCTCACTAAAAACCCTTTGCAGTTCACTTTCAAACAACTCCTTTACATTTTTTAAATTTTGCTCCGTGTTAGCTTTAGCTTTATCAATAGCTGTAAAGGCTTCATCTAAAATGGAAACAATGCGCTGTTGCTCTTGGAGAGGTGGAAAACTAACTTCGACTGTTTTAAGTTGTCCAAAATTTAAAGCTGGCATTGTAGCAGAACCTTGAGTGCTTAAGTAATTTTGAATTACATCTTGTGAGAGAAAAAGAGATAAATAATCATTAGTTAAATCTTTTCTTTCAATTTTAATTTGAAATAAATTATTTGCAATTACACCTGCTTTACCTCTTCCTATTAAACCTGGTGTTCCGTACCTAACCATTACTAAATCATCTTCATTTACAAAATACTTTTCACCAGGATTTGGAACATATCTTTTATCATCGGTATTTTGTGTGTAATCAACAATTCTAATAAATCTGACATAGCCTTCTTTAGGTTCACTCAAATGCTGTTCTAATCCTACTTGAATACCTTGCGAAAAGGATGCAACTTCACCTAACTTCTTTACTTCCCAACTTAGTTTCATAACAATTCCAAAATTGAGTTCAAAATAGTATTGGTTTCTGTATCCAGCGTTTTCATTTCTTGTAAAATAGCTTGTGGAGCACGCAAAGCTGCTTCTTCTTTTTTGTTGGGGTTTTTGGCACTTAAGTCAAAAGTATTAGCGTCTAAATCTACTGTTTTTATACTCCAAGAGTTGTCGCTATCGGCAAAAGTTTTTTGTAGTTTTATAAACTCTGCTAAATCTTTTTCGTTTAATGGGTTGGTTTTTCCTAAATTACGGCTAAGGTTTAATTGGTAAAACCATACTTTATCAGTAGCCATTCCTTTTTCAAAAAACAAAACTACTGTTTTTACTCCTGCACCTGTAAAGGTTCCGCCAGGTAAATCTAACACCGTATGTAAATTGCAGTTTTCTAAAAGCATTTTACGTAAACTTACTGAGGCATTATCGGTATTGCTCAAAAACGTATTTTTAATTACCACACCTGCGCGTCCGCCAGCTTTCATCATTTTTACAAAATGTTGCATAAACAAACTTGCGGTTTCTCCTGTTTTTATAGGAAAGTTTTGTTGTACTTCTGCACGTTCTTTTCCTCCAAATGGTGGGTTGGCTAAAACTACATCATAACGGTCTTTGTCTTGTATGTCGGCAAGATTTTCTGTAAGTGTATTAGTATGTATAATATTTGGGGCTTCTACACCGTGTAATATCATGTTCATAATTCCAATAATATACGCCAACGATTTTTTCTCTTTCCCGTAAAAGGTATTTTTCTGTAAGGTTTCAATATCAGTCGTACTCAAATTTTTAGCACTACGCATATAGTCAAATGCTTCACACAAGAAACCTGCGCTTCCTACTGCACCATCATATACTTTTTCGCCAATTTGTGGGTTTACTACTTTTACAATGGTTTTAATTAAGGGACGAGGTGTGTAATACTCACCACCATTACGCCCAGCATTACCCATATTTTTAATTTTGTCTTCGTATAAATGACTCATTTCATGCTTTTCAGCATGGGTACGAAAACGTAATTCGTCTATACGGTTAATTACTTCACGTAAGTTGTAACCACTTTGAATACGGTTTTTTAATTCGCTGAAAATTTCGCCAATTTTATATTCAATAGTGTCGGCACTTTCAGCAGATGCTTTAAATTTTTTAAGGTAATTGAAAAGTTGGTTGTTTACAAAATCGGCTAAGTCATCACCTGTAAGTGCGGTATGATGGTCAATTTTTCCGTCTTTGCCTTTAGGTGCCGCCCATGTATTCCATTTGTATTCGTGTGCGATAATAGGCAGATAGTTTTTTCCTGTTAATAAGGCTTCATTTTTTTTATCTTCTTCTAAATCGTCTAAGTATTTTAAAAACAATACCCATGAGGTTTGCTCTACATAATCTAACTCGCTCCCGCAACCTGCATCTTTGTGTAGTATGTCATCTACGTTTTTAAAAGTTTGTTCAAACATGGTGTGTAACTAATTGGTTTTTAACTTTATTAAAAAAGTTTATTTTGTTTTTGATATTCCCCAAACTTACCAATAATAAACCTCACTTGCAATAGGTATTTCTACCTGTTTTGCCTGTATATTTCACTTGGTATTTTATTTCGGTAAATATAAATAAAGGAGTTGAGATGGTTTTACGGTTTTCCGTACTAATGCTTACGGTTTTGAAATTTTTGTGGATAGTATGAAGTTGTGACAAAAAAATTTAAAAAATAAAAAGGACACGCTTTTTGTGTCTTTTTTATAATTTTTATAAAAAAGGCACATATTTTGTGTCCTTTTAAAAAAAATAAAAAAAAAGACACAATGAAAGATAGATCTGAAATTAAAAACATATTAGGACTTACTCAAAACGAAATGGGTATGTTATTAGGTATTCCAAGGAGTAGTTGGAGTATGTTTAAATCGGGGCAACGTGATATTCTGTTACCTGCTAAAGTACAATTGGCTAATTTAATGGAAGCTGCTAATAAAAGAAAAAAGAAGTGTAAGGAGCTTGATTCCCTGATTAAAATAGAAATGAAAAATGAAAAACTAGCTTTAAATCAGGAACTACTCACTACAGAAGTAAAACTTAAACGAATAAGTAAAGAACTATCCAAACTTCATCAAGCAAGAGAAAATTTATTTGCCGCCTATGAAACAGCTGTTATATTGGATTCAAAAAATTTAAATCCTACTAGTAAATTATTAGCAGATTCTATTAAAAGACGTGTTGAAAATTCCTTAAAAAAATACAATTTGGCTTCAGTTACTGCATTAGAGCACAAAAAAGAATCGCTTCAAATGTTAAAAATACTAATTGAGAAAAAATTAAAGAATTAATAATTTATTTGATTTTCAAATACATAAATAACTTTAATTTCTTAATATTTTCTTACAAAATGTTAAAATATTAAAAACTCACTATTGTAAGAAAAAATTGGCATTGTGTTTGAATTTGTTGTGGTATTAGTAACCATTAAATATTTTAATTATGTATTCATTAAACAAAATCAACACAGTAGCGGATTGCAATGTTTTATTAACATGGGCAGAAAAAGAAAAATCAGATTTAACGTTCAAACAATTATCGGTAGAACGTGTAGCCGTAAACTACAGTAGTACTTCAATTGAAATTGACGCAGTATTACAAGGGGTAGTCGCAGAAATTTCTGCCATAGACACCATCATAGGTACTCTAGCAGAAGGCCCAACAAAAGAAGACTTGGTAAAAAAGAAAACCCGACTGGAATACAAGAGGTTCTTGTTGGAAAATCGAAAGGAAAGCTATGGCTCAGTTGCGTTACTAGAAAAAGAATTAGACCTAGAACGCATTAACAAAGAACTAGATGAAGTGGATGTTTTTATCACAACGGTTACCGCACATAAAGCGACGTTACCGAATTAATGAAAAGAAAACCAAAATGAAAATCGCTCCAATATGGAGCGGTTTTTTTTTGTTGTTTATTTTATTAACCCTCGAAGGGTTCCAAACCCTTCGAGGGTTAGTAACAAAAGTGGTTTGCGTGAGTCCCGAAGCTTCGGGAGACAAACTATACGCACAGCTTATGTGAACTATTTTGAGCGAAGCGTCTTTATCCGCAATCCAACCTTATGTGCCTATGTGGTTTAAAATTTACGATTTGGGATTTACGATTTACGTGAAGTAGTTGGCGTGAGTCCCGAAGCATCGGGAGACAAACTGTACA
>CAYWVV010000050.1:0-20573 GCA_964461805.1 uncultured Flavobacterium sp.
CCCAAAGGGGAGGAGAGTTGTAACGGGTAATTTTATTAGTTATTTTTAATTTTTTTTCCCCTTTTGGGGTTAGGGGGCCTTAGTTCCAATTTTCTTCAAAACCTGGATCGTCATAGGATTCTGTATCTCCATAAGCATCTAAATCATCTTCGTCTAAATCGTCTTCAAAGTCATTAAATAAGTCTTCGTTTTCTAAATCGCCACCTCTAAAACCACTTGTTGTGGCTTCATCTGGTAAAACTCCGTGAGAAAAAAGTAAGGCTGGATAATCCACACCTTCTTTATTATTTTCCATGGCAGCTAATTCTACGAAAAAGGTCCACATCGAAAATAAATCGTACACATAAACCAATTTAGTATTTTGTTCGTGAACTAAATCGTCTAATTTATATTCAGCCATTGTTTTAATTTCACCTGGAATATCCCCAGTGTCAAACATAGGAATTCCATCTTCTTCATGCCAAGCCCAATCGTCTCCACAAGTATAAAACGCACCAATTTCTGTACCATCAAAGCCAAAAGCGTTAACTAAAGCATTGTGTAAATCTTCTAAAGTGTCTTTCGCTTCAATAGCAATATCTCTGAAAATATCTTCTTCGTTGTCTAAAATGGCTCTAAACTTATAAATCATAATATGTAATTTTAAAACGCAAAAGTAAGTAATATTTGAAAGGTTTTTTAGTGAAAAATACGATTGTTAATAAAAATAGTAAGCCTTTGTGAAATAGAGATTTGGTGAATTTGATATTTATTGATTTTTGTCATTAGTATTAATATTGTAATAGCTATTGATTTTTGACAATGCCATTGATTTTTGATAGCGCAAACACAATTCAGATGCAAAATTCTACAATTCGGTACATTACTTTTTTAGTTTATCATCTATTTTGACAACTTTGCTTCATCAAAAAACATAAAACATGAAAAATCTTATCTTTATTTTAGTAGCTCTATTTAGTGTAACTTCTTTTTCTCAAACAAAAATTTCAGGAAAAGTTGTCAATAAAAAAAACATTCCTATGCAAGGTGTGAATGTTTTTATTGATGGTACTTACGATGGCGCTTTAACCAATGAAAAAGGCGAATTTAGTTTCGAAACGGATGTGAAAGAAAATCAGATTTTAAAATTTACATTGAATGGTTTTTTAGATGTTACCGAAAATATTGTGGTAGAAACTTATACGAATCGAGCTTTTACACTTTATCAAGATATGAATACAATTGAAACAGTTGTTATTTCTGCAGGAACAATAAAAGCTGGTGATAATAGTAAAGTTACAGCTTTAAAACCTTTAGATATTGTGACAACCGCTGGTTCTTCTGGTGATATTGTTGCAGCTTTGGAAACCATGCCTGGTGTAAATGCCGTTGGAGAAAGTGGACGATTGTTTGTTCGTGGTGGGGAAGCAGGTGAAACTCAGACCTATGTTGATGGGATTCGTGTCGCACAACCTTATGGCGCATCGCCTAATAATATTCCAACTCGTGGTAGATTTTCTCCTTTTTTGTTCAAAGGAATTACATTTTCAACGGGTGGTTATAGTGCCGAATTTGGTGACGCTTTATCAAGTGTCTTATTATTGAATACAGTTGATGAACCCGCTCAAAATCAGACCGATATTTCAATTATGACGGTTGGAGTAGGATTAGGAAAATCGAAAAAATGGAAAAATAGTTCGATTTCATTTAATACGAGTTATATCAATTTGAAACCTTATTATTTGCTAGCACCACAAAGCTTAGATTGGAACAAAGCTCCAGAATCTATGTCAGGTGAAACAGTTTATAGAACTAAAATTAAAGATGGATTGTTAAAAGTGTATGCAGCTTTTGATCATTCAATCTTGAATGTAAATCAGAAAGACATAAATTATGCTGATAAAATTAAATTCGGATTGACCAATAATAACTTTTACATCAATTCAGTTTATAAAGGAAATATAGCAACCGCTTTACAATTGCAAACTGGTTTTAGTTTCGGATACGGAAACAATAAAATCGGAATTAATTCAGATAAATTGAATAATTATGAACGCGCTTTACATTATAAATTGAAGTTACGAAAAACGTTCTCTAATAGGTTCAAATTAAATGTTGGTGGCGAGTTTTTTCACACGAATTTTAACGAAAATTACAAACCTTTTTCTCAAAACAGATTCGATTATGGATATCAAAATAATACCGTAGCCCTTTTCACAGAAGCGGAAGTTTTCTTATCACAAGATTTAGCTTTTAATGTTGGTTTACGTTCCTCAAATGCTTCGATTGTCGATGAATTCACTATTGAACCAAGAGTTTCAGTTGCCTACAAAATTGCAAAAAAGAGTCAGCTTTCATTAGCTTATGGAAGTTTTTATCAAACCGCCAATCCTGATTATTTGAAGTTTTCTCAAAATCTGAAATATGAAAACACCAATCATTATATTTTGAATTATTTATACAATAATGATGGGAAAATGTTCCGTGCAGAAGCGTATTTTAAAGAGTATGATAACTTAGTGAAGTTCGATTCGAATGTTTCCAGTTATACTTCAAACTTCAATAATAACGGATTAGGTTATGCCAAAGGAATCGATTTGTTTTGGAGAGATAATAAAACATTCAAAGGTTTAGATTATTGGATTACGTATTCTTTTATAGATTCAGAAAGAGATTATAAAAATTACGAGAAACAAGTCACTCCAAGTTTTATTGCCAACCATAATTTTTCAATTGTAACTAAATATTGGGTAGATAAATTGAAATCGCAAATAGGTTTAACCTATACTTTTAATTCGGGCAGACCTTACGATAATCCAAATGAAGTTGAATTTATGAATCAGAAAACCAAATCGTATAACAATTTTAGTTTAGGTTGGTCGTATTTACTATCACAGCAAAAAATCTTATATCTTTCGGTTTCTAATTTATTAGGTGCTAATAATGTTTTCGGCTACCAATATGCCAATTCACCTGATGTTGCAGGAACTTTTCAAAGACAAGCAGTAACGCAACCAGCCAGCCGATTTTTCTTTATAGGTTTCTTTTGGACGATTTCCGATAATAAAAAAACAAATCAATTGGATCAATTGTAATTTTGGTTTAAAAGGTTTTGAACTTAGGGATTATTTTATTTTTATTGTCACACTGAGCGGAGTCGAAGTGTTTTTCTTAAAACCTCTTTTCATTATCAAAAACATTTATATCACAATAATAAAAAATGTAACTTTTATTACTTAAAAAAGCATTTGAATTTTATATTTTTGTTCCAAATTAAAAAAATACGACAATGTCAAACGAAATAGAAAAAGTAAAATGCCTTATAATCGGTTCTGGTCCTGCAGGATATACTGCAGCAATTTACGCGGCTAGAGCAAATATGAATCCAGTTTTATACCAAGGAACTCAACCAGGTGGACAATTAACAACCACTAACGAAGTAGAAAATTGGCCAGGAAATCCGGAAGGAATTACAGGTCCAGAAATGATGGTGGGTTTGCAAAAACAAGCACAACGTTTTGGTACAGATGTTCGTGATGGTTGGGCAACAAAAGTAGATTTTAGCTCTGAACCACATAAAGTTTGGATTAACGATACAAAAGAAATTCACGCCGATACTGTTATTATTTCTACAGGTGCAACAGCAAAATATTTAGGTTTACCTTCTGAACAACATTATTTACAAACTGGTGGTGGTGTTTCTGCTTGTGCCGTTTGTGATGGTTTCTTCTATAGAAATCAAGAAGTTGTAATTGTAGGAGCAGGTGATAGCGCTTGTGAAGAAGCGCATTATTTATCTAAATTATGTAAAAAAGTTACCATGTTGGTTAGAAGCGAAAAATTCAGAGCTTCTAAAATTATGGAACAACGTGTAAAAAATACGGAAAACATTACTATTTTAATGAACCATGATACGGTTGAAGTTTTAGGAGACGGACAAGTAGTTACTGGTGTGAAAGCTAAAAACAAAACTACTAATGAAGATTTTGAAATTCCTGCAACAGGATTTTTCGTAGCGATTGGTCACAAACCTAATACAGATATTTTTGCCGACTATATAACGTTAGATGAAACAGGTTATATTGTAAATGTACCAGGAACTTCTAAAACAAATATACCAGGTGTATTTGTTGGAGGAGATGCTGCAGATCACGTATACAGACAAGCAATTACAGCTGCTGGAACAGGTTGTATGGCTGCCTTAGATGCGGAAAGATATTTAGCAAGTAAAGAGTAAGTTTTTATTACATATTTATAAAAAAATCGGATTTCATATCCGATTTTTTTTGTTTCAGATTGTTGAATTGGCTCGGTTTTTGCTATATTTGTAAAAGCAAAATCTTGCAAAATACAATAATGAAAAACACACTTTTTATACTTCTTTTTTTCCTACTTTCTGGTTGTGCACAACAATTAGTTTTTGAACGGAAACAATACAATTCTTCCTATAGTCCAAATTATACTACGAGTTATAATTCGGCAAATATTAAAATGGAAGTTTTAGAAGCCAAAAATGATGAAAATATTAATAAAGTAATATTTGATAATATAAAAGAACTTTCTAGTTTTATTGACAGTCAGAACTTAACAATAAATAATTACAATCAACTTACAAAAGGGTTTGTAGAGACTTATAAAAAAGCAAAAAATAAATCTCCTGAAAACAATATTAAAAACTGGGATTTCGAATTGGAATCAAACATAGAATATGAAACTGAAGAATTCGTAAATATTGGTATCAATTATACCTCTTCTTATGGTGATACTTCAGGTTTTGGTGGAAAAAGATCACTAGTTTTTAATAAATTATCTGGGAATCAGTTAAAAATTGAAGATATATTTGCCAATACAAAAGCAGTTTCTAAATTAGTGGAAGCTAAATTTAGAGATAAGTACAAAGTGAATAATTCAATTCCTTTAAACCAACAAGGTTATTGTTTTGAAAATGGTTCTTTTTATCTAACAAATAATATATTTTTCAATATTGAAGGTGTCAAATTCATATACAATATCAACGAAATTTCTTCTTACGATAAAGGTTCGTATGAAGTTTTTTTAACGTATCAAGAAATTGATAACTATCTGCTAATTAAATAAAACGTTTAATTTTCATCATAAATCCTAAATGAATACCTTCATGATAATGATTGAAAAGCATTCCTTCTTCAAAATTAGTAATTAAAAACCCTGTTCTGGTTTGTGTTTCTGTGTAATTTTCAAATTTACCGTTTTCATAATCCATAATGGTTTGTTCAATTGTAGAAAATAAAAGATTTTTAATTTCATCTACTTCTTTTTGTGTAGTTTTTCCATCAGGAATAGTTCCATTTACATATTTATTGGTGAATTCTTCAGTTAATAACGTTTCATTTTCAGAAAGTAAATAGGCTAAACGTTGTTGCGAAACAATAATATGTCCGATATTCCAAATTAAATTATTTCTTAAACCTTCAGGAATAAGGTTTAATTGCTCTAAAGTATAGTTTTCTATATATGAAGCATAAATTTCTCGACTTCTTTTAATGGATTTGAAAAGGGTGTTCATAACCTGTATTTAAATTGTTTCCGTAAATTTATTAAAAAAATAAGTCAATATATTTTATTTGCCACGAATTCTCGAATGTTTTTATTTTTTAATTCGATTTAATTCGAATATTCGTCAAAGACGAACAAATTTCACAATTATGAAGAATCAAATTCGTTAATTCGTGGCAAAACTAAGTAAATATTAAATTTGAAAATTAAGTGATGTTTTTTATTTCTAAATCATAATAAAAAATAACTTTCTTACCTTTGCACTTTAAATTTATTATGCGAAAAATATATTATCTCGCTTCATGCGATACCTGTCGAAAAATAATTAAGTCGTTACCTTCAAATGCAAATTTAGAGTTTCACGATATTCGTCAAAATCCAATTACGGTTGAAGAACTAGAATTCATGCACCAACTTTCAGGAAGTTACGAAGCACTTTTTAGTAAAAAAGCCCAATTATACAAAGAAAAAGGCTTGAAAAATATGACGTTAACAGAAGAAGATTATAAAAATTACATTCTAGAACATTATACTTTTTTGAGTCGTCCCGTGGTGATTTTAGAAAATGAAATTTTCATTGGAAACAGTCAGCCTAATATTTTAAAATTACAAAAGGCTTTGAGCAATGAATAGTCGTTCTTGGGCGTTAGTTTGCGCTTGGATTGTCGCTATTATTTACGGAGTTACATTCACAATCGCCAAAGATGTTATGCCACAATATGTAAATCCGTTTGGCTTTATTGTATTGCGTGTTGGTGGTGCAACAATTCTATTTTGGTTGGTTTCGTTTTTCGGACCAAAAGAAAAAATTGCTACAAACGATTTTCTTCGAATTGCAGCTTGTGCCTTTTTCGGAGTAGCTTTTAACATGCTGACTTTTTTTAAAGGTTTAAGTTATACTTCTCCAATTATGGGAGCGGTTTTAATGGTAACCACGCCAATGATTGTGTTGATACTTTCTTCAATAATCATGAAAGAAAGAATGCAATCTAAAAAAGTCATTGGTATTTTGTTAGGATTAGCAGGAACCATCACTTTAATTTTATACGGAAAAGCGCTAAACAACGCACCAAATGCCACTTTAGGAAATTTATTGGTGTTTGTAAATGCAGTTTCTTACGGTTTTTACCTAATTTTCGTAAAGAAGTTAATGGATAAATATAACGCGTTTACGTTTGTGAAATATATTTATTTGTTCGGATTTTTCATGGTTTTACCTTTTGGATATAACGAATTGCAAGCGGTAAATTGGAATGAAATCCCTTTAGATATTAGTCTGAAAATTGGATTTGTTGTAATTTTTTCTACATTTTTTACGTATTTGTTGAACTTAATTTCCATGCGAAATTTAAAACCAACTACAGTTGCCGTTTTTATTTATTTGCAACCTTTTTTCGCTACGATATTCGCCATTGGATTAGGAAAAGACAATTTGAATCTGGTGAAAATTATTTCTGCTTCATTGATATTTGTTGGTGTTTATTTAGTAATCCAGAAAAACAGTCGCAGTAAACAGTCGCAGTAAACAGAGTGTTGTTAATTACAGTTTTTACTGAATAGTGAAAACTGTGACTGAAAACTAAAAAAAACTTATCTTTACACTCTTTTATAAAAATATATGATAGTATCAATGACCGGTTTTGGTAAAGCAAGTTTGCAATTATCAACCAAAAAAATTACAGTAGAAGTTAAATCTTTAAACAGTAAAGGACTCGATTTAAACACAAGAATGCCTTCTGTTTATAGAGAAAACGAATTGGCTTTAAGAAATCTTCTAGCTCAAAAGTTAGAAAGAGGAAAAGTTGATTTTTCTTTATTTGTTGAGGTAACTGGAGAAGAAACTTCTTCTAAAATTAATGCGGCTATTGTAAAAGCTTACATCGCTCAAATGAAAGCCATTTTGCCAAATGCTGACGAAACGGAATTGATGAAAATGGCAGTAAGAATGCCAGATACGATGAAAACCGAACGTGAAGAAATTGATCCGAACGAATGGAAACAAATTCAAACCGTAATTGATGAAGCCATTGAAAATATGATTGCTTTCCGAATTTCAGAAGGTGCGTCTTTAGAGAAAGAATTTACGTTACGAATTGAAAATATTAGAAGTTACATGAATCAGGCTTTGGCTTTAGATCCAGAAAGAGTAACAGCTATCAAAGAACGTTTACAAACGGCAATTGATGAATTAAAAGTCAACGTAGATACGAATCGTTTTGAACAAGAATTGATTTATTATTTAGAAAAATTAGACATTACTGAAGAAAAAGTACGTTTGACGAATCATTTAGATTATTTCTTACAAACTTTAAACGGAAGTGAAGCTAACGGAAGAAAATTAGGATTCATTGCACAAGAAATGGGTAGAGAAATCAATACCATGGGTTCCAAATCAAACCACGCTGAAATGCAAAAATTGGTAGTCATGATGAAAGACGAATTAGAAAAAATTAAAGAGCAAGTACTAAACGTATTATAAAATTCCTGCAAGGTTTCCAAAACCTTGTAAGTATCTATTAAATTAAACCCACAAGGTTTTGGAAACCTTGTAGGATAACAACATAACACGCAATGAATCAAGGTAAATTATTAGTATTCTCAGCACCATCTGGGTCGGGAAAAACAACTATAGTAAGGCATTTATTAAAACAAGAAGATTTAAATTTAGAATTCTCTATCTCTTGTACGACTCGTGAACCACGTGGCGAAGAAGTTCATGGAAAAGATTATTATTTTATTTCTTTAGAAGAATTTAAAAAGCACATTAAAGCGGAAGATTTCGTAGAATGGGAAGAAGTATATAGAGATAATTTCTATGGCACCTTAAAAAACGAAGTAGAACGCATTTGGGCAAAAGGAAAAAATGTCATTTTCGATATTGATGTATCGGGCGGATTACGAATTAAATCGAAATTCAAGCAAGAAACATTAGCAGTATTTGTAAAACCACCAAGTATTGACGAATTGAAAATCCGATTAAAAAAGCGTTCTACAGAAAGCGATGATAAAATCAACATGCGAATTGCAAAAGCATCAGTAGAATTAGCCACAGCACCACAATTCGACACCATTATCAAGAATTACGATTTGGATGTTGCAAAGGTTGATGCGTATAATTTGGTTAAAGAGTTTGTGAATAGATAATCACTTTTCACTATTTACTAATCACTTTTCACTAAAACAATGAAAATAGGTTTATATTTCGGAACGTTTAATCCCATTCATATTGGGCATTTAATTATTGCCAATCATATGGCGGAGCATTCGGATTTAGATCAAATTTGGATGGTCGTAACGCCGCACAATCCACACAAACAAAAGAATTCGTTGTTAGATGATTACCATCGGTTACACATGGTGCATTTAGCAACGGAAGATTTTCCGAAAATTAAACCTTCTGACATTGAGTTTAAATTGCCACAGCCTAATTATACTATAAATACGTTAGTGCATTTACAAGAGAAACATCCTAGTTACGAATTTTCTTTAATTATGGGAGAAGACAATTTGAATTCGCTTCATAAATGGAAAAACTACGAAGCCATTTTACAACATCATGAAATTTATGTGTATCCACGTTTAAATTTTGGAGAAATAGACGAACAATTTGTCAACCATCCTAAAATTCATAGAGTAGGAGCACCAGTTGTTGAGTTATCATCGACGTTCATTCGCGAAAGCATTAAAAACAATAAAAATGTCATTCCAATGTTACCACACAAAGTTTGGGATTATGTTGAGCACAATTTGTTTTATAAGAAGTAATTTTCGTATTTTAGTGTAATGCAAGAAAAAAATTTATATGTAATTTCAGGATGTAACGGAGCTGGTAAAACTACAGCTTCTTTTACTATTTTACCTGAAATTTTAGAATGTAGAGAATTTGTTAATGCAGATGAAATCGCTAAAGGATTATCCCCGTTTCAGCCAGAAAATGTTGCCTTTGAAGCAGGAAGAATTATGTTACATCGAATTAAAGAGTTGTTAGATTCAGATAAAAACTTTTCATTTGAAACTACTTTGGCAACAAAAGTTATAAAAATAAAATTATTGAGGCTAAACAAAAAGGGTATAACGTAATACTATTATTTTTTTGGCTTGAGAGTTATGAACTAGCAATAGAACGAGTGAAGACAAGAGTTTTAGAAGGTGGCCATAATATTCCAAAAGATGTTATTAAAAGAAGGTATTTTAATGGGATAAATAATTTATTTACTATTTATTTGGAAATAGTTGATCAAGCATTAATATTTGATAATTCTGAAGGAAATCATGTGTTAATTGCAGAAAAAAGTTTGTCCGAAAATATTGTTATCTTTGAACAAGAAAAATTTAATCTTTTACTTAATTATTATGAACAAAGAAGATAGATTTCAAAATAAAAGCAAGATTTTAAAAGGCTTAGAGTTAGCTTATGAAAAAATGTTGTTGTTTAAAAAACAGCAAAAAACGGAATTAATTATTACTAAAAATCACAAAATAGTAAAAATTAAACTTAACGATTAGTCTCTTATTTACTACACAAAGTTTGGACTATGGAGGAGATAATTTGTTTTATAGGAAGTAATGGAGTTTAAGGCTAAAATTTATATTCTAAACACAAAACTTAACTTTTTTCAAAAATGGGCTTTAACTGAGCAATTATCTTTTTTAAGTTTTGTTGTTGCGATTTTTATATTAATAATTGAATTTTTTTTTAGTTTCGATAATATTCTTAATGATTATATTATAGTTAAAATTTTTTATGGCTTATGCATAATTCCAGCTATGATTCTAAATATTACATATAGATATTGGGAATTTGAAAGAATCAATGGCAAACTGGAAGGCGAAATTTCTTTTGAGGAAAATGGCGTCAAAATAGATGAAAAATTGTATTTATTTTCTGAAATTAAAGATTTTCATATTAGTTATGGTAATGTGTACAATCAACCAACGGGAAATAAAAGAATTGGACCTTATTTATCTCAAGGTTTAGATAACCATATTTCGTTTTATCATAATTCTAAGTTTATTAAAATCTATTTTCAATTGTATGCTACTTCGCAATATGATGCCATACAAAAAGATTTATTTTATTATGTCATCAATGAAATATTTCCCTTCGAAAAGATAAATCTAAATTTTATCGATAAAAAGTTTCATCATTATACTTTATACAAAGAGTTTATTGAAAAAATGAAACGTGAAGGAAAATTAACTTAAATAAGTTTGCATTTCTTTCTGAACCTCTTCTAATATCGCACTTAAAGTGTCGTTTTTTCTTGACAAAATATAAATTTCTGTACTCGGCATTTTCGTACTATTCCAAACCAATTGTAATTTTTTTTCTTCAATAAACGGTTTTGCGTTGATATCCCAAACAACAGAAACACCTGTATTTTCAGATAATGTGGTTAATAATTGCGATTCAGAAGGTATAATATAATTTGAAATTATCGACGGCCTTTTTTTATCAAAAACATACAGCCAAAATATTTTTACATGCGGAATTTGCGCATCATAATTGTACCATTTTTGTTGGTTCAACCAATTTTCAATCGCAGTATACTTTTCATTTTCAATTTCTTTTTTAATGGTATTTAGTTCTAAATCTTTACTGGCAACAAGTATTTGTTTTATAGTTCCTACTATTCTTTGTATCGTATCAAACGTGTCGTATTTTTTAGAAACTATAGCGAAATCGATCTTTTTGTTATCTACCAACTGAAATAATTCATCATTCGTTCCAAAAGAAAAATCAATAAAATCAAATTTCGAAAGTAACCTCGAACCTATACTTGTGAATAAATGTGGAGAAATTCCAACAGAAACTACTTTATTCGCATTGAAAGCTTTCTCTCGAAAACCATTCTCAACATTTTCCAACCTATCTAAAGCTTCGATAATTAAATTATTGAGTAACTTGGCATAATCGGTGGGTTCAACACCTTTCGATTTTCTATTGAACAGTTTATAGCCAACATGCGCTTCTAACATAGCCATTTGCTGACTAACCGCTGGCTGACTAATAAATAATTCCTTTGCTGCTAGTGAAAAATTCCCGTTTTTATATACAGATTTAAAGGTTCGATACCATTCTAAATTTACCATGATATAATTTTATTTATTACAAATATAATTTAAATTATTTTTACTAATATCATATAAGTCGTAATTTTGAAAAAAAAATAAGAAATCATGAAACGTATTTTAGTAAGCTTACTTGTAATTTTAACTTTCGGTTGTAAAGTAAAACCAACAGCAACCACAACTCAAAAAAATCAATTAATAAATAAAGAAAACATGAAAAAAGTAGTATTTGTATTAACTAGTCATGATGAACTAGGAAACACGGGAGAAAAAACAGGATTTTGGATTGAAGAATTTGTTGCTCCTTATTATGAATTAGCAGACCAGGGTGTAGAAATTACCATCGCTTCTCCAAACGGAGGAATGCCTCCAATTGATCCAAAAAGTGCTGATCCAAGTGCAGCTACGGAAGATACCAAGCGTTTTGATGGAGATAAAGCTTTACAAGAAAAATTAAAAAATACAGTTAAATTAGCAGATATCCATGCTGCTGATTATGACGCGATATTTTATCCTGGTGGACACGGACCATTATGGGATTTGGTTTCTGATAAAAATTCTATATCTTTAATCGAAACTTTTTATACGACCAATAAACCAATTGCTTTTGTTTGTCATGCTCCAGCAGTATTAAAAAACGTAAAAGTTAAAGATGCTTATTTAGTTAAAGGAAAAAAAGTAACAGGTTTCACTAATGAAGAAGAAGAAGCTGTTGGCTTAACTAAAATCGTTCCGTTTTTATTAGAAGATGCTTTAAAAGCAAATGGTGCTTTATATAGTAAAGGTGAAAATTGGGCGCCATATGCAGTGGAAGATGGTTTGTTAATTACAGGACAAAATCCAGCTTCATCTAAATTAGTAGCGCAAAAATTATTAACACAATTAAATAAATAAAATTATGAATAATTTCGAATTATATAATCCTGTAAATTATGTCTTTGGAAAAGGACAAATTGAAAAGTTAAAAGATTTGGTTCCTGCGAACACTAAAATCATGATTGCATATGGTGGTGGAAGTATTTTTAAGAATGGCGTGTATGATCAAGTAAAAGCTGCTTTATCGACTCAATTTGAAGAAAATAATATTGTAGAATTTGGTGGAATTGAACCCAATCCAAGATACGAAACTCTAATGAAAGCGGTAGAAATTATTCGTGCCGAAAAAATTGGTTTTGTTTTAGCTGTTGGTGGTGGAAGTGTAATTGATGGTGTGAAATTTATTTCTGCTGCTGTAAATTATGTTGGAGATGCCGCTGAAATTTTAAGACAAAGAATACTTTTTACAGATATTTCTCAAGTTATTCCTTTTGGAACTGTGTTAACATTACCAGCAACAGGTTCGGAAATGAATTCTGGAGCTGTAGTTACGATTAACGCTACTCAAGAAAAATTAACGTTAGGTGGAAGTGCTTTATTTCCTAAATTCTCAATTGTTGACCCAACAGTTATTGCTTCTTTACCAAAAAGACAATTGCAAAATGGAGTTGTAGATGCATTTACACACACTATGGAGCAATATTTAACCTATAAGCATGATGCCATTTTACAAGACAGAATTGCAGAAGGAATTTTGCAAACTTTAGTTGAAATTGGTCCAGAAGTAGTAGAAAATCCAACAGATTATAAATTAGCTTCCAATTTTGTTTGGAGTGCTACAATGGCTTTAAACGGACTAATTCAAAAAGGAGTTCCTTCAGATTGGGCTACTCACATGATTGGTCATGAGTTAACCGCTTTATATGAAATCGATCATGCTAGAACTTTAGCAATCATCGGTCCGAATTTATACCGTGTAATGTTCGAAACTAAAAAAGAAAAATTAGCACAATTTGGGGAAAGAGTATTTCATTTAACTGGAGATTCAGTAGAAGAAATTGCTCATAAAGCTATCGAAAAAACGGTAGAATTTTTCGATACTATGGGAATGAAAACTAAATTATCTGAGAATACAGAAGAGTATGCTAAAACAGCCGATTTCATCGTAAACCGTTTTGAAGAAAGAGGTTGGAAAGCTTTAGGAGAAAAACAAAATATTACTCCAGAAAAAGTTAGAGAAATTGTAGAAATGAGCTACTAGTTCAGTGTTCAGTAATCAGTTTTTAGTATTCAGTTAAAATCTTTAACAAATATCAATAAATAAAAAAAGCGTCCGGGAATTAAATCTCGTGACGCTTTTTACAAACTAAACTAAACTACTAACTATTTTTTAGCCTTTGATACAGGCTCTAAATTTGTTTTGGTTCTTGAAGCAGCATTCCTCATAATAGGAATAAAACCTCTTCCAACAAATTCATATGTTGTTCCACTTGCTATGTGATATAATCTTATTCTACCGTCATTAATTACGGTAATATTAAATCCTTCATAATCATTACTGTTGTAGTACAGATTCAATTTTTTGGTGTAATAATTTCCAGCTACATTCTGAATATTATAATTCCCTGTATAATCCCAATAAATGTTATTTACATTGCCAATCATATAATCTTGTGAAGAACGAAACGTGTTGTTATTACCAATTACAAATTTCAAATAGTTTTCGGCATCAAAAGCATTTGGATTTCCTGCGGCACTAGTATATACTTTTTCCCAAGCTACATATTCTTGTAAGAAATAATGCATATTGTCATAAAACACTCTGTCATAATCAAAAGAACTTCTTTGGTAACCAACTAAATAATAAGTTGTATTCGTATAAGGATCAACTAACTTAATTTCATTATGAGAAATCTGATATACTTTTAACTCATAAAATCCATAAATATTGTGATATACTCTAACAGAATTTGAAGAATAATTATAATATCCAATATTTACACCGAAACCATTTCCATTACTACCTAATCCAACTAAATTATTATTAGCTAATAAATCGCCTCCTAAAAAAGAAACCGTAAACGCTTTAGATAAAAACGGAACATCTCCATTTCCAGTTGTCAGATTATAATCTACATACCATAAATCATAACTTTCCATCAATTCAGGTAAACTAATAGTATCCTGATAATCATTTACTACTACATCCGTTGTACAAGACTGTAAAGTGAAGAGTGAAATAAATGCCACTATAAGTAATTTTGCTTTCATAACGTATTTTTTTAAGGTTATAAAGTACAATTCAATTGCCGTGCCAAAAAAGTGCTATTCACAAATCATTAACAACTTTATATAATCTTTTTAATTTGATTTTAGATGTTAAACCTAAGTATATTAACGACTTAGTAATTAAGAAAAGGATCATTAATTTTTTGAACTTGCACTTCTAATTGAAAAAGTGTATTTTTGAGGTTCATTATTTTTGAATATGGAAAACAATAAAAAATTTGCAGTTATAGGTGGCGGAAGTTGGGCAACAGCTATCGCAAAAATGTTATGTGAGAATCAAGAAAAAATTGCTTGGTACATGCGTAGTACTTATGCTTTAGAGCATTTGAAGCACCAGAAGCACAACCCGAATTATTTAAGTTCAGTAGCCTTTGATACCAATAAATTGCAATTAACTAACGATATTAATGAAGCAATTAAATTTGCAGATATTGTTATTTTTGCCATTCCATCTGCGTTTTTAAGCGGAGAATTAGAAAAAATGACCGAATCTTTAGAAGGAAAAACTATTTTTTCGGCAATTAAAGGTATTGTGCCAGAAACTAGTTTAATTGTTGGTGAACATTTTCACTCACAATTTAATATCCCTTATGAAAACATTGGAGTCATAACAGGTCCTTGTCATGCAGAAGAAGTGGCTCTTGAACGTTTGTCGTATTTAACTATTGCTTGTTCAGATAAAGTAAAAGCTAAATATTTAGCTAAAAATGTTTCATCGTATTATATCAAAGCTAAAACGTCTGACGATATTATTGGAACAGAATATGCAGCGGTGTTAAAGAATATTTATTCTATAGCAGCAGGTATTGCTCACGGTTTAGGTTATGGAGATAACTTTCAAGCGGTTTTAATGAGTAACGCCATTCGTGAAATGAAAAAATTCATTAAAAAAGTACATAGAATGAAACGAAACATTAACGACTCGGCCTATTTGGGCGATTTGTTAGTAACAGGATATTCGGTTTTCTCCAGAAACAGAATGTTTGGAAATATGATAGGGAAGGGCTACACTGTAAAATCAGCTCAAATGGAAATGAGTATGGTTGCTGAAGGCTATTACGCTGTAAAAAGTGCTTACAACTTAAACTTAGAATACAAAGCGAAAACACCTATTATTGATGCCGTTTACCAAATTCTATACGAAGGTAAAGACGCCAAAGCAGTGTTTGCTAAATTAACAGAGAAGTTAGATTAATAGCTAAAGAGCCAAGTAAAAAGGCAAAAGTTAAAAGTATAGTTTGTCGTTCTCACGAAGGAAAAATCTCTTTTTTAATTTCAATATGAATAAAATATTTTTACTATTTCTATTCTGTTTCAGTTTCAACCTGAGCGCACAAACTCAAGCTGAAATGAATAAAATTGCTCATGATGATTTTAAGAAAGCAGATGCGGAACTTAATAAAGTGTATAAAAAAGTAATTGAAGTTTTGGATGTAAACGAAAAGCAATTAATGATTAAAGCCCAAAAAGATTGGTTGAAATTTCGAGATTCACATTGTAAATTTGAAATTGAACAATTCAAAGGAGGTAGTATTTCGCCATTAATTTATTCGACTTGTTTATCAGAACGTACAAATGATAGAATTGAAGATTTAAAAGCTATTTTAGAAGACAAAAACAGGTAAACTCCCAACTTCAAACTCCCAACTCAAATGCACTTCATCAACGTCATTCTTCCCTTAAATCTTGATAAAACGTTTACGTATTCCGTAAATGTGGAAGAATACAAGTTTTTGCAACCAGGCATGCGAGTTACGGTTCCGTTTGGAAAAACAAAAGTGTACACGGCTTTAGTTGTCGAGAAACACACCAATCCACCAGAATTATACGAAGCCAAAGAAATTAGTCAAATTATTGATGAGGTTCCTATTGTAAACGACATTCAATTAAAACATTGGAGTTGGATTGCCTCGTATTATATGTGTTCGATTGGAGAAGTTTTTAAATCGGCTTTACCTTCTGGATTGATTTTAGAAAGTGAAACGATGATTTCTTCTTCGCACACAGAATCGGATAAAACGTTAGCCACTGATGAAGAATTCTTAGTTTTAGAAGCCTTAGAAAATAAATCTTCCATAACGATTTCGGAAATTTCTCAAATTTTAAATAAGAAAAATGTAATTCCGATTATTCAGAGCTTGTTAGCCAAAGGTTTGCTTACGATGCAAGATGAAGTTCAAGACAATTACAAACCTAAATTGATAAAATACATCAAGCTTCAAGATGCATTTTTACAACAAGAAAAACTTCAAGAATTATTAGAGATTTTAGGAAAAGCAAAAAAACAAAAAGAAATTGTTTTGTCTTATTTTCAATTGCAAGCGACAGAAAAAAAGCCAATTCCTGCAAAATTATTAATGGAAACTTCTGGTGTAAGTGCTGCGGTTATTAAATCGTTAGTCGATAAACAAATTTTCGAAGAATATTATATCAATACTGACCGAGTTTCCTTCGAAAAAGAAGACGATTACGAAATTCAATTAAGCGAATCCCAAACCACAGTTTTAGAAAGCATTAAAGAGAAATTTCAACAGTTTGATGTCAATTTATTACACGGCGTTACCGCTTCTGGTAAAACGGAAGTCTACATAAAACTCATTGAAGAATTTTTGCAACAAGACAAACAAGTCTTGTTTTTATTACCAGAAATCGCCTTAACCACACAGTTAGTCCAACGATTATCGGCGTATTTTGGAAATCAAATTGCGGTTTTTCATTCAAAATATAATTCTAATGAACGTGTTGAGGTTTACAATCATGTCTTACAAAATTCTGAAAAAGCAAAAGTGGTTTTAGGGGTGCGAAGTGCGTTGTTTTTACCATTTTCAAACTTAGGCTTAATTGTGGTAGATGAAGAACACGAAGCAACTTACAAACAACAAGATCCTGCGCCACGTTATCACGCCAGAGATGCCGCAATTGTTTTAGCAAAATTTCATAATGCAAAAGTGTTATTAGGAAGTGCTACGCCAAGTTTAGAATCGTATCACAACGCCAAAACCAATAAATACGGTTTAATTGAATTGTTTACCCGATTTAATAATGTGGTTTTACCAGAAATTCATCTCATCGATTTAAAAGATAAATACTTCCGTAAACGAATGGACGGTCATTTTTCTGACGAATTATTAGAAAGAATGCATGAAACTTTAGCGAATAATGAACAAATTATGTTGTTTCAAAATCGCAGAGGTTATTCGCCATATATAGAATGTACGACTTGCGGACACGTGCCTCAATGTCCAAGTTGCGATGTAAGTTTAACGTATTACAAATATAAAAATCATTTAAAATGCCACTATTGCGGACATAGCATGGCGAAACCAACGCATTGTCACGCTTGTAATTCCTTAGATATTTCAGCAAAAGGTTTTGGTACGGAACAAGTCGAGTTGGAACTGATAAAATTATTTCCAACCAAGCGAATTGCTCGAATGGATCAAGACACCACTCGCGGAAAATTTGCTTTTGAGAAAATGATTGATGCGTTTAAAAATCAGGAAATTGATATTTTAGTCGGCACACAAATGCTTGCCAAAGGTTTGGATTTCGAAAATGTGACTTTAGTCGGAATTCTAAATGCAGATAATTTATTGAATCAGCCGTATTATAAAGCTTACGAACGTGCCTACCAAATGATGGTGCAAGTGGCTGGTCGTTCTGGAAGAAAAGCGAAAAAAGGAAGTGTAGTCATTCAAACGTACAACCCAATGCATAATACGATTCAGCAAGTCGTGAATAATAACTATACGGGAATGTTTAATGAACAATTATACGAAAGACGTAACTTTCAATATCCTCCGTATTTCCGTTTGTTACAAATTCGATTAAAACATAGAGATTACGAAAAACTTCGTGAAGGATCTACTTGGTTGTATAATGTTTTGAAGCAAGCCATTCAAGTTCCAATTTTAGGTCCAGAAGAACCTGCAATCAATAGAATTCGAAATGAATACATTAGAACTATTCTTATCAAGATTCCGAATAATACGAATCTCATAAATACAAAAAAAGGTATCAAAAAAGCTTTGATAAGTTTTGAGGCGACTTCGCAGTATCGTTCTATTAAAACTACAATTAATGTAGATTATTAATAAACGTCAGTTCGAGTGTTCCGATTTTCATCGGAATGTATCGAGAACAGTTTATTTAGTAATTTTCTAAAATGGTAATAATTTCTTCTTTTTTGTTTCTACTTAACGGAATTTTTTCTCCATCAATTTCCACCTGTTTGCTATTAAAACGTTCTACTTTATCTAAGTTGATAATGTACGATTTATGAATTCTCAAGAAATTATCTTTTGGAAGTTCTGTTTCGAAAGCTTTCATGGTAGATAATACTAAATGTGTGTCTTCGTAAGTCACTACTTTAATATAATCGCCAAAAGCTTCTACCCATTTAATATGAGAAGTAAAAACTTTTATTTTTTTAAGATTACTTTTAATAATTAAATGCGGACCGTGGTCATCATGAATTTGATCATGCTTCAATTGGTGCATTTCTAAAGCTTTTTTTACAGAAACTAAAAAACGTTCTTTCTTTATAGGTTTTTGTAAAAAGTCAAGTGCAGAATATTCAAATGCTTTTACGGCATAATCTGCTTTTGAAGTTATAAAAACAATTAATGGTTTTATTTTTAATCCATCTAATAAATCAAATCCTGTAATATGAGGCATTTCAATATCCAAAAAAATTAAATCAACATGGTTATTTGTGATGTAACTTTTGGCTTCTAATGCATTCGAGAAGTCTCCACCTAATCTTAAATTAGTATGTTCAGAAATTAATTTCGCAATAGTAATTCGCTGAATTGAACTGTCATCAACAACAATAGTATTTAATTTCATAGGCAAAATTTGGTTAAATGATGAGGTATCATTTTGTTTAAGTTTTGTTTAACTCGATAAAAATATGCAAAAAATCCACAATAAACTAATATTGAGTTGAAAAAAAATACTTTTTAAAGGATTTGTAAATTAAATATAATTGTATATCTTTGCACCCAATTTAAAAAATACGTACAAATGAAAAATTACGAAACTGTTTTCATTTTGAATCCCGTTTTATCTGATGTTCAGGTAAAGGAAACAGTAAGCAAATTTGAAGATTTTCTTACTTCTAAGGGTGCTAAAATGGTATCAAAAGAGGATTGGGGCTTAAAAAAATTAGCTTATGAAATCCAACACAAAAAAAGTGGTTTTTACCATTTATTTGAATTTCAAGCGCCAGCTGAATTAATTATTGCTTTAGAAACTGAATTCAGAAGAGATGAAAGAATCATGAGATTCTTAACTGTTTCTATGGACAAACATGCTATTTCTTGGGCAGAAAGAAGAAGAGAAAAATTAAAAACTAAAGGAAACTAATCATGTCGATAGCTAACAACGGTAAAAAAGAAGGAGATATCAGATATCTTACTCCTTTAAACATTGATACTAACAAACAAAAAAAATATTGTCGTTTCAAAAAATCAGGTATCAAGTATATCGATTATAAAGATGGTGACTTTTTATTAAAGTTTGTAAACGAGCAAGGTAAAATTTTACCAAGACGTTTAACTGGTACTTCGTTAAAATTCCAAAGAAAAGTGTCTGTAGCTGTGAAAAGAGCGCGTCATTTAGCTTTAATGCCTTACGTGGCGGATTTATTAAAATAATATTAATCATTTGTTGGTTTTCGATTAACGAAACCTAACTTATATAAAAAAGGACAACAAAATGGAACTAATTTTAAAACAAGACGTTCAAAATTTAGGTTTTAAAGATGATGTAGTAACTGTAAAAAACGGATACGGTCGTAACTTTTTAATTCCTCAAGGAGTTGCTATTTTAGCTACTTCTTCTGCTAAAAAAGTTTTAGCTGAAAATTTGAAACAAAAAGC
>CAYWVV010000051.1:0-20497 GCA_964461805.1 uncultured Flavobacterium sp.
GAATGAGAGAGTCTAAAGCTACTTTCGTTTTCGGACAAATGAATGAGCCTCCTGGAGCTCGTGCTCGTGTAGCCTTATCAGGATTATCTATTGCGGAATATTTCCGTGATGGAGCTGGAACTGGACAAGGAAAAGATGTACTTTTCTTCGTAGATAACATTTTCCGTTTTACACAAGCAGGATCTGAAGTATCTGCACTTTTAGGACGTATGCCTTCTGCTGTAGGTTACCAACCAACTTTGGCAACAGAGATGGGAGTTATGCAAGAGCGTATTACTTCAACAAAAACAGGATCTATTACATCTGTACAAGCGGTTTACGTACCTGCGGATGACTTAACTGACCCTGCTCCAGCAACAACATTTGCTCACTTAGATGCTACAACAGTATTATCTCGTAAAATTGCTGAGTTAGGTATTTATCCAGCGGTAGATCCATTAGATTCTACTTCTCGTATTTTAACTCCAGATGTTTTAGGTGATGAACACTACGATTGTGCACAAAGAGTAAAAGAAATTTTACAACGTTACAAACAATTACAAGATATTATCGCGATTTTAGGTATGGAAGAATTATCTGAAGAAGATAAATTAGTCGTATCTCGTGCTCGTAAAGTACAACGTTTCCTATCTCAACCTTTCCACGTAGCAGAACAGTTTACTGGAATTCCAGGGGTTTTAGTAGATATTAAAGACACAATCAAAGGATTTAATATGATTATGGATGGTGAATTAGACCGTTTACCAGAATCAGCTTTCAACCTTAAAGGAAGTATTCAAGAAGCTATCGAAGCTGGAGAAAAAATGTTAGCAGAAGCGTAATAATAAGTATTCAGTATACAGTATCAGTTAGCAGTAACTGAGACTTAAAACTGAGACTGAAAATTAATAAAATTATGATTTTAGAAATAGTATCACCAGAAGCAACCTTATTTTCAGGAGAAGTTACATCTGTATCTGTTCCAGGAGTAAATGGCGAGTTTCAAATGTTAAATAATCACGCGGCAGTTGTTTCAATCCTGCAAAAAGGAAATGTTAAAATTAACGCGTCAAGTTTTAATATTGATAAAGCCAATTTAGCTAAATTTACTAAAGTAAATGAGCAAACCTATTGGTTAGCCATTAATTCTGGTACTATAGAAATGAATAACAATAAAGTAATTGTTTTAGCCGACTAATTCAGTTTTTTATTAAAATATCAATCCCGATAAGTGTTTTCTTATCGGGATTTTTTTATTTTTGAACTATGAAAATCCCAAATGCACTTCAGCAAAAATTAGATCTTCGTATAAAGGCAAACGCTTTACGAAAATTACCTGTTCCAACAAACGGAATCGATTTTGCATCCAACGATTACCTGGGTTTTGCAAAAAACGAACAAATATTCGAAACAACGCACCAATATTTAGTTGATCATAACATAAAAATAAACGGAGCAACAGGTTCTCGATTAATTTCTGGAAATCATAATCTATATACAGTTACAGAAAATTATATTGCGGATTTTCATCAATCCGAAACTGCTTTAATTTTCAATTCAGGTTACGATGCCAATGTGGGATTTTTTAGTGCAGTTCCACAACGAAATGATATTATACTTTATGATGAATTGTGTCATGCTTCTATACGAGATGGGATACTAATGAGTCACGCGAAATCTTATAAATTTCAACATAATGATTATGAAGATTTAGAAGTTTTATTAAGTAAATTTCAGACTTCTCACTCTGAGCTTGTTGAAGGGGAACTCCTAACTCCCAACTCCCAGCTTCAAACTATTTATATCGTCACAGAATCCGTTTTCTCCATGGATGGCGATGCACCAAATATGGAGACTTTAGTACAACTTTCAGAAAAACATAACGCGCTTTTAGTGGTAGATGAAGCACACGCTTTAGGTGTGTTTGGAGATAAAGGAGAAGGTTTAATACAGTCACAAAATCTTCAAGATAAAATATTTGCCAGAATAATAACTTTTGGAAAAGGTTTAGGTTGTCATGGTGCTGCTATTTTAGGAAGTGTTAGTTTAAAAGATTATTTAGTCAATTTCGCTAGAAGTTTTATTTATACAACCGGACTTTCGCCTCATTCGGTAGCCACAATTTTAGTAGTGTATCAGAATTTGAATCAGTCGGTTGAACTTCAGGAATTAAAAGAAAATATTAATTTCTTCAATCAACAAAAACAACTTTTAGGCATCAAGCCTCTTTTTGTATATAGCAAGTCAGCCATTCATTCTGCCATTCTTCCAGGAAATGAAAAAGTAAAACACATCGCTTCACAATTGCAAGAAAAAGGTTTTGAAGTGAAAGCTATTTTATCACCAACTGTTCCAGAAGGTCAAGAAAGATTGCGTTTTTGTTTGCATTCGTACAACACAGAAAAAGAAATGCAAGAAGTGTTGTCAGAATTGAGTAAATTAGTCTTTTAATGAAAACTACTTATGGAAAATTCTAAATTTCACAAAATTGCTAATTACCAATACACTTCTGAAGCGTATTTATTTAAAGGAAAATTAGAATCTGAAGGTGTAGAAGTTTTTTTGCAAAATGAAAACACAATTAACACCGATCCATTATTAAGTAATGCTCTTGGTGGCGTAAAGTTATTTGTGAAATCTGAAGATGTCATGAAAGCCAAACAAATTTTAGATGCTATTCCGGAATATTCTGTTAATGATAAAGGTGAATTATTATCTTGTCCGAATTGTGGCTCTACTACCATTACAATGGTAACTAGTATTAAAGATGTGAAATCTTTTTTTGCTTTTGTTTATGGACTTCTCACCCTGTCAATGCCATTATTTTCGAAGCAAAAATACAAATGCGAAAGCTGTAATTTTGAATTTTAAATTTATTATCCAAATTTTCACAAAACATTAAGACACTTCTTTGCGAACCTTGCGAATTCTTTGCGAACTTTGCGTTTAAATAAAACTTATGAAACTATTTATTACAGGAATTGGAACTGATGTAGGCAAAACCATCGCCTCATCAATTATTGTAGAAGCTTTAGAAGCAGATTATTGGAAACCCATTCAGGCTGGCGATTTAGATAATTCCGACACGAATAAAGTAGAAAAGTATGTCTCAAATTCCACTACAAAATTCCATAAAAACGCCTATGCATTGCAAACGCCCGCTAGTCCGCATTTAGCTGCTGAAATTGATGGAATTACAATTGATATAAACAAAATCATCGAACCTGTAACAGAAAATCATTTAGTAATTGAAGGCGCTGGTGGAATTTATGTTCCATTGAATAATTCTGATTGCGTGATTGATTTAATTCAGCCTGATTATAAAGTCATTGTGGTTTCTCGCCATTATTTGGGAAGTATCAATCATACGTTAATGACTATCGAAATATTAAAATCAAGAAATTTAAATGTAGCAGGAATTATTTTTTCTGGTGACGAAAATAAAGCAACAGAACGAATTATTCTCGAAAAAACAAATGTTCCTATGATTGGAAGAATTGACAATGAACCGTATTTCGACCAAAATGTAATTAAATATTACGCCGATTTGTTTCGAGAAAACCTATTGATGTTATAGTTTTTTTAGTAATCATAAAAAAAACGTACACTTTTGCGTACATTTGAAAAAATATTGTAGCATGAAAACAGTTAGTGTAACCGAATTTAGAAATAATATTAAGAGATATTTAGATATTGCTCAAGAAGAAAAATTAGTGATTCATAGAAGTAAAGGCTCTTCATTTGTTGTAATTCCATTAGATCAAGAAAATGAGGAAACTCTTTTAAGTGATGCTCAACAAAAAGCAATTGACACTGCATTAGTTGATGTTGCGAATGGTAATGTGTTTTCACATAAGGATGCTTTGGAAAAATTAAAAAGTAAGCACCCAAAATATTTTAAATAGTGATTCCAATCGTTTGGACAGATTTGGCTATAGATGATTTTTCTGAAAATATTTATTATTTAGAAAAAGAATGGACCGAAAAAGAAGTTGAAAAGTTTATTAAAAAATCATATGAAATTTTAGATAAACTATCTAAAGGTAATTTTAGATTTAAACCTACAGCGTATAAAAATGTTTTCCAAATTGTGATTGTAAAACAGATTACTTTGTTTTATAAAATGGAAGATAATGCTATTCTTTTATTGCGTTTTTGGAATAATTATAAAAATCCTTCAAATTTTAAAATTTAAAAGTTAGACAAAATGTAATTTCATATTATGCCGATTTGTTTAGAATTCGGGTTTTGCGTTAGTGGGTGCAGTGGCATCCTTTTTTCAAGACAGGATGAAGTAAGGAAAAAAAAGATATAACGGAACACACGACCTAAAAGGGAACGCCCAATAAAAATGTTTGCTTATCTTTGTACTCTCGACTAATTACTAGTTATTAAAATCATGACACTTTCAGAAAAAGACGCTTTATACAACTGGCATCCCTATACACAACATAAAATTAACTCGCATTTTCCTGCTATCGTAAAAGGTAAAGATGAGTTTTTGTGGGATGAAAACGGAAAACAATTTATTGATGCGATTGCCTCTTGGTGGGTGAATCCTTTCGGACATAGTAATACCTTTATTGCTGATGCCATTTACAAACAACTTACCACTTTAGAGCACGTTTTATTTGGCGGTTTTACACATAATGTTGTGGTAGAATTAGCGGAGAAATTAGTCGAAATTTTACCTTCCAATCAAAGAAAGTTTTTCTATTCTGATAACGGTTCGACTGCGGTGGAAGTGGCTATAAAAGCTTCTTTTCAATTTCATTATAATAAAGGTGTAATTAAAAATACCATTATTGCTTTTGAAGATGCCTTTCATGGCGATACATTTGGTGCGATGGCAGTAAGTGGAATTGGTTTGTTTACAGAAGCTTTTCAAGATGCTTTAATTAATGTAATCAGAATTCCAGTTCCAACAAAAGGGAATGAAGAAATTTCAAAAGCAGCTTTACAAAAAGCAATTTCAGAGAATGAAGTCGCGGCTTTTATTTTTGAACCTTTGGTTTTAGGAGCAGCTGGAATGGTTATGTACGAAGCGTCCGAATTAGATGTTTTGATTTCAATTTGTAAAGAAAACGATGTTTTTACCATCGCTGATGAAGTGATGACAGGTTTCGGAAAAACAGGAAAACTATTCGCATGTAATTATTTGGAAAACCAACCCGACATGATGTGTTTAAGTAAAGCACTTACTGGTGGAACAATTCCTATGGCAATTACCTCTTTTACACAAGAAATTTTTGATGGTTTTGTGAGTGATAATGTCAATCATGCTTTGTTTCATGGACATACTTTTACAGCTAACCCAACGGGTTGTGCAGCGGCATTAGCTAGTATTTCTTTGTTGAAGAATCCCGAAATTTTTGAAAATATAAGTAAGATTAACGCTTCGCATCTTCAATTTGAAAAACATATTTCACAACATCATAAAGTAAAAACCACTCGAGTTTTAGGTGTTATTTTTGCTTTAGAAGTTCAAGTTTCCGAAAAACAAGACTATTACAGTGATTTACGCAATCAATTTTATAATTTTTTTATTGATAAAGGTGTAATTTTACGACCAGTAGGAAATACTATTTATATTTTACCTTCTTATATAATTTCTGAAGAAAGTTTACAACAAATTTACGCCACTATCGAACAAGCATTAAACGAGATTCCATGTTAAAACAACCTGTTTTTATTCATTCAATTGCTTCCATTTCTGCTTTAGGAACTACTTCGACTGAAATTTGGAACAATTATTTACATGAAAATTCTTTGTTTCAAAAGCTTAACGCGAATGATAAAAACTATTGGGTGTCTAATTTTTCTGAAAATGAAAATCAACTTCTTGAAGAAATAATAACTTCCGATTCTAAATACAAACATTTAGATAAATCAGTAGTTATGGCTATTTTGGTGGCTAGAACGTGTTTTGAAAACAGTCATTTTTCAGATAAAAATGTCGGAATTAATTTTGGTTCGTCTCGTGGTGCAACTACTTTATTTGAAAAACATCATTCTGATTTTGTCAACGAAGGAACCGTTTCTACGTTTACTTCTCCAGCCACAACTTTAGGAAATATTTCTAGTTGGGTTTCACATGATTTGCAAACAGACGGTCCAGAAATTTCACATTCTATTACATGTTCAACCGGTTTACATGCTTTATTAAATGGAATCGCATGGTTGCAATCGGGAATGTCTAACCAGTTTTTAGTAGGAGCAAGTGAAGCGCCATTAACGCCTTTTACATTAAGTCAATTGTCTGCTTTAAAGGTGTATTCAAATGAAGACAATGCTTTAGCAAATAGAAGTTTAGATTTTAAAAAAACCACAAATACTATGGTTTTAGGTGAAGCAGCGGCTTGTTTGTCTTTGTCTCTTTCTTCCGAAAAAGCGATTGCTAAAATTACAGGAATCGGTTATGCAACGGAAGTTTTATCCAGCGGTACATCCATTTCTTCAGATGCTGTATGTTTTCAAAAATCGATGAAAATGGCTATTGGATCTAATGATTTAAAAGATATTGATGCGGTTGTAATGCACGCGCCAGGAACTATTCAAGGCGATAATACTGAGTTTCAAGCGTTACAAATCATTTTTGGAAGCCACTTGCCTTTATTGACTTCTAATAAATGGAAAGTCGGACATACTTTTGCTACTTCAGGTTTACTTAGTATTGAATTAGCGATATTGATGCTTCAACACCAACATTTTGTGTCTTCTCCTTTTTATAAAAATTCAAGTTCAAGAAAACTAAAAAAAATTCTCGTTAACGCCGTGGGTTTCGGTGGAAATGCTGTAAGTATTTTAGTTGAATTATAGTTGGTTTTTGAGCTGAACTTTCATTTTTTATCCTATTTTACTACAAACAGTGTGTGTCTTTTGCGCATTTGTTTTTCTTTATTCTATTTAATTTGTTGATGTTTTTTAACGATTATTAGTTGCAATTCGTTGTAAATTTTTATTGTTAAGACTTTTGCTACGAAAATAGTAACAAAAAACTACACAATTGTTAAATATATACTTAAAACGAGTAAAAGTTAAATATTTAACAAATATATCTTTTTGATTTAGAATAAAATTCATACTTTTAACATAATTACTATATTATATTTATTTAAATTTAACAATATTGATATTAAAATAACATTAAAATAATAGAAAGAATGCAGTAACAGTAGTATAACTCTTAATCTTCCCAAATATGACTAAAAAAACTACTTTTTTTATGAAAACTTTAATTCATACTTTGGTTTTCTTTTTACTTACTTCGTTAAGTTACTCTCAAAATGCAAATTTAGTAATATCTGGAAATGGAGTATCTATAGCTAATGGGGACATTACTCCAAGTTTATTAGATTTTACAGATTATGGAAATGTAAATATTGGTTCTACTCAAGATAATACATTTGTATTGAAAAATAATGGAGCTGGTGGTACAAATGCGGCTAGAAGAATCACATTTTCTAATCCTTCTGTTGTAATTTCTGGAGTAAATGCGGCTCAGTTTTCTGTCGTATCGGGTCCAAACCCTGGAAATACTTTAAATGGTTTAGGCACGGTTTTTTCTCCAGATTTAGTAATTCGATTTACACCAGTTGCTCCAATTGGTTTTAAAAACGCTACGATAACAGTAAGGTATACCAATAATGGAGGTACTTTAACTTATGTATATGCAATAAGAGGAAATGCAATTTCAGCTCCTGAAATAGATATATTAGGAAATGGAAATTCTATTGTAACTGGTGATACTTCACCTTCAATTATTGATTTTACTGATTTTGGTACAACGTCAGTTGCCGGCGGAGTTACCAGAATTTTTTCTATTTCAAATACAGGTGCAGTAAATTTAAATATTGGAGCAATTACATTTTCTGGTGCTAATCCGGGAGATTTTTCCATTACAACAGCCCCTGCTGCAGTAGTTGTGCCTGGTGGAAATACTACTTTTTCAATTACTTTTACTCCACCAACAATAGGTACTAAAACAGCAACGTTTTCAATTGTAAATAACGATTCAAATGAGAATCCTTATAATTTTGATTTAATAGGTGTTTGTATTCAAACGTTTTTTGATAGTGATGGCGATGGAATTTATGATAATGTTGATATTGATGATGATAATGATGGTATACGAGATTCAGTGGAAGAAGCTAACTGTAATTCTGCAAACGGTCCAAAAGTTAATTATAAATTTTTAAATGAAAGTTTTGGTGCTGGATTAAGAACCACAATTAATACCACTTATAATGCATTAACAACTTATTGTTATGAAAATGGTGTAGGTGCCATTAATACACCTGCTTGTCCAACATTAAGTTCTATTGATTTAAATGATGGGGAATATGCTGTAGCTTCTAGTTGTCAAATTGCTTCTTGGGCCCCAACATATTGGCATATGGGTGGAGATCATACTGGTGATCTTAATGGGAGAATGGCTATTTTTAATGCTTCATATACACCTGGAATATTTTATACAGCTTCAATAACAGGTGCTTTACCTAATATTCCTATCACCTATAGTTTTTGGGTTTTAAATATTGATAGAACTAATGCTCCTGGCATAGCAACTAGATTGCGTCCAAATGTTAAAGTTGAATTTAGAGATGTAAATAATAACCTTTTAACTTCAATAAGTACAGGAAATATCGCACCAACTACTGCAGGGAATTTAGCAGGAGATTGGTACCAATTTACAGCAAGTTTAAATTTGAACGTAGATGCTTTTAATGTAATTTTTATTAATAACGAAACTGGAGGTTTAGGAAATGATTTGGCTTTAGATGATATTTTAATTACACAAGCTTTATGCGATTTAGACCGCGATGGAGTGGCTGATGTTTTCGATTTAGATTCTGATAATGATGGAATTGAAGATATTATTGAAGTGAATTTAGGTGCTTTAAGTAATGGTAAAGGAAAAATGGATGTAGCTTGGGTAGATGCTAATGCAAATGGATTGCATGATGCTGCAGAAGGATTATTAGCTGCCCCAGATTTTGATGGTGATGGCGCTCCAAATTATATGGATTTAGATTCGGATAACGACTCTGTTTTTGATGTGGATGAATCTGGTGCAGGAAATTCTAATGCTGTTTCTGGTTTTGTTAACGGAGATGGAGATATCACTGGAGATGGAAGAGGTGATGGAGCAGACACAGAAACTTTCAGAAGTAAAGATACCAATGGTGATGGTGTAGTAGAAGGTTACGGAGATGGAATTTTAGATTTATACGATTATGGTTTAAATATCTATGGAAATTTAGATCAAGGAACTCTTATTGCACCCTTTTTAAATTATGTATTAGATACAGATGGTGATGGTTCACCAAATTACTTAGATGTTTCTAGTAATGGTAGTTTCGATATTTCAAATACACTTTACGCTTCTTTAGATGTAAATAATGACGGAATTATTGATGGAAACACTGACATTGACAAGGACGGGATACTAGACGCTTTTGACACAAATTCGGCTTATTTTGGCTCTCCTAGAGATTTAAATAGAAAACTATTATTAGACTTCGATGGTAGAAACGACTACGCGCAAAGTACTGCAATATTAGGTGGTTTACCGGCTGCAACTTTAATGTCTTGGGTAAATCTTGCAAACGGATATAATGCTGATGGTGTAATTGTCGGACAAAATAATTTCCAATTAAAAGTCTCTAACATAAAAAGACTACAAGCAACTGTTAATGGAACTACTGTTACTTTCAATACGGCTTTAAATACCAATCAGTGGTATCATGTTGCTGCGATTTATTCTGGCGGAAGTTTGAGATTATATTTAAATGGTTTGCAAGTGGCTTCTCAAGGTTTAGCAGGAAATATTGCTGCTGATGCTTCAGTATTAACTTTAGGAAAAAATCCAACTAGTAACTCTACTTATTTTAAAGGAAAAATGGACGAAGTTAGAGTATTCAATATTGGATTAACAGATGCTCAATTACAAAGAATGGTATATCAAGAAGTTAAAAATAACGCAACTCAAGTGAGAGGTGAAGTTATTCCTAAAGATGTTGGAACCTTACCTTTCGCAAATTTAGTAAGATACTACAGAATGGATGTGTACAAAGATGATATCATTGACGATTTATCAACTCCAGCCATTGATTTAGTTGGCACAAAAATATTCAATCACAAACTAATCAATGTACAACAAGCGCCACTGCCTTTTTTAACAGAAAGAACAGGGGATTTTGCAACAGCTGTAAATAGTCCAACCAAAGAAATTAGGGGAATGGATGTTATGGATTACGATTGGTCAATTGTAAATGTTTCTCATAACATTACAGAAATTTCAAACTCAACCGATTTAGGATTGATTATAAATCCAGGTGCAACTATTTATATGAACAACGACAACAAATTGCAAAACGATTGGTATTTGTTATTAGATGGTGGTATTGATTTAGTAGGTCGTTCTCAATTGGTGCAAACCATTCAAAGTGATTTAGAACCAACAAGTGATGGTTGGATAGAAAGAGACCAACAAGGAGTTTCAAATTTATATAATTATAACTATTGGTCTTCACCAGTTGGTCCAGTAAATGGAAGTACAAATAACACAAATTATACAGTTGCGTCAGTTTTAAGAGATGGTACAAATCCTGCAACTCCAGCACCAATTAATTGGGTAGGAGGATATAATGGCGCACCAACTAGCCCTATAAGTGTTGCACGTTATTGGATTTGGAAATTTCAAAATGTTACTGGCGTTTATGCAAATTGGTCTCAAGTATTAGAAACAGGATCTTTAAGTCCTTCTCAAGGCTATACCATGAAAGGAAGCGGAGCAGCAACTCCAAAACAAAATTATACTTTTGTAGGCAAGCCTTTTAATGGGACAATTACTAATCCAATTTCTGCAAATAATTTAAACTTAAGTGGAAATCCATACGCTTCAGCAATTGATGCCGATAAATTTATTGATGACAATGTGAGTTCATTAGCCGGACCTTCAGGGGCAACAAATGGAACGTTATATTTCTGGGAACAATCTGCGTTAAATAATACACATGTTTTACAAGCTTATCAAGGAGGTTATGCGGCGTATACTAAAGTAGGTGGAACTCCACCAATCGCTCCTCCAGGAATTAGTGGTTTAGGCGGAAACACGAAAATAGCTCAACGTTTTATTCCTGTTGGACAAGCGTTTTTCGTTTTCGGAAGTGCTTCTGGAGGAAATATTACTTTTAATAATTCACAAAGATTATTCGTAAAGGAAAATGATCCCTCTTCTTTTGAATTGTTTAGAACTACCAAACCAAGTACAGCTATAAATCCGAATGCCGCTGTGAATGCTGATGATGTTTATTTCTTTAATGAATTCTCTAAAATTCGATTGGGATTTAATTCCTCAAATGATTTTCATAGACAAATTTTATTGGGTTTTATGAATGAAAGAGCTACTGATAATTACGATCCAGGTTATGATGGTGTTCATTTAGATGATCAACCAAATGATATGTATTTTAGAAACCGTGAAACAAACTTAATTATTCAAGGTGTTGGAACTTTCAATCTTTCTAATAGATATCCACTTGGTATTAAAACTAACCAATCTGGTAGTGTAGAAATTGTTTTGGATGGTGTAGAAAATTTCGATTCAAACAGAAAAATATTTATTTTTGATACTGAAACAGGAATATATTATAATATTAAAACACAACCTTTTAAAGTAAAATTAGAAGAAGGTATTTATAATGATAGATTTTATTTAACTTTCACAAATAGAAATAGTACAATTGCATCAACAACTGGTAAAAACAATGCAATTACCGAAAATCCAAGTGTAAGTGAAAGTATTGAGGTGAAATTTGAAAACTCAAACCAAGTAGTACAAATTACTAATGAATACAAAGATGTAACTGTTAACCAAGTGTATTTGTATAATTTAGTAGGACAATTGGTAAATGTTTGGGATGTTAGAAATGAAAAACAAGACAACATTCAAGTCCCAATAACTTCAAATAGTACAGGAGTTTACATTGTAAAAGTAGAAACAACTAACGGAAGTTTTAGTAAAAAAATAAGTATAAAATAAGAAGATGATGTATAACTCATATAATTAATCCCAACTTGGAGACAGGTTGGGATTTTTGGTTTTATATAGTTTGTGTGAGACCCTTTCAGGGTGACAAGATTGTGGTGAGATTATTATCAAAATAAACCGCAAATTCGCAGATTCCAAATTTGATTTAATTAGCGAATCTGCGGTAAAAATATTACACACATCGTTTGTCACCCTGAAAGGTTCTCACGCTATGCACATCACCAATTCAATTCAAATAAATCCTTCAAATCTGTGTGCCCATCAACCCTAAACATAGCCAAAATCTTGTTATGCTGAGCTTGTTGAAGCATCTCATAATCCAATCGTAATTCGTAAATCCCAAATTGTAAATCCTTAAATCCTTTCAATCCGCGTGCCCATCAACCCTAAACATAGACAAAATCTTGTTATGCTGAGCTTTTCGATGCGTCTCATAATCTAATCTTAATTCGTAAATCCTAAATTGTAAATCCTAAATTGTAAATCCTTCAAATCCTTCAAATCCTTTCAATCTGCGTGCCCATCAACCCCAAACATAGCCATAATTTTATCATGCTGAGCTTTTCGATGCCTCTCATAATCTAATCGTAATTCGTAAATCCCAAATTGTAAATCCTTTAAATCTGTGTGCCTATCAATTCAATCTTCAAAAAAAAATCCCAACTTCTAATTTCTAAAAGTTGGGATTTTCTATATAAATTATTTTGGTTTTATATCAAATTCATAATTGCATCTGGGAAGATACCAATAAGTACTAATAAAACAGTTGCTACAATTCCTACAATATAATATTCAGAATGGTTGGCATAAACTTTACCGTAAGTTGGTTTTTTCGTGTACATCGCTACGACAATTTTGAAGTAATAAAATACTGCAATCATCGAGTTGATAATCGCAACAATTGCTAAACCAATAAATCCGCTTGAAATAATTTGATTCAATAAGAAAAACTTCGCAAAGAAACCTGCTAAAATCGGAATTCCAGCCATTGACAATAAAGCAATGGTCATTACGAAAGCCATTAAAGGATGTTTTTTTCCTAAACCATCGAAGTTATCGATAAAATCGTTGTCTTCGTTTTTAACTACGAATAAAATTACTGAAAACGCTGCTAAACCAGCAATCGCATAAGAAGTAGCATAAAAAAGTAAATTATTTTCTGCAGAGTTGATATTTAATAATGTCATTAACATAAATCCGGTATGAGAAATACCAGAATACGCAATAACACGTTTTACTTTTTTCTGACGTAAAGCCATTACGTTACCAAATAACATCGTAGCTATTACTACAACCACAATTACTTGGGTATAACTGTATAACATTTGACTGTTTAAAATCGTAATTAACTTGAAGAATGAAGCCATAGCTGCTACTTTTGCAAGTGTACTCATGATAGCTGTTACTTGAGTTGGCGCACCTTCGTAAACATCAGGAGCCCAAAAGTGCATAGGTGTTGCTGCTACTTTGAATAGCATTCCAATCGTAATTAAAATCACACCAATGTAAAACCAAAATTCTGTACTTGCAGAAATAGAAGCTTCATATAAAGTTCCCACATCAAAAGTTCCCGTTGCTCCATATAACATCGTAATTCCGAATAATAAAATTCCTGATGCGAAGGAACCCATTAGGAAATATTTCATTCCGGCTTCGTTACTTTTAATGTTCAATCTGTCGCTTCCTGCTAATACGTATAATCCAATAGATAAAACTTCAATACCTAAGAAAAACATTGCCATGTTACTGAAACTTACCATAGCCACAGCTCCAGACAGCATAAAGATTTTTATGGAAATAAAGTCAGATAATTTTGAACTTTTTGCGTAACTCGGCGCACTCATTAAAATTAAAAGTGCCGTTAATAATATAAATAAACTTGAAAAGGCAATTGAGAATTTATTTACCTCAATCATAGATTCATACCCTTTAATTTCAGGTAAAAATTCTTGATTAATGTTTAAACCAAATAATGTTAGCAATAACACAATTGACACAGGAATAATAATCTTTTTTAGATTCATTATTTCTGCTAATAAACAAAATATTCCGATTCCTATTATAGCAATTAATGTAGTCATTTTATGATGATTATTATTTAATTTGTGTTAAAATTGATTGTAAACTTGGTGTAATTAAATCGATAATTGGTTGTGGAAATAATCCGAAGAAAATAGTTAAACCTACTACAATTACTAAAACAATACTTTCTTGAGTTGATATTTTATGAAACGTTTTTGTTTCCGAACCTAACATTACTTTTTGAAACATTCTTAACATATAAAACGCTCCTAAAATGATTGTTGTTCCTGCAATTACTGCATACCAAATGTTCAATTTGAATAAACTATATAGTAAATTGAATTCACCAATAAAGTTGAAAGTTGTTGGTAAAGCCACAGAGGCCAACATGATAATCATAAATAAGGATGCGAAATACGTATCTTGAATTCTGATGCCACCCATTTCTTTAATTTGATACGTGTTATATCTGCTGTAAATTAATTCTACCACATAGAATAATCCAACAATTACAATTCCGTGAGAAAGCATTTGTAAAACCGCACCTTGAAATCCTTCAATAGTTAAAGAATATAAACCTGCAGCAATTAATCCAACGTGTGATAAAGAAGAATACGCTAAGAATTTTTTAATGTCTTTTTGTTTTAAAGTTACAATCGCACCGTAAATAATTCCAGCAATTGATAATGCTAAAATAATTGGCATATATTCTTTAGCAGCACTATCAGACAATGGTAATTGCCATCTTAAAACACTATATAATCCCATTTTCAACATAATTCCAGATAATAACATCGTACCAACAGCTGGCGCTTTGCTATAGGTGTTCGCTTGCCAAGTGTGGAAAGGAATTAATGGAATTTTAATCGCATAAGCTAAAAAGAATGCGAAGAAAATATATGTTTTTTCAACATGAGTTAATGGTAAAGCATATAATTTATTGATGTCAAAACTTCCACCTTTTGTGTACAAGTAGATGAATGCTAAAAGCATAAATAACGAACCTGCAAACGTGTAAATGAAGAATTTTAAAATCGCTTTTTTACGTTCTTCTAAATCTCCGTTACCCCAATTTAAGGCGATGAAATAAATCGGAATTAAAGCAATTTCCCAGAAGATATAATATAAAAATCCGTCTGATGCTAAGAAGGTTCCTGCCATAGCAAATCCCATGAACAACATTAAGGCATATATTGATTTTGAATTTTCAAATTTTGTGATAAATCCAGATAAGATAATTAGTGGTAACAAACCTGTTGTTAATAACAACATCACTAAAGATAAACCATCAACATGTAAAGCGAAGTTTATATTAAGTTGTGTAATCCAAGGTAAATTTACATCTAAATTTTCGCCAGCTAAATAAGCGTTTAATGCCAATACTGTTGCTCCGAAAGCAGCAATACTTGAAACTAAAGCTATTTTAGAAGCGAACTTGTTTCCAGATAAATAGGTGACTAAAGCGCCAACTAATAATACAATTAAAACGATACTACTATCCATTATTTTACATCTCGAATTATAAATACATAAACTAAAAACCCAACCATTCCGAATATGAATGCGAATAAATACACACCAATATTACCATTTTGAATTTTCTTTCCTTTTATAGATAATGCATAAGTAGCACCACCTAAACCAATAACTGCTTTTGAAATGAATTTCTCCACATATTTTTTAGCAAAATTGGAAATCATATAAATTGGTTTTACAATGGTTGCCATATAAATTTCATCTAAATAATATTTGTTCGATAAAACTTTATGTAAACCTTGTACTTCTGAATCTGCAACCGGAATTTCTTTTTTCTTCAAATATTTAGAATACGCAATACCGATTCCAACTAAAGCTCCAACTGTTGCGATAGCCATTAACATATAAGCTTGACCATCTAAATGATGCGCTTCATGTTTTTTGAATAATGGCGCTAAATAATGATTTAACCAACTGTTTCCAGGTAAGCTAATAGCTCCACCGATTGCAGCTAATGTTGCTAAAATTACTAATGGAATAGTAATTAATGCTGGACTTTCATGCAAGTGATGTTTTTGTTCTTCCGTTCCTCTAAAGTCGTTGAAGAAAGTTAAATACATCAAACGGAACATGTAAAATGCTGTCATGATTGAAGCTATCGAACCGATAATCCATAATGGGATATTTCCGTGGAAAGCTGTCATTAAAATTTCATCTTTAGACCAGAATCCAGAGAATGGGAAAATTCCTGAAATCGCTAAGGTAGAAATCATCATCGTCCAGAACGTAATTGGCATTACTTTTCTTAAACCACCCATATTTCTCATGTCTTGTTCTCCATGTAAAGCATGAATTACAGAACCTGAACCTAAGAACAAACAAGCTTTAAAGAAAGCGTGAGTAATTACGTGAAATACGGCTACTTCATAAGCGCCTAAACCTAAGGCTAAAAACATTAAACCTAATTGCGAAACGGTAGAATAAGCTAATACTTTTTTAATATCGTTTTGAACCAAACCAATCGATGCCGCTACAATTGCAGTTATAGCACCCACAATAGCAATTACGTTTTGAACATCTGGAGTTAAATCGAATAAGAAATTCATTCTAGTAATCATAAAAATACCAGCTGTTACCATTGTTGCTGCGTGAATTAATGCAGAAACAGGTGTTGGTCCAGCCATCGCGTCTGGTAACCAAGTCGCTAAAGGTAATTGTGCCGATTTTCCACAAGCTCCAATGAATAAACATAAAGCTGCGATGGATAATAGGCTAGGAGAGATTACATCTTTTCCTAATAAAGCTTTTATTTCTAAGAAATCTAAAGTACCAAATGTATGACCTAAGATGAAAATTCCAATTAAGAAACCTAAATCTCCAATACGGTTCATAATGAAAGCTTTTTTCGCTGCATCATTATAATCTTGGTTTTTATACCAAAATCCGATTAGTAAGTAAGAACATAATCCAACGCCTTCCCAACCAATGAACATAATTAATAAGTTACTTCCAGCCACTAAAGCAATCATGAAGAATACGAACAAATTTAAATAAGAGAAAAATTTGTGCATATTTTCATCTTCATGCATGTAACTGATAGAATATAAGTGAATTAAAGATCCAATTCCAGTTACAAACAACAACCATAAAACAGATAATTGATCGAATAAGAAAGAGAAATTAATTTTGATATTTCCAATTGAAAACCATTCTGCTAAATGAAAGTTTAGTGCTTTTCCATTAGCATTGATTTGAGAAAACAAACAAAGTGCACATAAAAACGAGATAACAACTGCTGTTGTTCCAATCACACCAGAAACTGTTTTTCCTAACTTTTTTCCTAAGAAAAGCGTAGTTAAAAAACCAACAAGTGGTGCGAATAATAAGAGTAATATAGTAGTATTCATTTCAGAATTATCCTTTTAGATTTTTTAAATTATCGATGTCAATATTTCCAATATTTCTAAATACCGAAACTAATATAGCTAAACCAACAGCTACTTCAGCTGCAGCAACAGCCATGGTGAAAAATACGAAAACTTGCCCTGATGGATCTTCATGATAAGAAGAAAAAGCAACTAAAAGTAAGTTTACGGCATTTAGCATAATTTCAATAGACATAAACATGATTATGGCATTTCTTCTGTATAAAAGACCAAACGCACCAATACAAAATAGCAATGCTGAAAGTGTAAGGTAGTTTTCAATACCAACGTGTTCTAAAATATTCATAATTATATTTTTTCTTCTTTTTTAGAAATTAAAACGGCACCAATCATAGAAACTAATAGTAAAACAGATGCAAATTCGAAAGGAACTTGGTATTCGTTTAATAACACTTTTCCTAATACTTTTATCGATTGATAATCTACTCCAGAATTTACATATTCAATATTTTCTGGTTGTGCTTTACGTAAAGCAGCAATTAAAACTAAACCTAAAATACCAGCAGAAAAAACAGCTGCTAATTTAGCCAATAAAGGTTTTGAAGTTTCATCTTCATGGTCTAGATTCATTAACATTAAGGTAAATAATAATAATACCATAATGGCACCAGCGTAAACAATAATATGAACGATAGCTAAAAATTGCGCATTGAATAATAAGTAATGACCTGCTAATGAAAAAAAGCAAATCACTAAATAAATCGCACTATGAATTGCGTTTTTACTAAAAACTGTTAAGAAAGCAGTTCCTAGTGTAATGGCTGATAATATATAAAAAACTATTTCTAACATGATTAATTTACTGTATTAGATGGTGTGTTTTTAATAGCCATGTCTAAAGGCATAACCAATTTGTCTTTTCCGTAGATGAAATCTTCTCTTTCATAACCTGAAGCTACAATTTTTTTAGAAGTCGTTAAGTAAATCGCTTCTTTTGGACAAGCTTCTTCACATAAACCACAGAAAATACAACGCAACATATTTATTTCATAAATCTCCGCGTATTTTTCTTCTCTATATAAGTTTTTTTCTTCCGGTTTTCTTTCAGCTGCTTTCATTGTAATGGCTTCAGCTGGGCATGATAAAGCGCATAATCCGCAAGCGGTACATCTTTCTCTACCTTGATCGTCACGCATTAACATATGTTGTAAACGTGCTACTGGACTCATTTCACGTACTTCCTCCGGGTATTTTATGGTCACTTTTCTTCTAAACAAATGTTTTAAAGTGGTCCATAAACCTTTCAGAATCGTCCAAACGTAAATTCGTTCTAAAAATGTCATTTCCTTGTTGGAAACTTCGATTTTTCTTCCTGATAATGATATTTGTTGTACTGACATTTTCTTACTAATTAAATATAACCATTACAATTCCTGTTACAATAATATTGATAACAGCTAACGGAATTAATATTTTCCAACCTAAATGCATTAATTGATCGTATCTGAAACGTGGAATCGTCCATCTTACCCACATGTAGAAAAAGATGAAGAAACATATTTTTGCAAATAAAGCAAAGAAACCAATTAGTGCTGTTAAATTCATTCCAATCGCTTCTTTACATTCTGCCATAAATGGGAAGTGGTATCCACCAAAGAATATAACTGAAATGATTGTTGCTGAAATAAACATATTCGCATATTCAGCAAATAAATAGAATCCCATTTTCATTGAAGAATATTCAGTATGATATCCCCCAATTAATTCCGATTCACATTCTGCTAAATCGAAAGGTGTTCTATTAGTTTCTGCAAACGAACAAATTAAGAAAATTAAGAATGCTAAAGGCTGATATAAAACATTCCAACCACCTGTTGTTTGCATTTCTGTAATGGCTTTTAAAGATAAAGAACCCGACATCATTAAGATAGAAATGATTGCTAATCCCATCGCAACTTCATAAGAAATCATTTGAGAAGAAGCACGTACGGCAGACATTAAGGAATATTTGTTGTTAGATGCCCAAGCACCAATCATAATTCCGTAAACTCCGATTGATAAAACTCCAAAAACATACAAAATTGAAACATCAATATCTGTTGCTTGAAGGACTACATCTCTTCCGAAAACGTGAATTTTGTCTCCCCATGGAATTACAGCACTTGTAATTAATGCGGTACTCATGGCGATAGCTGGTCCTAAAATAAATAGAAACCTATTCGGTGTATTTGGGAAAAATTCTTCTTTTGTAAATAATTTGGCTCCATCCGCAAGTGGTTGTAATAATCCACCCCAACCTGCACGGTTTGGTCCAACACGGTCTTGTAAAAAGGCTGCAACTTTACGTTCTGCCCAAGTTGAATACATCGCCATAAACATGGTTAATGCAAAAACAGCTACAATTACAACACTTTTTTCTATGATAAATGCACTATCCATTATTTTTGAGTATTTTTTAATGGAACACCTGACATACTAATTTTGACACGATCTTCATCACGACCTAAAAGTATGTTTTTCTCTGTATCTATAATTACTTTTTCCAAAGGACGCGTGTAATTATTTTGGTTGATAACTGAATCTTTATTGAATACTTTCGGACCTTCGATTGTCCAATCTGATACTTCTTTTTTATCGAAACGACACGTATTACAAATGAATTCTTCTACTTCACCATATTGGTCTTTTCTACCTGTAACTCTTTGAATTTCGTTTCCGAACATCCAAACTGTAGTTTTTCCACAACAAGTTGTACATTCTCTGTGAGCATTGAAAGGTTTGTTAAACCAAACTCTACTTTTAAAACGGAATGTTTTGTCTGTTAAAGCTCCAACAGGACAAACATCAATCATGTTTCCAGAAAATTCATTGTCAATCGCAGCAGAAACACAAGTTGAAATTTGTGCATGATCTCCACGGTTTAAAACTCCGTGAACTCTCTTATCTGTTAATTGGTCAGCTAAAGTTGTACAACGTTGACATAAAATACAACGGTTCATGTGTAATTGAATTTTGTCACCAATATTTTCTGGTTCAAAAGTTCTTTTTTCTTCAATGAAACGTGTTTCTGATTTTCCGT
>CAYWVV010000052.1:0-20235 GCA_964461805.1 uncultured Flavobacterium sp.
AAACAATATACAAATTAATCATTATTATGGATTTAAAGAAAACAAATGCTCCAGTAAACACAATAACTTATAACAAAAGTGTAATTGAAGAACCAACTGGAAATGTATATGAAGCAATTACTATAATAGCAAGAAGAGCCAATCAAATTAATTCTGAAATTAAAAAAGAATTATTAGATAAACTTGACGAATTTGCTACTTATAATGATAGTTTAGAGGAAGTTTTCGAAAATAAAGAACAAATTGAAGTTTCTAAATATTACGAAAAATTACCAAAACCACATGCATTAGCCGTGCAAGAATGGTTAGAAGGAAAAATTTATCATAGAGATACTAAATAATTTAAACTTATATTGATGTCTGTTTTAAACGGTAAAAACGTTTTGCTAGGTGTTTCTGGTGGAATTGCAGCATATAAAACAGCCTCATTAGTAAGACTTCTTATAAAAGCAGGTGCACATGTACAAGTTGTCATGACACCTGCTTCTATTGATTTTGTTACACCGTTAACCTTATCAACACTTTCTAAAAATCCAGTTTATAGTACATTTTACAACGAAGAAGAGGCCAACGCTACTTGGAACAACCATGTGGAATTAGCACTTTGGGCAGATTATATGCTTATTGCACCTGCAACAGCAAATACCATGTCTAAAATGGCTTCAGGAACTTGTGATAATTTACTTATGGCAACCTATTTATCTGCTAAATGTCCTGTGTATTTCGCTCCAGCAATGGATTTAGATATGTATATTCATCCTACTACAAAAATTAATTTCGATACATTAAAAAGTTTTGGAAACACTATCATTCCTGCTGAAAGTGGAGAATTAGCTAGTGGTTTAAGTGGAGAAGGAAGAATGGCTGAACCAGAAAATATTCTTCATTTTATTGAAAAAGATTTAGAAAGCAAATTGCCTTTGAAAGGTAAAAAAGTCTTAATAACTGCTGGCCCAACTTATGAAGCTATTGATCCGGTTCGTTTTATTGGAAATCATTCTTCTGGTAAAATGGGATTTGATATTGCAACAGCTGCAGCCAATTTAGGCGCTGAAGTGGTATTGGTTTCCGGACCTACTCATTTGCAAATGAAACACAGTTTGGTGCATTTAATCCGAGTGACTTCTGCAGATGAAATGTATGCCATTTGTCATCAATATTTTGAAGATACAGATGTGGCTATTGCAGCAGCAGCTGTTGCCGATTATAAACCAAAAAATGTAGCGCAACAGAAAATAAAAAAGTCTGAAGCTTCGTTTACTATTGAATTGGAAAAAAATAAAGATATTTTGCTATCTTTAGGTCAACTAAAAAAGAATCAATTTCTAATAGGTTTTGCATTAGAAACAGAGAATGAAATTGAGAATGCAAAAATAAAAATTGAAAAAAAGAATTTAGATGTAATTGTACTGAATTCTCTAAATGATAAAGGAGCAGGTTTTGGTAAACCAACCAACAAAGTTACTTTTATTGACAAAGATTTTAATATATTTGAAAATCCTTTAAAATCAAAAGAATTAGTTGCCGAAGATATTGTTAATCTAATTGTGAAAAAATATGCGAATTAAATTTTTAATACTATTTGTTTTAAGTGCTTTTTGCGCTTCATCGCAAGAATTAAAAGCTGTAGTTTCTATAAATTCAGAACAAGTAACTAATGTAAATAAACAGATTTTTAAAAATTTAGAAAAACAAATATTCGATTTTCTAAACAATACCAAATTTTCTGATAAAAATATAAAGTCAAATGAAAAGGTAAATTGTTCCTTTTTCTTTATAATAAATAAATTTGAAGCCAATAACTTTGATGTTACCTTACAAGTTAATTCAACTAGACCCGTTTTTAATTCAACATACACAACACCAATTCTTAATATTAATGATAAAGAGGTGAGTTTTAAATATATTGAATTTGAAAATTTAATTTACGATCAAAATTCATTTACATCTAATTTAGTTTCTGTTTTATCTTTTTATGCTAACATTGTCTTAGCTTCTGATGCTGATACGTTCTCAGATAAAGGTGGTTCAGAGTATTTAGAAAGTGCTTTAAATATTGCGAATGTGGCACAATCAAGTGGCTTTGAAGGCTGGGTACAAACGGGTAAAAAAATGACTAGATATAATTTAATTTCAGATTTAATGTCTGCCACTTTTGATGCCTACAGAGAAACTTTGTACCAATACCATATTAATGGTTTAGATAAAATGGCTGACGAATTAAAAACAGGAAAATTAGAACTAATTAATTCAATTGAAACGTTGCTTAAATTACATAAAGTAAGACCAAATTCACTTTTAGCAAGAACTTTTTTTGATGCTAAAACAGATGAAATTGTAAATGTCTTCTCTGGTGGTCCAAGTCTTGATATTTCCAAATTGAAAGATAATTTGGCCACAATTTCCCCGTTGAATTCTTCTAAATGGAATAAATTAAGGTAATATGCTTTTATCTTTATCAGTTCAAAATTACGCTTTAATAGAACAGCTTAATATAAATTTCACCAATCAGTTTGCTACCATTACAGGAGAAACTGGTGCTGGAAAATCTATATTACTAGGTGCTTTAGGTTTAATAATGGGTAATCGTGCCGATTTATCTTCCTTAAAAGATAAAGAAAAAAAGTGCGTAGTTGAAGCAAGTTTTGAAGTTTCAAAATATAAGTTACAACCACTTTTTGCGGCTAACGATTTAGATTACGAAGACACTACAATAATCAGAAGAGAAATTTTGCCATCTGGTAAATCACGTGCTTTCATTAATGATACTCCCGTGAATTTATCAGAACTTCAAATTTTAGCAGAAAATCTTATCGATATACATTCACAACAGCAAACTCGAGAGTTAGAACAACAAAATTACCAGATTTCTATTTTGGATGCAATTAGTTCGAATTCGGGAAATCTAAAACAATATTCCGTTTTATTATCCGATTTCAAACAAAAATCAAAAGAATTAGAAGTAGCAATTGCTGAAAAAAACGCTTTATTTACAGCTCAAGAATACAATTCATATTTATTAAATGAGTTAATTCAAATTGCCTTACAACCTAATGAACAAGCAGAATTAGAAGAAGAATTATTAAGTTTAAATAACTCTGAATTAATCAGCGAAACTTTAGCTAAATTGGTTTCAAATGCTAATGATGAACAATTCGGATTTATAAATGCTTTGAAAGAATGCAAAAACGCCTTTCATAAAATCGCCAATTTTTCTACTTCTTATTCTGAATTATACGAAAGGTTAAATTCATCTTTAATTGAATTAGAAGATATTACTGATACAAGTTTCAATTTAGCTGAGAAAAATGTTTACAATCCTGAACGATTAGAGTTTATTTCAGGCCGACTTCAAACGATTTACGATTTACAAAAGAAACACCAAGTTTCAACTATCGAAGATTTAATTGAAATTAGAAATCAATTAGATGAAAAAGTGCTTTTAGTTGATAATTTAGAAGAAAAAATCAATAAACTAAATACTTATTTAAGTGCTAAAACTTCTGAATTAAATAAAGTAGCCACTAGTATTACAGAAAGTAGGACTAAAGCTATTCCAGTATTTATAGATAAAGTTTCTTCTATTTTATTTCAATTAGGAATGCCAGATTCGCAATTTAAAATGGAGTTAATCGCTTCCAATCAGTTTTTATCAAATGGAAAAGACGAATTAGAAGTATTGTTTTCTGCTAATAAAGGAACCAGTTTAGGATCGTTTAAAAAAGTGGCTTCTGGTGGAGAAATGTCCAGAATCATGTTGGCTATTAAATCTGTTTTAGCTGATTTTTCTCAATTACCAACTATTTTATTTGATGAAATTGATACTGGAGTTTCAGGAGAAATCGCATTAAAAATGGGAGAAATTATGAAGAAAATGAGTGCGAACCTTCAAGTTTTTGCCATAACACATTTGCCTCAAATAGCTTCAAAAGGTGATGCACAATATAAAGTTTCTAAAGAAACTATCGCAGAAAACACGATTTCTAAAATAGTAAAGTTAAATAACGAGCAGAGAATTGTAGAAATTGCTGAAATGTTATCAGGCAAGCAAATCACCGATTCGGCTTTGACTCATGCTAAAACATTATTAAATTAAAATTTATACTTTTGTATCACATTTAAAAATTAAATACAACAACAATAAAACATAAAATTATGATTATAGAACCAAGAATGCGCGGATTTATATGTTTAACAGCTCATCCAGATGGTTGTGCACAAAACGTTAAAAATCAAATTGAATATGTAAAGTCAAAAGGAAAAATTGATGGCGCAAAAAAAGTTTTAGTTATTGGTGCTTCAACAGGTTTTGGTTTGGCTTCAAGAATTACAAGTGCATTTGGTTGTGACGCCGCTACTATTGGAGTTTTCTTTGAAAAAGAACCAAGTGAAGGTAAAACGGCAACACCAGGTTATTATAATTCTGCAGCTTTTGAAAAAGAGGCTGAAAAAGCAGGTTTATATGCAAAGAGTATTAATGGTGATGCCTTTTCAAATGAAGTAAAACAACAAACAATTGATTTAATCAAAAAGGATTTAGGTCAAGTTGATTTAATAATTTATAGTTTGGCTTCTCCAGTTCGTATGCATCCGACTACAGGTGTTTTACATCGTTCAACTTTAAAACCAATTGGAGGAAAATTTACGAACAAAACTGTTGATTTTCATACAGGAAAAGTTTCTGAAGTTTCTATAGAACCTGCTAACCAAGAAGATATTGACAATACGGTTGTTGTAATGGGTGGTGAAGATTGGTCAATGTGGATGAATGCTTTAAATGATGCTGGTGTTTTAGCAAATGATGCGATGACTTTAGCTTATTCTTATATCGGACCAGAAGTTACAGAACCAGTATATAGAAAAGGAACAATTGGACGTGCAAAAGATCATTTAGAAGCTACAGCATTTGAAATTACAAAACAGTTAGAAAATGTTAATTGTAAAGCATATGTTTCTGTAAATAAAGCTTTAGTTACTCAAGCAAGTTCTGCAATACCAGTAATTCCATTATATATTTCATTATTATACAAAACAATGAAAGCAGAAGGAATTCACGAAGGATGTATTGAGCAAATGCAACGTTTGTATGCTGACAGAATATTCAGTGGAAATGCTATACCAACTGACGATAAAGGAAGAATTAGAATTGATGATTGGGAAATGCGAGATGACGTACAAGCACAAGTTTCTAAATTATGGGAAATGGCAACAACTGAAAACTTATCTGAAATAGGTGATTTAGCAGGTTATAAACAAGATTTCGATAGTTTATTTGGTTTTGGTTTTCAAGGTGTTGATTATAAGTTAGATACTTCTGAAATGGTTATGATACCAAGTATAAAATAACAAAACATTAAGAAAAAGTTATAAAATCCCGCAGAGCGGGATTTTTTTTGCATTATATCGATAATAACTGCATTTTGTCGGTAAAAAATGTTAATGTTTTAATGATATGATTAATTTTTTGTTTATTTACAATTACTAAACAATAAATTATATAATAATGAAAAAAATTACATTGTGGCTTTTTTTGTTAATAGGATTTATTTCCTTTTCTCAAATTAATATAAGCCAAAACTTTCCAACAACTACAGCCCCAGCAGGTTGGAGTAATGGAGGAGGAAGTCTAACGACAACTCAAGCTTGTGCATCAGCATCTTGGAGATTTAATGTTTATAGTAGTAGTTCAACTACTACAAACGCCTTGTCTTCAGAAACTTTTATTTCTACAGGTGAACCATTAACGGTTTCATTTGATTATAAGATTGTAAATTGGTCAGCTGCTACAGTTGCTACTACACCTTATAATGGTACAATTTCTGTTGAAACATCTTCAGATAATGGCGCTACATTTGGAAATGCTGTAGTTGCAGTAAACAATGGTAATCATACTGTTGCTAATACTTGTGCTACTAAATCTATAGTAATTCCTGGTTCAAGTGCTCCTGGAGGTTTAAATACAAAAATTCGTTTCAAATGTAACTTTGGTACTTCTGGAGATTATTACGTTTATTTAGATAATATCGTAATTACTCAAGCTGCTTCTTCAGCATGTACAGGTACTCCAGCTCCAGGTAATACTATTGCTCCAACGTCAATTTGTGTAGGTTCTAGTGCGACTTTAAGTTTGCAAAATTTCACTCCTGGTTCAGGAGTTACCTACCAATGGTATATGAACGGTTCTGCAATTTCAGCAGCTACAAATATTACTTATGTTATTCCAGCTGTTTTTTCAACTGATAACTATTATTGTGAGGTTACTTGTGGAGGAAATACAGTACCTTCATCTACAATAGCTGTAAGTCCTACTTTTAGTTCTTTACCATGGAATGAAGGATTTGAAAGTTTAACAACTGTTGGATCAACAAATTTTCCATCATGTTGGTTCAAAGAAAACGGTGCTTGGGAATCTAGAAATTCAAATGATACATATAGTACTGCAAAAACAGGAACTAATTTTATTAGAGATAATTATACCGCAACAAATGAATATATTTGGACACCTGGTTTTAATCTAATAGCGGGTACTTCTTATGATTTTTCATCTTTTGTTCAAGGTGATAATGGTACTACTTGGATTGTAGATTATTTTGTAAATTCTGTTCAAAATTCTACAGGCGCAACACAAATAGGAACAACTTATACTGTTCCAGGAACAGGAAGTCCTTATGCTTTTCAATCTTATAATAAAGTAAGTGCAACTTTTATACCATCTACTTCTGGTGTGTATTTTTTTGCAGTTAGAGTGAATGAAGCTTCAGGTGGACCTTGGTATGTTTCATTTGATGATTTTAAATTAGAAGAAACTCCATCTTGTTTACAGCCAGTAAATTTATCTGCTACAAATGCAGCGGCTACTGGTTTTGATGTGTCATGGGATGTGGTTAGTGGTGCTATTGGATACGAATATTTTGTGTCTAATTCTGCTACTCCACCTGCATCTGGAACAGCAACTACTAATAGTTATATTCAACCTACAGGTTTATCATCTCAAACATTATACTACATACATGTTAGAACTAATTGTGGATCTGGTTTTAGTTCATGGTCAACAACTTCGATAACTACTGCTTGTGCTCCAATTACAACATTACCACATTTAGAGCCATTTAATACATTTTTACCAAACGCTTGTTGGTCAAATGGAATTAATGGTGATTTAACTGCTGGTCCAGCTGCTTTTACAGCTTCAGGTTGGGGAGCAGATGGTCTTGCAAATAATGGTACTACAGGAGCAATTAAAAACAATATTTTTGCAACAGGAGCAAATGACTGGGTTATATCGCCTCAGTTTACAATACCTTCAGTTGGATATGAATTAAAATTTGAAGCTGCTGCAGTACAATATGGTTTAACAACGGCTCCAACCTCTCCATGGGAATCAGATGATTCTATTGAAGTTTTAGTTTCTTCAACAGGAACTACTAACTGGACTCCATTATATACTTATAACGATACAAATCAACCAGGTATAACAGCAACTCCTAATGTAATTGATCTAGATGTTTATTCTGGTCAAACTGTTAGATTTGCATTCAGAGCTCTTGAAGGGGTTACTAATGGTTCTGCAGATATCGATTTTTCAATTGATAATTTCGAAGTACGTTTGTCACCAACTTGTCCAGATGAAACTGGTTTAACAATAACAACTATAACAGCTACTACTGCAAGTACATCTTGGTTTGATACTTCAGCAGATGGAGCAATTGGTTATGAATATGCTGTAACTACTTCTGCAACACCTCCTGTATCAGGAACGGCAACTCTAAATTCTTATTATTTAGCTTCTGGCTTATCACCACAAACAGTTTATTATCTTCATGTAAGAGCATCTTGTGCTGCTAGTACTTTTGGAAATTGGGCAACAGCAACTTTTACAACTGCTTGTGCTTCTATTACTACATTACCATGGATTGAAAATTTTGATAGTGTTACAACACCAGCTTTACCAACTTGTTGGTCAGAACAAAATGGTGATTATGAAACTTCAAGTTCAACTTTTGATAATACTCCTCGTTCTGGTGCTAATTATTTAAGAGATGCGTGGTCAGCAACAAATGAATTTATGTGGACTCCTGGATTTGATCTAGTTGCAGGAACTTCTTATGACTTTTCATCTTGGGTACAAGGTGATGGTGGTTCAGGTTGGTTGGTTGATTATTTTGTCAATTCAGTGCAAAATTCTTCTGCCGCTACTCAATTAGGTGCTACTTATGCTGTGCCAGGAACTGGAACTTTATCTATACAGCAATATGCTCAAGTAACTAGATCATTTGTTCCAGCAACAACGGGAACTTATTATTTTGCAGTTAGAGTTAATCAACCTAGTTTTAGTCCTAATTATGTAGCTTTTGATGATTTTGAATTAAAATTATCTCCAGCATGTCCAACACCAAGTGCTTCTGCTTCTTCTGTAACTAGTTCAACTGCTGATATTTCTTGGTCTGCTGTACCTAGTGCTACTTTAGGTTATGAATATGTTTTAGATAACGTAGCAACTGATCCAACAGGTTCAGGTACTTCTACAACAGCTACAACTTATGCAGCAACTGGTTTAACTCAATTAACGACTTATTATTTCCATATTCGTTCTGTTTGTTCTGCAGGTACATATAGTACATGGTCAACAATAAGTTTCACAACTTTAGCAACACCTCCTGTTAATGATAACTGTGGTTCAGCTACGGTTTTAACTCCAGGTGCAACATTTGCTGCAAATCCATTAATTGCAACTAACGTTGGAGCAACAGGCTCTACAGAAACTGCTCCAGGTTGTGCTTCTTATTTAGGAGGTGATGTTTGGTATTCTGTTGTAGTTCCTGCTTCTGGAAATTTAACATTAGAAAACCGTACTAATGCTGGTGGTTTTACTGATTCTGGTGCTGCTATTTATAGTGGAACATGTGGAGCTTTAGTCTTAATTGATTGCGATGATTCTTCTAGTATTGCTGGTGATGATCATCCTTTAATGACAGTAACTGGAAGAACTCCAGGTGAAGTTCTATATTACAGAGTATGGGAATATGGTAATAACTCTTTCAGTACTGTACAAGTTTCAGCTTATGATGCTTCATTAAGCGCTACAAGTTTTGATAAATCTAACTTTGTTGCTTATCCAAACCCAGTTAAAGACGTATTAAATTTATCTTACAAAACAGCAATTAGTAATGTAAGTGTACTTAACTTATTAGGTCAAGAAGTTTTAAATACTAAAGCTAATTCTAATGATGTTCAAGTTAATATGTCTACTTTAAATACAGGTGCTTACATTGTAAATATTACTGTTGAAGATACAGTACATACAATCAAAGTTATTAAAGAATAATTTCATACATATTTTTTCACTTAAAAGTCTCGAGAAATCGGGACTTTTTTGTTTTTATATTTATCTTTGTTTCTATAAAAATTTGATATGCATTTTTCTTTAATAATACCTATTTATAACCGCCCTGAAGAAATTGATGAACTTTTAGAAAGTTTAACAAAACAAACTTATTCAAATAATTACGAAATTGTAATTATCGAAGACGGTTCAACAATTACGTGTAAACATATTCTTGAAAAATATACAGGTTTAAGTTTGAGTTATTATTTTAAATCGAATTCTGGTCCAGGTGATTCTAGAAATTATGGTATGAATGTAGCGAAAGGCAATTATTTTATTATTTTAGATTCGGATTGTATTATTCCTCCTAATTATTTGCAAACTGTTAACGAAGAATTGTCCAAAGATTATGTAGATTGTTTTGGTGGCCCAGATGCCGCTTTAGCTTCTTTTTCAAACATTCAAAAGGCAATTAATTTTACGATGACTTCTTTTTTAACTACTGGTGGAATTAGAGGCGGAAGTGAAAAATTAGATAAATTTCAACCCAGAAGTTTTAATATGGGATTATCTAAAAATGCATTTGAAGCATCAAAAGGTTTCGGAAACATTCATCCTGGAGAAGACCCAGATTTATCTATTCGATTATGGAAGATGGGTTACAAAACCAAATTAATTTCTAAAGCTTTCGTATATCATAAACGCAGAATTGATTGGAATAAATTTTACACTCAAGTGAATAAATTCGGCTTAGCCAGACCCATTTTAAATGCATGGTATCCAGAATATACAAAAATTACATTTTGGTTTCCAACTTTATTTTTAGTAGGATTTTTGTTTTCAGTTTTAGGTACGATTTTTAATTTTCCGTATTTTTTATATTGTTATGGGTTCTATTTTTTAGTATTGTTTATTTCTTCACTATTAAAAAATAAATCATTAGAAATAGCGTTTTATAGTATTGTGGCAGCCGTAATTCAGTTTTATGGATATGGGAAAGGGTTTTTGCTGTCATTTGTTAAAGTTCATGTTTTAAAACAACAACCTGAGGTAGCATTTCCTAAAATGTTTTTTAAGAGATAGGATGACAAAAATAATTGGACTTACTGGTGGAATTGGAAGTGGGAAAACCACTGTAGCAAAATATTTTGCTTCAAAAAGTATTCCGGTTTATATTGCTGACGAAGCGGCCAAAAATATTATGAATAATTCAAAAGTGGTTCATGAAGTGCAGTCTATATTTCCTGAAAATGTAATATTAGAAAACGGTTTGTTAGATAGAAATGCCATTCGTGAATTAGTTTTCGCAGATAAAAGTAAATTAGACCAACTCAATTCAATCATTCATCCAAAAGTGAAGACAGATTTTGAAAATTGGTTATTAAAAAATAAAAACACAAAATTTATCATTAAAGAAGTTGCAATTCTATTCGAAACCAACGGACAAAAATATTGTGATGCAACCATTCTAGTCACAGCACCTATTGAAACCAGAATTAAAAGAGTTCTAGAAAGAGACGCTACTTCAAGAGAAAATATTCTGCAAATCATTAATAATCAACTTCCTGAAGAAGAAAAAAGGAAGTTAGCAACGTATGTTATTAACAATGAGAATTTAAAAATAACGTATAAAACAGTTGATAATTTAATTGAAATTTTAAGTAAAAATTAAATTTTAACACATTTGTTAAATATTGGTTAATTGTTTTAACAATAGTCAATTACCACTTAACTTTGCTATAATGAATAAAACAAGGTTTAGATTACTAGTTTTTTTAATGAGTATTTCTTTGATAGGAATTATTTTGATACAATTATTTTGGATCAATAGTTCTTTTCAAAAGAATGACGAACAATTTAGACATCACGCTTTGGTGGTTTTAAATAATGTTTCTGAAAAGTTGAATAAAAAAGAAATGCTTGATTTTAAAACATCTATCGAGAAATTTAAAGATAGCACTGGAAAAGAACCAAAGCAAGAACAATTAAAACAGCTTTTTTATTACGAAAAAGATGCGAATTCAAAGGAGATTTTAATTTATACAAACGCTATTGTTCCAGAAGATTTTGGTATAGATGGTTCGTTCTTTGATAAGAAGTTGAAAGGAGTTAATATAAAAGAGTATTCGGCGAAACGTAAGACTCAAATTTATAAAGATAATTCATTGGATGGTAGTGGAACAAATTTAAGTTCTAAACCAAGTGAAACAATTGAAAAGTATGGAAACTTAACTATTTTTGATATAGTACAGTTCGAACTTTTATCAAAAGATGTACTATCTAAAAGACCCATTCAGCAAAGAATTTCTTCTAAGTTAGTGAATGATGTTTTAAATTTTGAATTGTATAAATCGGAATTAAAAACGCCTTATGAATTTGCTGTTTACAAAAATGGATTAGCAACAAAAGTTAAATCGGAAGAATTTAGATACGATAAATGCACAACATATAGTGTTCCAATTTTATTAGACGCAGACGGAAAAACAGATTACAAATTGTTGCTTAGATTTCCTAATAAAACAAATTTTGTGTTTTCTTCTATGTTACCAATGACAATATTAACGCTATTATTCGTAGTAATTATTTTGGTTACCTATACAAGTGCCTTAAAACAATTGATCATGCAAAAACAGATTTCTGAAATTAAAACAGATTTCATTAACAACATGACACACGAATTTAAAACACCTATAGCTACAATAAATTTAGCTTTAGATGCCATTAAGAATCCAAAAATTATTGATGATAAAGAGAAAGTTCAAAAATATCTTCAAATGATTAAGGACGAAAATAAAAGAATGCATGCCCAAGTGGAAAATGTTCTTAGAATTTCGAAATTAGAAAGAAACGAATTAAATATTGATAAAGAACCTCAAGAATTAACAGAATTTATTGAAGATGCAATTGATCATATTAGTTTGATTTTAGAGGATAGAGAAGGAGAAGTTCACACTCATTTTAACGCTACAAGAACTACTGTTCTTTTAAATGATGTGCATTTTACAAACGTATTGGTTAATATTTTGGATAATGCTATGAAATATTCGGCAGATAAACCAATTATTAATGTGTACACAGAAAATATAAAAGATTATATTCTTATTAAAATAGAAGATAACGGAATTGGAATGTCAAAAGCGGTTCAAAAAAAGGTTTTTGAAAAATTCTTTAGAGAACATACTGGTGATTTACATAATGTAAAAGGCCACGGATTAGGATTAGCATACGTAAAACAAATTATCGACGACCATAATGGCGAGGTTTTTGTGGAAAGTGAAAAAGGGAAAGGAAGCACATTTATAATTAAATTGCCATTAATAAATTAAGATATGGAAGCAAAAAAAATATTATTAGTAGAAGATGATCCCAATTTTGGGTCAGTATTAAGAGATTATTTATCCTTAAATGATTTTGAAGTAACATTGGCTAAAAATGGAATGGAAGGTTTTGAAAAATTCAAAAAAGATACTTACGATTTATGTATTTTGGATGTAATGATGCCTTATAAAGATGGCTACACTTTAGCAAGAGAAATTAGAGAGAAAAATGCAGAAGTGCCTATTATATTCTTAACTGCAAAAACATTAAAAGAAGATGTTCTAAAAGGATATAAAGTTGGTGCAGATGATTATTTAAATAAACCATTCGATTCAGAAGTGTTATTAATGAAAATCAAAGCGATTATTCAAAGAAAAGCATCAGAATCTAAACCAGATTCTACGGTTTTCGAGTTTAATATTGGTAAATTTCATTTGAATTCTAAATTGAGATTTTTAACTTTCGATAATGAAGAACCAATTAAATTATCGCCAAAAGAATCAGAATTGTTAAAAATGTTAGCACTACACGAAAATGATTTAATGCCTCGTGAATTAGCTTTAACTAAAATTTGGAGAGATGATAATTACTTTACTTCAAGAAGTATGGACGTTTACATCGCCAAACTTAGAAAATATTTAAAACCAGATGAACGTGTGGAAATTTTAAACATCCATGGTGAAGGTTTCCGATTAGTAATCAATTCATAATATATAAAGGCTGCAAGAAATTGTAGCCTTTTTTATTTATATTTGCTTATAAAGTTATCCAAATGAACTATCAGCAAATCCTTGAAGAAATATACTTACAATCTAAATCGTTGCCAATTATAGGTAACATTGCTACAACTATTCCAGAATTAGCCAACGTAAATCCAGATAAATTTGGAATTTGCCTAACAACAATTGATGGAAAAGAATTTAGTGTGGGCGATAGTAACGAAAAATTTTCGATACAGTCCGTTTCAAAAGCCTTATCTGTAACTTTAGCTTTTTCGCATTTGGGTGAAAAAATTTGGGAACGAGTAGGAGTAGAACCTTCAGGAAATCCATTTAATTCTTTAGTTCAGTTAGAATACGAAAAAGGTATTCCAAGAAATCCATTTATTAACGCTGGCGCTTTAGTTATCGCTGACATGTTAGTTTCTTGTTTAGAAAATCCGAAAGAAGATTTTTTGCATTTTATCAGAGAAATTTCTTGCTGCGATACGATTAATTATAATTTAAAAGTCGCACAATCTGAAAAAGATACCGGTTTTAGAAATGCCGCTTTAACCAATTTTTTAAAATCTTTTGGGAATATAAACAATGATGTAGATGAAGTTTTAGATTTCTATTTTCATCAATGTTCTGTTGAAATGACGTGTAAAGAATTAGCCGATGCGTTCTTTTTTTTCGCAAATGAAGGCGTTACTAAAAACGGAAAACAAATTTTAACTTCTAGTCAAGCGAAAAGAATAAACGCGTTAATGCAAACTTGCGGATTTTATGACGAATCAGGAGAATTCACATATAAAGTAGGCTTGCCAGGAAAAAGTGGAATCGGTGGGGGAATTGCCGCCGTTTTACCGAAACAATTTTCTGTGGCAACATGGAATCCAAGATTAAACGAAAAAGGAAATTCCGAATTAGGCATGTACGCTTTAGAACAATTGACAACGAAAACAGGAATGTCTATTTTTTAAATAAAAAGACCTGACAGGTTTCAAAAACCTGTCAGGTCTGCTATCTAAGCTTTACTTTCTTCGTTTTCTTTATCCAAATAATCTTGAACCGTTTCAATTGCATTATCAATCACATCACTTAAAGCAGTAATAAAACTTCCGTCTTCAGCATTATCCATTGCGTGTTTTAAAGCTTCTACTTCTGCAGTAATAATTTCTGTGGTTACATTTCTGCCACTTTCTGCAATTCCAGCTAAAATTAAACCATTAATTTCTTGTTCTGTTCTACCACGTAAATGCTTTTCTTGACGAATGATAATATGATCAAACATTCTTCCTGCGATTTTCGCACATTCTTTAATGTCTTCGTCACGTCTGTCACCGACTCCAGCAATAATTCCGATTTTTTTGGTTGCAGAAACACTTTCTAAATAGTCCTCAATTCCTCTGTAACCGGATGGGTTGTGTGCAAAATCAATCAAGACTTTAAATTTATTAAAATCGAAAATATTCATTCTTCCTGGTGTTTGAGCTGCACTTGGAATAAAGGTTTGTAACGATAAACTAATATCTTCCGTTTTGAAACCTTGTAAATAGGCTGCTAAAGTCGCTGCCAATACATTGGCAATCATAAATTTGGCTTTTCCTCCTAAAGTTAAGGGCACTTGAGTCGCTTTTTCTACACGAATTTTCCATTCTCCTTTTTTAATGGTGATGAAACCATTTTCGTAAACGGCTACAATTTTACCTTCTTTAGCTAATTTTAAAGCTGTGGCATTGTTTTCATCTAAACTGAAATACGCAATATTGCAATTTAAATCTTTTGCGATTTTTAGACAATATTCGTCTTCAGCATTTAAAACGGCCCAACCATCTTTTTTGATACTTTTAACAACGGTAGCTTTTACACGAGCTAAATCGTCTAAAGTATGAATATCAGCTAAACCTAAATGATCTTCTTGAATATTCGTAATAATTCCAATATCGCAACGAGAAAAACCTAAACCAGACCTTAAAATTCCACCGCGAGCCGTTTCTAAAACCGCAAATTCTACGGTTGGATCTTTTAAAATATATTCTGCAGAAATCGGTCCGGTGGTATCGCCTTTTTCCATCAAATGATTTTGAACATAAATTCCATCGGATGTTGTAAATCCAACACGATATCCATTATTTTTAACAATATGTGCGATTAATCGGGTAGTTGTGGTTTTTCCATTTGTACCAGTTACGGCAATAATTGGAATTCTACTTGGTTTTCCTTGCGGATATAACATATCAATAACTGGTGCGGCCACGTTTCTTGGTAAACCTTCTGAAGGAGCCAAATGCATACGAAATCCTGGTGCTGCATTAACTTCTAAAATACAACCACCATTTTCTTTTAACGGTTGCGTTAAATTTTCTGCCATAATATCCACACCACAAACATCTAATCCAATCACACGAGAAATGCGTTCGCAAAGGAAAATATTTTCAGGATGCATCATGTCTGTTACATCAACAGAAGTTCCGCCAGTACTTAAATTTGCAGTTGATTTTAAATATACAATTTCGTCTTTTTTAGGAACGGTTTCTAGCGTATACCCTAATTTGTCTAATAAATCTGTGGTATCTCTGTCGACATCAATTTGAGTTAACACATTTTCGTGGCCGTAACCTCTTCTTGGATCTTTATTGGTTTCGTCAATTAATTCTTGAATCGTATTGGTTCCGTTTCCTTTAACATGAGCCGGTTCGCGTTTTGCTGCTGCCACCAATTTATTATCGATAATTAAAACTCTAAAATCGAAACCTGTAATAAATTTTTCTACAATGACCCTGCGACTATATGTTTTTGCATAAGCCAAACCAGCTACAGCGTCTTCTCTGTTTTTTACATTAATTGATGCGCCTTTTCCGTGATTTCCATCTAAAGGTTTAATTACGATTGGAAAACCAATTTTTTTAATGACTGCATCTAAATCTTCTTCATCTACACAGATTCCACCACTTGCGACAGGAATTGAAGCATTTCCTAACATGCGTTTAGTTTCTTCTTTATTACAAGCAATATCTACCGCAATGTTACTGGTTTTACAAGTAATTGTGGCTTGAAAACGCATTTGATTGACACCATATCCTAATTGTACTAACGAGTTGGTTCCTAAACGAATCCATGGAATATCTCTTGCCACAGCTTCTTCTACGATACTTCCAGTTGAAGGTCCTAAACGAACACGTTCACGGATTTCACGCATTTTTTGAATATCAGCTTCTAAATCATAAGACGTTCCAGCAATTAAAGCTTCTGCAATGGCAACGGCACTTTCTGCAGCAAACATTCCAACATTTTCTTCTGTGTAGCTGAAAACTACATTATATATTCCAGGAGTTTTGGTTTCACGAGTTCTTCCGAAACCTGTTTCCATTCCGGCAAGCGTTTGAATTTCTAAAGCAATGTGTTCAATTACATGTCCCATCCAAGTACCACGTTCTACACGAGAGAAAAATCCACCACGACAACCTTCAGAACAGCGGTGTTCAATCATTGTAGGAAACATGGCTTCGATACGTTCCCGAAAACCTTCAATTTTATTGGTAGGAAATTGTTCCATTTCTTCCAAATCTAATCGCATTTGGATTAATTTTTTACGCTGTACACTCCAGATGTTAGGTCCACGAAGGGCTTGAATTTTATCGATTTTCATTTCGGTATGATATTTTGTAATGAATTTTGTTAAAAATAGGTATTTTTTGTTAGTATGAAATGTTTTTGTTGAGAATGTTTTAAGTAAATGTAGTAAGAAATTGATTTTTTGTATTTTAGCCCCGATAGGAACGGTATCCTCCAATTTTTCATTGGAGATTTAGTGGATAGCGGGACAATTGTTGAAAAGTATGAAATAAGTTTTGCTCCAAAAAAAGAAAATTGATTTGCTATAATTAAGTTTTTGGCTATTTTTACCAAATGAATATACAAGGGAAATTAGTCATAATTGGCGGTGCGGTTGATAAAGGGAGTTTTACAGAAACCGATTTGGATAAAAATGCAAGTAATAACTTAAATTTTTTTGAAAAGGGAATTTTAAAGAGAATTATTGACGAGTCTAAACATAAAAATGATTCACGAATTGAAGTGATTACTACAGCTTCAAAGATTCCAAGAGAAATTGGTCCTGAATATGTGAAAGCTTTAAATTTTTTAGGAGCAACTAATGTAGATGTACTTTATATTGAAAAAAGAGAACAAGCTACTGATCCTGAAGTTATAGCACGTTTAAAAGCAGCTGATGTGGTTATGTTTACAGGTGGCGATCAATTGCGATTGACTTCTATATTAGGAGGTACTCCTTTTGATGAATTGTTGTTGCATAAATATCAAAATGAAGATTTTATATACGCAGGAACTTCCGCTGGTGCTGCTGCGGCTTCAAATAATATGATTTATCAAGGAAGTAGTAGTGAGGCTTTGCTTAAAGGTGAAGTGAAAATTACTTCTGGATTAGGATTAATTGATGGTGTAATTATAGATACGCATTTTGTACAACGCGGAAGAATCGGACGTTTGTTTCAAGCGGTTGTTGGAAATCCGAAAGTGTTAGGAATTGGTTTAGGAGAAGATACAGGTTTACTGATAACTAATGGTAAACAAATGGAAGCTATTGGTTCAGGACTTGTTATTTTAGTAGACGGAAGAGAAATAAAAGACACGAATTTAACGCAAATTGAATTAGGAGAACCGATTTCGATTAACCATTTGGTGACACATGTAATGAGTAAAAACGATACCTTTAATTTGGATACGTTTAAAATGACTATTCAGAGTTCTCAATACGTTTAATTTTCCAATTATTCATTTTGTAACACAGATTTAAGAAATTTTAAAAATTTATATAATTTCTTAAATCTGTGTTTTTTAATATTAAAATATATGAAAATAATAATTCACGGTGGTTTCTTTTCGGAATCCTCTACAAATATTGAAACTAAAGTCGCTAAACAAGAAGCTTTACTTCGTATTGTAAAAAAATCTCACGAATATTTACAAACACATTCTGCTTTAGAAGCGGTTGTTTTTGCGGTTTCATTATTGGAAGATGATGCGTTATTTAATGCAGGAATTGGTTCGCAAATACAAAGCGATGGAAAAATAAGAATGAGTGCCGCTTTAATGAATGGCGAAACTCAGAAAATGAGCGGTGTAATTAATATTGAAAATGTTAAAAATCCCATTCAAGTTGCAGAAGTATTAATGAAAGAAGACGATCGAATTTTAGGTGGAAGTGGCGCAACGAATTATGCAAGACAACATGGATTTGAAGCGTTTTCAACAGAAATTCCTCAAAGAAGAACAGAATATGAAGCGAAAGTCAAATCGTTAGGATTAGGAACTGTAGGTTGTGTAGCTTTAGATGCTGCCGGAAAAATTGCAGTGGCGACATCAACTGGTGGAAAAGGTTTTGAATTAGTAGGAAGAATTTCGGATTCGGCAACAGTTGCAGGAAATTATGCTAATCAATTTTGTGGTGTAAGTTTAACTGGAGTAGGGGAAGATATTGTAAGTAATGCCACAGCTGCAAAAATTGTAACTCGAGTTACCGATGGTTTTTCTTTACAAGATGCTTTTGCCAAAACGTTTGACGAATTATTATCTTATGATGGTTTTGCGGGTGCGATTGCTATCGATTCAAAAGGAAATGTGTTTCATCAAGATTCGCATCCAAGTATGGTTTTTGCTAGTTTTGATGGCGAACACGAAGAAGTTTTTAATTAAGAAATCAATATAAACAAAAAACACCTGATACGTTTTAAAATGTATCAGGTGTTTTTGTATCTAATTTTCTTTACACCATAATTGTATTTATACATTATAATGTGGTTTTCATGCATAAAAATAACGCTTTCATAACATTTAAAAGACGCACACAAATTTAACTTAGTATTTTTACAGTATTAAAATAGTAGTATGAAAAAAGAGGTGCAATTCAATAAAAACAACATGTTATTAGTTTTCACTAATGTGAGTTTTGGATATATTCTTTTAGTTGTTTTTGTTTTTATATGTTTTTTACTAAACGTATTTTTTCTAATATCGAATTATAAGAGTTAAAGTTTATAATGACTTATTATATGTAATTTATTTGCTAAAACTGCCAGCAAATAATTTGTGTCGTTTTGTTTCCGTTTGTTAAATGAAGTGTTGTACTGTTTTTTACTCCAACTTTTCTCATTTGTTTGTATAAAGGTTTGAGGTTTGTTTTCTTAGAAACGATTGCGCTAAACCATTTACATTGACTTTTAAAGTGTACACTTTCAAAAATCATATTGGTTAAAAATCCAAGTTCGCCACCTTCGCACCATAATTCGTTATTATTTCCACTAAAGTTTAAAACCGGTTTGTCTGTTGCTTTCTGACCTAAATTTTTACTTTTTCGTTCTGAACCTTTTGCTGCTTCTTCAGCAGATGTGTGAAAAGGAGGATTACAAATTACAAAATCGAAAACTTCTTCCGATTCTAACATGTATTTTAAAGCATGACGTTTGTTGTCGTTAAAACGAACCGTTACGTTTTCTTTTAATTTTGGGTTTTTGCTTAAAATGGTTTCAACCGACAATAAAGATTGTTTGTCGACTTCCGTTCCCACAAACGTCCAACCATATTCATGATTTCCGATAATTGGGTAAATGCAATTCGCGCCTACGCCAATATCTAAAATTCTAACGGCATTTCCTGTTGGAACCACTCCGCCATTTGAAGCCGCTAATAAATCGGCAATATGATGAATGTATTCAGCTCTTCCTGGAATAGGAGGGCATAAGTTAGATTTCGGAATGTTCCAATATTCTAAATTGTAAAAGTGCATTAATAACGCTTTGTTTAAGGCTTTTACTGCAATTGGATTAGAAAAATCAATAGACTTTTCTCCTGCTTTATTTAAGAATAAAT
>CAYWVV010000053.1:0-20155 GCA_964461805.1 uncultured Flavobacterium sp.
AGATGCCAAACTGTATATTTTTGATAGATATGGAAAATTAATTAAACAATTAAGTGCAACTGATCAAAGTAAAGGTTGGGACGGAACGTATAATGGAGCGCTATTACCTTCAACAGATTATTGGTTCACACTAAATTATATGGAAAATAATCAGCAAAAACAATTCAAATCTCACTTCTCTTTAAAAAGATAAGAAGAATTTATACCAACAAAAACGGCTCCGAAACTCGGAGCCGTTTTTATTATTAATCAAAAAATAATTATATTTTTTCTAACCAATTTTTAAAATCCCAAAAATTTTGTGGTGCTACACCATGCCCAACAGGATACTCTTTATATGTAACTTGTAAACCTAATTTTTCTAGATAAGGTTGTGTTTTTCTTGCCCATTCTACTGGAATAACTTGGTCTTGGGAACCATGAGAAGCAAAAAAATCAATATGTTTGATAGTATTTACATCGAAATTTTCTGGTAAAATTTGTTCATTCAAATAACCGCTTAAAGCCACAACTTTATTAATTTTTTCTGGAAATGTAAACGCCATTCCGTAACTTAAAATAGCACCTTGACTAAAACCAATTAAGGAAATATTCGATTTGTCTAAAGGAAGTTTTTCTGAAATTTCATCAATAAAATTTGCAATAACTTGTAAAGATTCTTTGGCTTGTTCGTTGTTTGAAAATTTATTTTCATCAGCATCAAACGTAATTTCATACCAAGCGTGACCATAAGGTTGTAAATCGTAAGGCGCACGAACTGATATCACGTAAACATTTTCAGGTAATTGTGGTGCAAAAGAAAATAAATCTTCTTCATTACTTCCATAACCGTGAAGCAAAATTAAAGCGCCGTTTTTTTCTTTAATTTCTGTAGGAGCTTTTACTATATATTCTAGACTCATATTTTTTTATAATTTTTTAAACCATTTTTGAGCATATTCGCCAATTAGTGGTATGTTTTTTTGTTGATTATTGTATGCGTAAAAAATCCCATTACATTTTAAAAAGATAGAAATAGACCAAATTATGGTTCTAAATATACCGTTATCTAAACCGTAATTGAAAAAATTTAAACCCAGAATAATTAGTGTAATCAATAAGGCCTGACGAAAATGAAAATTAATAAATTCATTTTGCTCTTCACTATTTATAGCTTTACTAAATATAATTCCGATTACACCAAAATAAGAAACAATAGCTCCAAATTTAATTTTGTTCATTAGATTTCAATTTTATTATTTGTAATAATTCCGTACACTTTTCCTTTCATTTTCTTACCCATCATAATTGAATTTTTGGAAAAAGAAAGTATGTTTTCTTTACCGAAAACCCATTCTTCATTTGGATTGAAAAGCGTAATATCTGCTTTGTTTCCCTCTGAAATTGTTGAATTTTCTATGTTGAAATACGATTTTTGAGCTGTGAATTTCTCCACAATCACTTCCGTTGGTAAAACCGTTTGTAAAGCACCAAAAGCACTTTCTAAACCAATCGAACCATAATCGGCTAAATCATATTCTAATTGTTTTTGTTCGATATTAACTGGGCAATGATCAGATGTAATAACAGAAATTACATTGTTTAAAACACCTTCAATCAAAGCTTTTCTATCCGTTTCTGTACGAAGTGGTGGATAAATTTTCGTATTCGAATTGAAATCTACCAACTCTTCATCTGTTAAAACTAAGTTGTTCACAGAAACGCCACACGTAATTTGTAAACCTTTAGCCTGAGCTTTCGCAATTAAATCTACAGAGTTTTTCGTTGTTATAGTCGGAATGTGTAATTTTCCATTGGTATATTCTAATAAAGCGATGTTTCTTTCAATCTCTATTTCTTCCGCCATGGCTGGAATTCCTTTCAATCCTAGTTTGGTAGAAACTTCGCCTTCATTTACAAATCCTTTTCCTTTGATGTCTTTATTCATAGGTTGTACGAATAAAATGCCTTCAAAATTATCGACATATTGAAAGGCGATTTTTAATAAATTCGCATTCGTCATCGATTTTTTATAATCTCCAAAAGCAACCACTCCTGCATTTTTCATATCGAAAAGTTCTGCTAAATCGGTTCCTTCGCTATTTTTGGTTAAACAACCTACAATGTGCAAGTTAGAAACACTATTTTGTGCTTTACTTTTTATAAATTGAATTATCGCTTGATTGTCTATCGCAGGATTTGTGTTCGAATGTAAGAAAACAGAAGTAAAACCACTTTTAGCCGCTACTTTTAGTCCGTTTTCGATAGTTTCCGTAGTTTCAAAACCTGGTTCGCCAAAAACGACTGAAGTATCTAACCAACCTTGTGAAACGTGTAAATTGTCTTTTTCAATGACTTCAAAACCGTCTTTTACAGTTAGATTTTTTCCTATTTTAGAAATAATTCCATCTGTGATTTCAATATCAACTTGTTGTTTATGAAATGGGTTTTGGTTTTCAAGTATCGTTGCGTTTTTTAGTAAAAGGTTCATTTTACAAATTTTTGGATTAGTAGTTCAAGTAATAAAAACAGTAGTGTTGCTATGATAAAATATTTCCAGACTTGATTGCTCGTTCTCGAAGAATGAATGTCAGAATAAAAGGTGGAAACCGAATTGACTTGGGTACAAGAATCAAAATAATCAGAATTGATTTGCGACAAATCACTTTCGTTTCTAGGATAGTTGAAACTGATATTTTTAAGCGATTCTTTGTCTTTTAAAACTTCGTAATTCCCTGAATTTTCTGGATAATTTCCGAAAGTTAGTTTAATTTTATTATTCAAAATTTGTTGCATTGGAATGAAACTGTTTTCGGCATTTGTCACACTTAAAACATTATCTTTTGCAATGGTTTCGTTGATAATTGTATAGTTATTGTTGCCAATTGTAAAGGCATTTAAACCTGTTTTGTTGTTGTTTTGCCCCATATTATAAAACGTTGGAACAATTAATGGTGAATTCTGAAAGTTCGAATTTTCTTTGTTAATCGACGTCGAAAAGAAGAATAAATTCCCTAATTTATTGGTAATATTTCCTAAGAAAACGCTTTTGTCTTCGTATTGTAAAACCGGTAAATTACTTCCGTTTATGGTGAAAGTGGCATTTGTTTTTGGATATTGAAAATTGCTGACTTTCTTCTCAAAAACGTTAGTATATATCGGATGATTGAAACTGATTTGTGTAATTTGTTTCTCTTTTATGGCTTTTTCTGATAAAGAATTATTGCTGAAATTTCTCAGAAATGAATTATAACTTTCCACCGAACTATTCACATCTGGAATGAAAATAATGTTTCCGCCTTTGCTGTAATAATTTTTCAATGTGACCGATAATGCATTTGGAATATTTGGCAATTCGTTTAAAATTATTGCGTCGGCATTTTCAATAGCGTTATAGTTCAACGTATTTAACTCTGTAGAAGTATAATTGAATTCTTCTGCATTGTAAATTCGAGATAAAAATTTGTTTTTTTCTACTTTTCCAACTGCAATTACATTTGATTTTTGTGGTTTTGAAATGCTGAAATAAAACGAATTGTCGTAACTCAAACTATTATCTTGAATCGAAACATAGCCATGAAAATCCGTTTTCGGAATGGTGAATAATATCTCTTTTTGAGGTTTTTCTTTAGCAATTAAAGCTTTCCCAACTAATTTTTTGCCATTATACATAGAAATCGGCACATCGTTTTCAAAATCTCCGTACGATTTAATGCTGATTTTTAATTCGTAAAATTGATCTAAAACTTGACTGATTTGTACGTTTTCAATCGCAATATTATTGGTTTCGTTCGCTTCAACAGTTTGATAATATAAAGAAGAAGCTTCGCTTAAATTGGTTTTCAATTCGTCTTTTAAACCAACAGCATCTGAAATAAATAAAATATCTTTTGGAACGCCAGGTTTTTTAGCTTCAATTCGTGTAATAATCGCAGCCGGATTAAATGGAGTAGAAGAGTAGTTTAAGTTTTGTAAGTCTTTTTGAATGTTGCGAATATTCGTATCGTAGAAATTTTCGTCGTTGGTCAGAACCGATAATTGTTGGTCTTCTGGTGTGTTTTCCAATAAATCCTGAATGGTTCTTTTCAATAATTCGCCACTATTTCCTTTGGCTTGCATCGAAAAGGAATTATCCACAACTAGAATTAATTCGTTGTTCTTTTTATCAAAATCTTTGGCTTTGAAAAAAGGTTGTGCGAAGGCTAAAATTAAAGCAGCTAATAAAAGTAAACGTGTTGCTAATAAAAGCCATTTCTTAATTGTGGAGCTTTTTCGAGTTTGAATTTCGAGTTCTTTCAGCAATTTAACGTTGGTGAATTCTTGTTTTTTAAATCGTCTCAATTGAAAAAGGTGTACCAAAATTGGTAGAATCAATAGAAATAAAAAATATAGAATTTCTGGGTTTTTAAATTGCATTTCTTAAAAAGATTTTTCAAAAATACTAAAAATTATGGACTTGGTGCAATTTGTTTTAAGTTTAATTTTACGTCAGTTCGAGTGATTCCGATGTGAATCGGAATTGTATCGAGAACAAGTAAAATTAAGATTAAAACGATTCTCGATACATTTTTTGTTTTTATTTCATAAACAAAAAACACTCGAATTGACGTTTTAATTCACTAAAATTATTTCTTCTTTTTCTTTTCGTCACGTTTTCTTTCAATTCCTCTGTTTCTAGAAGCGGTTTTTCTTGGTGTTCTTTTTCCTGGACCACCTAAATTGACCTTACTGTTTTTCTCCGATTTTTTCTCAAAAGCATCTCCACCTGTTTTCTTAACACGTTTCAATAATGTTTTCACTTTCTTCTGATCTTTTTCGAATTCTAAACGTTGTTGTTCAATTTTTACACCAGCTGGAATTTCGTGAATTTTAATTTCCGTTTGCATTAATAGTTCCACTTCCAATTGAAATTCGTCTTCTTTCGGACCAATAAAACTGATAGCAATTCCTTCTTTATCGGCACGACCGGTACGACCAATTCTGTGCATATATTGTTCTGGAATTTCAGGAAATTGCATGTTAATTACGTGTGTAATATCGGTAATATCCAATCCACGCGCCATAATATCGGTAGTTACTAAACCTCTAATTTCACCATTTTGGAAATTTTCCATCATGTTCAAACGGTAATTCTGCGTTTTATTCGAGTGCACCGTTCCAAACTGACCTGGGAAATCTTCTTCTAAATGTTCTAGTAAGAAATCGGCCATTCTTTTACTGTTTACAAACAATAAAATTCGGCTATACGATTCATCTGCTAATAAATGTTTCAGTAAATTGACTTTCGTTAAAAAGTTTGGTACGACATAAGCACGTTGTTCAATTTGCTCTAGTGGTGTTCCACTTGGTGCTAAAGAAACTTCTTCTGGAAATTCGAAAAATTCATCTAATAAATCATCTACTTCTTCCGTCATCGTTGCTGAAAACAAAATGTTTTGTCTTTTCGAACGCATCATAGATAAAATAGAAGTCAACTGAACTCTAAATCCAAGATTTAAAATTTCATCAAATTCATCGATAACTAATTTCTGTAAATCGTCGAAACGCAATACATTATCTAAAGCCAAATCCATGATTCTACCAGGTGTTCCCACCACGATATCAATACCAGAATAAATGTCTTTTTTTTGTGTATTGATATTCACACCACCATAAACCGCAAGCGAACGAACGCTCATGTATTTGGTTAGTTTTTCAATTTCTTCGTGTACTTGCACTACTAATTCACGAGTAGGTACTAAAATTAAAACTCTTGGAATATCGGTATGGACAAATCGCCATTGTTTTAAAATTGGTAACAAATAGGCAAACGTTTTACCCGTTCCTGTTTGTGCAATTCCCATGACATCTCTACCAGACATGACGATTGGGAAAGCTTTTGCTTGAATTGGAGTTGGAGTAGTAAAACCTAAATCGTCTATAGCTTTTTGTAGCGAAATTGGAAGATTAAGTTGTTCGAATGTAACCATTTGTGTAAAAATTTATGCAAAGATAGTCATTGAGACCTTGTGAAGCAATCTTTTAGGAGGTTAGTTGGTATTGTAGTTTCAGGTTTAAAGTTTCAAGTTTAAAATTTGTTGCTAAAATAGTAGTTGAATTTTATTTTCGAAAACGTACTTTTGCCTTTTTACTTTTCACTTGGCTCTTATAAGAATGAAACACGAAATTATCATCACGCAAGACGGCTCGTCGTCTATATATATTCCAGAATTAGAGGAAACGTATCATTCTAAATTTGGTGCGATTCAGGAAGCGAAACACGTTTTTATAAAGAATGGATTAGATCTATTTGAAGATAGTTCTGAAATTTCCATTTTAGAAATTGGTTTTGGAACTGGCTTGAATGCTTTAATTACGATGTTAGAAGCCGAAAGACGTAATTTAAAAATTAATTATGTTGGAGTAGAAGCGTATCCAATTACATTGGATGAAATTGCACAGTTGAATTATGTGGAACAGTTAGAAGCATTAGATAAAAAAGCAGATTTTGAGAAAATGCATGCTACAAATTGGGAAGAAGAATTTGCGATACAATCAAATTTCAATTTAACGAAAAGAAAGCAGTTTTTTACAGATATATCCGATGAAAATACCTTCGATTTAATTTATTTTGATGCGTTTGGATTTACTGTTCAACCGGAATTATGGAACGAAGCTATTTTCGCAATTATGTTCAAATCGTTAAAAAATAGAGGAATATTAACTACTTACGCTTGTAGAACTTCTATAAAAAATGCAATGCAACAGGTTGGTTTCCAAACGTTAAAATTACCAGGAGCGCCTGGAAAAAGAGAAATGTTAAGAGCTTTGAAAAATTGGTAAAACTTTAACTAAAAAATAGCTGATAAAAATGTTTTTGTATTGTTTTAATTAGTAAATTTACAATAATGAGTTAACAATTGTTCAACTTAAAAAAGTATAATAATGGGGAGACAAATTTTAATGTATACCAAATCTATTTTAGAACGTGTAAGTTTTGATGTAGTACTATTTTGTAAGGAGCTAGAAAAAGCTACAAGGGTTTTATTACCCTTTGAATTAGATGAACTAAGAGAATGGTTACTTAGTTTTACAGAAGAAAAACCTGAATTAAGGCAGTGCATAATTTACATAGAAAACTAAAAAGAAAAATCCCGTTTTGATATATTCACAACGGGATTTTTTTTGCTTATAAACTCTGATTAATTCTTATAAATCTTCATTTTCTCCATCAAGCCAGCGTTCCATCATAACTCTTTCAGAGGGTAATTGGTGCGTGCCACCGGCTAAAATATCTAAAAATTTATCCCAAAGATTTTTCTCTTCTTTAAATTCATTTTTAAAATTCACAAGTGCTTTGTAATAGTCGTTTTGATATTCCACAGCTTCTTCATAACTAAAATCTAATGGAATTTTAGCTACAATAATTTTGGTAATGCTGTTTAATTCTTCTGGTGTATAGCGTTCAATCATTTGCAATAAAACACGACATGATTCCACATGTTTTACCAGTTTTTCTAATATTGAGGTTTGAATTTTAACAAATTCTTCCTCCCATTGTAAATGAATAGCTTCAGGTAATAATTGGTATCCAATATCAGCAGTTTTTTTTGAATTTTCTTTCAAATCAATAAGATGTGAAGACAATTTTTTCCATAATTCAGGATACATTTCCTTTACTTTTTGTTCGATATTTTCTTTAGCTAAAGTAAGCGCGTTGTTAATGCTTGTTATGGTTGTAGTTACTTTTTGTAAAACACCATTCCATTGTGCTGCAATTTCTGGCGATGTAGAAGTTTCAATAAGTGACGAACCTTTTTTATTCAGTTCATTTAAATTATTTTCAATTTGTAACAATTCGGTATAGTCTATTTCTAAAGTTGCTTTAAAATTTTTTATCGATAATAAAGCCCTTAATCCAGGGTTATGACTTTTATTCCCATTTTTCAATTGCTTTTTCTCTTCAGTTATAGCTTTTACTATAATTTCGTTTTCTTTTTTGGCTTCCATCATTTTTAGATTTACAAGGTACTTAAGTTAAGAATCTGCAAATTCAGCTCTTAATGCTTTTATGTGTTTACGATCTGCTTTCAACACTTCTTTCTGAGCGCTAATCATTGTTTGATATTCCGTAGTTAAATATTCTAAATTTTCTTCCAAGGCAATTTTGTAAGTTTCTTTTGCTTGCTCTTCTCCAAATTTGCAAGAGTTTAAAATTGCTTTTCTATCTTTACCTGTAAGCGCTGCCTTCACATCCATCCAAATACGGAAAAATTTCCCAGAAACTTTTGTCCCCTCAGCTACTTCGCCTCCTAATTTAGTTACTTCTTCGACTAATTCTCTTTTACATTTTTCACTTGTTGTGATAAATCCTGCAAATAAAGATTTTAAGTCATTTTCTTCTGTTTCTTCTGATGCCGTTTTATAGCCCTCAATTCTGTCGTTGTTGATAGTGATTAGTGAATTCAGCACATCAATTGTTTTCTCATTTCTCATTTTAGTTGATTTATTTAATTATTAATATTTGTAATAATGTAAAAGTATCACTGTCTGCTAATTAAAGTTTTACATAATTATTTAAAATAGTTACCTGATTCCTACATAAGGATTTGAAGCATGTTAAATTTCTTCATAGAAGTAGGGTTGTTTGTTTTTTTTGAAATTGATAGGGAAGAAATAAAAAAGAGTTGATGAAATTTTTAGTGAAACAATTAAAAGTATCAGTGCAATTGTAAAATCAGTTTCTTTTGGTGCGTAACTTAGTTATGAGTGTAAAACAGATGTTAGACCACATAAATGTTGTGTTTTTTGGTCGTATAATAGTTTGCATTTTGAAATTGTTTATAGTTTTGATTATTAGTAAGTTAGTTGTAAAAACAATACTTTTAAAAAAGTAGGTTCATTTCTCATTTTAAGTAATTAAAAGAGTACCTTTAAGAATCGTAAACAATTAAAATGTACTAGTAAGCATCTTATAGACAATGAGTTAAAAATAATTTGAAAATAGCAAGTCATTTCATAGAAATTCAAAGTTGGTAGTTTAAATATGTTATCCACAAGATTAATGTCTAACCTAAATGAGTGAACAAATGACTGCAAAATTTAAAATTTACAATGTAAATCATAATAATTATGCCCGTAGTTTGATAGAAGCCAGTTTAGATCCACTGGTGACTATCAGTCCGGAAGGAAAGATAACGGATGTGAACGAGGCATCTGTAAAAGTTACAGGTATTCTGCGTGAAAATCTAATTGATACCGACTTCTCCAATTATTTTACAGATCCCAAAAAAGCCCAACAAGGTTATCTTCGGGTTTTTGAAAAAGGTTTTGTATCGGATTATCCATTAACCATAAAACACAAAAACGGGAATTTAACAGATGTATTATATAATGCTTCCGTTTATAAAGATGATAAAGGAAATGTGCTTGGTGTTTTTGCCGCAGCACGAGATGTTACAGAACAAATATGGGCAATTGAGTTAAGAAAGGTCAATACAGAACTTGCTTTTCAAAACGAGGAGAAAGAAAAACAGGCTCAGGAGTTAATTCTTGTTAATAAACTAGAAAGAAAACAAGTACTTGAATTGGCACAACAAACTAAAGATTTAAAACAAATAAACAAGCAGGTAAAGGATAAAGAACAACAATTAAGCAATCAGCTTAATGCTATTAATAAATTCAATGCTATAATAGAATTCGATTTAAATGGAATTATTTTAGGTCTTAATGAAAATTTTTCAAAGATGTTGGGTTATTCAGAAAAAGAAATTGTGGGAAAACACCATAGTATTTTTATTTTGAAGGAGTATGTTGCTTCAAAAGAGTATTACCAATTCTGGGAGAATTTAAAAAAAGGTGAATTTGTACAAGCCGAGTTTAAGAGAATTCACAAAAACGGAAAAACAGTTTGGTTACAAGGAAGTTACAATCCCATTTTGGATGCATCAGGCCAACCATTCAAAATACTAAAAATAGCAACAGATATTTCACTCGTTAGAAAGCAAATACTTGAACTAGCCCAGCAGACAAAAGAGATAGAAAAACGGGCAGAGGAGTTAAATATTGCCAACAAAGAACTTGCTTTTCAAAATAAGGAAAAAGAAAAAAGGGCAGCAGAGTTGGTTATAGCTAATAAAGAACTTGCTTTTCAAAATGAGGAAAAAGAAAAACGAGCCAATGAATTATTAATAGCGAACAAGGAACTTACTTTTCAAAACAAGGAAAAAGAAAAACGAGCTGCAGAATTGATTATCGCAAACAAAGAACTTGCTTTTCAAAATGAAGAAAAAGAAAAACGAGCAGCAGAATTGGTTATTGCCAAAGAACGTGCTGAAGAAAGTGACCGTTTAAAATCAGCTTTTTTAGCAAATATGAGTCACGAAATTCGAACACCTATGAATGGTATTTTAGGGTTTGCAGAATTATTAAAAGGGCCGGGATTAACCACTGAAGAACAGCTTGAATATGTTGAAATAATTGAGAAAAGTGGCAAACGCATGTTAAATATAATCAACGATATTGTTGATCTTTCAAAAATAGAATCTGGTTTAATGAAAATGAATATCAAAGATTCGAATATAAACGAACAAATAGAATATGTTTATACTTTTTTCAAACCAGAAGTCGAAGCCAAAGGAATGCAACTGTTCTTCAAAAATGCTTTACCGTCTAGTGAAGCTATTATTACTACTGACCGTGAAAAACTGTTTTCAATTCTTTCCAACCTGATAAAAAACGCAATTAAATATTCGAACAACGGTACTATAGAAATGGGATATATTTTAAAAACGAAAAAGGAATCCACTATTCAAAGTAGCAACAAAGAATTAGAATTTTATGTAAAAGATACGGGTATTGGTATTCCAAAAGATAGGCAGAAAGCTGTTTTTGAACGTTTCGTTCAAGCGGATATTGAAGATATACATGCTAAGCAAGGTGCTGGGCTTGGTTTGTCAATTACTAAAGCATATATAAAAATGCTTGGCGGTAAAATATGGTTAGAAAGTGAAGAAGGAAAAGGAAGTACTTTTTACTTTACCATTCCGTACAATAATAAATTGGAAGAAATAAAAGTTGCTAAAAACCTTGTTATTGACAATATAAGTGCGGTGCCTTTAAAAAAGATTAAAATTCTAATTGCAGAAGACGATCAAATATCAAAACTTTTTATTAATAAAGCCGTCCAACCTTTTGGCAAGGAAATTATAAATGTAGATAATGGTTCCGATGCAGTTGAAGCTTGCCATAACACTAAAGATATTGATTTAGTACTAATGGATATTAAAATGCCTATTATGGATTGATATGAAGCTTCGCAGAAAATCCGTCAGTTTAACAAAGAAGTAGTCATAATTGCTCAAACAGCCTACGGATTAAATGGCGATAGGGAAAAATCTTTGGATGCAGGATTCAATGATTATATAAGAAAACCAGTTAACAAAACGGAATTAGAATCACTAATACAAAAGTACTTCTGTAATTAACGCAAAAGTTACCTTGTTTATTTCTATCTGAAGCTTCAGTTAGGAAAACGGGATCCATCACAATGATATTTTTTTGAATTGGGTTTTAGGTTAGCGATGTGACCTAAAATCACTTATCGGTAATTACTTTTTAATGCATCGAACTCCGGCACCTAAACTAATGCCTTTTATAGGATGTTTCTGCATTTTCTGTATTGTATATTAAGTTGATTTTATTACCGTGATATTTTCATAAATCAAACTGATAGTATAAATATTCGGGTAAATAATCTAGTTTTGCAAAGCCGAAATCTTCATATATTTTTTGTGCTGTAAAATTATCTTTCGCGGTGTTTAAAGAAACGAATTTTGCTTTTTGTTCGGTTGCAAAATCTATGGCAGTTTTCAATAATTTTTGTCCAATTCCTCTTTTTCGTTGGTTGGGTTCTACATACAAATCGCCAATATGCCAATTTTTGATTGCTGAAACCGAGGAAAATCTTGGATACAACAAAGTAAATCCTAATAATTCAGTTGTTTCATTATCGTAAGCAACAAAAATCTGTGCTTCATTATTTGCTAATCTATTTTTCAAGTATTGTTTAGCCAATTCAATATCAGATGTTTGTTTGTAGAAAATCCGATATTTGTTGAACATATCTGCAACCAATTCAGATTCCTCCTTGTTAATTTTTTTTATTTCTATATTCAAAATTCGATTATTTAATGTTTTGAACTATGTACGGTTAAAGTTGCACACAACGTTCTGCCGTTTGGCGAGTTTGCAAACTTCCGTGCCGATTTTTTTCTGTTAAAGATGATTTTTTTTTCGAAATGTAAACGTAAATTAATTACAAAATTTGCAATCTTTCTACACCGCTGTCTGTGGCAGTTTTTTTAATTTCTGTCAAATGTTTTCGGGATTATATTTTTGTCTGTTTCTCCACAAAATATCCAAGAAATAATATACCAACGATTGTTTTCAAAAACCAGTTGAATACTATTTATTCCTCTTCTTTCAACTTTACCATTTTTTTCTAATTTCGTTTCATAAGTACTCCAAACATGTGCAATATTACCAAAAAATCTAACTTCTCGATTAACTTCACTTTCGTAAAAAGCAGTGTTGAAAATCATTTCATCGGTTTCTTTGTGAAATTCTTCCAATGTCATAGTAACTTGTTCTTGCTTTACTCTGTCTAGAAAAGAATATACTGCTTTTTGATGATGTAAATATTGATCTCTTTCCCATTGTCTTTTTGCGCCTTTTTCGCCTGAAACTACCTCATAACTCGCTTTAATTAATGCGTCAATTGTTTGTACATCATTTTCAAATGATTTGTTTTGTGCTTTTAAATTCACTGATGTCATAAATACCATAGTTGTTAAGTAAAATAAAAATTGTTTCATAATCTTTTTTTACAAAGCAACTTAAATAATTTTGTCCAAAAAAATAAGTTATTTACTTCGTTTAAGTTTTTATGTAGTATATCAAATTTCTTATTTAGAGTAGTAATTTGTCAATACTATTTAGCAGACAATCTTTGTAACTTTTTGCTATTGAGATTTTATATTCGGCAATAATTAAATGATTATCTTCAATATATTCTACATTTTTCAAGTTTACGATGTTTGAATTATGAACCCTCATAAATTCATCAGGCAATTTGTCAATAAGCTCTTTTAATGTTTTGTAGTAAATATATTTTTTGTTGTTTTTGATAAAGATTTCAACATAATTCCCCAATCCTTTTATAAACAAAATGTCGTCAAAACTTAATTTTATTAATTTTTTGTCAGTCTTTATAAAAGTGAAATTTTGTTGATTTGTCATTTGATGGTTATTGCGTTAGGCGGTTTCAAGTTTTAATTGCAACTTTTTTTTATGAATTAATTGTTTTTATTTTCCAATTTTTTTGCTTTTTTGATTCGAGAATAAAACTACTTAGATTTACTGTAAAATTCGCAATCTTGTCAAACACTTGTTGTGTGGTTTGTTATTTTACCAGGACATTTCTTCTTGCAATTCAGCGTTCCAAAAAGTTCCAGTTTTCATTTCGGTTTCTATCAGTTTAAATATCCCGTTTGCAGAAAATTCAGTTGATAATGGAGCACCTTCAGTTGATAATTTTGTTTTTACCCAACCTGGATGAATAGAGTTCACACCAATATTTCTATCTTTCAATCTTGCAGATAAAGTTTTTGTGTACATGTTTAATGCAGATTTAGACATTCTGTATGCAGTTGAATCGATTTTTGATATTATATTCAGCGTTGCCATAATAGAAGAAATATTTAAAATTTTTCCGTTTTGATTTACTAAATCTAAAACAGTTTCGGTAAAATTCACAAGTCCAAAAACGTTCGTTTCAAAAGTTGCTCTCAAACTTTCTAAATCTGGTTCTGTTTTATCTAAATCTGGTGCAATTCCAGCATTATTAACTAAAATATCAATTCCGTTGCATTTATTTCTAATTATTTTGTTTGCATTTTCAATTGACTTTTGATTTGTCAAATCTAATGCTACAACAAATAAGTTATCTGACTTAATATTATCAATCTTTCCATTTCTGGAAGTGCCAATTACATAATATTTTTCAGCAATTAGTTTCTCTGCTAATGCATTTCCAATACCTGAATTTGCTCCCGTAATTAGAACAATCTTATTTTTAAAATTCATTTTACTTTTTTTAGTTTTTTGGCAATATAGACATAACGTGCCGACGCTTGTTAAGTTTGTAAACTTCAGAACTGATTATTCTCTATCAAAGATAAAATTTCTTGTGAGAAACAAACGGGAATTAATTACAAAATTCGCAATTGCGCAAAAGGTTTGTTGTATGTAGTTTTTTTATTTTAGTAATTCTTTTAACTTTTCTATTGCATTAGAATTTTCTGAGTTTACTTCTAAGCTTTTTTTATAATTTTCAATAGCTTTGTTAAGATTACCATACATCATATATGCTTCTCCTAAAGCATCGTAGGCTTCATATGATTTTGGAAAAGATAAAATTTCAAGTGTAAATAGGTCTATTGCTTTTTTAAAAAGACCTCTTTTAATCATCTCGTATCCTTTGGTAGTAAGGTCAATTTCGGATAGTTCTAATTTTGATTCTTTTACAACTATTTTAGCTTCTTCTATGCCCTTATCTAAACAAGTGTTGATTACTTTCTTTGTGTAAAAATAATTATTCAACTTAGGTGTTGAACCTGCAATAGTTTTTTCAATACAAAAACGAGCATCCAAAAATCCTTGATCTAGGTCTTTATTAGTAAGTAGAATTACAGTGTATTTTTGTTTTTCAAATATTCGCCATTCAGCGCCAATACCATAATGTCCGCCGCTGTGTCCAAAAATTCCAGAATCTTTTGCTCCTGCAAATTGCATTCCGTATCCATACGAACCATTATCGGGTTCTTTTTTCATAAAATTAGTATAATCTGCATTTAAGAGTTTATTGTTTTTAAATGCCAATGCAAATTTATACAGATCATTTATAGTGGTATACCCACCACCAGCTGAACTACCTTTAACAGCACTCATAAAAATTGTTTTTTGTAATTGGTTTGGATAAACGTCTGATAGTGTATAGTTCTCTGCTTCATTATCTATAATATGGTCAATGTCAAAATTGCCAGTATTTTGCATATCTGCTTTAGAAAAAATATTTTCTTTTATATAGTCGTCATAAGGCATTTTACTCACAGCTTCTATAATTCTACCAAGTATAATATAGTTAGAATTCCTGTACGAGAATTCCTCGTTGGGTTTTGATTCCAACGGTTCGTTTTCATATAAATTTGTAAGGTTTTCTATTGTTCTGAATTTTTCTTTAGAAGTATTCAAAAACTTATCTGAATAAAAATAATCAGGCAATCCACTTCTATGCGTTAATAATAATTTAACTGTGATGGAATCTCTTACTATTTTATTTGGGTAACTTGGGAGAAATTTTCCTATGGGATCATCTAAAGAAACTTTTCCAGCTTGGATTAATTGAAAAATAGCAACTGCTGTGAATGATTTGCCTATGGAAGCATAAGAAAATTTGGTGTCTGTATTATTTTTGACTTTATGTCCTAAATGAGCAAATCCATAAGCTTTTTGTAATAAAACACTATCATTTTTAGAAATTAAAACGGCTCCGCTGAATCCTTCCAAAGAATCAAGATACTTAACGATTTCTCTCACTTTAGTGTTATGAGAACAAACTTTTTTTTTAGATGTGCAGGAGAATATACTTGCGAAAGCTAATAGGTAGATAATTTTTTTCATTTACTATTTGTTTTACAGTTTTGAGTAATTTTATTCAATATTTTATATAATTGTTTTATGTCTTGTTCTGAAAGTGTGTTTAGTGCAATCTCTCTATTTTTTTGTATTACAGGATTTAGTTTTTCTATGATTTCTTTACCACTTTGTGTAATTTTTAAATCCGCTTTTCGTTTGTCAGCATCGTCAATAGTTTTTATTAGATAGTTTTTGTTTATCATTAACTTTATGATTCGCGTCATTGACGCATAATCTTTAAAAACTAAATCGGCAATTTCAGATTGAGTTTTGTCCTCTTTGTCAATAATTATTAGAATTAAAGCTTGGTCTACAGTAATATTGGGAACTATACTAGATATATTTTGTTGACTTAATCTACGATAAGCTTTTATAGTTTCTTCAATTGAATAAAGTACTGTGCTTGTTGGTGTTTCGAATTTCATATTTATTTGATATATCAAGCAAATATAGATATTTATTTGATATATCAAATAATAAAATCAAAAAAATCTAAATCTATTCGATTTAAATTTTGAAATGTAACTTTGTATAAGTTAGTAATTGTTGTTGGGTGGAAATTACATAGTGAGCCTCCGGTTTGTCAGGTTTAAGAATTTCGGATCCGATTATTTTCTGTTAAAAATAATATTTCTTGAAAACGGAACATGTATTTATTACAAAATTCGCAATCTTGCCAAACGCCTGTTGGCAGTAGTTTTTTTTATTTTTTCTTAATTAGTTCCAAAGTAAAATCCATTTGTGTGTCTGTATTATTTAAGAAGTCACTAAAAGTTTGAGTAATGTTATAATCTGGAATAATGCCTCTGTCATATTTTTGATTTTGTTTTTTGGGAACATCTTGTTCTAAATTTACAACTGAAAATGTTATAACAATTTTTGATTTAGGTAATTTATATTCCAATGGTGAATGTCCATTATGTCCATAATATCCACCCATTGTTTCTTCGCCAATTGTTGTGGTATTTTCATTTCCAGCAAGCATTGCCGCAAAAAGACTTCCAGCCGATGCAATTTTTGGGCTTGTTAACAAGTAGATAGTTCCATTAAAAGCATTTTGATTAGGTGTTCTTATTTTATGGTCATCTGAATTTTCATCTTGATAAAATTTACCATTTTGTTCTTTTGGAAAAATGGTTTGAAATTCTTTATTAAACTTGCCGACAAATAAAGGTCTTATAAAACTTGGAACATTATGGTCAATATATTTTAATAGTGGAATTTTCTTAAAGCTAACCCATGCTTGTATGTTTTCCTGAAAATTTCTATTCGTTAAATAAGAATAAGTAATTAAATCATTTGGGTCAGTTCCTCCACGATTGTTTCGAACATCTACTATTAAATTTTTAATTCCTTTTGTTTTAATGTCTATAAAAGTACTATCTAAAAAGTTTTGATATTTTTTATGTTCGTTTGTTGTTTCATTTCCCATATCGAAAGTATGAATAGTAAGAATTCCAGTAATTGAATCCAATTGTTTGTAATGATATTTTTGACTTTCTTTCAAATGATAATAATAGAATTTGTCCAATGGTAATGAATAAATTTTATTAAAGTTTTCATAATAAGCTGTATTGCCTATGCTTTCAATATTTTTAGTTTCAATTTTTTTTGTAGTTGGATTTAGGTAACTTACTTTAAATGATTTGGTTAAGCCGAAATGAATTCTGTAATATTTTGAGAAACTAGTCATTAAACCTATTCTTTTTCCTGTTAGATTATTTCCATCAGTTGAATAATATTTATAAAGTTCAGGAATGATTTTTTCAATTTTTGTGTCGTTTATTTCAAGAATTTCAGAACCTAAAGGGATTTGTTTATCATCAATATTTATAAGCCATTTATTTTCAATCCATTTAATAGGATATGGAAAATAGCCATAAGTTTCATTTTTCAAATTTTTAGCATATTTTTTTGGCAAAGAAACATCATTGTGCACACTTCCTTCAAAGTTTGAAATTGTGCAAATTAGATTATAAAAATCTTTGTAAGTTAATAATTTTTCAATTTGAAGATTTCCCCAATTATAAATACTATCAATTTGATGTTCAGTTCGATATTTATAAAGTCCTGAATTTGCTATTTTAGATATTTGTTTAAAAGTTTCAAAATCTTGTTTCATTTTCTTCTGCGAAATTTGGTCATCTATGGATTGGGCAAATATAACATTGGAAAATATAACAAAGAGAAGGTTGAAATAAATTGCTTTTTTCATCTGAATTTTAAATTTTTTACAAATGTAAGAGTATCCAAAACAGAACGCTTGTATAATATTGACAAATTTTAAATTCAAATTAAGTTGGACTGAAATTTTTTTGGTGATATGCCAATATATTGTTTAAAGGTTTTGGAGAAATGTGCTAAATCACAAAAATTATATTGAAAAGCTAATTCGGTGATGTCCGAATTTGGATTTATAAGTGTTTTACTGGCAAAAATTTTCTTCATTAAAATATAGTTTATTGGAGTCATTCCTGTTGAAGCCTTGAATTTTTTAACAAAACCATATTTGTTGATATTTGCCATTTTTGAGAGCTCGTCTAGACAAAATTTTTCGCAAATATTATGCTCAATATAATTGCTGACATTCTTGAATTCGTATAAGTTTTGTTCACAATATCTCTTTGAGTTTTCCTGTGAGTATATTTTAAGTGTATTTACAAATTGTTTCAAAGTAAATTCAACGGTTTCAGGATTCTTTGTATCAATAGCGTATTTAAGTTCCATGAACAATTGGTTAGCTTTTTCACTATTTATTTTTCTGTTAGTGAACTTTATGTTTTGTCCATTGAGTAAATATTTCATCAAGTCGTTTGAAAGGTAGATTGTATCAAATTTTAAACATATGTTTTTATCTGTCAAAGGATTGGAATGTATTTCATATGGATTTGTAATTGAAATGCTTCCTTTTTCACTAAAAAGGGATTGGTTTTCAAAATTAATTTGTTCAATTCCATTGTGTATAAGTGAAATACAAAACGTTTCGTGAAAATGTTTTGGAAAATCAGTAGTTTGATTTTCTACACTTAAATATTCTAAATTATCAAATAACATTCTAGTTTGTTGCATTAAGTTATTGAATTCTCCCGATTCCACAAAACTTGTATTTAACGTCTCGTGACTTGCAGAAGTTGGGGATTTGGTTAGCCTAAACTTTGATTAATCACTGACCAAAAAAGCACAAAACAATGTGTAAATTCAAGACCAAATCCCCAATTTTTGCAAACCGCTGTTACCAGCAGTTTTTATTTTTGGTTATATATTTTCTTGCTTTTTCCATTTTCAAATTTCACTATTATAATTTGATTATATGTTTCAATTGAAATTTCTTGTCCTAACAAATTATAAGCTTTTACAGCTTTACTTTTATAGTTATCAATATTATATTCCGATAAACTCAAAGTATCTTCAGAATTAATGGAAACGATTTCTCCATAATCATTAGAAGTAGCAATTGGCAAAACAATAGAATTTTCAATTCCGCTATTGATATTATATTTAGTTAAGATATTTCCTGAAATGCCCCAAATTTCATTTGTTATTTTATCATAGTTTAAACTTTTAGGCGAATAGCTATTTGGATAAGTTGTAGTAAAATTATAGTTATTTATTAGGTTACCGTTTGTTTGATTAATTTCTTGTAGAGAATGAATATAATTCGAAGAATTTGTATAATCACGTTTCGTAATAAATAATCTGTTATTTCCAATAATCAAATCATTATAATCCGTAAATTGAACTACTGGCAATGTAAAACCCGATTCAATTCCGGTTTGAATATTATATTTTACAATTATGTTTCCAGATATTCCAAATATTTCTTTCGTTATAACATTAAATGTTAAACTTTCTGGTGAATAACTACTTGGAAAAGAAGTCGTAAAATTATAATTACTTATTACATTTCCATTTGTTTGATTCAATTCTTGCAATGAATGAATGTATGTTGAAACGTTCAAACTGCTGTAATCTCTTTTTGTAACATATAATTTATTCTCAGCAATAATTAAATCTCTGTAATCAACATATTGAACTATTGGCAAATTAAAAGATGATTCTGCACCAGTTGTAATATTATATTTTACGATTGTATTTCCAGCCATTCCAAATATTTCATTTGTTTGACTATTAAAAGTTAGATCTTTTACATTGTTTCCAAAACTATTCGTGAAAGTCGTAGTGAAATTGAAATTGTCAATTACATTTCCGCTCGATTGATTTATTTTTTGTAAACTTAATATTGTTGGACTTGAACTATAATTTCTTTTAGTTAGATAAATACTTTGAGAAAATGTACAAATGCTAAATGTTAATGCAAATACAATGGATAATTTTTTCTTCATTTTTCGATTATTTTTTTACGTTATTTTTTCGGGCAAAATTACTGCTAACGTTCCGGCGCTTGGCGAGGTTGCGAAGTTCGGAACCGATTATTTTCTAT
>CAYWVV010000054.1:0-19895 GCA_964461805.1 uncultured Flavobacterium sp.
CAAGTTTATCAACTCAAGCTGCTAATTCAACTGTAGAATGTGATGGCGCTGGAAATCTAACTCAACTTAATGCTTGGTTGACTTCTAACGGTGGTGCTTCTGCTTCGGATGTTTGTTCTGGTGTGACTTGGACTAACAACTATTCAGGAAGTTTATCCGATTTATGTGGATTGACTGGTGCTGCAACAGTAACTTTCACAGCAACTGATGCTTGTGGAAATTTCTCTAGCTCAACTGGAACGTTTACTATTCAAGATACAACTTCTCCAAGTTTATCAACTCAAGCTGCTAATTCAACTGTAGAATGTGATGGCGCTGGAAACTTAACTCAACTTAATGCTTGGTTAGCTTCTAACGGCGGTGCTTCTGCAACAGACACTTGTTCAGGTGTGACTTGGACTAACAATTATTCAGGAAGTTTATCCGATTTATGTGGATTGACTGGTGCTGCAACGGTAACTTTCACAGCAACTGATGCTTGTGGAAATTTCTCCAGCTCAACTGGAACTTTTACAATTCAAGATACAACTTCTCCAAGTTTATCAACTCAAGCTGCTAATTAAACTGTAGAATGTGATGGCGCTGGAAATCTAACTCAACTTAATGCTTGGTTAGCTTCCAACGGTGGTGCTTCTGCAACAGACACTTGTTCAGGTGTGACTTGGACTAACAATTATTCAGGAAGTTTATCCGATTTATGTGGATTGACTGGTGCTGCAACGGTAACTTTCACAGCAACTGATGCTTGTGGAAATTTCTCCAGCTCAACTGGAACTTTTACAATTCAAGATACAACTGCTCCTGTATTTACTTCGGAATTACCCATAAATATTAGTGTTTCTTGTGATGCTATTACTGTTCCTCAAGAAATAAGTGGTTATGATTCATGTAGTAATGAAATTACAATTACATCTAATGACGATATCGTTGAAAATGAAAGCGATTGTACTGGACAATTTACCATATTAAGAACTTGGACAATCACCGACAGTTGTGGAAATCATCAATCATATACTCAAACCATTTCAGTATATGACAACATCGCTCCTACTTTAGTTACTCCATTGAATACAGAAATTGATGCTATATGTTCAGAAATTCCTTCAAAACCAATTTTAGAATTTACAGATAATTGCTCAGGAGTAAATCCAAATATAATTTATACAGAAAACACAACCATCATTTCAATTTATCAATATGTACTTGTAAGAAATTGGGTTGTAAGTGATAATTGCGGAAATGAAGCTAATTTTTCTCAAACAATAAATGTTTCTATAAATGCACCTTTTAATGCAATTCCTTTCGAAATTTGTGAAGACAAAACTTTAGATTTATTTACATTACTAGATGATAATTTACCAACAAACGGTACTTGGATAGAAGTAAATTCTAGCGGAGCATTGTATGGAAGTATATTTACACCTTCAAACCTAGCTCTAGGATATTATACCATTCAATATGTTGTTAATGTCGAAAATAATCCATGTCCTTTTATTTATGAAATTTACATTCATGTTAAAGAATGTGGAGAAGTTTTAGCCGCATGTGACATTGTTGTTTACAATGCTGTTTCTCCAAATGGAGATGGATTAAACGAGGTTTTCACTATTGATGGTATTACTTGTTATCCGAATAATTCCGTAGAAATTTATAACCGATGGGGCGTAAATGTCTTTAGAGCTAGGGGTTACAACAACACCAGTATTGCCTTTGATGGACAATCTCAAAATAAATTAACGGTTGGTAATGAAAAATTACCTGGAGATACTTACTTTTATATTTTAAAATATATGGACAACGAAAACAACTCTTTTGAAAAAACAGGATATTTATACGTAAAATACTAGTCTATGAAAAATTATATATACAATCTTTTATTATTATTTGGTATTTTGAGTTATGGTCAGCAAGACTCCCAATTTACACAATATATGTACAACACCATTAATGTGAATCCGGCTTATGCTGGGACTAGAGAAACATTTAATGCATTTGTTTTACACAGAAATCAGTGGGTTGGCTTAGATGGCGCTCCTGTAACAAATACTGCTTCAGTCAATACAAATGTGGGAGATAGTAAATTTGGAGTTGGTGTTTCTTTTATAAATGACAACATCGGTCCGACACAAGAAAATGCAATTTCAGCAGATATTGCTTATATCATACCATTAAATGGTGAGTACAAATTATCTTTTGGTATTAAAGGTACCGCTAATTTTTATAGCTTAGACGCTAACAAACTAACTATATTTCAAGCAAATGACCCAGAATTTCAAAGTTTAAATGGAAAACTTTCTCCAAATTTTGGAACTGGTGTTTACTTTTATTCCGATAAATTTTATGTTGGGGCTTCAGTTCCTAATTTTAACAAAACGAAATATTATGACACTAATGATGTATCTATAAATACAAAATCGGTAAATTATTATTTTCTATCAGGATATGTGTTTGATTTAAGTCAATCTGTAAAATTCAAACCGTCTTTCTTGGCGAAAATTGATGAAGGTGCTCCATTTCAATTAGATATAAATGCCAACTTTATGTTTAATGATAAATTTGTAATTGGTGGATCTTACCGATTAGAATCTGCAGTTAGTTTATTAGCTGGTTTTCAATTCTCAAATTCTTGGTTTTTGGGATATGGATATGATTTAGAAACTACCAAATTATCAAATTATAATTCTGGATCCCATGAGATATTTTTAAGATATGAAATCTTTAAAAACACTAGAATTTCAACACCTAGATTCTTCTAAATTTTTGAATTATGAAAAAAATTATCGTACTCTTATTGTTTGTTTCATGCCTAGCTCATGCACAACAAGCGAAATTAAATAAAGCGGATAAAGAATTTGAATCATTTGCTTATGTTGATGCTATTGAAGTCTATGAAAAAATACTACAAAATGGTTATCAATCAGCCGAGTTATACGAAAAATTAGGGAATTCCTATTATTTAAATGGTGAAACAGAAAAAGCGGCACAATGTTATAAAGCATTAATTGCTTATAATACAGAAATTGATCCTGAAATTTATTTTAAATACTCACACTGTTTAAAAGCTTTAAGTCAATATGATGAAGCCAATAAAATGATGAGCATTTACTATGACAAAACATCAAATTCGTCAAGTAAAAAAGATTTGGATTCTTATTTATTAGATATTAAAAATAATTCTAAAGACTATCTAATTAAACCAACAGCAATAAATACAGAATTCTCAGATTATGGTCCGTATTATTATGGAAATAAAGTGTATTTTACATCTGCAATTGATACAGCTGCAGTAAGAAAAAAAACACACGAGTGGACGGGTCAGAATTTTACAGATATTTATGTAGCGAATGTAAACAAAGACACCACACTTACCTATTCAGGAAATTTCTCTAAAAAAGTAAATACAAAATTTAACGAATCGTCTCCAATATTTACAAAAGATGGACAAACCATGTATTTCACAAGAAACAACTTCCTTAATGGTAAAAAAGGAAAAAGTGGTGATAAAAGTACTTTTGTAAAAATTTACAAAGCAACTTTAATCAATGGTGAATGGGATAATATAACCGAATTATCGTTCAACAATAACGAATCAAGTTTTGCACATCCTGCTTTGTCTTTAGATGAAAAAATAATGTATTTTGCTTCAGATATGGCTGGCACAACTGGATATTCTGATATTTATAAAGTAAAAATAAAAGAGAATGGAAATTTTGGTAAACCTGAAAATTTAGGAACTCAAATTAATACAACAGGAAGAGAATCTTTTCCTTCGGTTGATAAAGATGGAAATTTATATTTTGCTTCTGATGGACATTTAGGATTAGGTGGTTTAGATTTATTTAAAGCTGAAATTAATAAAGACGGTAGCTTCGAAAATCCAAGGAATTTAGGAGAAAGAATCAATAGTCCAAAAGACGATTTTGCTGCTACTTTTTACGATAAAACATCAGGTTTTTTTACTTCCAACAGAGAAAATGGAAAAGGTTTTGACGATATTTATTATTTCAACGAAAAAGTATGTAAACAAAAAGCTGACGGAATTGTATACGATGCGCAAACGAAATTACCAATTTCTACTGCGACAGTAATTGTATTCAATGCTGAAATGAAGGAACTAGAAAAAATAACTACTGATGAAAAAGGATATTACTCTTTTACAGTAGATTGTGGTAAAAAATATTATATCCGTGCTTTAAAAGAGGAATATGAACCCGCAGAAATTAAACTAACCACAAATGCTGACAACGAAAAAGTAACTACAAACGATATCTATCTTTCTAAAAAACAAATTCCAATTGAGGAAGGAACTGATTTAGCAAAAATATTCAATATTAGTAAAATTTACTTCGATTTAGATAAATCAAATATTCGTCCAGATGCGGAAGTACATCTTCAAAAAATTATCGAAGTATTAAAACAATATCCGAATATGGTAATAGATATTCGTTCTCATACTGATAGTCGACAAACGCATAAATACAATGAAGGTTTATCTGACAGAAGAGCAAAATCAACATTAGAATATATTGTCAAAAACAAAATTTCTAGAAACAGATTAACGGCTAAAGGATATGGTGAAACCCAATTAGTAAACAAATGTGTAGATGATGTGTATTGCACAGAAGAGGAACATCAAATGAATAGACGTAGCGAATTTATTATCGTAAAAATGAAATAATTATAAAAAAAATGGTATAAAAAAATCCCAAAACTCAATACGTTTTGGGATTTTTGTCTGATTTTAAATAAGTTAAATTTTAATTCCAGGAGGCAATAACTCTTGATATCTTTTATTTTTTCTAAAAAAAGAAACAATTTTGGTATTTGTAGGAACTACTTTAAATTTACGTTCTTGGGCTATATCTAAAACTGAAACAATAAATTCGTTTACTTTCTCTTCTTCTTCATTTTCATTCGCACAAAGTTTCGTCAAAAATATCTTTCGCTCTTGAATAGCATACTCAATAGTTAAAAGTCCGTTATCCGTTTTTGTTTCAAACTGTCTTAACAATTCATTGTCTTTAATTTCTTCAACTAGCATAAAATTGTATTTTAAATACTAACAAATCTTAATTGTTTGTTAAAATGTGATGCAAATTTACAAAAAAAACAAAGACTAGTCAAGTACTAATTGAATGAAAATCATTATCATAGAAAAATATTAGCTAAAAATATATTTTTATAGATAAAAAAGTGAAGAAAATTAAAATTTAGTCATAATTTTAAGGCATTAAACAAATTAGTATGTCTAAAATTCAAGTGTATTTTGTTCCTGGTTTAGCGGCAAGTATTGAAATATTCGAAAACATAAAATTACCTGAATCTATTTTTGAAATGCATTTTTTAGAATGGATTTTGCCAAAACATAATGAAGCAATAGAAAGTTATGCAAAAAGAATGTGTGAAAAAATTACACATGAAGATGTAGTATTAATTGGTGTATCTTTTGGTGGAATTATGGTTCAAGAAATGTCTAAAATCGTAAAAACGAAAAAAACAATAATTATTTCAAGTGTAAAAAGCAATCAAGAATTACCACTTCACATGAAATTAGCCAAATCCACAAAATTTTATAAAGTACTCCCAACGAGTTTATTAAGTAAAGTTAATTATTTGTCGAGATATGTAAAAGGTAGAGGAATACTTGCAAAAAGAATACAATTGTACAATAAATATTTATTTATGAAACAAACCAAATATTTAGATTGGGCAATAGAAAATGTGTTACTTTGGCAAAGAAGTGTTCCAGATGAAAAAGTAATTCATATCCACGGTGATGAAGACATGATATTCCCTATCAGAAACATTAAAAATTGTATCATTGTAAAAGGCGGAACACATATTATGATTGTAACCAAATACAAATGGTTAAACGAAAATTTACCAAAAATAATTTTAGAATAAAATATAATTAAGTTATGAAAACGATTCACAAAACCCTAATAATAACTGCCACATTTGCAATTTGCGGACTATTTATATTTTCAACATCATACTATAAGGTTCCAAAGAAAAACCATATCGAATATCCTTTAGATATGGATTTCTGTGGCGAAAAAGTCCCAACTCAGTTAGCAGATGTTAAAGAACGTTTAGATAGAGAAATGCTAATTAATATGAACATGCATGGTTCTACAACCATTTTATTAAAAAGAGCCAATAAAGTATTTCCAATTATTGAACCTATTTTAGCAAAATATGGAGTTCCAGATGATTTTAAATATTTAGCCGTTATTGAAAGTGGTTTAATTAATGCTATTTCTCCTTCAGGTGCAAAAGGCGTTTGGCAATTTATGCCAGCAACTGCAAAAGAAAGTAAATTAGAAGTTACGGAACAAGTAGATGAAAGATATCATATCGAAAAATCAACTCAAGCCGCTTGCGAATATTTATTAAAAGCAAAAAATAAATTTGGAAATTGGACGGTTGCCGCTGCTTCTTATAATGGTGGAATGACTGGTTTACAAAATCATATCGCATTTCAACAAACTTCAGATTATTATAATTTATGGCTAACAGATGAAACAGCACGTTATGTTTTCAGAATTTTAGCGTTAAAAGAAATCATGAAAAACCCTGAAAAATATGGGTATTTAATTCCTAAAGAAGAAGTATATCCAAAAATCAATACGAAACGTATTAGTATTGATTCTACTATTACAAATTTGTCTACATTTGCTATTAGTCAAGGTATTAACTATAAAATTTTGAAAACACATAATCAGTGGTTACGAGATAAAAAGTTAGATAATCCAACTAAAAAAGTATACGAAATAGAAATTCCCACAGAAGGATATAATAAATAAAATGAAAAGTAAAATGACACTACAAATAGTATTATCTTTAATTCTAATTGGAATTTTAGCGGGTGCACTAAGCGGTTTAGTTGGCGTTGGTGGCGGCATAATTATGGTGCCTTTGTTGGTGTTGTTTTTTAGTTTTAACCAACATGAAGCTCAAGGAACAAGTTTAGCCGTTTTAGCCGTTCCGGTAACTGCTGTTGCTGTTTTTAATTATTATAAAGAAGGACAAATCAATTTAAAATATGCGGCAATAATTGCAGTGTTTTTTGTTTTAGGAAGTATTGTTGGAAGTAAATTTGCCTTAACTTTAGATCAGAAAGTTTTAAAAAAGATTTTCGCAATAGTTTTAGTTGTTATTGCTGGTAAAATGCTTTTAGATAAATAAAAAACTCGAAACAATTTAACCTTGTTTCGAGTTTAATTTATATTTTTACTTTTCAATTCCCAGCCACTCTAGTCCCATCAAAACCATCATTTACAATTAATGATGTTAATCCAGAATTGAATTTGTGATAATAAAAATCTAAGGAAATTTGCTTATTCACCTTGTTTTCAGGTTTTACAAAATTTTTGCTAATATCTACCAATTCCATATTTTCATCTATTAAATAGGTAGTAGGAAAACCAAATGTTTTTTTTAAGTACGAAATCGCCTTGATGTCTTTTTGTTCCGCATCATTTGCATAACAAACCATAATTTGATTATCAAAACTTCTTGCAATTTTTTTCATGTCATTTTTCTTATTCCAAAAAACAACTACTATTTGCATTTTATCTTTATATTCTTTCGCAATTTGATTTAAAGCAGGAATTTCTCCTTTTCCCATAATACACCAAGAAGAATAAGTAATTAATAAAATAGGTTTATCAATTGTAGACAATTGAATTCTACTTTTTCCTAATCTTTTAAAAGAAAAATCATCAAAATGTGTACCCGCTAAAGAATTTTGAACTAAAGAATCAAATAAATTTTCAGCTTTTTCAAAATTTTTCTTAGAATATGCTTGATTAGACAAACTTACATATTTTTTAAAGTTCATTTTTACAGACTCAGAAAAAACAGCAATTGTATCAGAAGATGATGCATTTGCGGTAATTGAGATCATTAAGAATAAAATGTAGATGTTTTTCATAGCTTTACCTTTAATACACTACAAATGTATGCTACATAATAAGCGCATAGAAAAAAACACGTTACTTCAGTGAAATACTCGTTAAACAGCACCAATTAAGTGGAAAATTCCAATAAAATCGATAAACTGCATAATTTTTGGTGTATTTATATAATATCTCGTATTTTTACAAAAAAGTAAACACTTTGAAAAGAAAAAAAATTGTAATTTCTGGCATTAATATGGTTGAAGGTGGTATTTTTACTATTCTTCATAATGTGTTACAAGAACTTTCTGAATATAATAAAACTCAAACTTTTCAAATCATTGCTTTGGTTCATGATGCATCTAAATTTAATTTCTCAAATATTGAAATAATTGAAATCCCAAATTCAAAAAAATCTTGGTTGTATAGATGTTATTACGAATATTTTTATTTCAAAAAACTTTCAAAAAAAATTCAACCTGACGTTTGGCTTTCACTTCACGACACTACTCCAAGAGTTATAGCTAAAAAACAATTTGTGTATTGCCATCATCCAACTACCTTTTTTAAACCCACTTGGAAAGATTGGAAATTTAATTACAAAATTGGAATTTTCTCATTATTGTATGATAGTTTGTTTAAATTAAATATCACAAAAAATCATACAGTTTTTGTACAACAACATTGGATTAAAGAAATTTTTGAGAAGCGATTTAAAATTTCAAATGTAAAAGTAGCTACTCCAGAATACGTGGAAGAAATTACTACAGAAAAATATAATTTCGAACCTAATTTTATTCACTTCTTTTATCCGAGTTTTCCAAGAAGTTTTAAAAACCATGAAGTCATTTTAGAAGCCATACAATTATTACCTAAACCTATTTCAGATAAAACGCAATTCCATTTTACTACAATTAAAAATAGTAAGGAAAAATATGCGCAATTTTTAATTCAAGAATATGGTTTTTTAAAAAATGTCCATTTTTATACTAAAGTAAAAAGAAATCAATTGCTCGCTATGTACAACGCGATGGATTGCTTAATTTTTCCATCGAAAGTAGAAACTTGGGGTTTGCCCATTTCTGAAGCGAAAATATATAAAAAACCTTTATTTTTAGCTAATCTGCCATATGCTAAAGAAACTTGTGGCGAATATGAAATGGTTTCTTTTTTTGATGAAAAAAATGCTGAAGAATTAGCAAAATTGATTACAGAATTTGTAGAAGAAAAACATGTCTTCCAAGGAAATACTATAACTTATGATTCTAGTAAAGATTTACACAATTGGAAAGAATTGTTTCAATATATTTTAACCGATTAAGATGCCTTTTTTCACAGTTATACTTCCGCTTTACAACAAAGAAAAATATATTGAAAATGCTATAAAAAGTATTCTTAATCAGACTTTTATAGATTTTGAAGTCGTAATTATTAATGATTGTTCTACAGATAAAAGTGTAGAAATTGCCTCAAAATTTTTATCTGAAAAACTGCAAATTATTCATCACGAAAAAAATAGCGGGTTAGCAGCCACAAGAAATACGGGAATAAAAAAAGCAACTTCCAATTACGTAACGTTCTTAGATGCTGACGATTTATGGAAACCTCATTTCTTAGAGAAAATCTTTCATTTGATTCAAAATTTTCCTGAAGCGCGAATATTTGGAACCAATTATGAAGAAATTTGGGATAAAACCGTAAAAAAACCTCAGAATGGTTCTGAAAGTTTGCCTAAAGATTTTACGGGTTATTTGAACTTTTTCAAAATAAATTTAAAACAAGGAATTTACAATCACGGTTCTGTTTGTGTACATAAAGAAGTGTATGAAAAAGTAGGGTTTTACAACGAAAAGATACAATTATCTCAAGATTTAGATTTCAATATTAGAGCGAATTATCATTATAAATTAGCCTATGATAATTCGGTACAAATGAGTTATTTCATGCAAACGGATAATCAATTGACACGAAGTTCTATCGTGAATAAAACGATTCCAGATTATGACTTATATGAAAATTGGACCAAAAACAACTCGGATGTAAAGAAATATCTCGATTTTGAACGCTATGTTTTAGGAAAACGATTAAAGAAAAATAACGATTTACGTTGGAAAAAAATGATTGCAAATATTGATTCTAACAATCTTAATTGGAAACAAAATTTACTTTTAAAAGTACCAAGTTTTGTTTTAAATTTTTTAGATAAAGTAAAGTTGTTTTTATTGAAATTAGGAATAAAACCTAGTACGTATTAGTTTTCAATAACGAACTGATGCAAAAAAAACTTCGTGCCTTTGCGTCTTCGTGGCAAAAAAACTTGGAGTCTTATTATTTCACAAAACTCAAATATTCCTTATAACTTCTAATGTAATCGTCTTCCGAAAATTCCTCAGAAGCCAAAACCAAACATACTGAACCTGAAGAAAAATTTTCTAATTCACGCCAAATGTTATTTTCAATAAGCAAACCTTTATCTGGACGATTTAAAGTAATAATTTCTTTTGATTTTCCATCTTTCAAAACCACATCAAAACTTCCAGAAATAGCAAGTATAACCTGTTTTAGTTTCTTATGCGCATGTCCGCCACGCTTAGCACCACTTGGTACATCAAATAAATAATAAACACGTTTCACATCAAAAGGAATGGTATCGTTTTCAATAACACCAATATTACCTTTTGTGTTGTTTATTTTTGGAATATCAATTAATTTGTAGTTCATTTTTTATGTTCTTTGTTGTTCAAAAACCTTTAACCATTCTGCACCAATAGTTGCTAAACTAAACTGTTTTACACTTGCTAAAGCGTTTTCTTTACAATGTAAATATAAAGTATTATCTGAAACAAACAGATTCAAGGCTTCAATTAGTTTTTCAGAATTTTGATTTTCAACTAACAACCCATTACTTTTATGGGAAAGTATTTCAGTTGGTCCAGATTTGTAATTCCAAGAAATTACAGGAGTTTCACAAGCTAACGATTCTAATAAAACCATTGGCATGCCTTCATATTTACTGGTAGAAACAGTAAATAATGCATTTTTATAATAGCGAAACGGGTTTTTTACATTGCCTTTAAAAACAATCATTTCTTGCAAATTTAAGCTTTCAACTAATTTTATCCATTTATTTTTCAGTTTTCCTTCTCCTAAAATAATCAGTTTAATATTTTTCGATGGTAAAACCGATTTCGCATAACATGCAATTAATTTATCGAATTGTTTTACATTTTTATGCATACTTCCAGCGGATACAATGTATTGAAAATCCTCTGATTTGGGTTCCTTAGCTTTTTCAGAAATGATTTGAAAATCGATAGGATTATAAATTAATTTAGAAGGAATGAACTTATATTTCACACTAATTTCTTCATTAATTCCTTGAGAAACTGTGATAAATTGTTCGCAATTTCTATATAATAATTTCGCTAAAAAAGTATTTTTTGGCAGGTACGAATTCAGTTTAAAACTATGTATGGTTTGAATGAATTTCGGATATACAAAATTATGAATAATCAATTCTTGCAAGAAAAGTGGTTTGGTTCTAAAATCTATTACATAATCGAAATGATTGTTGTTGAAGAATTTTTTTAAAGCAAAAAATCGCTTGCTTCTACTCCACAAGCTGTTTCTCTTATCTTTTAAATGTTCCAAATGAAAAATTTTCCCTGAATACTCATAGGATACTTTTCCAGAAAAAACCACATGATACACTTCAATTTCCTGATTGTCAAAATATTTAGATAATAACGCAGCACAACGTTCGGCACCACCATCTGAAAGTGTAACGGTAACTAAACAAATTTTAAATACTTCCTTTTTTTTATCCAAAACATCTAGTTTTTAACAAATATAAAAATATTCAATAAACTATGGTTGTCATTCTTTAAATTTATAAATACTTTGTATATTTGGACAACTATAATAGAAATTCTAATGTCATTTATTAAAACAACCGAGCAATCCTCTAATTACGAACATTTAGAAAAAATGTCTGTAAAAGAGTTGCTTACTAACATCAATACCGAAGATAAAACGGTTCCGTTTGCGGTTGAAAAAGCCTTGCCGCAAATTGAATCTTTAATTGAACAAATTATTGCTAAAATGAAAATCGGCGGGCGTTTGTTTTATATTGGCGCTGGAACTTCTGGTCGACTTGGAGTAGTCGACGCCAGTGAATGTCCGCCAACTTTTGGTGTTGATTTTGATACAGTTATAGGGATTATTGCTGGTGGAGATACTGCAATTAGAAAAGCTGTAGAATTTGCCGAAGACGATAGAAACCAAGCTTGGAAAGATTTACAAAAATGGAACATAACTACCAATGATGTAGTAATTGGAATTGCCGCTTCTGGAACTACACCTTATGTAATTGGAGGATTAGAAAAATGTAACGAAAATCAAATTAGTACCGGAAGTATTAGTTGTAATGCTGAAAGTCCACTTTCGAAAACAGCCAATTATCCGATTGATGTAATTGTTGGTCCGGAATTCGTAACAGGAAGTAGCCGAATGAAAGCTGGAACGGCGCAGAAATTGGTTTTAAACATGATTTCGACAACTACTATGATTGCATTAGGAAAAGTGAAAGGCAATAAAATGGTAGACATGCAATTGAGTAACGATAAGTTGATTGATCGTGGAATTCGTATGATTATGGAAGAAATTCCAGTTCCTTATGAAGTTGGTGCTAAATTATTAGACGAATATGGAAGTGTCCGAAAAGCCGTTGATTTTTTTAATAGTAAAAGGTTTTAATTTATAAGAGCCAAGTAAAAAGTAAAAAGAGCCAAGTAAAAAGAGCCAAGTAAAAAGGCAAAAGATAAAAGTAAAAAAATAGTTAATTAACAGCATCTGAAACTAGTTCAGATTAAAAAAAAGTAAAATATGAAATCAAAGATTCATGAACACCAAAAAAACAATGCAATTAGCGTGAGTAAAAAGTTAATCTATGTTAGTTTATTATTAGTTTCGTTTGTGAGCTTTTCTCAAACAAGATTTGTTTCTAGAGAAATTCCTGCTGGACAATCTATTGAAATAAAAGACAAAAAAATGTTTATTAATAATGAACAAATTCCTTCTTATGAAATTAAGAAATATTTAAAAGACAACGATTTTAAAGCCTATTCGTTATATACAAAAGCAAAAAACAAAAGTGTTTTCGGAGGATTATTATTAGGCTTAGGTTCTGTATTTATTGTTAGTGATGCTGTAAAAGCTATAGTTACAACTGATGCAAAATACCCAACTGTGATGAGTTATATTGGAGGTGGTTTGGTTGTAGCTTCTATTCCTGTTTTATCAGGAAAAAATAAAAAAATGCAAGAAGCCATTGATTCGTATAATAGCGGATTAAAAACAACCAGTGAATTAGACAACAATTTTGAAGCTAGTATTAATTTAGTAGCCAATCAAAATGGCGTAGGTTTACGATTAAGTTTCTAATATGTCAGTTAACAGAGACGTTTTAAACAAAGGATTACGTTTTTTATTAGGTTCATTACCTACTCTATTTGTTGGTGTTTTTATTTTAAATAGCAGTTTTAAAAACCAGAAACATCCTTTATTTATTTATATACTAATTTTGGCTGTTTTAATTTGTGCGTATGCCGTTTATCTTATGTTCAAAGGAATTAACACGATAATGAAAAGTATGTTTGAAAAATAGTTTTGATTTACGATTTTAGATTTACAATTTACGAAATAATAAAAAAATAAATAATTGAAAAAAATAATATTACTATTAACCTTAACTCTTGTTTCTTGCTACAACCAAGAAAGAACTTGTAAGGACTTCAAAACAGGAAAATTCACTTCAGAAACCACTGTGGAAGGAAAAAAATTTACCAGTTCTTTTGAAAGAAATGATTCTATCCAAATAGAAAATTATAATGCTGTTATTGATACATTTTCCATTCGTTGGATAAATGACTGTGAATATATCTTAGAAAATGTGCATCCTAAAAATAGAGCTGAGCAAAAAGCTGTTCATGTTAAAATACTCAATACCAAAGATTTAAAATACAATTTTGAATATTCTTTTGTGGGTGATGCAAAAAAACAATTTGGTTCTGTAACAAAACTGTAATAAACTACGTAAAATCACAGTAAAAAATAAATTAACAAACTAAACTAAATGGAAATTTTATCAAATCCGAATGCTTGGGTAGCGTTATTAACCCTAACTTTTTTAGAAATTATTTTAGGAATAGATAACATCGTGTTCTTGTCTATTGTATCAGGAAAACTAAAAGCCGAAGATCAACCAAAAGCTAGAAGAATTGGTTTATTATTAGCTATGGCGTTTAGAATTATCTTACTTTTCGGTATTACTTGGGTAATGAGTTTAAAAGATTCTTTCTTTGATTTCGATTGGGGATTTGTATCTGGTGGATTAAATGGTCAAAGTTTAATTGTATTTGGTGGTGGTTTATTCCTATTATATAAATCAGTTTCTGAAATTCATCATAAATTAGAAGGAGAAGAAGAAGGTACTTCTGGAAAAGCTAGTAACTCATTAAGTGCTGCAATTATTCAGATTGCTTTATTAAATATTGTTTTCTCTTTTGATAGTATTTTAACTGCAGTTGGATTAGTAAGTGCAGCTGAACCACCAGTAGGTTTTGGACCTGCAGGAGCTTTAGAAATTATGATTGGTGCAATTGTAATTTCCATTATCATCATGTTAATTTTTGCTGGACCCGTTTCTAAATTCGTAAACGAACATCCAACGATTCAAATCTTAGGATTATCATTTTTAATTTTAATTGGTGTAATGCTTTTAGCAGAAGGTTCGCATTTAGCAGAAATTAAATTCTTTGGTGGAACACAAGTACATAGTATTCCGAAAGGTTATTTATACTTTGCCATTTTCTTCTCTTTATTTGTAGAGTTCTTGAATTTAAGAATGAAGAAAAACAGCAAAAAACCAGTGGTTTTACACAATAGTAAAATTTTGGATAAGAAACTGGAAGATTCTGATGTAACGAATTAAAGATGAGAAAATACATACTGATTTCAATTACCTTTTTGTGTAATTTTACTTATTCACAAAATATATTAAACTTAAAATTTACATATAAACCAGAGAAGAAATATACTATTTCTATGGTTCAAAAAAGTAAGAATACAATTGTTTACTCTGGTGATAATGAAACTTTAAAAGAAATTGCTACTCAAGGTGTTAAAAATCCAACTATATCGGAAAGTACAATAACTTTAGACGGTAATTTAAAATGTGGTAAATTAGAAAAAAATAAATTTCCAATTGAAATCTTATATAATAAAGCGGAATCATCAGAAGGAATAGAAATAATTCCAAAAGGCACAAAAATATATGGTACATGTGAGATAGATAGCTTACCAAAGTTTGACTCTATTGTTTCTAAAAACATGAAAAATGATGTTAAAAAAGGAATTTTAGATGTTGTTAAATCAGGTTTCTCTCAAATTAAATTACCAAACAAAAAAATTACAATTGGTGAAGAAATTACTACTGAAGATCCACTTTCAATTCCTCTTGGGGCTAACAAATTGGATATGATAATAGTAACAAAATACAAATTAATAAGTATAAAAAACAATCTTGGTTATTTTGACATCATTCAAGATATTAAATTTACTACAAAAATAGAAGACACTACAATGAATGCTTCTGGAAAAGGAAAGGGTAAATTAATTTATGATATTAAAAATAATATTTTTTCAGAGTTTACAACTAATTATGAAATGAAATTAAATTTTATAGTAAAAGGAATTACTATGAACTTAACTTCAAATACAGAACAGAATGTCAAAACTTCCATAGTTAATTAATATTAAACAAAAGCCTCATATTTTATGAGGCTTTTTTAATATAATTCAGTTTCTGAAAAACCAACTTTCCAAGTTATTTTATTAAAATTATAAGGTGTTTTGTAATATTTGGCTTTAGCAACTTCTCTTTCTTCTTCTGTTAGTTTTCGAACAAAAGAAAAAAGAATTCTTTTATCTCTAAAAATTTTATTCACCAATATTGGAATTTTTCCTTTTACAGAATCTTTTTCTATCCCGATAGAAATTAAAATTCTACTATGTTCAAATTCATAAGAATCATATTGTTTTCTCGCTTCTTCTAAAGGGAAGTTTATAGTTTTAATCTTATTCAACACAATTTTTTGAAAATTAGTTGAAGTAATTTCAATTAAAGAATCTGGTGTAATATTTTGTCTAAATGGTTTTGAAAAATCTATACCTGTTCCGCACATAAATCCTAAATTAATTGGTTTTGTAAACAAATAAACTTTATTTTTATAAAAGATGAAATTCAAATTTCCATTTGTAACTTCTTTTCCAATAATTTCTTCCTTTTGTTTTTTACCTTTATATTTTGGTTTTTCTTCAATATAAGTCAAATAATCTAATTCAGGAGCAATCCATTTTTTAACTGGCTCTTTTCCAATTAAAAAAAGTAAAATAAAATATTTGAACAAGTAGATTTTCATGAATGTAATTTAGTAATTGGAATCAAAAAGTATTCCAAAAAAAACCTGACAGGTTTCGAAAACCTGTCAGGTTTGTATTTAAAATTTACTCCAAACTCAACGTAATTTGTCCGTCATCATCCAATTCAATGTTGAAATCTTGTATGTCTTTTGCGTCATTATCTTCAGAAACAATTGCTTCAGGTTCGTCTAGAATTTCTTCATAAGGCAACGAATCTAACATATTGATTTGTTTGATTTTATCCGTTGTTAATTGGTTTCCTAAAGCTTTAATTCCTTTTACTGCAATAAATTCATCTAGGTTTACAATTTGATTGTCTTTTTGCACACCTTTTACTTTAGCGTAAACTACTTCAGCCATTGGCAACCAATCCGTTGAAATGATTTCTAATTGTGATTTATCGTGTTCCGTGATGAAAATTTCTTCTTTGTTTTCGTTTTCGATTAAGAAACGTTTTACAAAATAGCGATCTTTTTCGCCATCGTAATAAATCGCTGAAATCGGTTTTTTCGGATTCCATTTTTCCATTACAATCATGTCTTCATCGAAATGTGTAGTCAATTCAGGAATAATCGTTTTAATTTTTCCGGATTGATTCGCGATAAGCAATCTGTCATTTGGTTTAAATTCACCTAACAACTCGCCTCTTCCATCCACATTTAAACGATGCACCGTTTCATCGAACCAAATTTTTCTTGGTCGAAGTGTAGAAATTCCTTTTTCTTTTAATTCAATTTTCTTAATTGGATATTTAGAAACCGTATTTCCTTTACTAGCACGACCTTTAATCGCAATTTCTGAAAAATCTTGATCCCATTTCAGTTTCTTGATACTTCCAACTTGGCGTAATAAAATCGTAACCACCTCAGCTTCACCATTTGGATTCGCAGAGAAATAAAGAACTTGAGAACCTGGTTTTTCTTGTGTTAAATCGTAAAATTTATCACGAGTCACACCCGAAACATTGAAACGTTTGATGAATGTCGAACCATTTTTACCATCACGATACATCATGTTGTAAATGGTACGTTTGTCGTTTTTATCGAAAACTGCAATATGAATGATGTCTTTTCCAACGAACTTTTTATCGTCCACTTTCGCAATCATCATTCTTCCATCTCTAAGGAACACAATTACATCATCGATATCTGAACAATCAGCCACATATTCGTCTTTCTTTAAGCCTGTTCCAAAGAAACCTTCTTCTTTGTTGACATATAATTTGGTGTTACGTAACACCACTTTCGTAGCCTCAATCGTATCGAAACTTCTTAATTCGGTTTGACGTTCTCTTCCTTTTCCGTATTTTTCTTTTAGTTTGGCAAAATAGTCAATCGCAAAATCAATTAGGTTGTCTAAATGATGTTGCACTTCTTTCATTTGGTCTTCTAATTTCGAAATAAAATCATCCGCTTTATCTGAGTCGAAACGTGTGATACGAATCATTGGAATTTGCGTTAATCGTTGTAAATCTTCATCTACAATTTCTCTAACAAATGACTTTTTGAAAGGTTCGAATTGTTTGTATAAATACGTATAAAGTGATTCTCTGTCCGAATACAATTTGAAATCGATATACATTTCTTCACGAATGAAGATTTTTTCTAAAGTAGAAAAATGCCATTTGGTTTTTAACTCCTCTAATTCAATCTCTAATTCTTTACGAAGCAGGACAACGGTTCTTTCTGTCGAAATTTTCAACATATGAGAAACCCCAACAAAAAGCGGTTTATTGTCTTCAATTACACAACCTAAAGGCGCTACAGAAGTTTCACAAGCTGTGAAAGCATACAACGCATCAATAGATTTATCTGGCGAAACACCTGGATAAAGATGAATTAATATTTCTACCTCAGCAGCCGTATTGTCTTCAATCTTTTTAATTTTTATTTTCCCTTTTTCGTTGGCTTTCAAAATACTATCAATCAATGTTGATGTATTAGTTGAAAAAGGAATTTGAGTAATGACTAACGTTTGCTTGTCTAATTGCGAAATTTTAGCTCGCACTCGCACTCTTCCACCACGCATTCCATCATTATAATTTGAAACGTCTGCAATACCAGCCGTTTGGAAATCGGGATAAATGGTAAAGGGTTTTCCTTTTAATATTTTTATAGAAGCGTCAATTAGTTCATTGAAATTATGAGGCAAGACTTTAGTTGACAATCCCACCGCAATTCCTTCTGCTCCTGAAGCTAATAATAAGGGGAATTTTACTGGTAAATTGTTTGGTTCTGCTCTACGACCATCGTAAGAAACGCCCCAATCTGTAATTTTTGGAGAATATAAAACTTCCAAAGCAAATTTAGACAAACGTGCTTCAATGTAACGAGAAGCTGCGGCGCTATCACCAGTTAGAATATTTCCCCAGTTCCCTTGACAATCGATAAGTAATTCACGCTGACCAATTTGTACCATGGCATCACCGATACTCGCATCTCCGTGTGGATGATACTGCATCGTGTGTCCAACGACATTCGCCACTTTGTTATAACGACCGTCATCTAACTCTTTTAACGAGTGCATAATACGACGTTGCACGGGTTTGAAACCATCTTCAATCGCAGGAACGGCACGTTCTAAAATTACATACGAAGCATAGTCCAAAAACCAATCTTTGTACATTCCTGTCACCTTGGTAATGGTATCTTCTGGATTTTCGTCGTTTTCGTAAAAATGTTGTCCTTCGAAGTTTTTGGCTTCTACTTCAATAATTTCTTCGGAAAGTTCTTCTTCTTGATGGTCATCAATAGAATTATCCTCTGAATTGTTATTTTCAGTATTTTCTTCTTCTGGATTTATGTTTTCTTCTTCGTCTTTCATTTATGCTGAATTTATTTCAGTATTACCTTTTTTGTAGATGTTATACTATCTATATATTTTAATTCTTTTTTTTGATCCTCACTTGAATCTACAAAATATCTTATATTTTTCTTTTTATAAAACCCTTTTAAATTTTCTAAATCAAAACCATAAAATACTTCTAAATTTTTTGAAGTATTTGTAGTACCACAACTAAAACAACTCTCCAAATATGCAATTATATTATTCTTCTCATCATAAAAAACTGCTAAATGTCTGGGCAAATAACAATTTGCAATTTGATCAACACCATTTGGTGAAATAAACTCTTTATTCAAAATATCAATAAATGCCTTAACGTCTTCCTTCTCTAATTGAATTTTATCAATAACCATTGAAGTATCGAAAAGTATTTTATTTTTTTCGATAATTTTTTCAGTATTTCTTATATCCCAACTTGTTCTTTCAGGATAAGACATAACTACAATTTTTGAAGTTGTATTCAATAAATAATCTGTTGCTTGTACTTTTGGACTTTTACAAGAAACTAAAATTATAAACAAAATTGCTATATAAAACCTCATCATCATCCTTTAATTAATTTAATCAAATCTTCTTTACTAGGTAAAATAGTTTTGTATTTACTTGCAAAAATCTGTTCATTATTTTCTGGTAATGTATATTCAACTACAAAATCACTTTTGTTTTGAC
>CAYWVV010000055.1:0-19733 GCA_964461805.1 uncultured Flavobacterium sp.
AAACCCGCCATTGGCGGGTTTTTATTGGGTATGAAATTCTTTTAATTAGAATTTGAAAGTTAATCCAAATTGTGCAGTTGAAAAGAAGTTGTTAAATACATTAACATTTCCATTAAATTCTGAAACGTTTTCACCTCCATCAACTTTAACTGAACTGTATGATAAGATGTCAGTTAAACCGAAGTTAATTGCAAAACTTTCTGATACAAAGTAGTTAATACCTAAACCAGCTCCAGCACCAAAACCAGAATATTTAGTATCTGTAGTTGCTGGAAAGCTTTTTGTTTTTCCAGAAGTCATTCCTAAACCTGCTTCAGCATAAGTTTTGAATCTTTGTCCTAAATCTAAGAAATAGTAACGTCCAAAAACACCAGCATTAAAGTTAGAATTTTTATCAGTTTCTGTTCCTGCAGTTTCTGCTTTGTCAGATCCTACTCCTAATTCAACTCCAATTGCAAATTTGTCAGTTAAGAAATATCCAACTTTTGGGTTAAATTCGAAGTTACTTGTTTTTTCCTCAGTGTTTTTGTCATTAGTTGAACCAAAACCTAAGTTACCTTCAACAATAACATTTCCTTTAGAAAAACCAAATCCAGCTTTTTCTTCCTCTTGTGCATTAACGAAAGTTAACGAAAATACTGCAACTGCAGTTAATAATACTTTTTTCATTTTGTTTATTTTTAAAGTTATGGGTCAAATATAAAATGTTTTTTTTAATTATCGTCTCATTTTTTAGAGGTTATTAACATTTTTTTGAACATCTTTAATGTTTTTTACTGAGTGTCAATAGATTATGAAACCCTTTTAAATACGGTGTTTTTGTGAAATTATCAGTTTTTGAGGCTTGAGTTATTAACATTTAATAAAAAACACAATATTGATTATTGGTGTTTTTGTTAACAAAACTCGGTTAGTTGGTACTTATTTGCTGTAATTTATGTTGTTTTTTCTTCTTTTTATGAATGATAAAGTAGTCGTATTTTCCCACATTTATTGGGTTAAAGCGCAAAATGCTTGTTACTAAAAGTAGGAAGCCTATCGGTTTTATAGAGGCTTCATCTGTGTTCAAAATATAGTAATTGGATATAAAAAGTGTTTGTTTATGGTTTTGCTTAAGTAAATTAGCTTTTTTGTTGCATCGCATATTTAAGCAAGCTGTTTTTTTCTTTTGGCAAACCAAGTTTTTCAATAATTTTACTTCTATGGCCCTCTACTGTTTTTTCAGATAAAAAAAGAGCTTCCGCTATTTGCTTGCTAGTTTTTTGTTGCGCTACAAGTTCAAGGATTTTTCTTTCAGATACCGTTAATTTGGCTAAATCACTAGATTCTGATTTCGTAGAACTAATTAAATCGTCTTCTAAAAACTCACTTACATATTTATTGCCTTTGCCTACTTCAACTAAGCATTTTTCTAATTCAGTTTGTGCATGTTCTTTAAGTATATAACCATAGATTCCGTATTCATTTGCCTTTTTAAAAATGGTCATTTCTTTATGCATGGTTAGTAAAATAATTTTGGTTCTTAGTTTGTTTTCTTGTACTTTTTTTGCCACATCTAGTCCGTCTAAACCTGGCATATTAATATCTAAAACAGCAATATCTGGTTGATGTAACAATATTAAGTTTAAAGCTGAAACACCATTTGAGCAGGTATCCGTTATTTTATGTCCGTACGATTCTATAAAGCTTTTTGTGCCTTGAAGCGTAAACGGGTGATCGTCTGCAATAAGTATTTTCATAATTATTTTTTAATTTCTATAGTTATAATTGTACCATTAGTATCCGAATGAATTTTTGCTTCGCCACCAATAGCTCTACTTCTTTCAATAATGTTGTGCAATCCGAATGCGTTTTTTCCGTTCAGTTTTTCTGTAACATTAAATCCTTTTCCGTTGTCTTTTATTTCAATACTTAACAAATTATTTTTTTCTGTGATGGTTATTTTTGCGGCAACGGCATTGGCATACTTTATTATGTTTGAAAGCGCTTCTTGAATAATTCTGTAAAGTTGTAACTCGTCTGAATTGGATAATAAATTAGAATAGTCTACCTCAGCAGTTACCATAAAATCATTTACAGATTGCGTGCGCTCTACCAATTGTTCTACACTAGCTTTTAATCCAATTTTGTCAAACATTATAGGGTGTAAGTTTCTACTAATGATGCGAATATCGTTAATAATAGCGTCAATTTTATGGTTCGTTATGTCTGTTTTTTCTTCAAAAGTATTTTTTAAACTTAATAATTCATGACTTACGCTATCGTGTAAATCACTGGCAATTCGTTTGCGTTCTTCTTCCGTTTTTTCTAATAATTGTTTGGTGTATTGTTGTGCGTTTTGTTTTTCTAATTTTAATTTTTTTTGTTTTTGTCTAGTAATATATACAACTATTACTAAAAACATCCCAATAAAAAATGAGGCTAATAAAGCAATTGTAGTGTTTTTATTGGTGATTGTTTTTTCTTGTAGAACAATTTGTTGTTCTTTTTTTTCGGTTTGGTATTTGGTTTCAAGTTCAATTATTTTTTCCTGCATTACACGGTTTCCCATGCTATCGCTCACATTACGTATTTCTTCTTCATAAACTAAAGCATCTTTAAAATTATTTTTTTTAATCGCATATTTTTTTAGAACAGTATAAAATAAACTTAATTTTTCATATTGTTTGTTTGCTTTTAAAGATGGAATTTCTTTTAGAATGCTACTTACATTAGCATTTTTCGGATTACTCATTGCTTCATATTCAGCTACAGTGGCATCATAGTCTTGTGTCCAATTGTCAGAATTTACTTTTTCAACTAATGGTTTCAAGTCGTCAAGCATTTTTTTTGCTTCTTCAAATTTTGCTTCTCGCAATAAATACAAAACTTTCCAATCAGAAAACGCTATTTTTAATACGTCACTATCAAACTTGCTTTTGTCAAAAGCAGTCATAACCGAATCGATTAACTGAGAAGTCTTTGAATCTGAAAAATCATCATAAGTACAAATCTTATTATACAAGCCCATATATGTGTCATAGGTGTTATCCGTTTTTACAAAACATTGAATGGCTTTATTACTATATTGAATGGCTTTTTTTTTGTCTTTAATAGCTCTGTAAATATTGGTGTAATTAGAATATACAGCTCCTAATCCTTCAATATCATTAATTTTATTAGAATATTTTAACGCTTTATTGTTAGCTTCTAAACTTAAATTTTGTTGGCCCATACCATAATAAACATAAGACAGTTTGTAATAGGCTCTTGCGGTTTTGTAACAGCTTTTATAGTCGTTGGGTTCCAATGAAGCCGTTTTTTTAAAGTAGTCGCATGCTTTTTCAAAATTGCCCAAATCATATTGATATTCCCCATAATAATCATCTACAAATGTGGTTTTTAATTTTGGAACTTTGTTTCTATATTTTTGATCAAATTCTGTAACGGTGTTTAAAAAAGATTCGTTAAAATCATAAAAAAAAGCCAACTTCGTACTAACTACATCTAAAATTTTAGCAGCATCCAAAAACTTTTTTTGTGCAATTTTTGCCTCATAATATTTATGAAATACCAAAAGGTAGTTTTTGTTTTTTAAATAGTTTTCATTTTTTCTGAGCCAAACTTTTGTAGGATCTTCTTTCGCTGGCGGCTCTTTTTCAAAATACAGATTGTTTTTGGCATCTTCCTTACAAGCAAAAACAAATAGTAAAACGATTAGGGAAACTATATTTTTATACTGATTCATCATTTGAAATAATTTTCAACAAAAGTATCTAATTAAAATTCATAAAAAAGTTTTTAGTAAAATTCAGGGGTTTCCCCTTGTATGATTTTATTTTATTAAGGACCAACTTTGTCATTCAATTTTAAATATTGAAACAACAATTTAAAAACTAAGTATTATGAACAAAAATTTACATTCAAAACTAATCTGTTTTTTTTCAGATGTCTATCATTTGGAAAAAAATAAGGCATGCCTATTTTTATTGGTATTGTTTAATGTTTTTAACCTGCAAGCACAAGACCAAATCTTTCAATGTTCTGCAACGGTTTCTAATTTAACAAATACAGGTCCTGTAGGTTCAACGGCAAGCTGGTTTTCAGACCTTACAAGTGTAACGCCTTTAGCGCCATCTACTCCGTTAAGCACGGGTACTTATTATGTAGAACAAACTACGCCTTTTTCTATCGCTAGTCTTGGAAGTGGTTTTAGTGGTTCAACTGGACTTGCAATTGATGCAGACGGAAAAATTATTGTAGCTGATTTTCAAAATAATCTTATAAAACGAATGAATGCCGATGGATCTGGAATTGTAACCTTAGGGTCAGGTTTTTTTCAACCAATTGATGTTGCTGTAGAAGCCGACGGAAAAATTTTAGTTGTAGAATTTGGTACAGGTTTAGTTAAAAGAATGAATGCTGACGGATCAGGTATCTCAACTGTGATTGGCGGATTTAACTATCCAACAAGTGTTACTGTTCAAAACGATGGGAAATTGTTAATTACAAATCAAGGCGCTAACACCGTTTTAAGAATGAATGCTGATGGAACAGGACAAGTGACGCTTGGTTCAGGTTTTAATAGACCTTATGATACGGTTATTCAATCTGATAGTAAGATTCTAGTTGCAGATGCAGCAAATAATGTTGTTAAAAGAATGAATGCAGATGGGACAGGAATCGTAACACTTGTTAGTGGATTGTCTAGTCCTAGACGAATTGCAATTCAAAGTGATCAAAAAATTTTAATTGCAGATTTTGGCACAAATGCAATTAAAAGAACAAATGCTGATGGATCAAGCATAGTTACCCTTGGGTCGGGATTTGGTAACACATTTGGAGTTGCTTTTGAAGCTGCCGGAAAAATATTGGTATGTGACTATGGAAACACTGCTATCAAAAGAATAACAGAAGCAAATACTACAAACAGAGCTGCGGTAAATGTAATTGTAAATTCAACAGCATTACCAACAAGAGATATGAGCGTTTCAGGTACATTATGTAATGGTGCAACAATTGGAACGTTGATTTCAAAATTTAATAATAGTGCGAATGTAAGTTGTTATGCCGATCCAAGTGGTGGAACTGCGTTAAGTGCTTCTCAGTTAATTGCTCCAGTAAACTCAAATGTTACTTTTTATTTAACACAAACAATTAGTGGATGTGAAAGTCCAAGACTTTCTTATTCTGCTTACGTTAACTTTGTTACGCCGCCAAATGCTGCAGCAACGCAATCGTTTTGTTCGGGAGCAACAGTTGCCAATTTAGTAGCAACTCCAGGAACAAGTGGAGGAAGTTCTGCTTGTTGTTTGAATTGGTTTGCTACGCCTTCTGGAGGAACTGCAATTCCAAGTTCAACACTATTAACTTCAGGTGTTTATTACGTTGGGCAACTACATATTTCTGGTTGTACTTTAGATAGAACAATGGTTACTGTTACTGTTGAGTCAGCAAATATAAGCGCTCCGGCAGCAAATGCAACTCAAATTTATGCTGGTGCTGGAACAATAGCTAATTTAACGGCAACTGGAACTAATTTGCTATGGTATGACAACCTAACCGGAGGTACATCTTTGGCAACTACTACACCTTTAGTTGATGGAGCTATGTATTATGTTTCTCAATCAAATTTATGTTCAGAAAGTACAAGAACGACAGTTGTAGTTAGAAAAATAAGCGAGGGGACACAGTCCTTTTGTGACGGTGCAACTGTTGCTAATTTAGTAGCAACGCCAACTACAGGTACACTGGTTAAATGGTATAATTCTATAACTGCAACAACTGCATTACTATCTAATTCGGTATTGACAAATGCTTACTATTATGTAGAAGAATCACGATCAGGTAGTTACAATGTTATTGTTAATTCTGGGTTATCCAATCCACGAGGAGTTGCTGTGCAGCAAGATGGGAAAATTGTATTTGCAGATGCTAACTCTTATTCCATTAAAAGAATGAATGCAGATGGTACAAACATAGTAACGTTAAATAGTAGTGCTGGTTTTCCTACGGGAGTTGCTATTCAACAAGATGGGAAAATTGTTTTTGCAGATGCTAATAATGGCACAATAAAAAGAATGAATGCCGATGGATCTGGAATAGAAACTTTAAGTTCTGGATTTAATTTTCCTAACGACATTGCGGTACAACAAGATGGAAAAATTATAATTGCAGACAGAAATAATAGCCAAATAAAAAGAATGAATATGGACGGAACCAATATTGAAGTTTTAGGTTCTGGATTTAATAACCCTCGTGGCGTAGCTATTCAGCAAGATGGAAAAATAGTTGTTGCCGATACAAATAATAATCAAATAAAAAGAATGAATAGCGATGGAACCAATATAGAAATTTTGGGTTCAGGAATAAGTTTTCCGACTGACGCAGCCATTCAAAACGACGGTAAAATTGTTTTCACAAATGATGGGTATGGTGTAAATAGAATGGATGCTTCGGGATTAAATATTGAAACATTATTAATTGGAGTTTTTAATCCTGATTATATTGCACTTGAACAAAATGGAAATATAATTGTTGCAGAAAATTTTTACAGCAAAATAAACCGAATAGTTAATGCCTATAAAAGTTCAAAAGTTCCTGTGCAAGTAAATGTTACTCCGCTTGCGAATAATTCAGTAACTCAATCAGGAGATAATTTAATTGCTACAGAAACGGGTGCCACTTACCAATGGGTGACTTGTGAAACTAATGGAAGTTTTACGCCAATTAATTTAGCTACCAATCAAACTTATTTCGCAACAAGCATAGGTAGTTACGCGGTTGAAATAACTAAAAACGGCTGCATGATAAGAAGTGCATGTATAAATGTAGCAACATTAAATAATAGTGGTTTTGATACAACTCAATTCAGTTACTATCCAAATCCAACTTCAGATGTACTTCATATTTCAAATAATAAAGAAATTTCTGAAATTGTTGTGTACAATTTATTAGGACAAACGGTTTTAAATCAAAAATATAATGCTTTAGAAGTTGTCATTAATTTAAGCCAACTTCCAACAAATACCTATCTAGTAAAAGTTATTTGTGGAGAAGAAAATAATACTTTTAAAATAATGAAAAAGTAGTTTTTACATGTTTAGTAGTAAAAATGGACTAGCCTTTTGGTTGGTCCATTTTTTATTTATCAAAATTCAGGGGTTTCCCCTTGTATGATTCTGAATTAATTAAACTCATCTTTGAAAAAAAAATGTAATCTATGAAAAAATATTACTTTAAATCTATAAAAAACAGAAGTATTCTAACAATATTTATGGTTTGCTTTAGCTTTTTTATTGCAAGTTCCCAAGTTACAACCAACGGTGGTTCTGGTTTGGCGTTAAATTATCCCGATTTAGCTACAGCAATTTTATCACTCAACGCAACAACAATTTCTTCACCAGTAATTATTACTTTAACAGGAAACGAAACGGCTCCAGAAGGTGGTTATCAAATAACTGCACAAGGAACAGCTACAAACACCATAACTATTCAAGGAAATACAAGCACAATAACAGCTAGTAATGCTCATGTTGTAGGCTCAAGAACAGATGCTGTTTTTAAATTAATAGGTGCCGATTTTATCACCCTGCAAAATTTTACTATGCAGGAAAATGTAGCTAATACAATAAACACATTAGCATCTAATACCAGAACCGAGTTTGGCGTAGGCTTGTTTTTTGCTTCCACAACAAATGGATCTCAAAACAATACCATACAAAATAATACTATCTCATTAGACAGGTTATACCAAAACTCTTTCGGAATTTACAGTAATACCAATCACACTTTTACTAACGGAAATACAGCAGTTACTATTACTGCATTAAGTGGTGCCAATAGTAATAATAAATTTTACAGCAATACTATAAACAATGTAAATAGTGGTGTCACATTAATTGGGTCTGGAGTACAGGCCTATATGGATGAAAATAATGAAATTGGAGGGAATACTACAGTTTCAGGTAATTCAATTACTAATTGGGGAAGTAATACAACCACTGATGCTTCTTTAATAGGTTCTTTAGCAAACAACATACAAGGTATTTATGTTAACCATCAAAAAGGGTACACTGTTGCAAATAACGGTATAACAAGTGCTACTGCAATAAGCGCAAACTCACTTAGAGGAATTTTTCAAAATTATTCATCAATTGATCCTACAGGAACATTTACAAACAACATAAATAATAATCAAATAACTTTAAACGCTCAATCAATCATTTTTTTTGAACATATTTCATTATTAGGCGGTGTTTCTACTGGTGTACTTCATGTTACCAATAATGCTATGTTAAATAGTGTAATCTCAGGTGTTAATTCATCCATAACTATGAATGGTATTTCAAATAATTCTTCATTTGGAATACATAACATTAATAATAATACCATAAAAGGCTGGACATCTACAGCAACATCAGGTGGGTTTAATGGTTTTATACAAAGTTCAGGGAACTACTCAACTATAAATTTTAATAATAATAAAATTGGAGAAAACACTACGCCAGCAATTACCTTTAGTGTAGCTACAAGTGGTGGAATTATTGGAATAGGTAATTTTATTGGTAGTACAAACGGTACGATTAATATTTCAAATAACGATTTTAGAGGTCTTATACAAAATAATCTTGGTTCTGGAGCACATGCTTACATACAAAACAATGTTCAAGTTGCTAATCTAAACGTTTCGGATAATACTTTTACCAATATAACTGCAAATACTACGGGTGCAATTACTTTTATTAATCATAGTTACACCATACCTGCAAACGGAACACAGATTTTTAATAATAATAGAATTGTAACAAATTATAGTAAAACAGGTTCTGGAGGAAATATCATTATATTTTCATCAAATGGAAGCTCACCAAACGGAACTACAACTACGTATACCAATAATAACTTTTCTAATATTTCAGTAATTGGAACTTCAGCCATTACAGGTATTAGTAATGCAAACGGAACAACAACGTCTGGCTCCAACAGAATTGTAACAGGAAACACATTTAGCAATTGGATAAGTAGTGGGGGAACTATAGTAGGTATTCTATTTAGTCATATAGGAGCTAATTCAACAATTAGCAATAACTTAATTTCAAACTTTACTTCTTCAGGTGCTATTACAGGTATAAATATTTCGAGTATTTATGCAGGTGGAAATCCTTTAAATATTAATAATAATACTATTACACAATTAACAACAGGACTAGCTATTGTTACTGGAATATTAATCTTAAATAACTCACCTATTATAAATGTTTTAGATAATACAATATCTGAAATTAAAGGCGCAGGTGCTTTTATAAGAGGTATAAGTATAACAGGAGGTTTAAACAGAACTATAAACAGAAATAAAATAAGCAATTTAGAAGGCACCGCATCAAATAGTATTGTTGCAGGTATAAATTTATTAAGTAGTACAAATAGCTTATTCGATGTAAAAAATAATTATATAGGAAATTTAACAAACACTATAGCTAATAACACAGGAATTGCAATTACTGGTATAAATATGGGAAATGTAGCTGCTAATTGTTTTATTAATGTACACAATAATACCATTTATCTAAATGCAAGTTCAACTGGTGCAAATTTCAGTACAGCGGCTCTTTATCATACTACAAATACTACAGCAACAATTTCTTTATTAGATATGCAAAATAATATTTTTACAAATAATTCTGTTGCCAAAGGTACAGGTAAAACTGTAGCTTATCGAAGGAGTAATAATATCTTGACTAATTTTGCAACCACCTCAAACAACAATAATTTTATAGCTCCATTTGTTTTTTCTGATGGGACTAATTTTGACACAACAATAGAAGCCTACAAAGCAAGAGTTTCGCCAAGAGAAACCAATTCTATGTCGGAAACAGTTGATTTTTTAAGTACGAACCCAATTGATGCTACTTATCTGCATATAAACTCAGCTATTCCTAATCTATTAGAAAGTAGAGCTCTCCCAATTGCTAGTGTAGTTACAGATTTTGATTCAGATATTCGTCAAGGACAACCAGGTTACACGGGAACAGGAACAGCACCAGATATTGGCGCAGATGAATTTGAAGGAATAGCCTGTAGTCTAAAACCAATAGTTGTTGCTACAATTACATACAATCAAAATGCAACAGCAATACCATTAACTGCAACAGGAACTAATTTATTATGGTATACCACAGCCACTGGCGGAACTGGAACAGTAATAGCTCCAACACCATTAACTACCACTGTAGGGACCACATCGTATTGGGTAACTCAAAGTAATATAAATAATTGTGAAAGTACAAGAGTTAAAATTGATGTGATTGTTGATGTATTTGCAAGTCATTTAAATTTTAACGCAACTTATGATTATGTTTATCTTGGAACAGGAATAAGTGATGTACTTCTTTCAACAAATAAGTTTACCGTAGAAGCTTGGGTGTATCCTACAGCAGTTAGTAACGGTTTAGGAAATAATTACGGGATGATAGTTGGTAATTACAATACAGCCGTAAATACTATGCAATTTATGCTTAGAAAAGAATCGGGAACCGATTATGCTTTTTGGGTAAATGATGGTACAGGTGGTTATAAATCTGTAGGTGCTGTAAATTCTTTAACATTAAATGCTTGGCAACATATTTCTGGTGTTTGGGATGGAAGTGAAATTAGGATTTACATTAATGGTGTTTTAATGAATACTGCAACTGGTGTAACTGGAACAAGTTTCGGATCTGCAAGTAATCCTGTCAAAATGGGGCTTAATAATTCTAACGAAAAATTTGTAGGTAATATGGATGAGGTTCGTATTTGGACTCGTGCCTTAACACAAACTGAAATTCAAAGAAATATGAATTGTGAATTACCTACTGGGCAAACTAATTTATTAGCCTATTATAAATTTAACCAAGGATATGATGCCGCAAACAATGCAACTATAACCACGCTTACAGATTCAAGTGGAAATAACTATGATGGAGCACTTATAGGTTTTGCCTTAAACGGAGCAATCTCAAACTGGTTAGGAGGTTCAATAATATCGTCTGGAATCACTATCCCAAATGCACCAACGGCAGTGGCTCAAAATTTTTGTTCGGCAACGGTTTCTAATTTGCTTCCTTCGCCAAGTGCAAGTATTAAATGGTATACTGTCGCCACAAGCGGAATTGCTTTATTGTCAACTGATATTTTATTAACAGGCACCTATTATGTAAGTGCTATAAATGCAAATGGCTGTGAAAGCGCAAGAACAGCTGTTGCAATAACTGTTGCGGAAACAACTGAATGGAATGGAGCATGGACAAACGGCTTACCAATTTCAGGTAAAAAAGCCATAATTAGTGCGAATTATTCAGGTGTTGGATTTGCAGCTTGTACTTTAGATGTTACTGGAACTGCTATTGTAGTAATTCCTTCAAATGAAACTTTACTTATTGATGGAATGGTAAGTGTAGCCGCAACAGCAAGTTTAACTTTTAGCAATAATGCCAATTTAGTACAAAACCAAAACGTAACGAATATTGGAAATATTAAGGCGATTAGAAATAGTTCACCTGTAATACGATTAGATTATGTGGCATGGAGTTCACCAGTTTTAAATCAGAATTTATTGAGTTTTTCTCCTGCAACTTTAACCAATCGTTTTTACAAATACGAACCTTCTGGAACAACTACAGCAACGTCTTGGATTGCTATTGACCCAACTTCAAATACTTTTTCACCAGGAATTGGAAACTTAATTAGAACTCCTAATACTTGGAGTTCAACAGTATATATGATGTATTCAGGCAGTTTTACAGGAGTTCCAAACAATGGAAATTATGCTCCAGTCGTAACATTAGGTTATAATTTATTAGGAAACCCATATCCATCACCACTATCTGGAAACTCGTTTATAGGAAACAATACTTCTATTGGTGCCACAACATTATACTTCTGGGCTCACGTAATTCCAGCCACAGCAGGAACTTATGCTCAAAATAATTATGCAAGTTATACAACAGCGGGTGGAGTAGCCGCAGCAGCAGGTGGTGCACAACCAAACGGAACCATTCAAGTTGGTCAAGGTTTTTTTACCAATGTAACTACAGCTGGAAATGCCAATTTCAATAATACGCAACGTGTCACATCTAGCACAGGTCAGTTCTTCAGAACGAATAATACAGATGAAAAACACCGACTTTGGTTAGATTTAACGAGTCCGAACAACCTACACAATCAAATGATGGTGGCTTATATGAGTGATGCTTCAAATGCAATTGATAATTCTGATGGAAAATTATTTGGAAATACAAGCAGTGTAATTTATAACGCTTTAGAAAACGATAAATATGTAATTCAAGGAAAAGCGTTGCCTTTTACAGATGCGGATTTTGTTCCTGTCGGATTTATAGCTGCCAATGCGGGAGAATTTACCATTGCATTGAGTCAATTGGATGGTTTATTTACAAATCAGGATATTTACTTGAAAGATAATTTGATGAATCTTACACACGATTTGAAAAATGCAGCTTATTCATTTATATCAACTGAGGGGGAATTTAATAACCGATTTGAAATTGTGTATTTGCCTTCTATGCTAAGTAATCCTACAATTGAATTTAATGAAAATTCAGTAATTGTATACAAAAGTAACACTAATATTGAAATTAATTCTGGTGCTAATTTGCTTTCAGAAGTTCGTATTCTTGATATACGAGGAAGACAAATTAGTTCAAAAGAAAATATTAATGCAACTTCAATTCGTTTCGAAAACTTAAATATCCAACAAGAGGTTTTAATAGTTGAGGTTATCGATTCTAACGGATCTAGAATTACCAAGAAAATTATTTTTTAAAGGTGGTAAAATATAATAACTCAAAAAATTCCTTAATTTATTTAAGGAGTTTTTTGTTAGTAGATATATACGGACCTGAATTATGATTCCTTTTCAGTCTAGTTTAATATAATCGAAGTAAGCATATTCATATCGATAGCGAGGATTTGCAATACGGCATAATAAATATAAATACTACTTAAAATAAGACAAAAAAAACTCCTTAATTTCTTAAGGAGTTAAATGTTGGTGGGTTCCGATTCGTCGGAAAGGGGTTCGAACCCCCGATCCTCCCGATTGCGTCGGGATGCTCTGATCCAGCTGAGCTAATCTGTATTAGAAATTAATTCTTGAATTTTGATTCTGCTTTTCCAAGATTTAATTTGTTTTTCTCTTAATAAGGCTTCGGGTTTTGTAGTATAGTTTTCTGTATATACAATTTTCCAATCATTAGTACTTCCTGTAAAACCTTTGCTTTTTTGATTGTGTCGAATTATTCTTTCTTCTAAGTCAGAAGTGTAACCAATGTAAAATTTGTCCTTGCTAGAACTGTAGATAATGTAAACGATAAATGGCATATAAATAAAAATTTTGGCGTAAAAAAAAACTCCTTAATTTCTTAAGGAGTTAAATATTGGTGGGCAATGAGGGGTTCGAACCCCCGACCCCCTCGGTGTAAACGAGGTGCTCTGAACCAGCTGAGCTAATTGCCCCAATAAAATGCGTTACTTCCGTATTGCGAGTGCAAATATAAGGCAGTTTTTCGTAATTGCAAATAAAATCGTAAAAAAATTAAATTATTTCTGCAACAACAAACGTGCTTCCGCCTATATAAATAAGGTCTTTGACGTCAGAATTGGCTATAGCTTTTTTATAAGCAATTGAAATTGAGTTGTATATATTTCCTTTTAAATTATAAGTTGCTGCTTTTTCTTGTAAAATTTTTGCAGATAATCCACGCTCAATTTTTGGTTTACAGAAGTAATAAATCGCATTTTTTGGGAATAATGGCAAAATAGAGCCCAAATCTTTGTCATTTACCACACCTAAAACGATGTGTAATTGGTTAAATTTTTCCTTTTTTAATTGATTCATGACAATTTCGAGTCCATGTGAGTTGTGAGCCGTATCACAAATTACCTTCGGATTTTCTTGTAAAACTTGCCATCTTCCTTGTAAATTGGTGTTTTGGACTACATTTAATATTCCGTTTTTGATGTTTTCTTCGGAAATAATAAAGTCAGATTTCAAGTTTCTAAAGGTTTCAATTACGGTTTTTTTATTCTTTAATTGATAATCGCCTAAAAGGCCACAAGGATAATCTGGATGAACTTTGTCTTGAGTTAAATGAATTTCAGATTGGTTGAGTTTCGCAATTTCTAAAAATACAGGTTTTGTTTCTGAAGTATATTCTCCAATTATAACAGGTATATTTGGTTTAATAATTCCGGCTTTTTCGAAAGCAATTTTTTCTAATGTGTCGCCTAGAAACTGCGTATGATCTTTTCCGATATTCGTTATTACAGAAAGTAAAGGTGTGATAATATTCGTAGAATCTAATCTGCCGCCCATGCCGACTTCAATAATTGCAATGTCGACTTTCTTATCAGAAAAATATTCAAAAGCCAATCCAACAGTCATTTCAAAAAAACTTAATTCGGTATTTTCAAAAAACGATTTATGATTGGTTACGAATTCATGAACGTAATTTTTAGAAATCATCTTCCCATTTATAGTAATTCGCTCACGGAAATCTTTTAAATGTGGCGAAGTATACAAGCCTACTTTATAGCCAGCTTCCATAAAAACAGATGCAATCATACTACTTGTCGAACCTTTTCCATTTGTTCCAGCCACATGAATGGTTTTGAAATTTCTTTCTGGATGATTCAAATGTTCTACTAATAACAAAGTATTCGTTAAATCCTTTTTATAGGCAGAAGCGCCAATGTTTTGGAACACTGGTAACTGGTTAAAAAGCCAATTTATAGTTTCTTTATAGGTCATTTTGTGCTTATTTTAAAGATTTTCGACATCCAACAAAATAAAATCAACTTTTTTTAGTTTTATACTTTATAGAAAAATGTATCTTTAGTGCAAATTTCAAAAAATTAATTAAGAATAGTATTACTTATGATCGGATTTTTTTTACAAACTACTGTCGTTGATTCAGTAGCTCAAGCTGTAACTAATGCAAATGGCGCAAATACACCACCTCCTGTTGAAGGAATATCAGTTTTAGAATTTATTTTAAAAGGTGGTTTTTTTCTTATTCCAATTATTATATTGATGTTTTATACCATCTATTTGATAGTAGAACGTTACTTATATATTAGTAAAACTACCAAAAATGACGACTTTCTTCTAAAAGAAGTGCGTACACATTTAAATGGTGGGAATATGAATTTAGCTATCGGTGCTGCGGATAGAGTGAATAATGCTACTGCGAGAGTTGTAAAAGAAGGGATTTTAACTATTGGAAGACCAATTTCTGAAATTGAATCGAACATGGAACGTATGGCTCAAATTGAGTTAGGTGAAATGGAACGTAAAATGGGACAATTAGGTTTAATCGCTGGTATGGCACCAACTCTTGGTTTCGTTGGAACCATTTCTGGAGTAATTAAAATTTTCTATAGCATCTCAATTACCGAAAATATTAGTATTGGGAATATTTCTGGAGGTTTATACGAAAAAATGATTTCTTCTGGAGCAGGACTTATCGTAGGTTTAATTGCTTATGCCGGTTACCATTTATTGAATGGAAGAATTGACCATTTCATGTTAAATGTTCAAAAACAAGTGTTAGAATTTGTAAACATAATTCAGAGACCAAATGGCAATTAAAAGAAACAGACGATTTCATGCAGAAGTTCATGCGTCCTCTATGAGTGACATCATGTTCTTTTTGCTGTTGTTTTTTCTTATCATCTCTACATTGGCGAATCCGAATGTAATTAAAATGACGTTGCCAAAATCGAAAACAAACGAAAAAACAAACAAACAATTTATAAGCATTTCCGTTACGGAAGAAAAAGCCTTTTTCATTGACAAACAACCTGTCAATTTTGAGGATTTAGAAAAAGAATTGTTAGCAAAAATTGGTACAGATAAAGAACAAACTGTTGTAGTTCGAATTCCGTTTAATTTACAAGTACAAGATTTAGTGGATGTGCTTCAAATAGGCGTGAAGAATAATTTGAAGTTTGTGATTGCGACTAATCCAAGTAGTAAATAAATATTTTTGTCATTCCGAACTTGTTTCAGATTCCATTTAATAGTAGAATCGATTGTTTTAAGATTCTGAAACAAATTCAGAATGACAAATATGAATTACCCAATCTTCACAGAAGTCATACTCAAAGAACCAGCCAATAATTTGTCATTAAACAACTGAATGTTTTCTGATTCGTTTTTCAAACCTAAAGTATATAATAAAGGTAAATAATGATCTGGTGTTGGAATAGCCAAATCAAACGCTTTTCCTTGTTTTTGATAATTGATTAAATTCGCAAAATCGCCATCAATAATATTTTTGTTGATTTTTTCTCTGGCTTCAATCGCCCAATCAAAACCATAATTGTCTTTATCGAAATTCGTCCAATCAATCATTCTTAAATTGTGTACGATATTTCCACTTCCAATAATTAAAATGCCTTTGTTTCGTAACGATTGTAGTTTTTGAGCCATATCAAAATGCGCTTGACCAGTCAAACTATAATCAATACTCATTTGAATCACTGGAATATTCGCTTCGGGATATAAATGTTTAATCACACTCCAAGCACCGTGATCTAAACCCCAATCGTGATCTAGCGTAGCTTCTGTTGGAAGGATTAATTCTTTTGTCAATTGTGCTAATTCTGGAGAACCTTTTGCAGGATATTGTACTTCGAACAACTCTTTTGGGAAACCACCAAAATCGTGAATCGTTTGTGGCATTTCCATCGCTGTCACTTTTGTTCCTTTAGTAAACCAATGTGCCGAAATACACAAAATTGCAGTTGGAGTAGGAATCGTTTTGGCAATGTTTCTAAAACCAGTAACAAACTCATTTTCTTCAATCGCGTTCATAGGACTTCCATGACCTAAAAACAAAACCGGCATTTTTGCAGTATTGGGTAAAATGTCTTTATAGTTAAATAATTCGTTAACTGTTCTCATCGCATATAATATTGGTGTCAAACTTAAAAGTCCTAAAAATTGTTTTCGGTTCATGACTTAATTAATATTTGTATATACAAATGTATGAAAATAAATTCAATTAAAATATTATGTCATTTCTATTTAACAAAGGAAAGGTAATTAATTTGTTTCACGCAAAGTCGCAGAGTCGCAAAGGTTACTATTAATGTTCTTTGCGACTCTGCGAATTTGCGTGATTTATCAACAATAACATCAGGTAAGCATTAAAATTTTAATTTCTCAAAATTTGTGTAATCTGCGTTTAAAAATTACTTTTGCACAACAACACAACACATATTATGTATAAATTACTTTTACGTCCCATTCTTTTCTGTTTCGATCCAGAAAAAGTGCATTATTTTACCTTTTCATTGGTGAAATTTATTTCTAAAATTCCATTTGTTACATCTATAATCAAAGCGATTTATGTAGTAGAAGACAAACGTTTAGAAAGAGAAGTTTTCGGATTGAAATTTAAAAACCCAGTAGGCTTAGCTGCAGGATTTGATAAAGACGCGAAATTGTTCAACGAATTATCAGATTTCGGATTTGGATTTATTGAAATTGGAACCTTAACTCCAAAACCACAAGACGGAAATCCTAAGAAAAGGTTGTTTCGTTTAAAATCGGATTCGGCAATTATTAACCGAATGGGATTTAATAATGGTGGAGTAGAAGCCGCAATTTTAAGATTAAAAGAAAATAAAGGCGTTTTAATTGGTGGAAACATCGGTAAAAATAAAGTCACACCAAACGAAAATGCTACAGATGATTACGTAATCTGTTTTGAAGCCTTATACGATTATGTAGATTATTTTGTGGTCAATGTAAGTTCGCCAAACACGCCAAATTTACGCGAGTTACAAGAAAAAGAACCGTTGACAAAATTATTGCAAACGTTACAAGATTTGAACAATGCGAAAATTAAGGCAAAACCAATTCTTCTAAAAATCGCACCGGATTTAACAAACGAACAATTATTAGATATAATTGATATTGTAAACGAAACTAAAATCGCAGGTGTAATCGCAACGAACACAACTATTTCTCGTGACGGATTAACATCTGAAAACAAAGTTGAGGTTGGCGGATTATCTGGAAAGCCATTAACCAAACGTTCTACAGAAGTTATTAGATTCTTATCAGAAAAAAGTAATAAATCATTCCCAATTATCGGAGTGGGTGGGATTCACACTGCTGCTGATGCTATCGAAAAGTTAAATGCTGGCGCAAGCTTAGTGCAATTATATACAGGTTTCATTTACGAAGGTCCGCAGTTGATAAAAGATATTAATGAAAAAATATTGAAAGCGCTATAATGTTAAGCAACACAGATTTGAGAAATTTGAGAAATTGATTTAAATTATGTTGCTTTGTTAAACTATTAAAAATGTAATACCTTATAAAAATATGTTGAAGAATAAAAGTTTAAAGTTTTTAATTTCATTAAAATTATTTCTGTACTTATTTTATATAGGAACAATGATTTTTATTTCTATAAAAATGAAAACTGATTATGAAAATTTAGAAAATGAAAATGAGTTGTTGGAAGAGAAAATAAATTATTATCAAGCATTTGTTGTTAATAATAATGAAGGTTCTTTTTATAGTCAATTAACGCAAAGGATTAAACAAAAAGATTTGGAAATAAAAGTATTAAAACAAAAAAATACTTTTTCATTGTCATCGTGGTTTGGAGTAATTCTAATATTTTGTTCAATCTATTTCTATATAGCTTCTGAATTAGAAAGTAAAATTAAAAAAGGTAAAAAGAAAGAAAAAGAAACTGAGAAAAATAAAATGCTTTAAAATTTCTTAAATCTGTGTTTCAAAAAATCCAAAATTAAAAAATCAGTTTAATCGATCCAAATCCGCGTCATCCGCGTACCCATCAACATGAAATTAGTCTTCGCATCCAACAATAAAAATAAAATTGCTGAAATTCAGCAGCAAGTCGGTTCGCAATTTGAAATTGTCTCTTTAGAAGACATTGGTTGTTTTGTGGATATTCCGGAAACGGCTGAAACCATTGAAGGAAATGCTATTCTGAAAGCTAATTATGTAACGGAGAATTTCGGTTTGCCTTGTTTTGCTGACGATACTGGTTTAGAAATCGAAAGCTTAAATAACGAACCCGGCGTGTATTCTGCTCGTTATGCAGGTGAACAAAAAAACGCTGAAGACAATATGAATTTGGTTTTACAGAAATTAGAAAATCAAATCAACAGAAAAGCTCAGTTTAAAACCATTATTGCTTTAAATATTAATGGAGAACAACACTTGTTTGAAGGTGTTGTAAAGGGTGAAATTACTACAGAAAAGTCAGGAAATCAAGGCTTTGGTTACGATCCTATTTTTCAACCAGAAGGTTTTTCAACTACTTTTGCAGAAATGACTATGGGACAAAAATCGATTATCAGTCACAGAGGAATTGCCGTGCAAAAACTGATAAATTTTCTTAAAAACAAATAAAACGCATTGTAATTTTAATGTTACTATACGAGTTATAACTTCTTTATCGTGTTAATAAATCGTAACTTTCTGAAAATCAATAACAAAGAAATTAGTTTAATCCAAAATTAAATTCTACCTTTGCACCCAATTTAAAAATATATAATGAATAAATTTGAGCAATTAGGGTTAAACGAGTCGTTGTTAAAAGCAATAAGTGATTTAGGATTCGAAACCCCGTCGGAAGTACAGGAGAAGGCAATCCCACTATTATTGGAAGATGACACAGATATCGTCGCTCTTGCCCAAACAGGAACAG
>CAYWVV010000056.1:0-19266 GCA_964461805.1 uncultured Flavobacterium sp.
GTCCCATTGGTCCTGTTGCTCCATCAATACCGTTTGTTCCTGCTGGTCCTTGAGGCCCCATAGGTCCTGTTGTTCCATTAATACCATTAGCTCCTGCTGGTCCTTGAGGTCCCATTGGTCCCGTTGCTCCATCAATACCGTTTGTTCCTGCTGGACCTTGAGGTCCCACAGGTCCAGTTGCACCAACTGCTCCGTTACTACCGTTTGTTCCTGCTGGTCCTTGAGGACCTGCTGGGCCAGGTGTGCCGTTTGCACTGAATAGGGCATAAGGAACACTCATTAGTTCATTTGTGCCTGTTATACTATAAGAAGTACCACCCGTTGGGTCGGTTTCCGTTTTTATAAAGTAAGGTCCAGCTGCCCAGTTAATTCCAGAAAAAGTACCTGTTATAGCTGTTCCAGTTCCTATTTCTAGACTTACTAAACCATTTGCATTTGTACTTGATGTTTGGGTTTCAGCATAAACCGCTGTACCTGAGGCACTACCTTGCAAAATACTTATTTTCATACCAATTGGTGTTGATGTTACTAACACACTACTGTTGTTGCGAATTACAGCTTGGTAACTCATTTTTTGTGGAGCTTGAGCAAATGCGCTTGCTGTTAATAGTAGACCTATTACGATAAAATAATATTTTTTCATATTTTTAATTTTTAATAAGTTTAAATGTTTTTACTTCTTTGTTGTTTCTAGTTACTTTTAAAAAATAAGTAGCACTAGATAAATTTTCCATACGGATCGTTTCGATAGTGTTTGTTATTTTTTTAGTTTCAATTAATTTACCAGTTAAGTCAAACAGTTGAAAACTCAAATTTGAAACTTCATTATCTCCAATATTCAGGGTTAAAAAATTGGAAGTTGGATTGGGATAAGCTTGCATATTCAAACTTATTTGATGGTCTTCTATTCCTAATACAATAGATATTTCGTAGGGTTGTTGTACACCTTGTGTTACCGAGCCTGTTGCTCCTGTTTGAGTGGTATAAACTACTTGTCCTACGCTGTAAGCCACGCTTCCTCCACTGCCTGAAGCATCACCGCCGGAGGCGTTGGGTGCTTGTTGTGCTTGAACTGTAGTAAGGCCAAAGCCTAATAACAGTAATGCAACTGGTTTTGTGTTTTTTTTCATTTTTGATTGTTTTTATAGTTAACTTAATTGTTCAATTGCATAAAAAGAGTACTGCGAATGCATTTGTTGTTAATTGTTTGACTCTTTTGCGTGCTTTTTCTGTTACGCCTTAAAAAAGGGTTACCATTTTTTAGGCTGTTAGCTGTTGAATTCGCTTTTTTGGGATAAGCTTCATCTTTTTGTTATTCTGTAGCGCTTCTTTACACGACTTGTGAAAATTTGCAATTTTATAGCATATTTATCGGTAGGTATTTGCAATAAATATTTGATATTCAAATATATAATTATTTTAACAAAAAAACGTAATTTATGTCATGAAATGATGATTATATGTAATGAAATCTTAAAAATTTATTATTTTCATAACATTTTTTAAGTAAAGTAAGCCCAAAATGGGGAAGCTTGTTTTATACAGATATAGCTACTTGTGCTATGTTATGATGTTTTTTTTATAGAAGAAAGTGGTGGTGAGTGATTTTATTAAATTAGCATTCACCAAACGTAAGGATTCGTTTTGAGACTGGGGAATTGTTAGTGTTTAGAGATTTTTATTTCATTTTCTTCAAATGTTCTAAAAGTATTTTTTCTTCGGCTTGTAACACTTCTTTTTTAATTTGAAATTCTGTTATTAGTGCCTGATTCGTTTTTTTTAAATTGGATAAGGCCATGTTACGAATATTGCGATACATCCCATGGATAAGAGTATCATCTTTATTTTTGTTTTTTTTTAAATATTCAGCAAGTAATAATGCAATGAAGGCCTTGCGACGCTTTTTCTCAGCCGCTTTAAACTTTTTGTCTAAATGGTATTGATTGTATTTGTTTTTTTTAAGCATGGTTTCCAAGGCAAATTTAGCTTGTGTGGTTTCTTCCTTTAAAATAAACACATTGCTTTCAGGATTATCTTTTTCCTGTTGTATGAACTGCAAAATATCTGCTAATAAAATTTTAGATTTTGTAGGGATCTCGCGTTGCCCTAACTCGAACATAGATAATTGAGTTCTTGTTGTTTTTAATATAATAGCAATGTCTGTTAATGGAATGCCTAGTAAATCGTTTAACTGTATTTTCATATGCAATTGTGTTTTTGTGGTAATTTTTTCAAAATGTTATATTTACCACACTTTTTGTGGCGTTTTTTTTATTTCAAAAACTTTGCCACGTTTTTTGTGGTACTTTTTTTATTTTGATTTTTTTGCCACAGTATTTTTTAGCGAGGAGTAAAAAAAAAGACAGCACAGAGGATTTCTGAACTGTCTTTTTTTACCAATTAAGTTGTACTTTACGCTATTGGAACTTTTGAATTTAAGTACTAGTTTATTATTATTTTATGTTTCTTTGATGATGTGTCACTACACGTATTAGTACTTCCGTCAGCGTTTTTTACTTATGGATGAACAGTAATTTGGACCGTAAACTCAAAAGTGTCTTTAGTTTCAGGAACACCATTAAAATTTATGGTTTGATTATTCAAAAGATCATAATTTATATTTGGAGGAAAATTTCCCTCAATTAAAATACCAGAAATAAAATAATCATCAGTAGTAGCGTGTTGCATCTCAAAGGTCAAATTGTCATTATACTGATGAAAAGCCTCACCAACATTTAACTCTTTTGAAATTAGATTAGGATTTATTCCTAAAATGCAATCTGCAACCGCAACGCAATTCGTAAATGAGAGGAACAAAAAGAATAAAATAATAATTTTAACGTGTTTGTTTTTTTTTCATTAGAATAGATAACTATTTCGTAGGTTTTAGGGTTTTATATGAAATTTATTTTAAGCAGGGGTTACAAATCCGCACCAACGGGATTGTTTTTAATTGGCGGAACTGTTCGTATTGGTAACTCAAGCATTTTATCAAATTGAACAGCTTCCTTTGTTCTTTTTATTGGTTTCAATTTTTTAAACGTTATCAAATTATCCATCCACTTTGAAAATTCCCAAAATTCTTTTGGGCCTTCTGCTCCATGAAGCATTATTCTTTTATTGTCTATTGAAAAATTTATTGTAGTTCCGTCTAATATATTTTTATTTAAATAAACAAAATCTTTTGGAGGGAATTTTAGTTTGCCTACAAGATCATTTAGTTTTTCCTTCTCACTTTTTATCAAAAGAAAATAATGCAAGTCATTTAATCCATAAGAATATCTATTTAAATAATAAACGGTATCAGTTGAGTTGATTTTCAATAGATAGGAGGATCTTAGGTTGCTTTGAATATATGTGAAATTTTCAAAGCAATTTTTTTCTTTTTCAGTACAACTACATGACAAAATCACTAATATTATTATAAATAATTTTTTCATTCGTAGATATATTTTAGTTCTCGTAAAACGTCGGTTTGTCTTGTATAGGAATTACTAATTTTTCACTTAAATTTGGAAAAAAACTTTTCATTGTTTTAATGTCTTTTCCTGAAGTATCTATAAAATACCAATTTTTACCATCATTATTTGAAATTGCAATTAAAGTTGATTGACTAACCAGACTTCCGCCAGTAACTTTCATTTCAATATTTTGAGGAAGCGTACACTGAAGTTCCTTATTTAAAGTTATTATTTCTGAAGGATTTCCTAAAGTTAAATTTAAAAAGTCAAATCCATCCGCATTCATTTTTTTAAATTCTTTTGAAATTTGTTCTACCATTTTTTCTTTTCCTCCCATTTTCACAACTAATTTGGGATAAGTAAATTTGATAAATGAATTATAGTCTTTTTTTAATAAAAACTGACACATCATTTCTGCTTCTTCTTTAATTTTAATAGAATGATCTAACGTTTTTTTCTGACCGATACTAGTTGTCAAATAAAATAAAATAAATGTGATTGATAGAATCTGTTTCATGTTTTTTTATGAAGAATGATAAGTAATAAAATCTGTGTATCAAATCCGTGCCAACGGGACAATTCTTAATTAAGGTTTTGCCAGCCAGAAATTTTGTTTTCTTTCAATTGTAAAACTCCAAATAATAACGCCATTCCACTAAGTCCAAGTAAAGCAAGAAAGAGGTCGACATTATTATACAAGTTCAATATGAAAATCAACAGTACAGAAACTAGCATTCCCCAGAAAGCCCATTTTTTCCATTTTAAAAGGTAAAAGCAGAAAACTAAATCCAAAATATTAAAGGCAAGAAAGACAGTTTCATTGAATTGCATCGAATCGAAAGTGTATTTTTCGTTGAAAAAGTCTCTTAATGAAATAAAATCGGAAATGATAAAAAGAGAAATTAAAATAGTTAGAGTTAAACTTCTTTTTTTACCTGAATCTGAGTTCTTGTCAGTGCTAATAGTTATCATGGTCGAATCTTCAATTTGCTTGTTTATAACGTTCCGCTGTTTGGCAAGGTTGAGGACATTCAATACTAAAGTTACTTAATACTCCTGAACTTTTAATAAGCACTTTAGTTTCTAAATAAAAACTTACACGTTATCTTGCAAAACGCTTGTTCGCAGATGTTTTTATTGTATTCTTTTTATTGGAATACTACCACCGTGAATTACAATTTTATCTAATCCATCAAAATACATATTTCGCAAACCATTAGAAACATTTAAATAGTTTGAATTAGAATCAATATAAATTCCATTAACCGCAAAATTAGTATCAATTATTCCTGTATTATTAATTTTTATTACTGTAGAATTATCGCCTCCATTAGTTCTAAATCCTCCTATAAAATAATCAGAACCGTTTGTAATTATTTTATAAATTATAAAATCTGAAAGAATAGAATTAACATCAATAAAACCATTACTACCAAAAGTTGTATCTAAAGTTCCATCAATATTAAATTGTATAATTCTCTTATGAGAATAGACTAATATTTTTCCATTGTTTAATCTTGTTAATTTTAAATTGTTAGTTGGTTCATTAAAAAATGGAAGCAAATTTACTACACCATTATTGCCAAAACTATTATTTAAAACACCATTAGAATTTATTTTTGTTAAATTGATTGTTTGATTTGTTATATTGTAAACATCTTGTTTGTAGCTTATTGTTACTATATTACCCAAATTATCGTTTAAAATATCCACTGAATTTTCTAAACTTGGATAAGAAGAAAAATTAGAGACACTTAATAAAGTAACAGGATTAAAACTTTGATCTATTTCTCCATTATTTAAATATTTTTCTAAAACAATTTGAGCACTTGAGTTAACTTTATAAGAAGAAACTAAATATTCATTATTTGGAGTTACATAAATGCCATATGGATTTATTAAATTTAAAGTTCGAATTTCACCTAAAACACCAAAAGTATAGTCTATACAGCCATTTGAAGTATACCTAGTAAGTAATGTTTTAGTGCCATTGCTTGAAGTAGAATTTATAGTACAAATGATTTTACCATCATTATCTATTTTAAAATCTCTTATATTTTCTATTTTACCATTATTACCAAAGTCATTATTAACATTAAAATTAGCATCCAATTTGTAAAGGTCTCCTCCAATAGAATTATAACTACCAGTTCCAGTAGAATTATTAACAATTGTTAATCCATAATATTCATTATTTAGTTTTTCAATTTTATTAAAGGCTAAATTTGCAGAATTATTATTACAACTTGAAGGAAATGTATTAGTGCTACTTGAAGGAATACTTACAAAAGTTGATTCGCCATATGTGCAATTATCAAATTTTACAACTGTATAGACTTTTGTATTTGCACTTCCTAAAATCATATCAGATGGTTTAATAGTAGCTGAAATAATTTCTGTTTCGAAACTAGTATAGTCAGTTGGAAATTGAAAAGATGAAGGGCTCTGTAGAGTAAAACTATTATCTAATGAAAAACAAAAACTCCACAATCCAGTTTTTTTTGTAATTATATTATATTGTGAATCATAGCTTTTTTTATTAGCATATCCATAAACATATATTCTCTCATTTATATTGTCATAAGCCATACATTTAACTTCTTCATCATCTGGAACGATAGTAGGAGGATTTGTGTATTGATACATACTTAGACTTTTTATAAAAGCACCTTGTAAAACACCGTTTGTAGCAATTGTAACTAAATTTCCACTTTGATTATATTTAAATACTGAAAAATTATATGACAATTGGTTGCCAATATATAAATCACCGCCTATTGTATATGCTTTTCCTCCAATATAAATACTTCCATCATTGGCTAAAACCATATCGTTTCCTGTATTATCGTGATTATTAACATCTTTTAGTACAATTCCATTTAAGCCAAATGTGGTATCTAAAGAACCATTTGTGTTTAATCTCGAAATAAAAAAATCTGTGTCATTGCCATTAAAACAATTACCTGCTAAAAGAATTTTACCATCTGTTTGAATTGCTAAAGATGTAGGTTTTGTATTTTGAGCAATTTCAAAAGTATAAAAGCCTTTTTGATTAAAGGTTCTGTCTAAATAGCCATCTGTAGTGTATCTTATGACTATTCCTTTTGTGCCACTATACCCTAAAATAACAATTTTATTATCCGATTGAAGTTTAATAGCAATTCCTTCTTCATCAACTTCTTTCGTGTCAAATACTATTTTTCCATCATAATTTAGTGCACTTCCTGCTGATATTTCTGTGTTGTTTGTTGCTTTAGATATATAAATAGATTTGTTAGCATCGTCTTTTTGTGTATAACCAGTAGTGTATAACTTGTTATTTGCATCATACAAACCATCTTTAATAATGGTTTTGTTATTCCAAACTTTATTAGAATTTTGAGTATTATTTGTACTGTTAATATTTGGTAAAATACCACCATTAACTAAATCATTTCCTAAATAGGTACTATTTCCAGTATTATTAAAAACAACCTTAATTGTACTTCTTGGATTTCCCATATCATTGTAGTACATCAATTTTGATGCTCTTTGAATTCCATTATCTCCAAAACTTGTATCTAAAATGCCTTGCTGTGCCTGTGAAATTTGAAATACAAATAAGAATAGGATATTTTTATAGATTGTTTTCATAGTTATTTTTTAATAATTTTAAATGTTTTACTATAATTATCAGATTGAATTTTTAGAAAATAAATTCCTGCTGAAAATTTACTTATTTCTTCAATAGATAAGATTTCACTATTGTTACTGTTTTTAAAATTATTAGAATAAATTTCTGAACCATTTAAATTATAAACAGTAATTTTAACATCATGTAAGTCAATTTTTTTAAAATCTATATATATATTATCAGTGAATGGATTTGGATAAATAATTGAATTATTTATTGTATTTTCTGAATCATCAATTGAAAGATATTGTCCATCAATTAAATAAGAGTTTATATAATAATCAGTGCGGATATTCGTTCTGCTATATGCTATATATAATTTATTATTTATAACTTTTGATTTTGCAATTTGTGTGAAATCAGAACCTAATCCAATTGAAATTGCTCCAAAATTGGTGTTAAATGTCCCGTCATGATTAAATAAATAAGCAGAAAAATTATTATTATTACTATAACCTTTTAGAGTAACAATAAATTTCTGGTTATCTAAAAGTTGTATGTTTTGTAAGTATGTTGAGCATCCTGAACATCTGTAAAATTGATAACATCCACTATTTCCAAATGATGTTATTAAGTTGCCATTAATATCAATCTTATATATTCTTGAATCTCCAAAACCATTAATATCCAAATAACTTCCATCAACAAGTAATAGAATAGAATTATCATTAAGAACTTTTAAATCTTTTGCATAATTGTTTATATATGTTGTGTTTGAATTCCCCAGAGTACTAATTCTCTTTAATCCAAAACCAGAATCAAATATACCATTAGCACTAAATTTAGCAAATACAACGTTATTTGCTTGAAAATTAGGATTAGAAGAATTTCCAACACAAATTATTGTACCATCATTCAAAATTTCTCCACAAGTAAATTTTTCAAATGTATTATTATCATCTAAAGTTGTTATCCCATTAGTTCCAAAAGTTAAATCATAAAAACCATTAGTATTAAGCTTTTCAATACTAAAATCATTTGTAGTTTTACCTAAAACAATAATCTTTTGGTCTGGAGTTAACAAAATTTTACTTACTTCTTTAGATTCTAAAATCATTTTTCCATTAAAACCAAAATCAATGTCAATTTCTCCATTTGGAAGCAGTCTTGTTATAGCACCACGATTATTATTCGCAGTGTTTCCTGCGACAAGAATTTTACCATCATTTTGTATAATTGCAGATGTTGGGTTTGAATTTTGATAAGAATCAAAGTTTAATATTGCTTTTCCACTTCTACCAAATGAATTATCATAACTTCCATCTTCATTATACTTTATAATAGCAAAACCATTGAAATTAGAATTTGTAGCCACATTACTATTTCCAAATAAAAGTAGTTTTCCATCAGGTAATGTCAATAAGTCCCCAAAATAGTCGTAATCATTTGCGTAGTCTGTAATAATAGAACCATTATTACCGAAGTTTAAATTTATTTGTTGCCCAAAACTTACAATTGGGAACAAAGTAATTAATAGAATTTTTTTTATCATTTTTTTATATGTCATTTTTTACGTTTTTTGGGTCAAAATATCTGCCAGCTCATAAATATCTGAACTTATCATTTACAAATGGTTACAAGTATGTTATGTGGTTGTAAATATAGAAAAATCTCACAAAAAAATCCTCAAATTAAATTAAAATGAGGATTTTATATTTTCTTTATAAATCATACTACTTAATAATCTCAATTTTCATCGAATCATCTATATTTTCAATGTCTAAAAAGCCTTGTTCTTGCATCCATTCATCGCTGTAAATTTTACTCATATAACGAGAACCGTGGTCAGGAAAAACGACTACTACATTGCTGTTATCGTCAAATTCACCCATTTCTGCATATTGTTTCACTGCCTGAAAAGCCGCTCCAGATGTATAGCCAACAAATAAACCTTCTGTTCTAGAAATTTCTCTCGCCATTAAAGCACTTTCTTTATCAGTAACTTTTACATATTGGTCGATAATATCAAAATCTGTTGCGGTTGGAATTAAGTTTTTTCCCAAACCTTCAATTTTATACGAATAGATTTCTTTTTCGTCAAACTCTTTGGTTTCGTGGTATTTTTTCAAAACCGAACCAAACGCATCTACAGCTAAAACTTTAATTAGTGGATTTTTCTCTTTTAAATATTTTCCAATTCCAGAAACGGTTCCGCCAGTTCCACTACAAACTACAACATGAGTAACCAATCCGTTGGTTTGTTCCCAAATTTCTTTTCCTGTAGTACAATAATGTGCTTCAATATTTAACGCATTGAAATACTGATTGATGTATATAGAATTAGGTGTTTCTTCATGAACTCTTTTCGCTACTTCATAATAACTTCTTGGGTCGTCAGCCGCTACACTTGCCGGACAAACATAAACTTTCGCACCCATGCTTTTTAGCATGTCAATTTTATCTGGTGAACTTTTATCACTTACCGCTAAAATACATTTGTAACCTTTGATAATACTAATCATCGCTAAACTAAATCCGGTATTTCCAGAAGTGGTTTCTACAATGGTTGCACCTGGTTTTAAAATGCCTTTTTCTTCTGCATTATTGATAATATGCATGGCAATTCTATCTTTTGATGAATGACCTGGATTGAAAGCTTCTATTTTGGCGTAAAAATTTCCTGTTAATCCGGCAGCAATTTTATTTAATTTTATGATTGGCGTATTTCCAACTAATTCTAAAACAGAGTTGTGGGCGTTAATTTCGTTTTTCATTTTTTTTGTTTTAAACACATAGGCACATAGTTTTTTAAAATTGTATGGAGTCGCTTCGCTTAAAATAGTTCACATAAGTGTGGTGTATATTTTTATTGGAAAGACTTTACTTAAATCTAGTAGCTATGAACTTTTTTATTTTTAAACACATAGGCACAAAGTTTTTGTTGAAATACTAGAGGCACTTCGCTTAAAATAGTTCACATAGCTATGTTTACTTTTTTTAATTAATAAACTAAAATATTTCTATGTGTCTATGTGTTTTAATAATTTATTTTTTAATGTTCTCTAAATCGAATAAGAACGCAAATTCTTTGGCTAATTCTTTCAAGGCTTCAAATCTACCTGAAGCTCCACCATGTCCAGCTTCCATATTCGTATCTAAAAATAATTGTTTGTTGTTCGTTTTCATGACTCTTAATTTTGCTACCCATTTGGCTGGTTCAAAATACTGTACTTGCGAATCGTGTAATCCTGTTGAAACGTACATATTTGGATAATCTTGAGCTTTTACTTGATCGTATGGCGAATACGATAACATATAGTCGTAATATTTTTTCTCGTTTGGATTTCCCCATTCGTCATATTCTCCAGTTGTTAATGGAATAGAATCGTCTAACATAGTTGTAATTACATCCACAAAAGGAACTTGCGCAATCACACCGTTGTATAATTCTGGATTCATGTTTACAATCGCACCCATTAATAAGCCACCGGCAGAACCACCTTCCGCATATAAATGTTCGGCAGTTGTATATTTTTCAGCAATTAAGTATTTACTACAATCGATAAAATCGGTAAATGTGTTTTTCTTTTTTAATAGTTTTCCGTTTTCGTACCATTCTCTTCCTAAATCTTCTCCACCACGAATGTGTGCAATAACGTAAATAAATCCTCTATCCATTAAACTCAAACGAGTACTTGAAAAATAAGGATCCATTGACGAACCGTAAGAACCATATGAATATTGTAATAATGGGTTTTTACCATCTTTTTTAATACCTTTTTTGTACACAATACTCATTGGAATTTTTGTTCCGTCAGTAGCTGTAGCCCAAATTCTTTCTTCTATGTAATTGTTTTTGTCGAATTTTCCACCTAAAACTTCTTGTTCTTTTAAGACCGTTTTTTCTTTGGTTTTCATATTGAAATCAATCACAGAAGACGGCGTTGCCATAGATTGGTAACCGTAACGTAAAATATCTGTATTGAAATCTACGTTTGAAGTGGTGTAACATGTATACGTTTCAATGTTGAAAGGCAAATAATAATCGCCCGAACCATCCCAAGGTTTAATTTGAATTTTGTTTAATCCGTTCGAACGTTCTTCAACTACTAAATAGTTTTTGAAAATTTCGATGCCTTCTAATAAAACGTCTTTTCTATGTGGAATTAAATCCGTCCAATTTTCTTTTGATGTAGCATTTTCAGCCGTTGTCATTAATTTGAAATTGGTGGCTTTATCTGCGTTGGTTAAGATGTAAAATTTATCTTTATAGAAAGAAATAGAATATTCTAAACCACGAGTTCTTGGTTGAAAAATTCTGAATTTCCCATCAGGATTGTTGGCTTCTAATATTTGGTATTCGGTTGTAAGCGTACTTCCAGAACCAATAATCATGTATTTTTTTGATTTTTCTTTGTACACAAACGTGTTGTAGGTATCGTCTTTTTCATGGAAAACTAAAACGTCTTCAGCAGCATTTGTGCCTAATTTATGTTTGAAAACTTTATCAGAACGTAAGGTTTGTGCGTCTTTACCAGTATAAAAAAGGGTTTTATTATCTGTAGACCAACTTGAACCACCAGTAGTATTTTCAATTTTGTCAGAAAGGATTTCGCCTGTTTCTAAATTTTTAATTTGAATGGTATATTGTCTTCTAGAAACTAAATCCAATCCAAAAGCGACTAATTTATTATCGCCACTAACGCTCATTCCACTTAAGTTGAAATAAGATTGTCCTTTTGCCATTTCATTACAATCGAATAAAATTTCTTCTTTAGCGTCTAAACTACCTTTTTTTCTGGCGTAGATTGGGTAATCTTTGCCCGTTTCAAAACGTGTAATGTACCAATATTCGTTATAAAAATAAGGAACAGAACTATCGTCTTCCTTAATTCGGGCTTTCATTTCTTGAAATAAATCATCTTGAAATGATTTAGTATGCGCTGTTGATTGGTTGTAATATTCGTTTTCTTTATTTAAATAATCAATCACTTCCGGATTTTCTCTTTCATTTAACCAATAGTAATTATCAGTTCTAACCTCTCCGTGTTTTTCTAGTTTTTTAGGAATTATTTTTGCAACTGGTGGTTGAATTGTATTCATTTTCTTCTTTTTATTTTGTGAATGTATTTGTATGCTAAATATCAGTAAAACTGATGCTAAGATTATTTTTTTCATAGTAGTAATTTTTTTGTTTTATTTTAAACACATAGGCTCATAGTTTTTTAAAATTATGATGAGTCGCTTCGCTTTAAATAGTTTACGTAGCTATGATTTACTATTTAAAATAAGCTCCAAAACTAGCTTGTTACTATGTGTCTATGTGTTTTTAATTTCTATTTCAATTTTATTTCAAACATTTTATCCCAATCTTTTCCTGTTATAAATATGGTTTTTGTTGTTGGGTTGTAAGCAATTCCGTTTAGAACGTCTTTGTTTTCATTTTTAATTTTTGCATCTAAATCTGTAAAATTAATTACTGCTTCCACAGCGCCATTTTCTGGATTAATTATTACAACTGCATTTTTTTGGTAAATATTGGCCCAAATTTTTCCATCAATCCATTCTAATTCATTTAAATCCGAAATGGCATTCGTATCTGAATACACATTTATGGTACGAATCATTTTCTGAGTGTTTGGATCTAAGAAGTAAATTTTATTACTTCCATCACTCATTATCAGGTGTTTGTTGTTGTGTGTTAATCCCCAGCCTTCAATGTCTGCAAAATAATTGAACGTTTTTTCTTGTGTTAAAGTTTCTGCATTATAAATAAATCCAACCTTGTTTTTCCAAGTTAGTTGAAAAATTTTTCCATTAAATACAGTAATTCCTTCGCCAAAATAATCTGGAGATAAAGGAACTGATTTAGACACGTTTCCTGTTTTATAATCGGTTTTTCTTAGAGTGGATTCGCCATTTTGACCAGTACCTTCTAATAAAACACCTTTATAAAATTCTAATCCTTGTGTATACGCTGAAATATCATGTTTGTAGGTGTTTAAAATCGTATAATCTTTTGTTTCGTATAACTTTGGAGTAACGTTTGAAACCAATTCGAAAGAAGTAACACATTCTGATTTTTCACCTTCGTAAAAAACAACTGCTTTAATGTCTTGAAGACCAAATTGTAATTTATCTAATTTAAAATTGAAGGTTGTATTGTTTTTAGATGTTCCTAATTTTACATCATTTGAATAGTAAATTACCGAATCAATGGTTGCGTTTTCTGCGTTTTCAATGCTTAAATTTACACTTTCGTTCGGTTTATACACTTGTTTTAAGTCTTTTGAAGCAATAGAAAACATTTCTTTTGTTTCTCCACAATTATATAAAAAAGCACTTAAACCTGTGATTATTAGTAAGTTAATTTTTTTCATTTCCCTAAAAATTTATATTACAATATTACAATTTATTTTAAACTAATTTTTGATTTGCAAAAATAATAAAAGATTGTATATTTGCACCGGCAAGTCCTACACGACCAGCTCCTACAAAACCCTCCAGGGTGGGAACACAGCAAAGGTATGTGGTTGTAGCGGTGCGATGTAGGTCGCTTGCCATTTTTTATTTTACTTCTCTTCATAAAATTCTTATAAAATTTATTAGTATAAAACTTTTTTAGTTAGATTTGTATTGTTTTAAAACAATATAAATGAAAAAGCTATTCGTACTACTTTCAACAACTGCGTTTTTACTAAGTTGTTCTCCAAAAAAAGCTATCGCAAGTTCTAAACAAACTATTGATGTTTCAAAATACATGAACACAATTAACGAGGCTAGTTTATCAAAAAATCTTCATGTTATAGCTTCTGACGAAATGGAAGGAAGAAATACAGGTGAAGCCGGTCAGAAAAAAGCAGGATTGTACATTATTGAACAATATAAAGCTTTAGGAATCAAAAATCCTCCTGGTTCAACAGATTTTTATCAAAAAGTGCCATCTGAATTTATGAAAAAAGGATTCTCACCAAAATTAGGAGATTCTGAAAATATTTGGGCTTTCATTCCTGGTGCAGAAAAACCGGAAGAAGTAGTTATTATTTCTGCTCATTATGATCATGTTGGTATGAAAAATGGTGAGGTATTTAATGGTGCTGACGACGATGGTTCAGGAACCGTTTCCTTAATAGAAATTGCAAAAGCTTTTGCAGAAGCAAAAAAAGAAGGTAATGCGCCAAAACGCTCTATCTTATTTTTACATGTAACAGGTGAAGAACATGGTTTACATGGTTCAAGATATTATTCTGAAAATCCTTTATTTCCAATAAAAAATGCAGTTGCCGATATTAATATTGATATGGTTGGTCGTAGAGATACTATTGGAACTCATAAAGAGAATGGAAAATATGTATATGTTATTGGTTCGGATAGATTAAGTTCTGAATTACATTCGATTAATGAAGAAATGAATACAAAATATGTTGGATTAAATTTAGATTATACGTTTAATGCAAGAAATGATCCAAATCAGTTTTATTTCCGATCTGACCATTACAACTTTGCTAAAAAAGGAATTCCTTCAATTTTCTTTTTTAATGGTGTCCATGAAGATTATCACGGACCAAATGATACTGCTGATAAAATTGAATACGATTTATTAGCCATGCGTGCTAAATTGGCTTTCACATTGGCTTGGGAATTAGCCAATAGAGATACTAAAATTGTAGTTGATAAAGACGGTAAATAATGCAAATTTTAATTTTGAATGGACCTAATTTAAACTTATTAGGACAACGAGAAACTTCAATATATGGAAACCAAGATTTCGATTCGTTTTTTAACGAATTGAAATCTAACTTTCCGAACCTACAATTAGATTACTTTCAATCCAATATAGAAGGAGAAATTATCAATACATTGCAAGAAGTTGGCTTTTCTTATGATGGAATAATCCTTAATGCTGGTGCTTACACGCATACTTCTATAGCAATTGGCGATTGTATAAAAGCAATCACTACTCCAGTAATTGAAGTGCATATTTCCAATACATTTTCAAGAGAAACGTTTCGTCATCAATCCTATATTTCACCCAATGCAAAAGGTGTAATAATTGGTTTTGGTTTGCAAAGTTATACATTGGCTTTACAAAGTTTTTTATAACTGATGCAACTGTTTTAAATTAAAAAACGTCTATAAAATTACAATCGATAAACTATAAAAAAATGAAAAAAATTAATTTATTTATTGTTGCATTTTTCGCAATATTAAACCTCTCTTTTGCTCAGGTTAAAGAAACTAGAGTGGTTGGGAATTTCACAGCAATCAAAGCTTCAACTAATGTAAATGTAGTGTATACTCAAGGACCAGTTCAAAGTGTTGAAGTGAGTTGGGACAAAGAATTAATGAAATTTTTAAAAATTGAAACCAAAAACAATATTTTAAAAATTTTTATTGATAATGATAATTATTATAAAAGTATAGATACCAGTAAATTACTTATTTCAGTAACAAATCCTGGTATTGGAAGTGTTTCTGTAAGTTCGTCAGCTACCTTTTCTATTAAAAATAATTTGAATGTTAGTTTGTTGAAAATTAATACTTCTTCAAGTGCTGATTTTTCTGGAACAGTGACTTGTAATTCAATTTTCATTGAAGCGTCTTCAAGTTCAAATGTTGTGTTAACAATGGCCACAGATGATATTGCAGTAAATTTAAGCAGTAGTTCTAGTGTGGTTTTAAAAGGAAAAACTAATAACTTAGCAATCGATGCTTCAAGTTCTGCAGATTGTGATGCTAAAGAACTTACTTCTAATACTGCACAGGTTTTAGCAAGTACTTCATCTGATGTTAATGTTTTGGCTTTAAAAAGTTTGGATGCAACAGCTTCTACAAGTGCTTCTATAAAATATTATGGAAAATTAGATAAAGTAAAAATTACAGAAAGTACTTCAGGTTCAGTAGAACAAATTAAGTAACGACACTATTAAATTTTTGAAATAAAAAGTAATCATCTAAACCATCAAACAAATACTAAAAGCCATTATGAAATTCAAATTATTATTCGCCTTAGTCGTATTCTCAAGTTTTGCAATTGCTCAAATTAGAGGAAAAGTTACAGATTCAAAAGGTAATGCTTTGCCTTATGCCAGTGTAACCATCGAAAAAACGTATAACGGAACTTCTACTAACGAAAACGGAGAATACGAATTAAACGTAAAAAAAACAGGTACTTACACGTTAGTTTTTAAGATTTTAGGATACAAAACTCAAACGGTTACCAAAGAAATCAACGCTTTTCCAGTAGTTATTAACGCGACTTTATTCGATGAAGAATATTCCATTGAAGAAGTAGTGGTAAAAAGTGGCGAAAATCCAGCAAATGGAATTATTAGAAATGCTATCGCCAATCGGAAGAAAAACACCGATAAAACCGATAAATTTGAAGCGGATTTTTATTCTAGAGGTATTTTTAGAGTGAAAGATATTCCTAAGAAATTTATGGGTGTTGAAATTGGAGATATGAAAGGTAACATTGATTCTACTGGGGCTGGAATCATTTACCAATCAGAAACGGTTTCTAAAATTAAGTTCGAAAAACCAAACAATTTAAAAGAAGAAATTATTGCGAGTAAAATGGCTGGAAACGACAATGGATTCAGTTTTAATACGGCTATAGGAACCAATTACGATTTTTATCTGAATACGATTAATTTCAATATTCCGTTGATTTCTCCTATCGCTTCAAATGCTTTTACCTACTACAAATACAAAATAGAAGACACGTTTACAGATAGTTATAATAATTATATTTATAAAATTAAAGTTACGCCAAAGCGAGACAAAGAACCTGTTTTTGAAGGTTATATTTACATAGTGGACGAAACTTATGCTATTTATGCCGTTGATTTTGATATTAAAGGCTACAGAGCACAACAAGAGTTTTTAGAAACACTAAAATTGGTTCAAAATTTCAATTATAATCCCGACAATAACATGTGGGTAAAAAGTTTACAATCGTTCGATTTTAAAGCGGGTATTTTCATGATGAAATTTAATGGAAAATTTACACATGTTTTTAGTAATTATAAGTTTGTGGATAGTTTTGAAAAGAAAACATTTGGAAGTGAAGTAGTTACATTCGCAGAAAAATCGAATAAAAAGGAAGATTCTTATTGGTTGGAAAACCGCCCAGTTCCTTTAACAGAAGAAGAAACTACGAATTATGTAAAAAAAGACAGTGTATATAAAATCCGAAATTCTCAAGTGTATTTAGATTCCGTAGATAAGATTTCGAACAAGTTTAAATTGTCTAAAATCATATTGGGTTATTCTTTTAAAAATAGTTTTAAGAATACCAGATTTAATTACCAAGGTTTGTTTAATTTGTCATCTTTAAATTTCAATACGGTTCAAGGATATCATATTGGATCAGGCTTTTCATATACTAATTACAATGAAGAAAAAGGAAAATATACGTCTTATACATCTGATTTTCAATATGGTTTTTCAGATGAACGCTTACGACCTACAGTAGGTTTTTATCACAAATTCAACAATACAAATGATGCTTTTATTCGTTTAACAGGAGGGAATAAAGTCAATCAGTTTAATAATTCAGAGCCTATTTCTGGAATTGAAAATTCGATTAGTTCTTTAGTTTTTAAGAATAATTTCATGAAAGTATATGAAAAAGAATTTGTGGAAATAGGAGCGGGGAGAGAAGTAGTAAATGGGTTATTTTTAAGTGCGAATTTAGCATACGAAAACCGAAAACCTTTATTTAATACCACAGATTTTGCCATTAATAAAACGGATGACAGGTACAGTTCAAATAATCCGTTACTCCCAAGTTCTGAAGTCATTGCGGCTATTAATGAGCATCATGTAACAAAGTTTAGTGTCAATTCTCGAATTGTTTTCGGTCAAAAATATATTACAAGACCTGATGGGAAAATGAATATGAATGCAGGGAAATATCCTTCTTTAGGTTTTACGTATACTAAAGCTTTTTTGGCAACGGATAAAGGGTATGAATATGATTTTTTAGAAGCGCGTTTAAATTACAGCAAAACCCTTGCTAATAAAGGGGATTTACAATTAAATATGAAAGTTGGAAAATTCTTTAACGCTGATAATATTTCATTTGCAGATTACAAACATTTTAATGGAAATCAAACGCATGTTCGAATTGACGGTCAGTATAATACGAGTTTTAATTTGTTGTCGTATTACACGCAATCGACTAATAATCAATATTTTGAAACGCACGTAAATTATAATGATAATGGTTATTTTATGAATAAGATTCCGTTGTTAAATAAATTAGGTTGGAATTTAGTTGGAGGTTTTCATCAGTTAGCGACCTCGGATAATAAGCCATATCAAGAAATGACTGTTGGTTTAGATCGAATTGGATTTGGAAAACTTAAAATTTTCAGAGTAGATTATATTCGTAGTTACCAAGGTGGGTTTATTGGCGACGGGTTGATGTTCGGATTGAAGTTTTAATAAAAATTCATATTATAAATAAACTAAAAAAACCTCGAAGCAATTAAGTTTCGAGGTTTTTTGTTTTATTTTTTTCTAAAAGTCGTTAGGAATATCGTTGATTTTTATTAGCCTAAAACCACTAATTTATGATCACCGTCAACTACAACTTTGGTTAAGCCATGTTTTGCTAATCCTTTCATAGCTGCATCCCATTTTTTTCCGCTTAAGGCTGATTTGTCTTTTAAAACACCGATCGGTTGGTTGTTTTCAGCTTTTAATAAAGCTACAATTAGTTTTTCATCTTCAGTTAAATCCAATTGTTTTTTCTCCGGACGCATTTGCGGGAAGAATAATACTTCTTGAATAGAAGCATTGTTCGTTAAAAACATAATCAAACGGTCCATTCCAATTCCTAAACCAGATGTTGGTGGCATTCCGTATTCTAAGGCACGTAAGAAATCTTCGTCAATAATTCCGTTAGCTTCATCGTCACCTTTTTCGGCTAAAGCCATTTGAGCTTCAAAACGCTCACGTTGGTCAATTGGATCGTTTAATTCAGAATAGGCATTGGCAATTTCTTTACCACAAACCATTAATTCAAAACGTTCTGTTAAATCAGGATTATCACGGTGTTGTTTACATAACGGGCTCATTTCTTTTGGATAATCTGTTATGAAAGTAGGTTGAATATAATTTCCTTCACATTTTGCTCCAAAAATTTCATCAATTAATTTTCCTTTACCCATCGTTTCATCTACG
>CAYWVV010000057.1:0-10721 GCA_964461805.1 uncultured Flavobacterium sp.
CCAAGTAAAAAGTAAAAAGAGCCAAGTAAAAAGTAAAAAGAGCCAAGTAAAAAGTAAAAAGAGCCAAGTAAAAAGTAAAAAGAGCCAAGTAAAAAGTAAAAAGAGCCAAGTAAAAAGTAAAAAGAGCCAAGTAAAAAGTAAAAAGAGCCAAGTAAAAAGTAAAAAGAGCCAAGTAAAAAGAAAAAAGAGCCAAGTAAAAAGAAAAAAGAGCCAAGTAAAAAGTAAAAAGAGCCAAGTAAAAAGTAAAAAGAGCCAAGTAAAAAGTAGAAAGAGCCAAGTAAGAAGGGAAAAGGAAGCCAAGTAAGAAGGGAAAAGGAAGCTCTAAATCTAGGAAAATATCAATATAATAATTTTATAACGCCTCAAAAGTAACGCGCTTTTTGGGGCGTTTTTATGCTTTGTATATCGGTAAGGTAAATATGAAATTACTTCCTTTGTTTTCCTCACTTTCAACCCAAATATCACCATTGTTTTTCTGTATAAATTCTTTGCAAAGTACCAATCCTAATCCCGATCCATTTTCGTCTGCAGTTCCAAGTGTTGTTGTGTTTGAAGCAATACTAAAAAGTTCGGTACATTTTTCTTTGTTGATACCAATTCCATTATCGGAAATTGTAATTTCAACATGATCTTGTTTTAATGCTGTACTAACTTTAATGTGGCCGCCAACATTGGTAAATTTAATAGCGTTTGAAATAAGATTTCTTACTACTGTATGTAACATATTTACATCTGCAAAAATTTCTAAATTATCTGTGCAAGAACATTCTAATGCAATGTTTTTTGATTTCGCAATAGTTTTTGAAAGTGTTATTATTTCTTGAACTACTTCTGAGAAAAGAATTTTTTCTGGGTTAAAATGGAGTTGTCCAGTTTGAGATTTTGCCCAATTTAATAAGTTATCTAGTAAAGTAAGTGTGTTTTTTGCTGCAGAATTTATAATTTTACTATACTGTTCTGAATCTTCTAACAACACATCATCATTATTTTCTATTAACAATTCTGAAAATCCATTGATACTGTTAAATGGGCTTCTTAAGTCATGAGCTATAATTGAAAAAAGTTTATCTTTTGTTGCAATAAGCTCTTTCAGTGAAATTTCTGTTTTTTTTCGTTCTGTAATATCATGAATAACTCCAACGAGATACTTTTTATTATCAGCATCTAGAAATCTTGTTTTTTTTGTAGTAATTATTCGAGTTTCCCCACCACGAACTGTTAAAGATTCTTCATTTATATTTTCAATTCCATTTTCAAGAACTTGTTTGTCAATCTTTAAAAAGCTTTCTCTTTCTTCTGGAGACACATCTTCTGAAAGGGTTTTTCCAATAATTTGCTCTCTTTGAAGATTAAAAATTTCACAAAATGCATCATTAACCATAAGTAATCTGCTCTGATCATCTTTTACAAAAACAGGGTCGCCAATATTATTAAGAATACTTGTGTAATAATATTCTCTTCTTTTTTCTTTCTGTATAAAGGAATGTAATTTTAGAATTTCATTTTGCTTTTTTAGCTCTACAATTTGATTTTCTAATTCTTGATAGGTAAAAGAATTTTTTGCCATATTCGAATTTTAATATCAATTTAAAAAAAATTGACGATAAGTACTTCAAATTTAGTTAAATGGAATTGAATTTCTATCTTTTTTAAAATAATTTTTACTATTTATTCTATTAAATTAACATAAAATTCCTAGTAATTTTTATTTTTAGTTTTTGTTAGTTGAAAAAATAGCCAGAATCTTCAAAGGAAAATTCTGGCTTTTTATTCTTAATTCGGATATCCCAAATCGTAAATTTAAATTACCTAAATTCTTTTTTAATTCGGGCAATATCTCGTTTGGTATCGTTTTCTTTCATTGTTTCGCGCTTGTCGTAATTTTTCTTACCTCTACATAAGGCAATTTCTACTTTTGCAAACCCTTTTTCATTCGTGTATAATCGTAACGGAACAATAGTTAAACCTTTATTATCCGAATCTTTATCTAATTTTTTAAGCTCTTTCTTATTTAAAAGCAGTTTACGTTCGCTTTTTGCTTTGTGGTTATAATGTGTACCAAAAGCATATTCTTCAATAGTTGCATTAATTAAGAAAAGTTCAGTTTGTTCGTTAAATTCACAAAAACTTTCTGCAATAGAAGCCTTTCCTAAACGAATGGATTTAATTTCAGTTCCAGTCAATACAATTCCAGCGTCATATTTGTCTATGATTTCATAGTCGAACCGCGCGCGTTTGTTTAATATGTTTATAATCTTTTGCATAGTAGGGCAAAATTAAGGTTTATTTTTGAAATAGCCACAAAAAATAAGTTTGCTAACAAACACTAATAAAGATAGGCTATACCGTATGACCTTTAAAAAATAATAATCAGCTACATACGAAAGAAAATATTTAATTTTTACGATTTACATTTGTTCATAAATATAAAAAAGAGTAACTTTATATAACTTAACCGAACTAACAAAAAAATAATAGTATGAACGATTTTCAACTAATTGAAAAAGAAGAAGTTGCTTCTTTGAAGTTTCCACATAAAGATGTGATATCTGACAAAGATGATGTGATCCAACGCAAATCAGATTTAGAACGCGCTTTGACCTTAGGGAATTTAGAACATTTAAAAATTAAAATCTTTTTTGAAGATGAATCTTCTAAAAAAGTCACAGAAACCACCGTTTGGGGAATTACAGCAGATGAAGTAATTTTGAAAAAAGGGGTCGTCATTCCAATTAATAGAATCCATAAAATCATTTAAATATTAAAAACAAAACTATGAAGAGAATCCTTTTATTATGTTTGTCACTAATGTTGTCTTATGGTGCGATGGCACAAGAAACATCAGCTGGAGAAAAAAGAGCTACAATCGAAAAAGCGAAAAAAGAAAAAGTAGCGAAAGAGAAAAAAGCTAAAGCTAAGAAAGAAGCAGAAGTAGCTAAAGAGAAAAAAGAGGCTACTGCTAAAAAAGAAGCAACAAAAGAAAAAGTTGCAAAAGAAAAATCAGCAGCAAAAGCTAAAGTAGCTGATAAAAAAGCGAAAGAAACAAAAGAAACAGCAGATAAAATAAAAGCGGATAAAGCAAAAACAGAAAAAGCTAAAGCAACTGCGAAAGAAAAAGCAGCTAAAGCAAAAGAAAATAGTACATCTGCAACTGGAGCGGCAAAAGCTGCAGCTGGAAAAGCAAAAGCTGCTGGAAATAAAGCAGAAGCAAAAGCTAAAACGACTGCAACAAAAACAGAGGCAAAAACAAAAGCTAAGAAGAAAACACCAGCTGAAATTAAAGAAGATGTGAAAGAAACACCAGCTTCTAGAGCAGCTGAGAAAAAAGTAGCAGACAAAGCCACTGGTATGTATAACGGTAAAAAAGTATTTACTGGACCAAGAGGTGGAAGATACTACATTAACAAAAATGGTAACAAAACTTATATTAGCGACGATAAATAGAAGGTTCTCGATATATTCCGATGAAAAATCGGAACACTAGAACTGACGAAGCGAATAAAAATCAAAATCCCGTATTGTTTTAAACACAATATGGGATTTTTTTTAGTAGTTTTGCGCCAAACAAAAAAAGAATGTTTAAAATATTAGCCAAAATTAATAAAGCCCTTTTGCCAAGTTATTCTAAGCAACGTCTTGATTTAGCGAGAGCTACCAAATTACAAAAAGCAATTATTGCTTGGCGCTATATTATTACTTGCAAGGCTTTAGATGAAACTAATAAGTAACCGCAGCAAATAGTTCTTTTCCTTGTAATTTGTTTTTACCGTTTAAAAAAGTCAATTCCATTAAGAAATTTACTTGTACTATTTCACCACCTAATTGTTCTACTAATTTACAAACGGCTTCTGCAGTTCCGCCAGTGGCTAACACATCATCGTGGATTACTACTTTATCGCCTGGTTGTATGGCGTCAATATGTATTTCAAGACTATCGGTTCCATATTCTAAAGCGTAAGAAGCAGAAATGGTTTGATAGGGCAGTTTTTTAGGTTTTCGAACAGGAACAAATCCAGCATTTAATTTTTGAGCTAAAAGCGTTCCAAAGAAAAAACCTCGACTTTCCACTCCAATTACTTTATCAATTTTTCTGTTTATTAAAGTACTTGCCAAAGTATCTAAACATAATTTTGTTGCTTCGTAATTTAATAAAAGAGGTGTGATGTCTTTAAATAGAATCCCTTCTTTAGGGAAATTTGGAACATCTCTGAAAAAATCTTCAATTTTCATGTGTAAATAATTAACTCATTGTTGAAAAGTAAATATACAGAATGTTGATTTACAATAGAATGATAGGACGACAATTATTTTATTTATTTTTTTATTTAAAAATGTTTGGAGGGAATAGATTTATTCCTATATTTGCACTCACAAAAATAAGGCCTTGTGGCGCAACTGAATAGCGCACTTGATTACGGCTCAAGAGGTTTCTGGTTTGAATCCAGACAAGGTCACAAAAAATAAAAGAGCATCAACTAATTGATGCTCTTTTTTTGTTTTAATATGTTGTGGAAAGTCTCCTGACTTTGAACTCTTTTATAATTTATTGATGGCTCAAAGTCGGGAGACTTTTCGCAGCGAGTGAAGTTGGAAGTTGGAAGAAGTTTATGAAATAGAAAAGAGCATCAAGGGATTGGTGCTCTTTTTGGGTTTATTTTTTTTACTAGACCACGCGAAAGGATTCGCGCTGTAGTAGGGACTTTGCACAGCTGGAGAAAACGACTGTTAGTGGCAGGTGATTTGTCCTGTACAAGTTTTTAAATACATTTCGATTATGTGCCAAACAATAAATAGTAGAATTCCAGAATAAAAGAGATAACCTTGCCACGCAAAATATTTTTTCATTCTTCCACCATTAATTTCCATTGCTTCTCTCAATCCTTTGACACCGTCTTTAATTAGTTCAGGTTGACTACCAACACTTGGATGTTTGCCTTTTATTAAATCAAAATAACTATTATTAGCATATAAAGAACTAATTACATATTTCAAGAATTTCAATCCCAAAAAGATACTTAAGCTCCAGCTTATAACTGCCAATCCTAGTGGTATTTTACTCAAACTCAAACTTTGATTTTCTGTTTTATAGATTGAAAATCCAATTGCTGAAACTGAAATGGCAATTAAGTAATAAACATATTTTTCTTGTTTCTCTCTGAATTCTTGTTGAATATTTAGTTGAATTTCGCTCATGTTTTTTATTTCTGTTTTGGCTAGCCGCTTAAGTTCCTGCGCTTGGCTTAGTAACGACTATTTTTTTGGTAATATAAGATTTTCCGGTAGAAAATCTAAAGTGTTTTTTATTTAAAATTTAGCTGTTGCGCCAAACCGCTGTTAGCGGTAATTATAACTATAGGTCTTTTTGCCATAATGAGCATGTCTATGGCAGTTTGGACAAAGTGCAATTGTATTTTCAACAGAATCGTCTCCATCTTCAGCAAGAGGAATTATATGATGAACTTCTAAATATTCAGTTTCATCTTTATCTTTTATGAAGGGTGCAGGTTTTCTACATCTTTCACAGATGCCTGATGCTCTTTCCAAAGTTTCTGCAATAACATAAATATTTCTCTTAAAAACAGTAACTTGTATTGTAGTTTTTTCTGGTTTTTTATTACTTTGAGCTAAAATTCCAATTCTTTCAACTTTTGAAATCTTTCTAGCTTCAGAAATACTCAACCAATCATCTTCAAGATTTTTTATTGATAAAAGATATTGCTCATATTCTGTTGATAATTTCAATAAGTTATTACAAAAATCAAGACTTGTGATATTGGTAAAACCAAGACCAAAATTTCCAGTGTAATTCTTCAACTCAATAAAATTTTCAATGTTGTTAAGGTAAATTGGATTTTTAAATTGAATACCACTTCCTTCAGCCCAAAAAAAAGAATCTTTAAAACTTACATTTTCTATATTTATTACATTCCAAAGATAAAAATCCATTTTTCCTTTTTTTCCAAATCCAACTATTAAGAAACATTTGCTTCCAATAGTGTTTTGAACCATCTTTTTTGAAGTGAAAAATCTCAATTCCTTCCTAAGACTATTTTCGCTATGATCATAAAATGGTTTATTAGGTAAACCTAATTCTTCTGCTTTGTGATATTGCACATAATATTCTTTCATAAAATGTAGTTTTTGGGATAATTACTTTGACGTTCCAGCGCTTGGTGATGTTGCGAAGTACGGAACTAATTATTTTCTATCAAAGATAAAATTTCTTGCGAAATGTAAACGTGAATTTACTACAAAATTCGCAATCTTGCCAAACGCCTGTTATGCACTGTTTTTTGATTTAAACGACCAAATGATTTTTTGCATTTTTCCAACTAATTTTTTTTTATTCTTCATATGTGACCATGACATTATTTGATAATAATTTTTCCCGTCTTCAATCACAGCATATCGATAATAAGTATAAATTCCATCTTCTAAATCTTTTCCATACATAGAAAAAATTATTGCATCGCAAGAATTGATTTTGGTTTTTCCATATTCCACGATATGGAAATCATCATTTATTTCCCGAAAATGGTTGAGAATAAGTTTGTAATAATCAAGTAAAGTTGGAGCTGAAAGGTGTTTCGGTTCATCTAATACAATGAAATAAATATCTTCTTTTATATTTTGAAATTGGATTTTAGTTAATTCATTTAGATGATTAGTAAGTTCTAAATCATTCGGAATAGTCATTGTATAGTTTTCAGTTTTAATTTCCCGAAATCCATTATCTTCTCTGCAAGATGAAATAGTAACAATTATTAACAATATTAAATTCCAGTTTCTAAATAAATTTGATGAATAAATACTCATAGGTAAATGATAGTTTTTTGAATAGTGCATAACTTGTTAATACACGTAATTATTGCACTTTTTATTAAGCCACTACATTCTGAAGAGAGTAGATGTGCTTAACTTTAATTTTGCTTTTCAAACCTACAAAAATTCTCACAAACTAAAAATCCTGAAAATAGAAACTTTCAGGATTTTTAAGACACGGATTGCAAATCCACGCTATTGGGTTTTTGTGTTAAAATCTATAGCCTAAATTTAAACCAACTTTAGCAACTATATCATGGTCGGTTTTATCTTCATTAAACAACATTTTTCCATAACCAAGGTTAGCGCCATAGACAAATCCGCTTTTAGTAACGCCTTTCCAACCTAGACCAACACCAACTGAAAAATTAATAACATCAGGGTTCTCAGTAAATGTTATTTTTTGTGCTGTATCATATTTTTTTTTTCCATCAACTGACATAATCATTCCAAATCCTTCTGCAAAAAAGCCTGAAGCATATTTCTTACCAAAATACATTCTGTAATATGGAGAAATTGAATAATTCATATCTTCATCCTTGCTATTATCGTAAGTATACATAAAAGAAGTTCCCAATGATGATTTTCTGTTTAAATGTCTTTCATAACTTACACCAATCCCTCCCGCTAAAGGTGCAATTAAATTCACTATAACTTCATTTTTCTTTTCATAAGGATTTACAGGGTAGTCATTTTTATTTTGTGCCTTAGCAACAAAAAACGAAAACAGTAGTACGACTGCTAAAAAGGATTTTTTCATAAGATTTTTGATTTAATTATTTTCAAGCAAACCTATGATAATTTGCTATAGCAGATGTTAATTTATCTAAAAAGTCTTGTTAAAAGATACGTAAATAAAGTAATGAAAATTATTAAGCTATTTTATCAAATGTTGTATTGATTCATTGAATTCTCCCACTTTCAGCAACTCTTAAAAAAAAGTCCTGAAAATAGAACTTTCAGGATTTCTAAATTTATATTGAGGCGTATTATTTCTTCTTAAAAACATCCAACAAAAACTGTGCACCACTAAAAGGAGAAATTTCATGGTTGAAAACTTGTTGTTTCACCAATTCTAATTGTTTGATGATTTCAGGATGGTTGTAAAAACTATTTTTCAATTGTTCATTGATCGTTTCTAACATCCAATATTGGTTTTGTTCTTCGCGTTTTTGGTTGAAATAACCGGATGTTGTGGTTAACGTAATATATTCTGTAATTATACCATACACTTCAGCAATTCCGTCAGTAGTTATAGCACTACAAGTAGTCACTTTCGGACTCCAACCAGAATTTTTCATCGGAAACAAATGCAACGCTCGGTTGAATTCTACCTTTGCCATTTTGGCTTTTTGTATGTTGTCGCCATCCGCTTTGTTAATTACCACCGCATCTGCCATTTCCATAATTCCGCGTTTGATACCTTGTAATTCATCGCCAGCTCCAGAAATTTTTAAGAGCAAAAAGAAATCTACCATACTATGAACAGCGGTTTCACTTTGCCCAACACCAACAGTTTCAATAATTATCGTATCAAATCCGCACGCTTCACATAAAATAATAGCTTCACGGGTTTTTCTGGCCACACCTCCTAAACTTTCGCCCGAAGCACTGGGTCTAATAAAAGCATTTTCATCTTTTACTAATTCTTCCATTCGGGTTTTATCTCCTAAAATACTTCCGTGACTCAGCGTGCTACTTGGGTCGATAGCCAAAACCGCGACTTTTTTACCTAAACCTGTCAAATGTTTTCCAAACGCTTCAATAAACGTGCTTTTTCCAACACCTGGCACGCCGGTAATCCCAATTCGTACCGATTTATTTGCAAAAGATAAACAACCATTTATGACTTCGTTCGCCTTTTCTAAATGATTGATATTCGTACTTTCAATTAAAGTTATAGCACGACTCAAAGCGACTTTATCGCCAGCAATAATTTTTTCAATCAATTCAGACGCCAAAATTTCTTTCTTTCTAAATTCTTGAATATGCTTCGCCACCTGTAAACTCAGTATTTCAGGTTTATTTACGCCGTCTTTTTCGGAAAGTGCAGATATTTTATTATTTTTACTCAATGAATATTGCTTTGTGTAAAAGTAAGAATTTTTTTTCAGAAGCCAAATCCTGCTATCCGCTATATCTTTTCTTTTTGCTGTTCCCAAAAAAACATCAAAAACAAAAGGATGCCGCTACTATCAGGGCTAGGGCAATCGTTTTCATAATAAAAATTTGATTATCAAATAAATATAAGTCACGAATGCACGAATTAAAAATAAACGATTCGACAAATTCGTTCATCGAAGATAAAATTTTTTAATTCACAAACAGAAAAAAGAAAATTCGTGAATTCGTGGCAAAATAAAAAAATAAAAAAACATAACAATGAATTTCAATACAGAAGCCTTTCAAAAACTAACCGCTATTGTTGGTGAAAACTACATATTTACCGATGCAGAAACCTTAATGCATTTCGGACACGATGAAACAGAAGATTTATCTTTTCCTCCGCAAGTCGTAATAAAACCAGCAAATACTCAAGAAATTTCTGAAATTTTAAAAGTGGCGAATCAATATAAAATTCCAACTACGCCAATTGGTGCTAGAACAGGATTAAGTGGTGGCTCGTTATCCATTTATGGAGGAATTGGTTTGTCGCTAGAACGTTTGAATAAAATCTTAGAAATAGACGAGAATAATTTACAAGTTATTGTAGAACCAGCAGTTATTACTCAAGTTTTACGTGAAGCAGTTGCTGAAAAAGGCTTGTTTTATCCTGTCGATCCAAGTAGTATGGGAAGTTGCTGGATTGGCGGAAATATTGCCGAAAATTCTGGTGGTGCTCGTGCCGTAAAATATGGCGTGACAAAAGATTATGTTTTAAATTTAGAAGTCGTTTTGCCAACAGGAGATATCATTTGGACAGGAGCAAACACTTTAAAAAATTCTACAGGTTACAACTTAACGCAATTGATGGTTGGAAGTGAAGGAACTTTAGGCGTGATCACAAAAATTGTGCTGAAGTTAATTCCGCAAAACAAACATAATGTGTTGTTATTAGTTCCGTTTTATAAAGCAGAACAAGCTTGTGAAGCTGTTTCAGCGATTTTTAGAGCCGGAATTGTCCCAAGTGCTTTGGAATTTATGGAACGTGATGCCATTGATTGGACTGTAAAGTTTTTAGATGGTATTTCAGTTGATATTAAACCTGAACATCAAGCACATTTGTTAATTGAAGTTGACGGAAATTATCCTGAAATTTTAATGTTAGAAGCGGAGAAAATACTAGAAGTTGTAGAGCAATTTGAAATTGATGAGGTTTTATTTGCCGATACGGAAGAGCAAAAAAATGCACTTTGGAGAATGCGAAGAGGAGTAGGTGAAGCGGTGAAATCGAATTCGATATATAAAGAAGAAGATACAGTTGTACCACGTTATGAATTGCCAATTTTGCTAAAAGGAATTAAAGAAATTGGAAATAAATACGGATTTCGTTCAGTTTGTTACGGACATGCTGGTGATGGAAACTTACACGTGAATATCATCAAAGAAAACATGTCAGATGACAATTGGCAAATTGAAGTCCCAAAAGGGATTAGAGAAATTTTCGAATTAACCGTTTCATTAAAAGGCACACTTTCTGGTGAACACGGCATTGGTTTGGTACAAAAAAACTATATGGATATTGCTTTTGGTAAAGTGCATTTGGAATTATTAGAACGCATTAAAGCTATTTTCGACCCGAATAATATTTTAAATCCAGGGAAAATTTTTCCGGATGAGTTGTAATTTAAAACATATAAGTCATGTAAGTTTTAAACGCATAGGAACATAGTTTGGATTGTGGGTAAAAGTCGCTCCGCTCGAAATAGTTCACATAAGTTATGCGCATAGTTTGTCCT
>CAYWVV010000057.1:10821-19196 GCA_964461805.1 uncultured Flavobacterium sp.
AAAGTCGCTCCGCTCGAAATAGTTCACATAAGTTATGCGCATAGTTTGTCCTACTGAAAAAAACTCATAAACAAACAAGTCATATAAGTTTTGTAATTAAAGCTTATATGACTTATATGTTTTAAAATAATCAGTTTTATTTCTTCAACTTCAAGTATTCCAACAAAACAGGATCGGCATTTTTGAATGTATTGTCCATTTCTGAAACAGTGGCAATTCGTTTTTTGTTTAGTTTGATTAGGATGTCTTTTTCTGTAGTAAATAAAATCACAGTCAAAAACGGATTGTTGAGGTATTGACTTAAAAGCATCACCACATCTTCAATTGGTTTTATTTCTACAATTTCTTCAGATAAATATCTAAAAGTCACATTGAATTTCAATACGTCGTTATCAACAATCGTACGGAAATAAATGTTGGTTAATTCTGTTTTTCCAATGGTTTTACCTAATGTTAATTTGGCAAAAGTTCCGTTTGCTAAACTTGTTTTTAGTGTTTCAAATATGGCGTGAATGGGTTCTAAGTAAATCATTTTAATTTTTTTGTAAAAGTACTAAAAGTTTGTAATAAAAAAGTCCTCAATTATTGCTAATTCAGGACTGTGTTATTTAATCTCTTTTCGGATTGTTTTTCTTATCTCTTTTTTCTTCTTTTTTCTCTTTTGCTGTTTTTAAAGGTTCTTTTTTGGCAACCTTTTTTGCGTCTTGACTTTTAGCCATGATGGTTAGTTTTATAGTTACTGCGCATTATTTGTTTAGTAAAGATAGGGTTTTAAAACAAAAAATCCTTAATTATTTCTAATTAAGGATTTTGTTTTGTTGAGACACTTCGACTCCACTCAGTGTGACAAATTATTCATTTACAATTACATACTCACCAGATGCTAACATTGCTTCTGCTTTTTTGTATTTCATTGTTTCGCTTTTTCCGCTCATTACGTTTTTAATAGTCACGTTGTCGTTTCTATTAATTTTCGGTTGGTCACGAACTATAGTTTCTGTAACCGCTGGACGTTGTTGCGCATTGTTACCTGCTTCTCTGTTCGCTTCAGCTAATTCATCAGAATTTAATACTTCATCTTTAGATTCTGTGTAATTTGTTTTCTTAGCTTCTTCGCGTGCTTCCTGAATATCATTTGCGTTTTGTCTTGGCAATTCTCCTTTAAATAAGAACGAAATGACATCTTTGTTTACTTGTTCAATCATCGCTTTAAATAATTTAAATGCTTCAAACTTGTAAATTAATAAAGGATCTTTTTGTTCGTGAACGGCTAATTGCACCGATTGTTTCATTTCATCCATTTTACGTAAATGTTTCTTCCAAGATTCATCTACAATAGCTAAAGTGATATTTTTTTCGAAATCTGTAATTAACGATTTCCCTTCTGTTTCGTAGGCTTTCGTTAAATTAGTAACTACGTTTAAAGTTTTAATTCCATCTGAAAAAGGCACTACAATTCTTTCAAATTGACCGTTGTTATTTTCGTAAACGTCTTTAATAATTGGAAAGGCTTCTTTGGCATCACGAATTACTTTTTCTTCGTAATAGGCGTAAGCCGCTTTATATGTTTTCGCAACAATTTGTTGTTGATTTAATTTAGCGAATTCTGCTTCTGTAACTGGTGAAGTGATAGAAAAAGTTCTAATTAATTGGAATTCGAAATTTTTAAAATCGTTTATAATTTTGTTGTTTTCTACAATTACTTCGCACGTATCATAAATCATGTTTACGATATCTACTTTCAATCTTTCGCCTTGTAAAGCGTGACGACGACGTTTGTAAACGACTTCACGTTGTGAATTCATAACATCATCATATTCTAATAAACGCTTACGAGTTCCAAAGTTATTTTCCTCTACTTTTTTCTGCGCACGTTCGATAGATTTTGTCATCATAGAATGTTGAATCACTTCACCTTCTTTTAATCCCATTCTGTCCATAACTTTTGCGACTCTTTCTGAACCGAATAAACGCATTAAGTTATCTTCCAATGAAACATAGAATTGTGAACTTCCCACATCACCTTGACGACCTGCACGACCACGTAACTGTCTATCAACACGACGAGAATCATGACGTTCTGTACCGATAATTGCTAATCCACCAGCCGCTTTTACTTCTGGAGATAATTTAATATCCGTTCCACGACCAGCCATGTTTGTTGCGATAGTTACTACTCCTGGTTGACCAGCTTCTGCTACAATTTCCGCTTCGCTTTTATGCATTTTGGCATTCAATACATTATGATTGATCCCACGCATTTTTAGCATTCTACTTAATAATTCTGAAATTTCTACAGAAGTTGTTCCAATTAATACGGGTCTTCCAGCATTAGAAAGTTCTACAACATCTTCAATAACGGCATTAAATTTTTCACGTACTGATCGGTAAATTAAATCTTCTCTGTCAATACGAGCCATTCCTCTGTTGGTTGGGATTTCCACAACATCTAATTTATAGATTTCGAAGAATTCACCAGCTTCAGTGATGGCAGTTCCCGTCATACCCGCTAATTTGCTGTACATACGGAAATAATTTTGTAAAGTAACTGTTGCAAATGTTTGCGTCGCAGCTTCAATTTTTACATTTTCTTTTGCTTCAATCGCTTGGTGTAATCCATCAGAATAACGACGACCATCCATAATACGACCTGTAGATTCATCAACAATCATTACTTTATTGTCCATGATTACATATTCAGTATCTTTTTCGAATACCGCGTATGCTTTTAATAATTGCGTTAGCGTATGAATTCTTTCAGATTTGATAGAGAATTCTCTATATAAATCTTCTTTTAATTCTGCTTCTGCATCTTTATCTAAATTTTGTTTTTCAATAGCTGAAATTCCAGTAGAAATATCTGGTAAAACGAAGAACGTTTCATCTGTATCTTGTGATAAGTACTTAATTCCGTTATCTGTTAATTCTACTTGGTTGTTTTTTTCTTCGATAACAAAGTATAACGCCTCATCTACTTTAGGCATTTCTCTGTTGTTATCTTGCATGTGAGCATTTTCCGTTTTTTGAAGAATTTGTTTCACACCTTCTTCAGATAAAAACTTAATTAATGCTTTATTTTTTGGATAAGCACGGTACGTTCTTAATAATTGGAAACCACCATCTTTAGTGTTTCCTTCTTTTAATAAACGTTTTGCTTCTGTTAAACAATCCGTTGCAATTTTCTTTTGTAAAGCGAATAAATTTTCAACTTTTGGTTTTAATTCTAAAAATTCATGTCTGTCACCATCTTCCACTGGTCCAGAAATAATTAATGGTGTTCTTGCATCATCCACTAATACTGAATCGACCTCATCGACAATCGCGAAGTTATGTTTTCTTTGTACTAAATCTTCTGGAGAATTGGCCATATTATCACGTAAATAATCGAAACCAAATTCGTTATTTGTACCGTAAGTAATATCGGCGTTGTAGGCTTTTCTTCTAGCTTCTGTGTTGGGTTGGTGGTTGTCAATACAGTCCACAGTTAAACCATGAAATTCAAATATTGGCGCTTTCCAAGTACTATCACGTTTGGCTAAGTAGTCATTCACGGTTACTAAGTGTACTCCGTTTCCTGTCAGTGCGTTTAAGTAAAGTGCTAAAGTAGCAACTAACGTTTTTCCTTCTCCGGTTTGCATTTCGGCAATTTTACCTTGATGCAATACGATACCACCCATTAACTGAACGTCGTAATGAATCATATCCCAAGTAATTGGTTTACCAGCAGCATCCCAAGAATTTGCCCAGTTTACTTCGTCACCAACAAGTGTAATATACGGTTTATCTGCAGAAAGTTCTCTGTCTTTAGCTGTTGCAGTAACAGTAATAGAAGTGTTTTCTTTGAAACGACGAGCTGTTTCTCTTAATACAGCAAACGCTTCAGGTAAAATTTCGTTTAATACTTTTTCAGAAATCTCGTAAGCTTCTTTTTCTAACTTATCAATTTCTGAATATATGTTTTCTCTAGCATCCACATCAACAGTATTTTCTGCCTCTGTTTTTAAGGCTTCAATTTTGTTGTCTTTTTCTGCACGAGCTTGCTTGATTTTATCTTTAAAGAAAGCAGTTTTAGCTCTCAATTCGTCGTGTGAAATCGTTTTTAATCCTTCTTGAAAAGAATTAATTTTATTCACAATTGGTTGAATGGCTTTGATATCGTTTGCAGTTTTATCTCCTACAAATACTTTTAATATCGAATTTATAATACTCATAATCTTTTTTTTATATATGTTGTTTAAACTGAACTTGTTTCAGTTTCTCCAGAACTCATTGCGGTTTTGTTTTTCGTTTGCTAAGATAACCAAAAAAAAAGCCTCACCGAAGAGACTTTTTATTGGGTTATTTATTTTTTAATATTCATCCTCGTTCCAAAGATAATCTTCGTCTGTTGGATAATCAGGCCAAATTTCTTCCATCGACTCATAAATTTCACCTTCATCCTCAATAGACTGCAAGTTTTCCACTACTTCTAATGGTGCTCCAGCTCTAATCGCGTAGTCAATTAATTCGTCTTTTGTTGCAGGCCATGGTGCATCACTTAAATATGATGCTAATTCTAACGTCCAATACATCTTATTTAGATTTTTTAGTTTAATGCAAAAATAAATTTATTACTTAAAAAGACAAGTTTTTTTTGAATTATTTTTTAATAAATTTTAAGAACTTTTTTTTTAGTTGAGAGTTGGTAGTTTTTAGTCTGGATATTTTCTGTTTTCTCCTTACTAATTACTCTTCACTCCAAACTCATTTTCGTGGAATCCACTTCACTTCTTCAGCGTTCAAATCATGAGACAACTTTCGTGCCAATACAAATAAATAGTCAGAAAGTCGGTTTAAGTAGGTAATGGCTATGTCAGCGACAGGTTCATTATGACTCAAATGCACCGCTAAACGCTCGGCTCTTCTACAAACACAACGTGCAATATGACAATATGACACAGTTGTATGTCCACCTGGCAAAACAAAATGTGTCATTGGGGGTAATGCGTCTTCCATTACATCAATTTCATTTTCTAATAATTCGATGTCACTTTCAAGAATTCCAAGATTTTGAAGGCGTTTTTCACCATTTTTCAAGACTTCTTTTTCAGGCGGAGTGGCTAAAATAGCGCCAACAGTAAATAATCTATCTTGGATTTCTATTAAAATTTCTTTATAATGTAAATCCATATCTTGATCACGAATTAATCCGATATGTGAATTTAATTCATCAACTGTTCCATAACTTTCAATTCTGATGTGGTCTTTTGGTACTCGAGTTCCGCCAAATAGGGCAGTAGTGCCTTTATCTCCTGTTTTAGTATATACTTTCATTAGTTGTTTTTGTTTTTTTGAAGGGAAACTACCACTCCGAGTGTAATCGATACTGCAATAAATGCCAACGACAACCATTCTGGGAAAAATTCTGGAAAGTGATGAATCAACAGCATTTTAATTCCTACGAATGTCAAAATAGCAATCAAACTATATTCGATATAGCTGAATTTTTCAATCATATTTGCTAAAAAGAAATACATAGATCGTAATCCTAAAATAGCAAAGATGTTAGAACTAAATACCAAAAACGGATCCGAGGTTATCGCTAAAATGGCAGGGACACTATCTAAAGCAAAAATAACATCCATCACTTCAATTACGATTAAAGCAATAAACAGAGGAGTTACATAATTAATTTTGTCTTTTTTGATAAAGAATTTTTGACCTTCAATTTCAGTATGTACTGGAAATATTTTACCTATTAATTTGTAGATTTTAGAATCTTTTGGATCAAATTCTTCTTCTTCCTTGCTGAAAAGCATTTTCATGGCAGTAAAAATTAAGAAAGCTCCAAAAACATAAATAATCCATTCAAATCTGTTGATAAGTGCTACACCTAAAAAGATCATTAAACCTCTAAATACTATCGCTCCTATGATTCCCCAAAATAAAACTCTATGTTGGTATTTTTGTGGTATTTTAAAAGATGAAAAGATTATAGCTATTACAAATATGTTGTCGGCACTTAAAGAAAGTTCAATTAAATAACCAGTAATATATTTAATGGAAGCATCGGCTGCTTTTAAGTTTGTTGGATTAGCAATATGTTCACCACTATATAATAGGTAAACTACTCCGGAAAAGAAGAATGAAAGTGTTACCCATAAAATAGTCCATTTTGAGGCTTCTTTACTGCTAATAATATGTGGGTTTTTATTGAAAACACCTAAATCTAAGGCTAAGAAAATTGAAATAGCGATTAGAAAAATAATCCAAACTGTCATAATACTTGATTTTTTAGCAAATATAAATTAAAAATCAGACTTTTTTAGTTTCGGTAAGCTTAAATATGCCACGTTTAGTTTGTCTTCTGAGTAGGTGTCTGTTTTGGTAATTTTTAAACTGTATTTATTCTTAAATTCGGGAAGTAATATATCGTCTATTTTATAAATTTCGTCGACATCAACACCATATTTTTCATCTATGTGAGATGGAGCTTCTTTGAAACTAAATTTTTTATAAAATGGAGATTTTTTTGCTTTACGGATGGCTTCAGCTTTTGTTTTTGCTACAATTAGTATTTTGTGATGGTATTCTTCCATATCGTTAGGTAAATAGCCACCTAAATTGATAAAGAAAATTTTTTCTTCCCCTGAATAGGAGTCTTTTTCAACCACTTCGATTTTGTAATTGTCTATAAATTCAACCTTTCGCCAAGAATCTATATGAAATTTTCCGTTGCATTCTTTCCAAGAATTAGAAATATGCGGAATCAATTCTTTTAAGTAATTAGCTATTCCGAAAAACACATCATGTTGTTCTGTTAGTCGGTTTTTTGGAGTACACCCTATAATTGCGAAGTAAAAATTCATTTAAAAAGTTTTTATTTTATTTTAACCCCTATTTTTTATGGGGTATGTTTTTTTATTTGGTAATTATTTGTATTTTTGTCCTATAAAATTAAGGATATAATTTTTAAAACACAACTTTATGGCTACACTTCGTTTCCAAGCTTTAGAAAAAGCTACTAGTAGAAAACCAGTTTCTTTTGAAGAAACAGCAAGAAAATCAGAAATTTTTGGTTCAAATGTTTTTGGCGATAAAGCCATGCGACAGTTTTTAACTCCAGATGCCTACAAAGCGGTTAAAAATGCTATTGAACAAGGAACAAAAATCGATCGTAAAATTGCTGACTATGTAGCAATGGGAATGAAAGAATGGGCCTTATCTAAAAATGTAACACATTATACACACTGGTTTCAACCATTAACTGGAACCACTGCTGAAAAGCACGATGCCTTTTTTGAAACTTCAATGGATGGTTCAGATCCAGTAGAAAAATTTGGTGGCTCGCAATTGGTACAACAAGAACCAGACGCTTCTTCTTTTCCAAACGGAGGAATTAGAAATACTTTTGAAGCACGTGGATATACGGCTTGGGATCCAACTTCTCCAGCATTTATATTTGGAAGTACGCTGTGTATTCCTACTATTTTTGTTTCTTATACAGGAGAAGCTTTAGATAATAAAACACCTTTATTAAGAGCGTTAAGTGCTATTGATACTGCTGGAACTGAAGTAGCTAAATATTTCGATAAAAACATTAAAAAAATTACGCCAACTTTAGGTTGGGAACAAGAATATTTCTTAATTGATTCTGCTTTAGCAGCAACTAGACCTGACATTATCGCAACAGGAAGAACTTTATTAGGACATACATCTTCTAAAGGACAACAGTTAGACGATCATTATTTTGGTTCTATTCCAACTCGAGTATTACAATATATGAGAGAATTAGAATACGAATGTATGTTGTTAGGAATTCCAGTTAAAACTCGTCATAATGAAGTAGCGCCAGGACAATTTGAATTAGCACCTATTTTCGAAGAAACTAATTTAGCCGTGGATCACAACTCTTTATTAATGGATGTGATGGAAAAAGTAGCGGAAAGACACGATTTTAAAGTGTTATTCCATGAAAAACCTTTCAAAGGCGTAAATGGATCGGGTAAACACAACAACTGGTCATTAGCAACAGATACTGGAATTAACTTATTAGCGCCAGGAAAAACGCCAATGAGTAACTTAATGTTCTTAACGTTTTTTATCAATACGATTAAAGCGGTTCATGATTACGAAGAATTAATGAGAGCGTCAATTGCATCAGCAAGTAACGATCACCGTTTAGGAGCTAACGAAGCGCCACCAGCAATTATATCCGTGTTTATTGGACAACAACTAACAAAAGTTTTAGCAGAATTAGAAGGTGTTACGCAAGGGAAATTATCTCCAGAAGAAAAAACAGATTTAAAATTAAACGTAGTAGGTAAATTGCCAGATGTTTTATTAGACAATACTGATAGAAACAGAACGTCTCCATTTGCTTTTACAGGAAATAA
>CAYWVV010000058.1:0-18201 GCA_964461805.1 uncultured Flavobacterium sp.
ATATCTGTAATCGCTTCATCTAAACCTGGAACCATTGGAATATTGAAAGCTTTCACTGCTTCTTTCGCAGCTAATTTACTTCCCATCACTTTCATCGCCTTAGATTTCGGTCCGATGAACGTAATGTTATTTTTTTCGGCTAGTTCTGCGAAATCTGCGTTTTCACTCAAAAATCCGTAACCTGGATGGATTCCATCTACGTTTAATTGTTTACAAACTTCTATAATTTTATCTCCTAATAAATACGATTGATTCGATGGCGCTTCACCAATACAAACGGCTTCATCAGCAAATTTTACGTGTGGCGAATTTCTATCCACTGTAGAATATACAGCAACCGTTTTAATTCCCATTTTTTTGGCAGTTTGCATTACTCGAATGGCAATCTCACCTCTATTTGCAACTAATATTTTTTTCATTTAAACTATGTTTTGCCACGAAGGCACTAAGACACAAAGATTTTTTTTGTTTTTTTATCGAAAACACTTCGACTCCGCTCAGTGTGACAATCTGAATAACTGAATACTCAAAACTGAGACTGAACACTGAATTTTACTCAAACTCGATTAACAATTGTCCTTTTTCTACCGCGTTGCTTTTTTCAACGGCAATAGATTTGATTTTTCCACTACGAGGCGATACTAATGTGTTTTCCATTTTCATAGCTTCTAAAATTAGTAAAGGTTCGTTTTCTGTTACTTCTTGTCCAACAACTACGCATACTTCTAAGATTAATCCTGGCATTGGCGCTTTTACTTCATTAACTACTTTACCAGCACCTACAGCAATTCCCATAGATTCAATTAATAAATCAAGTTCGTTGGCAATCGTAACTTGATAGGTGTTTCCGTTAACTTTTACTTGGTACTTTCTTGAATTGAAATCAGCTGAACTAATTTCTGCCTGAAAAGGTGTGTTTTCGTTTAGAATATGAAAATGATTTTCTTCTACACTTACAGCATCTAAAGTCGTTAAGCTGTTTTCAGTAAGGTTAAAAACCTGATCTTGGTTTACTGAAATTTTATAAGGTTTGCTCATAATTACATATAATTTGAGCGTAAAAATAAGCAAAAGAAAACGTTTTCGTAAATATTATTTAGAAGAATTTGTAAAAATGATATAGTTAAAACATTACTTATTAAAGTATTTTTTCACCAATTCGTACAAACGCTCTTTATCTAAAGGTTTGGAGATAAAATCGTTGAAACCTAGTTGTTTTATTTTTTCTACTTCTTCTGGAAAAGAATAGGAAGTTTGTGCGATTATAGGAAGTGTTTTATTGAATTCACGTATCTTCTGAAACGCTCCATAGCCATCTAAATTTGGCATTTTAATATCCATAAAAACCAAATCAATTTTAGAATTAGTGCTACAAATCTCAACTGCTTCTATACCATCTTTGGCTCTGATGACATTAAAATTAAAGATTTTTAGTAATTTTTCAATAAGTTTAAAATTGATATTATCATCTTCAGCCACTAAAATAACCTCTTCGTTACCTAAATAAAAATTTACAATTTGATTTAATTTCTCCACCTCAACCGAATCTTTTTCAGCATATTTTAAAGGAATTGTGAAGGTAAAAGTGGAACCTAAACCTTCTTTAGTATCTACAGAAATAGTTCCTCCTAACATTTCCACGTACGATTTTGAAATTGCCAATCCTAAACCTAAACCTTCATTAGCTGAAATATTTTTGGCATTGATTTTATTGAAACGTTTAAAAATTTTGTCTTTGAAGTCATCCGGCATTCCAATTCCTGAATCTTTAACATGAAAAACGATTAGTTTATTTGCATTATCTACTTCATAATCTAAAATTACAAAACCTTCTTCTGTGAATTTCAAAGCATTATTTAATAAGTTGATAATGATTTGATTTAGCTTGACAACATCCGTAACAATGTTCGTTTTCACTTTCTCATTTGGTTCTTGTAATTTCACAACAACATTTGGATTTTTATTTGAGAAACTTGCCGATTCGAAAGCTGCATTTAACACATTATCTAAATTAACATTTCTGTAATTTGGTTGTATTAAATCGGAATCAATTTTAGACATTTCAATTAAATCATCTACAATACTGAGTAAACTTCTGCTATTATGTTGTACAATTCTAACAAACTCGTGCCTTTCTACTTCTGTAGTTTTCTCATCTAATAACAAATCTGAAAAACCAACAATTGCGTTCATTGGCGTTCTAATTTCGTGAGATAAATTCATTAAGAAAGCTGATTTCAATTTATCGCTTTCTTCTGCTTTTTGTTTAGAAGATATCAGTTCTGCTTTTTGCTTGAAATTTTCTTCAAAAAGTTTCCCCATGTAACGGAATTCTCCTTTAATGTTTTTTAAATCTTCAATGGCATCAACATCGCTTTTCTTTAAAATTCGCTTTATTAAATTCAAAGGCAATCTGGCCCATTTATCAGCATAATAAAAGAATATTGCCCAAGCTAAAAGTATTGCAATTGCCATAACCGCAAGAATACTTTTTGTAATATCAAAATCAATATTATAAGCTCTTTTTAAATACAGTTTAGCTACTTCATTTTTATTAACATCTAGTAATGGAACTGTTGTAAAAACTGTTTTTAATGCGATTTCATTCCCTTCATAAAATTTAATTTTCGAACTACATATTTCTTCAATATTAGCAAAATAATCTCTATCCATTAGCCGCACCATAAAGAAATAACCAGATGGTTTGGTTTTGTTTTTAAAAGGATCATTAGACGGATGAATTGATGCGCCATACACCTCAACAATTCCTTCGGGAATTTTTAGATAAAATTTATCAATTTTCTTTTCATTTATTCGATTAAAAGCTTCTTTGGGTATAAAATTTTTGGATTTTATTTTTAACGTAGATACTTTAGTAATAAACTCACCATTAGCGGAATAAGTGGACAAATGTTCTACTTTATAGGTATCAATTAAAATAGCAATTGAGGTATTAAACCATTCTAAGTCTTTTGTCTTTGTAAAATCAACAAACTCATCCCAATATGTGACATCATTTATAACTGCGCAATAAGATTCTGAATTTAATTTTAGAAGTGAATTGATTTCATTTACATAAAGTTCTTTACTGTTCCTGAAAATTTCCTTTTCTTGAACTCTCATATAAAGATATAATGAAAGGACAATCAATAATAACCCAATGGAAACTAAAGATAATAGCGAAATAACCTTGAAATAGGTGGAATTTTTAAATTTATTAACTATTATATTCATAAAAGGGGTTCTGTATATTTTTTTAAATATATAAAAAAATCAACAAAAAACATGTTTTAATATGAAAATAACACTTAAATAACAATAATTTAAAGTAATAAGCGATTATTGAACCAAAAACACTAAAGAATCAACAATCCAGATTCACGTAAATTTTTCATAGGTTTACTGAACCAAAACAATTCGAAATCTTCAAAATGAGTCTCAAAATCTTGTTTGATATCTTTTAGCAAACCGCTTTTCATTGCTATAGTTGGAAGGATATTTACTAGCCAATTTGCGATATCTTTTTCGAGAGTAATTTCAACAGCATCCGACTTAAAATGAAAAGTCAATTTTGTCATTTCCCAAGAATTTCCTTTTTTCGATTTGGTAAAATGCTCTATAACGGGCTGACTTCCAATCCAAATAATTTTTGCGGTTGGTTTTATTGAAAAATCAGAAGAATCTAAAATCGCATTTTCAATAAAATTAGGTTGAATTTTTGTTTTTGGAATTTTAAATTCGAACCAATCTTGAAGTTCATATTCGAAACAAATCCCATGCATATAATTGAACAACGATTTCTTTAATCCGAAACTAAACTTTTCATGATTAATTCCGGTTTTATCTGTAAATTGAATGTCGTTATTGGCAAAAGTGATATCGTTTTGTTGTGGAATTACGCCAAATTCTTCGGGATTTAATCCTACTGGAGAATGGGCTGTCATTGCAAATTGGTGCCAAAATCCGGATTGAATGATGCCTAATTGAAACAATTGTCGGACCATTTCTAAACTATCCACAGTTTCCTGAATCGTTTGAGTAGGATAACCGTACATCAAATACGCATGAACCATAATTCCTGCTTCCGTAAAATGATGTGTCACTTTCGCGACTTGTTCAACCGTAACTCCTTTTTTTATTAATTCTAGCAATCTATCTGAAGCCACTTCTAATCCGCCAGAAACAGCAATACAACCAGAAGCTTTTAGCAATAAACATAAATCTTGCGTAAAACTTTTTTCAAAACGAATGTTGGTCCACCACGTTACAACTAATTTACGTTTCAAAATTTCTAAAGCCACTTCACGCATCAACGCTGGCGGTGCGGCTTCATCAACAAAATGAAAACCTGTTTCACCTGTTTGCGCAATTAGCTCTTCCATTCGGTCGACTAAAATCTTAGCCGCAATGGGTTCGTAAATTTTAATATAATCTAGAGAAACATCGCAAAACGTACATTTTCCCCAGTAGCAACCGTGTGCCATGGTTAATTTATTCCAACGACCATCGCTCCATAAACTGTGCATGGGATTGGCGATTTCAATTACAGAAATGTATTTATCTAAAAGTAAATTGGAATAATCAGGCGATCCGACTTCCGATTGTTTGTAATCCTGTTTTGTGGTGTTATTTTTATAAACGACTTCGTTGTTTTCTAGAAGAAAAGTTCTTTTGAATTCGTTGGAATTTGGATTTAAAATGTTGGAATATAAAAGTTCCACTGGTAATTCACCATCATCGAGTGTAATGAAATCTAAAAATTCGAAAACTCTTGTATCTTTTAAACTGCGTAATTCGGTATTCGGGAAACCGCCACCCATCGAAATTTTAATCTCTGGAAAATTGGCTTTTATAAATTGGGCAGAACGAAAAGCACTATATAAATTTCCTGGAAAAGGAACAGAAATTAGTACTAGTTTTGGTTGTACTTCTTTAACTTTTTCTTCTAAAATTTTAAGTGTGATGGCATCTATGTAAGTAGTTTGCTTTTGTAATTCGGCATATAATTCATCGAAAGAATTTGCACTTCTTCCCAATCTTTCTGCGTAGCGACTAAATCCGAAATTTTCATCGACACATTCCACAATAAAATCGGACAAATCTTCTAAATATAAGGTGGCTAAATGCTTGGCTTTGTCTTGCATTCCCATATTTCCAAAAGCCCATTCCATATCATCTAATTGATTGAAACGGAACGCTTCTGGTAAAAAATTACCACTACAAATTTGTCGCGCTAAAGTTGCCTTATTTCCTTGAAGAAACGCAATTACAGCGTCGATTGTATTGATATAATCTGTTCTTAAACTATAAATTCGTTGTAGGTTTTCTGTAATAAGTTCCGATTGGCCAACAGAATTGAAAATTTGTTGCAAACCATCTTTGGAAAACAATTCTAAAATCACTTCGATACCCAAATCCATTTGAAAAGCAGAAATGTTTTTCGTGTTTAAAAACCCTTTGATATATGCCGTTGCTGGGTAAGGCGTATTCAATTGAGTAAAAGGTGGCGTGATAAGAAGAATGTCTTTCAAGGAAAAATGTTTTGACAAAGATAAAAATTAATTAGGAATAGAGAAAGATCCTTTTTTTGTAAGAAAATTGGATTTCAAATACAAATTTGAATGCATCATTTTAAAATTCTGTTTAACTTTAAGATAAAATTATTTTTTGAAAGTAAATTTCTCAGAAATTGAGCCTTATTTGACGTATAAAATATTTGACCGATAGAGGAAATTAGTAAAAAAATTAAGGAGTAATTCTGTTGGTTGGGTCGGAATTTATTTAGGTAAAGAAGTCTCTTCCTAAAATTATTATTTTGTAGTTACTAGAAAAAACAGAAAAGAATAAAAGTTTTTTTTAGGTTAAAAAAGTAAAATTGGTCGTTATATTTTTTGTTACGCTTGATTTCAAAGTATTCTAAAATCATTACTTACTATTTTATTTTAAATATTTAAAAGAGTGAATAAGAAAATAAATCTCGGATGATAAAAATTTTATTTACCAAATCAAAATAATAGACATGTTATTAAATCATTAATAAATATATTGTAAGATTTATCAAACAATTAAATCCTTATTTTTGTACATATATTCTTTATTTCTTATACCTTTGTGCTTTAATTTTTTTTATGCAAAATATAATTTTCCGCTTTTTATTCTTATTTATATTTTTTAGTAGTTATTCTCAAAATCAAACTTTAACCGCTCCATTTGTAGAAGATGAAAACGGAAAAAGACTTACAGATATTGAAGAAAAAAGAATCTTTTTTACTAAACTACATCTTAAAAGAGCGTTTGAAAATAAACAACTTTTGGAAGCTCAGGCGAATCAAACTGCTGTAGAAATGTGTACAAACGGTGGATTTGAGCAACATGAAACCATTAGTGGGGCATCAAAATTAAAAAATTTTTTATATACCATAGGTGATCCACCTGGGCCAACAGAATGTAGATCAATTACAAATACAGCTAATTCTTATATTGACATTTACAACCCGAGCTCTACTTCGGTAATGGCAACTACTGTTCCTGCAAATTTGATAGATCCTTACATTGGAAATATAAATGCTTTTGATCAATATGCGTTAAAAATAAATTATGCAAATTCTTCTACTTACGGATCAATTGTTCAAGGGAAAAGATTTAAAACCAATAATGAAAATTTTTTAAAATTCAACTTTAAGGCTGTATTAATGACCGTTTACGACACGGGACATACTGACAATCAACCCTTTGTTAAAGCTAGAATTTTAAACGCTTCAGGAGTTGTGGTTAATGAATTTTGTTTAGTTGGAGACGAAAGCAATTGCATCTTTACAAAAATACCAGGATCTGACGCTGCGATTTTATATACTGCCAATTGGCAATCTGGATTATTAGATATTTCTTCCATTCCAAATAATGAAGAATTTACAGTAGAATTTATGGCATCCCGTTGTGGATTTGGTGGGCACTTTGGCTACATGTATGTGGATGATGTTTGTCTGTTACATTCAAATGAAAATTTACAAGGCTCAATTGAATTAGACCCCTTAAATAAGGTTTGTAGTACGCTTCCAATTAATGTATGTGGAAAATATACAATCCCAAATTCAGGAGGAATTTCTGCTACTTTAGGCACAATTACTTTAAATTTATATAATAGTGCCGGAACTTCCATATATACAACAACAACTACGAGTAGTTTAAACACTACCACTCGAGAATTTTGCTTTTCATTAAACGCTTCTAATTTTCCTAACACAATAAACGCTAATTATAATGTAGGAGTTACAATCAGTTATAATTTCTCAGGAAGCACTACTTGTGCTGGTACCGTTTTTAATAATGCTAACGATCCAGATGCAAATCCTGGTTGGGACATTTCTTTTCAAAACTGTTCACCAACTTGTAATTTTTCGATATCTACCACTAAACTGTCATTATGTGATAGCAATCATGATGGAAGTGAAAATTTTAATTTAACTTCTGCAAATGGAAATTTAGTAACTTCTGTTTCTGGTTTTACTTTTAGTTATTTTACATCATATGCTGATGCTGCCTCAAACTCAAATGCAATTACTAATATAACCGCCTACAATAGCACAAGTAAAACAATATATGTAAGAGTTACAGAAAGCAGCACATGTTACAAGATCATCCCAATTCAATTGGAAGTAAAAAATCCAAATGTAAACATTACTGGAATATTAAATGTATGTTCAGGTAGTACAGTTCTTACTGCTACACAAGGCTCTAGTTATTTATGGAGCACTGGCGCTATAACTCAAAGTATTAGTGTCACTACAATTGGTACATATTCTGTAACAGTTACAGACATCAATGGTTGTGTAAATAGCGCTACAGTTACTATTGAGCCTTCTCAAATTGCAACAACTCCAAATGTAAATATTACCCAACCTAGTTGTTTTGTTTCAACAGGTACTATTCAAGTTACATCCGTAGCAGCTGAATATAGTTTTGATAATGGTTCTACTTGGACTACAAATTCAAGTATAAGCAATTTAAATCCAGGAACGTATTACATAAAAACCAAAACAATTAACAACTGTATTTCTTATCCACTTGAAATCAAAATTAATGCTGCATTAACTTCCTATCCAAACTCTACCTATGTAAATCCTGCTTATTGTGGAGCCTTTGGAAGTATAACAATAACTACACAAGCTTCTTTTTATAGTTTTGATGATGGCGCCACTTGGACTACTAATCCTATTGCTAACAATTTATCAGCTGGTACCTATAAAATTAGAACAAAAGATGCTCAGGGTTGTATTTCTAATTTTAACACCGTTTTATTAAGTAATATTTCTTTAGAAAATCCAATTTATACAATAATAAATCCAGCTTGTGGTGTAAATGGAAGTATAACTATAAATACACTTTCTGATTTTTATACATTTGATGGAGGTACAACATGGGTAACCAGTAATATATTAACCAATTTAACAACTGGGAGCTATGCAATTGCAATAAAAAATAATTTAGGCTGTACTTCTAATTATTCAAATGCATATGTTTACGATTTAGAGGACATATCTCCAGAAATAAGTTATGTGGAACCAATATGTGGAACAGGCGGAAGTATTTCTATAAACACTGTTGCAGCTTTTTATAGTTTTGATGATGGAGTAACTTGGGTTAGTAATAACATTGCTACAAATCTAAATCCAGGTACATATAAAATCAAAGTAAAAACATTAACCGGATGTATTTCAGATGTAAATTATGTTTACTTGTATCCTCCAACTATTGATTCACCAATAATACAAGTTATCCAACCACAATGTGGAATTAATGGAAGTATAACTATAAATACGCTATCTGATTTTTATAGTTTTGATGGAGGAACCACCTGGGTCACAAACAATTTTATGAGTTTAGCTCCCGGAAATTATAGTATTTTAATAAAGAATAATTTAGGATGTATTTCTCAAACTAATTATATCAACTTATATGCACCACTTTTACCTGAACCAAATTACACAGTAGTTCAACCAGGTTGTTCTAACACTGGAAGTATTACAATTACTACTAGCGCTGCATTTTATAGTATAGATAATGGAACTACATGGGTTACATCTCCAATATTTAATAATTTAATTGGTGGTTCCTATTATGTAAAAATTAAAAATAGTATTGGATGTGAATCTAATAATGGATATGTCAATTTAAACACCAATTATATTGCTAACCCAACATATACTTATACAAATCCATATTGCGGTATTGTTGGATCAATAACCGTTACATCAACTGCAAATTTTTTCAGTATTGATGGAGGCGTTACATGGTCTTCAAATCCTACATTTACAAACTTAGCAAGTGGTTATTATTATCTAGTAGTTAAAAATAATGCTGGATGTGAATCTTCATCCTTATATATTTATTTAAGTTCAAATAATTTAAGTTCTCCTCAAGCTACAATTGTTTCACCATGCAATACCAATAACGGAAGTATTACAATAACTACAGCAGCAGCATTTTATAGTATAAATAATGGTACAACTTGGTTTACAAGTCCTGTTTTTTCAAATTTAAGTTCTGGATACTACTATATAAAAATAAAAAATAGTACTAATTGTGAATCGGATTTAAATTCTGTATATTTAGGTTCCGAATTACCAAGCCCTACCTTTACTTATACTCAGCCTGTTTGTGGAGTAAATGGAAGTATTACAATAACTACAACTTCATCGTTTTACAGTATTGACAATGGAAATACATGGGTTACTAATCCTGTTTTTACCAATTTACCTTATGGAAGTTATGCGATTAGAATAAAAAATTCTGCAGGTTGTATTTCTAGTTATTCCTACATTAATTTACAACAACCCTATCTTCCTGATGCAAATTTTACATTTAGCCAACCAACTTGTGGAACTGGAGGAAGTATTACCATTACTACAGTTGCAAGTCAATATAGTATTGATGGAGGATATACATGGCAAACAAGTCCTAATTTCACCAATTTAACTGCAGGAAGTTATACTGTAAAAATTAAAAACAATTTAGGCTGTGTATCGTATGGTGATTATATAACATTATCAACCTTTTATTTACCAAATCCAAACATCACAATTGTACAACCTACTTGTGGGAATAACGGTAGTATTACAATAGCCACAGCTGCTGCGCAGTATAGTTTTGATAATGGATCTACTTGGACCACAAATCCTGTTTTATCAAATTTAACGAATGGGTATTATTATATTGTAATAAAAAATAGTTTAGGTTGTATTTCAACACCATATGGAATGAATGTAAACATACACGAATATTATCTGCAAAGACCTTTAGTAACAGCCACACAACCAACTTGTAGTAATGGTGGAAATATAACTATCCTAACATCTTCTGATTTTTATAGTTTTGATAACGGAACTACTTGGACTACAAATCCTGTTTTATCAAATCCTACTCCTGGCTATTATAATATTAAAATAAAAAATAATTTGGGCTGTGTGTCTGAGTATGTCTATGTGTATATCAATAGTTTTTACATTCCTTCCCCAAATATAACTACTGTACAACCAACATGTAGCATTCCAACTGGATCTATTACCATTAATTCTCCAGCATCAGAATATAGTTTTGATAATGGTGTAACTTGGAGTACAAATGCGACTCTTTCAAATCTTGCATCTGGAAGTTATAATGTTAAAATAAAAAATTCATTAGGATGCGTATCTTCAGGCAGTTATACCTATATATATAGTCCTCCAAATTTGTCAGCAGCACCTAGTGTAAACGCTACACAACCAAGCTCATGCGGAACTACAGATGGAAGTATAACCATAACATCAAGCGCATCTGAATATAGTTTTAATGATGGTGTAACTTGGACCACAAACCCAACTAAAATTAATTTAGCTGCGGGAACATATTACATTAAAACCAGATCAAACACCACATCATGTCCATCACTTACTACAATAGTAAACTTGAATTCAGGCACTACAATAGCTGCACCAACATTTACAGTAAATAATCCGGGTTGTAGTAGTATTTATGGTTCAATTTCAATCACAACATCTGCTTCATATTACAGTTTCGATAATGGTGTAACTTATATCACTTCTAATACTAAAACAAATTTAGTACCTGGCATTTATTACATGAAAATTAAGAATGCTGCAGGTTGTATTTCTGCTTCAACAAGTGCTACGATAGTTACAACTGCAAATTTACCATCACCAAATTACACTTTGATTCAACCAGATTGTACAAACCCAACTGGATCGATAACTATTACTTCGCCAGCTGCTTTTTATAGTTTCGATAATGGTGCAACATATTCAACAGTGAATAATCAAAACGGATTATCACCTGGTACTTATTCAATTAAAGTAAAAGATGCATCTGGATGTGAATCTAACGTAAATTCAGTTGTAATTAATTCAGTGCCTAATGTACCAACTGCGCCTAATGTAAACGTAATACATCCAACAAATTGCACAACTCTAACAGGATCAATTACTGTTACAAGTAGTGCTGCTTTATATAGTTTCGATAATGGAATAAATTGGAGCACTAATAATACTTCAGCACCATTACTTTCAGGAACGTATCAAGTGGTAATAAAAAATTCAGCAACAGGATGTATTTCACCTGCCACAATAGCAATAATTAATGCACCACCAAATGCACCAGCTTTACCAACTTTTACCACAAATCAACCTATTTCATGTGTAAACCCATTTGGTACCATCACAATTACCAATACTGCGTATGCTTATAGTTTCGACAATGGCTTTACCTATTCTTCTAATCCAACTTCCGGTTTACTAAGTGTTGGAACCTATTTAATAAAAGTAAAAAACAGTTCAAATTGTGAATCTTCATCTGTATCTGTAACTATTAATGCGCCTACAGATTATCCATTAGCACCACTTTTCACTATTAGTCAACCCGATTGTAACACAACTAATGGTTCAATTTCAATAACTACTTTAGCAAGTGAATACAGTTTTGATAACGGAGTTACATGGTCAACAAATCCAACTTTAACAAACATACCACCAGGAAACTATCGTATAAAAATTAAAAACACTTTGGGTTGTATCTCTTCAGATGCTATAGCAGTTATTATACCGTTTACAAACTTCACAAGTTTACCAACACTAACAAGTCCACAACTTTTCTGTATCCAACAAAATGCTACAATTAATTCAATTGCAATAACTGGTCAAAACATAAAATGGTACGATGCACTTACAAATGGAAACTTACTATCAAATTCTACCACGTTAGTTAACGGAGCAACTTATTACGCATCTCAAACTATTAATGGTTGTGAAAGCAAAAGAGCATCAGTTCTTGTAAACATACAAAACACTCCTGCTCCAACAGGAAATACCAATCAAAGTTTTTGTACTTCACAAAATGCTACACTATTAAACATTGTTGTTTCTGGAACGAATGTTGTTTGGTTTAATTCACCAACAAGTTCATCACCGTTAGCCAATACAACTTTGTTAACAAATAACACAACCTATTATACAACCCAAAATATAAATGGATGTGAAAGTGTAAATCGTTTAGCAGTTACAATAAATTTGATTAATACTTTAAATGCTACAAATTATTCAGAAATTATTTGTGATGACTTAAACAATAATGTAGAAATTAAAAATTTAACAAATTACAACACTTATTTAATTTCATCAACTGGAAATACTTTTAGTTATTACAACAATTATAATGATGCTGTAAATTCTATCGGAAATATAACCAATTTTACAACTTATAATTTAGCATTAGGAACCAATACCTTTTATGTTCGAATTGATTCTCCAAATACTTGTTTCCAGATTGTAACTTTAACTCTGGAATTAGTTTCTAAACCTATAATTCCCATAAATGATATCGCACCAATTTGCGAAGGAAGTTTCATTACTTTAGATGGTGGTAATAATTATGATTCATACACTTGGTCAACTGGTGAAACTACTCAAAATATTACAATTACACAGCCAGGAAGTTATTCTGTAATTGTAACAGAAAATCATGGGACAACAACATGTTCTTCAACGAAGAATTTCAATGTTGTTAATTCTAATGTTGCAACAATTCAAGAAATTATTAGTTCAGACTGGACAGATAACAACAATACTATAACTGTACTTTTACAAAATAATAGTCAAGGTGACTATGAATATTCTTTAGATGGAATTGACTTTCAAAACAACAATATATTTAGTAATTTAGAAGCAGGAGAATATACTGTTTTCGTAAGAGATAAAAATGGTTGTGGAATCGTTTCAGAAGACTTATATTTATTAACGTATCCGAAATTTTTCACACCAAATGGCGATGGATATAATGAGTATTGGAAAATAAAACTCTCTGAAAACGAACCTAATTTAACAATTAAAATATTTGATAGATATGGTAAACTACTTAAACAATTAGGAAGTAATTCTATTGGTTGGGATGGAACTTATTTAGGTAATAATGTACCTTCTTCAGATTATTGGTTTGTAGTTACTAGAGAAAATGGAAAAGAATACAAAGGGCATTTTTCGTTAAAAAGATAATAAAATAAAAAACCGCAATTGATTTTTAGTTATTTTTGTAAAAAAAATTATGCCAACAGATTGTATTACGTATCAAAAATCAGGTTATTTCTCTAAACTACTTGTAGATTACTTAGATAAAAAACCAGAAATACAATCCTTATATCATCGGTTTCCAACTTTAGAAAATTTTTCTTTACAAATTGAAGAAAAAACAAAAAATTATAGCTTAGAAAATCGAGTAAATTTGTATGAAGCATTACAAAATCAGAATGAAAACTTCATCATTTCAGAAGCCACTCAAAATAATGTTGAGGTATTAAAATCTGAAAAAACATTTACAATAACTACAGGTCATCAATTGAATTTATTCACTGGACCTGTATATTTTCTGTATAAAATTGCGTCCACTATTAATTTATGTAAACAATTAAAAGAAAAATATTCTGAGTATAATTTTGTTCCTGTTTACTGGATGGCAACGGAAGACCACGATTTTGAAGAAATCAATCATTTCCATATAAAAGATAAAAAAATCGCTTGGAAAAGAGAGAGTTTCGGACCAGTTGGCCGTTTATCTACAGAAGGTTTAAACGAGGTTTTTAAAGAATTTTATCAAATAATTGGAGTTGGTGAAACAGCAAACTATTTAAAAGAAGTTTTTCAAAAATCCTATTTAGAACATACTAATTTGGCAGATGCCACTCGTTTTTTAGCCAATGAGTTGTTTTCTGAGGAGGGTTTAGTAATTATTGATGGTGATGACAAAAAATTAAAAACAAAGTTTGCACCTTATATAAAAGACGAATTAATTCATCAAAATTCTTTTAAGGAAGTCTCAAAGACTATTCATCAATTAAAAGATTACAGTATTCAAGTTAATCCTAGAGAAATCAATCTATTTTATATTGAAGATAATTTACGTGAACGAATTATTTTTGAAAACAACACCTATAAAGTAAACAATACCGAAATACAATTTACGGAAACTGAAATAATAAATTTACTTGAAAATTCTCCTGAAAAATTCAGTCCAAACGTTATTCTAAGACCCTTATATCAAGAAGTCATTTTACCTAATTTAGCTTATATAGGCGGCGGCGGAGAAATTGCTTATTGGCTTGAATTGAAAAGCAACTTTGAAACTAAAAAAGTAACTTTCCCTATTTTAATAGTAAGAAATTCTTTTGTAGTTGCAACCGAAAAGCAAATGGAGAAAATAGAAAAACTGCATTTAAATTGGTCTGATTTATTCTTACCTCAAGAAGAATTAATACATCAAAAAACAAAAGAAGCATCTGTTTTCAAAATTGACTTTTCAGAACAAAAAGAAACGTTAAACAAACAGTTTTCAGAATTGTTAAAAATTGCAGCACAAACCGATAAGTCTTTTATGGGTGCGGTAAAAGCACAAGAAACAAAACAAATAAAAGGCCTTGAGAATTTAGAAAAACGCTTACTAAAAGCTGAAAAAAGAGTACATACTGAAAAACTGGAACGCATTACAACACTTCAAAATCAATTGTTTATAAATGGTAGTTTACAAGAGCGAAAAACTAATTTTAGCGAGTTTTTTTCAAAAAAATTCAGAAATGACGTTATTTCATTGTCAAATCCATTAAATATGCATTTTAAAATCATTGAAATTTAAACTATTCGCAATTTACGACGGTAAAAAGGGCACTTCTTTTTTTAAAAAACCTGCATTTCATCGACTTTAATTAAAATTCATCCGCTTTTTCTTGTTTTATTTTTGTCAAATTCTATATTTGTATCAGAAAAATGACCCAAATTTAACATTTAACTAATAAAAGATGAAAAAAACTACTATTTTACTTACCATTACTCTATTAATTTCAATAACATTACTATCGTTTACAACTTTACCCTTTTCAATGATTAAAGTGGAAGGTGGAAACTTTTACATGGGATCTGACGATTTAGATGGAAATGCAGACATTGATGAACAAAAAAAACATGAAGTTTCAATACAGTCTTTCGAAATCAGTAAATTCGAAGTAACCGTTTGGGAATGGAAACAATATGCTAAAGCAAAAAAAATCAAAATGCCAAAAGCGCCTAAATGGGGTTGGAAAGATAAATTACCCATGAACAACATCACTTGGGAAGAAGCTATTTCCTATTGCAATTGGTTAAGCAAAAAAGAAGGATTAACTCAAGTGTACAGTATGAATGGACCTTTTTATGCTTGTAATTTTTCAGCTAACGGCTACAGATTACCTACAGAAGCAGAATGGGAATATGCAGCAAAAGGAGGAAAATTATCAAAAGGATTCAAATTTTCTGGAAGTAATACTTTAGATGAAATTGCTTGGCATAAAGGAAACAGTAATGGAGTACCACATGTTGTAGGTAGTAAATTACAAAATGAATTAGGTTTATATGACATGAGCGGAAACGTTTGGGAATGGTGTTGGGATTGGTACAATAAAGATTATTACAAAATTGAAAATGTTAAAAATCCAAAAGGACCGGAAAGCGGAGAAAAGAAAACGGTAAGAGGTGGATCTTGGGACAGCCAACCTAATTACATCAGACCCGCAAACAGAATTTCTACAAATCCCGAAAAAACTCATGAATTTTATGGTTTCCGTTTAGTGAAAACAGTAATTCAATAAATTTTAAAAAACCGCTTTGCCATAAGGAATTAAATACTACCTTTGCAAAAAATTTTAAGAAAAATGGCTACAAATAGAACATTTACAATGATTAAGCCTGATGGAGTTGAAAACGGACACATCGGTGGAATTTTAAACATGATTACTGAAGGTGGTTTCAGAATCGTTGCTATGAAATTAACACAATTAACTGTTGCTGACGCTCAGAAATTTTATGCAGTTCACTCTGAAAGACCTTTCTTTGGTGAATTAGTAGAATTCATGACTCGTGGACCAATCGTTGCTGCTATCTTAGAAAAAGATAATGCAGTTGAAGATTTCAGAGCTTTAATTGGCGCTACAAACCCTGCAGATGCTGCTGAAGGAACTATCCGTAAAAAATATGCTACTTCTATTGGAGAAAATGCAGTTCACGGTTCAGATTCTGATGAAAATGCTGCTATCGAAGGTGCATTCCACTTTGCTGGAAGAGAGCAGTTTTAGTAAATAGTGAAGAATTATTAGTGAAGAGTTTCTTTTCTAATTACAATATAAAATACAAAAAAGGCGATTTGAAAATTCAAGTCGCCTTTTTCTTGTTATATAAATCTTTAATCTTATCCCTTATCTTTTTTGACTTTTCAGTTATCCCTTTTGCCTTATCCCTTTTTACCTAAATACAATTTCTTTAATCAAATCTTTACCTAATTCTTCATTCAACATTTTTATAATTTTAGATTTTCCGTATTCTAATTCTTGTTTCACAACGGAAGAATTCAATTGCACATACAACGTTTGTCTTCTCAATTCAATTTGTTCTGTGTAATTTTTAAAAGCCGGACCCATCATTTTAAACCAGGTTTCTTTCACGTTTATTACATCCAACCCCGCTTCAAGCTTCGAGGATTTCATAAACTCTTTCATCACATCACCAATAGAAAAATCATCATTAAATCGTTTCATCTGTAGATATTTATTGTTTTTTAATGGACATATGGTATCGCATTCTTTTTTATTTGTATTGGCTTGCGCAAACTTTTATAGTTGCGATTTCATCTTATTTTCTTTTATCGTAAGGTACGAATTTCTTATAGTGATATACAATTTTTGCCTCATTTTCCAAAACAAACTTATCATCAGAAACAGAAAGAATTTTTTCTTCCCATTTGGTAAATTTCGAATTGGTTTTCAAATAATAACAATCCGCACTATCCACAATTTTAATAACATCTTGCAACGTACCTTTCAAAAATGAACCGTCTAATTGCGGCGCCACTTTTTGTCTATTCCCCGAATTATTCTTTACAGAAATAAAATCAATAAACTCATTTACTTGATATTCTTTCTTATTTCCATCAGGAAAATCTACTTTTTCAATTTCCCAATAGCCATTTAACTTTGCTATATCTTCTTTTTTAGGTTTTGAAGTACATGAAATTAAGACAGTTGCAAGCAATAATAAGTAAAAATAGTTTTTCATTTTAATTTAAAATTTGATATTCAAAGATACAAATCAGATTCAAATTAAAACAAAAAAAAGAGACTCTCTTTCGAAAATCTCTTTTGTCGGGGTGGCAGGATTCGAACCTGCGGCCTTCCCGTCAAACGGGACGCGACAACTTTTCATAAATCCAACTAATATCATAATTCAAAAACTATTTAAAATAAAAAAAGGAGAATTCAAAAATGAATTCTCCTTTGTCGGGGTGGCAGGATTCGAACCTGCGGCCTTCCCGTCAAAACGGGACGCGATTACTGTTCATAAAACCCAACGGAAATTAAATATCGTTTAGCTCCATACGCTTTTATTTTTTTCTCTAAAATTATAGCATCACTCCTATTTGGCAAACTAAATGAAGTAATTAACTCCCAAGGAATTCCATATTTAGTTGATAAAGAATAACCAGAATTATGACGTCGCAACCTATCTTCTGTACTATTTGTCTGACCAATATAAAATTTTCCTTTCGATAAACTATAAAGAATATAAACGTAAAACATAAAATTAAAGAAATAAAAAAAGGAGAATTCAAAAATGAATTCTCCTTTGTCGGGGTGGCAGGATT
>CAYWVV010000059.1:0-17976 GCA_964461805.1 uncultured Flavobacterium sp.
ATTTTAAATTTATTATGAATGCATAGTAATTTTTAGTATTTTTACAAAAAATATAAGTAATTATGGAGTTCACACCGATTAAATTAAACACTTTTACCTTTTTTAAATTGCCATCTGCATTTTGGAGTGGTGTTAGAGTTAAAGCTATTTCGTCAGAAATATGTCAAACGACTGTAAAATATGGTTGGTTCAATCAGAACCCGTTTAAATCCATGTATTTTGCAGTGCAAGCAATGGCAGCTGAATTTACAACCGGTGCTTTAGTGATGTATCGAATTAAAGAAAGTGGTAAAGATATTTCCATGTTAGTGGCTCAAAACAAAGCAGTTTTTACAAAAAAAGCGACAGGAAGAATCACTTTCACTTGTAATCAAGGGAATTTAATTGCAGAGATAATTCAAAAAGCAATCGATTCGAAAGAAGGTCAAACCGTTTGGTTAACTTCAATAGGTATAGATGAAAAAGGTGATCAAGTTTCAGAAATGCAATTTGAATGGACTCTGAAAGCAAGAAATAAAAAATAGACATTCGTTAATGTTCGTTAATGTTTATTGTAAACGGAATGCTTGTTGTAAATTTGTGTATTAAATCTTAATAATATGAATGTTCTAATAACAGGCGCTACTGGATTGGTAGGTAATAAGTTAGTGGCTTTGCTTCATAAAGACAATCATGTAATTCATTACTTATCTACTTCTAAATCTAAAGTAAAGAATACCCCAAACTATAAAGGTTTTTATTGGAATCCTGTTACGGGTGAAATTGACGTAAAAGCTTTTGAAAATGTTTCAGTAATTATTCATTTAGCAGGTGCTTCTATTTCAAAAAAATGGACAAAAGCCTACAAAAAAGAAATTCTTGAAAGTAGAGTAGAAGGTGCAAATTTAATTTTCGAAACGTTAAAAAAAAATCCAAATACCGTAACCCGGTTTATTTCGGCTTCGGCAGTTGGAATTTATCCAAACGATTTAAATTATGTGTATCATGAAAATAATTCGCAAATTGACCCATCTTTTTTAGGTGAAGTCACAGCACAATGGGAACAGAGTGCCAACCAGTTTAAATCCCTTTCAATTACGGTATCAATTGTTAGAATTGGTGTTGTTTTTGCCAAAGAATCGGGTGCATTAGTGGAAATGACCAAACCAATCAAATATGGTTTAGGTGCTGTTTTAGCTAATGGAAAGCAATATGTTTCATGGATTCATATCACAGATTTAGTTGCAGTATTTAAATTTGTTTTAGATACGAATTTAAAAGGTGTGTATAATGCGGTTTCTCCCTATCCCATCACCAATGAAGAACTAACAAAAGCTATAGCAAAAACAATTAATAAACCTTTGTTTCTGCCAAATGTGCCGAAATTTATGTTAAATTTACTTTTAGGAGAAATGCATATTATCTTAACTAGTAGCCAGAATGTAAGTTGTAGAAAAATATTAGATGCTGGTTTTCAATTTCAATTCGCTTCACTTAATAAATCGTTGCAGCATCTTTTAAAATAAAGGTATATCATATAAAAATAAAAAAAGTGTTACGTTTTAATTAACGTAACACTTTTTGGTTATATAATTTAAGATGAAATAAATTATCATTTATTTTTCAAATATAATCAATACGTTTTGAAGAAACTCTTAAAGAAATATTAAAATTTCACATAAAAAGTAATGCATTAAAAAAAGAAAACACTGACAATGTGTCATAAAATAAAGTATGGCAACACTTTTGCAATCTCAATTTGAAAATAAAATATACAATCATGAGTCAAGAAAATACTGAAAACATCGAAAAAGAAATCATTCAGGATGAAAATGTGGTAGAAAACCAAGATGTTCAAGAAAATAATGAAGCAGAAGTGTCAGTTGAAGATCAGTTGCAAGAACAAAAAGATAAATTCATAAGACTGTACGCAGAATTTGAAAATTATAAACAAAGAACTTCCAAAGAACGTGTAGAGTTATTTAAAACTGCTGGTCAGGAAATTTTACAATCTATGTTACCTGTTCTTGACGATTTTGATAGAGCTTGGGCTCAAGTATCTCAATCTGAAGATGAAGCTTTAGTTAAAGGTGTGGAATTAATTCATGAAAAATTAAAATCAACTCTAATGTCAAAAGGATTAGAAGTAGTTGAAATTAAAGCTGGTGATGCATTTGATGCTGATTTCGCTGAAGCGATTACTCAAATTCCAGCTCCAACTCCTAAATTAAAAGGAAAAATTGTTGATGTAATTGAAAAAGGTTACAAATTAGGAGACAAAATTATTCGTTTTCCAAAAGTAATCTTAGGTAATTAATTTTGTTTCAAGTTTTAAGTTTCAAGTTTGGTATAACCTGAAACAAAATAACTTGAAATCTGAAACTAAAAAAAATGAGTAAAAAAGATTTTTACGAAGTATTAGGTATAGCAAGAAATGCTTCTCCTGAAGAAATAAAAAAAGCTTACAGAAAAAAAGCAATTAAATATCATCCAGATAAAAATCCGGATGATGCAACTGCTGAAGAAAACTTTAAAACGTGTGCGGAAGCCTATGAAGTTTTAAGTGATCCAAACAAAAAAGCTAAATACGACCAATATGGTCACCAAGCCTTTGACGGAAATGGTGGTTTTGGTGGCGGTCATGGCGGAATGAACATGGATGATATTTTCAGTCAATTTGGAGATATTTTCGGTGGTGGTTTCGGCGGATTTGGCGGAGGCGGAGGCGGAGGTCAACGCAGAATGAAAGGAAGTAATTTACGAATTAAAGTAAAACTGACTTTAGAAGAAATTGCCAATGGTGTTGAGAAAAAAGTAAAAGTTAAACGTAAAGTACAAGCTGCTGGTGTAACATATAGAACATGTTCTACTTGTAACGGCCAAGGTCAAGTAATGCGTGTAACGAACACTATTTTAGGTCGTATGCAAACTGCAGCAACTTGCCCGAATTGCGGTGGAGCAGGTCAAATGATTGACAGCAAACCAGCCAATGCCGATAGTCAAGGTTTTATTACTGATGACGATACAGTTTCAATTAAAATCCCAGCTGGAGTGGTTGATGGTATGCAATTGAAAGTTTCTGGTAAAGGAAATGATGCGCCAGGAAAAAATAGTATTCCAGGAGATTTAATTGTTGCGATTGAAGAAATTGAACACGAGTTTTTAAAACGTGAAGGTGAAAATTTACATTACGATTTGTATATTAATTTTTCTGAAGCTGCTTTAGGAATTTCAAAAGAAATTGAAACGGTTTCAGGAAAAGTTCGTATTAAATTAGAAGAAGGTATTCAATCTGGAAAAATTCTTCGATTAAAAGGAAAAGGAATTCCAAGTTTAAACAGTTATGGAAATGGCGATTTGTTAGTTCACGTAAATGTTTGGACACCGAAAACTCTAAACAAAGAACAAAAACAATTTTTTGAGAAAATGATAACAGATGAAAACTTTATTCCTAATCCGGAAAAGTCTGAAAAATCTTTTTTTGAAAAAGTAAAAGACATGTTTTCTTAAATTGATACATTATTTTATTCAAATCCCATTTTAAATGATAATTTAAAATGGGATTTGCTGTTTATCGACAATAATTGATTTTCATCTGTTTTTTTTAGATAAATTTTGTTCAATCATTTTTTTTTTTTTATTTACGCCAGTTTCGAAGCTAAGACGGAATAATCTGAAACAGCGTCTTTAAAACTGAAAGTAAGAAAACTATAAAAAATAAAATTATGAAAAAAATAATGTTAGTAGCAGTAGGTTTTATTGCATTGAGTTCATTTACGACCGAAAAAAAAGTTGAAAAGAAAGCGGTTACGCCAGGTATGATATATTATGTAACTTGCGGAGGAAAATTAACAGGCGCTTTTATGTGTAGTTCGTGCGATGTACAAGCTACAGCTAATGCAATGTGTGGTAATTAATTCAAATCAAAATTTATTAAGGGCGAAAGCCCTTATTATTTTATAACTTAATATTAAAATAATGAAAAAAAAGTTAATACTAACATTGTTCTTATTAGTAATTACTAACTTAATTTACTCTCAAAAAGGAATAATTTATTATGGTTATATTGAAGCTTTTACTATTGGTAATGCCAAAGGACCTGACAGTAATGCGTTTATGACATTTGATAAAAACATGTCGCATTACGTAACCGCTAAAGATAGTTTGGAAAAAGCAGACAAAATAAATGAACAAAAAACATATAAAAAAGACGAAGATAGCGGAGGTGCAATTCATAATGGCATGAAAGTTAGCAAAGAAGGAGATCAAGTTGTATATCATATAAAAAAAAATACAATGTGGTCTAATTTATTATATGGAAAACAAGTATATGTAAAAGAAGTAGTTGATAAAATTAATTGGAAAATTTCAAAGGATACTAAAAAAATAGGAAAATTTAATTGCAAAAAAGCCACAGCAAAATTTAGAGGTAGAAATTACACCGCATGGTTTACAACTGAAATTCCAGTTTCATTTGGACCATGGAAATTACATGGTTTACCAGGTTTAATTTTAGAAGCATATGATACAAATAAAAATGTGTATTGGTATTTTAAAAACATTGAGTATCCAACAAAAAACAAAGAAACAGTTAAGTATTTAGAAATACCAAAAGTGGAAAAATTTTTAACATACTCAGATTTTAAAAAATTTCAGCATAACGAACAAGAATTAGTAATTGAAAAAAGTAAAATATTACAGAAAAAATTTCCAGAAGTTGAAATGCAACTTGAAAAACCAGAATTATCAATTATGTTTATTGAATGTGAATAATATGAAAAAACAAATTATATTATTTTTATTTTTTTTTACTTTCTCTTCATTTTCTCAAGAAGTTATTATTAAAGGAAAAATTTCAGATTATCAAAACAGAGGCATCCAAAGTGCTTCTGTTTTGTTATTAGATGAAACTGAAGATGTTTTAGGTTATGCTTTTACTGATGAAGATGGTAATTATTCTGTTTCAATCCAAAAGCCTAAAAACACTGAAATGACTATTGAAATATCTTGTTTAGGTTATCATAAAATTTCAAAATTAATTGAATATTCAGAACAAAACCAAAATTATAAATTAGAAGAAAAAACGGAAACTATACAAGAAGTTGTTATAGAATCTGGCAAAAAAATAAGAATTGACCAAGATACTACTTTTATAAAAGTAGCTTCATTTGGTAATAAAACAGAACAAACAATTGAAGATATTTTAAAAAAACTACCTGGTATTGAAGTAACAGCAGATGGTACTATAAAAGCACACGGAAAAACTATTGATAAATTGCTTATTGAAGGTGAAGATATGTTTGACAAAAACTACAAATTGCTTTCAAAAAATTTAGACGCAAAAGTTTTAGATGAAGTACAAATTATTGACAGTTTTGAAGATAATCCAGTTTTAAAAAAATTAAATAATTCTGACAAAGTTGCCTTAAACTTAAAATTGAAAAAAGGTTTAACAAATGTGTGGTTTGGTAACGCCACTTTAGGTAGCGGTGTTTTTTCAGAAAACAGATGGAAAGAAAGTTTAAATTTAGGTTTGTTAAAAAAGAAAATTAAAGTTTTTTACTTTGGCGATTATAACAATCTTGGAGAAAAAGCAACCGATTTAATTAACGAAAATGTTATTGATAAATATAGTTTTGGAAATGATAAATTTGAATATAAAGCCAAATCGTTATTTAATATTGCAAATAATGAAGTTCAGTTTTTTAGTAAAACACAAAGCACTTTTAATACTGCTTTTTTAAATTCGTTAAGTATTACTTCAAAACTTAAAAAAAATCTCTCGTTTCGTGGTGTTGTGTATGTTGCAAATGATAATTTGAATCAAAAATCTACTTCTTTAACAAAATATAATTTACAAAATAATCCAATTACATTTACTGAAAATAATTTTTACACAAATAAAAAAACCTTAGCATCATCTGAAATTGAAATTAAATATACACCAAACGATAAAAACTATATAACCAATCAATTTGTTTTTAAAAATAATCCTAACAAAACGGTAAATAATCTTTTGTTTAATTCTGACCAAATTAATCAATCAACAAATAGTGAAAATTACACTTTTTACAACCATTTTAATCACACATATCAAGTTTCTGATAACAAAGTTTTAAATAATTATTTTTATATTGGAAATGATAAAATTTCTGAATATTCTACTATTTTATCACCGTTTTTAAATGCTTTTTTAAGTGTAAATAGCAATTCTATTGTTAGTCAGAATGCAAATAATAAATTGTTTTATATTGGAAATAAATCTAAATTAATTTCAAAATTTCGTAAAATTGATCTTACAAATAGTATTCAAATAGAACAAAGTAAGGAACAGTTTAAAAATACATTTATTGCTAATAATCAAAACATAGTAACCTATCAAAACAATTCAAGCCTTAAACTTATAAACCTTTTTCAGGACAATACATTAAGATACAATTTTTCAAAAAAAATTGATTTAACAACCAATTTAAACTTTCAAAACACCAATTTACTAAACAATACAATTTCTGAAAACATTTTTATAATTAATCCTTCAATTTTTCTAAACATTAAAAAAACGGGTTTTGGTAATTTCTCGCTTTCTTACTCTGCAAACAACACTTTACCCGAAATTAATCAACTTACAAATAATTTTCAATTAACTGATTATCGAAGTTTTTCGCAAGGTATATTGTATCAAAAACCATTTAAAAATGTAATATCAACTTTTAGTTATAATTATTATAATGATGAAAAAAGATTTTCAATAAATACAAATGTGTTTCATAATTATTCAAAATCAGAAATAAACAATATTAATAATTTAACGAATGATTTTAGCTTTAATTCAAATATTCAAGGTAAAGGAAGTGAAAGTTATAATTTTAATTTTAGTGTTGTAAATTATAGTAGAAAATTAAAATTAGCTTCTAAAGTAGAAACATTAAATAGTTGGATAACTTCTCCAATAAATGTTAATTCAAATGAATTTTTAAATTCTAAAACGTATATTAATTCTATAAAATATTCTGGGACAACATATTTTAAAATTCCAATAAATTTCGATTTTGGATTTTCATACAATTATTTTCAATCAAATTTTCAAAGTATTGAAACAAATAATAGTACAAAAGATGCCTTTTTAAATATTAATTATAAAATATCTAAAACAATTTTGGCAGAAAGTAATAACTCACTTTACTTTGTAAACAACCAAAAATATTCGTTTAATAATATAACAATAAATTATACTCCGGTTGAAAGTCGTTTTTCTTATCGTTTAATATTTAATAACCTTATTAATGAAAATGAATATACTTCTATTTCAATTAGTAATTATAGTTACTATAAATCTGTAATTCAACTTGTACCAAGATATATTTTAGGAACTGTTAAATATCGTTTTTAGTTTACTTAATTATAGTTTTAATTTATTGTAACAAATTCCCTTTATTCTATACTAATTGAAAAAAGAAATACTACAAAATGAATACTATTTTAGAAGTAAAAAACGTAGTGAAACAATATGGCGATTATACCGCTCTAAATTCTGTTTCATTAAATGTTCCTGAAGGAAGTATATATGGTTTATTAGGGCCAAATGGTGCTGGAAAAACCTCCTTAATTCGTATCATCAATCAAATTACTTTGCCAGATGCTGGTGAAATTATTTTAAATGGTGAAAAACTAAATCCCAATCACATTTCAATGATTGGCTATATGCCTGAAGAACGTGGTTTGTATAAATCCATGAAAGTGGGCGAGCAATGTTTGTACTTGGCGCAATTAAAAGGCATGAGCAAACAAGAAGCCAAAAAACAACTGAAATATTGGTTCGAAAAGTTTGAAATTGAAACGTGGTGGGATAAAAAACTGCAAGAACTTTCTAAAGGTATGGCGCAAAAAGTACAATTTATTGTCACCGTACTTCACAATCCGAAATTATTAATTTTAGATGAACCTTTTTCTGGTTTCGATCCTGTAAATGCCAATTTAATTAAGGATGAAATTATCGAATTAAACAAAAAAGGAACTTCCATCATTTTTTCTACACACCGAATGGAAAGTGTGGAAGAAATGTGCGATTATATCGCATTAATTCATAAATCGAACAAATTAATCGAAGGAAGATTAGAAGATGTAAAACGCGAATTCAGAACGAATACCTTCCAAGTTGGCGTAATAACTCAAAATGTAGAAGGTTTGATGTATCAATTAACACAGAAGTTTACGATTGGGCAAACCGATTTCAAATCATTGAATGACGATTTAAAACTAGAAGTGCAATTAGGAAATCATACTACAAATGACTTATTGTCTATTTTATCTCAAAACGGACAAGTAACACATTTCGCAGAAAAAATCCCTAGCGTTAACGATATTTTTATTCAAACAGTAAGTTAATAACAATTGAAATACAAAATCAAAATAAATTGATTCGTCACTTCGAGTGATTTTTGTTTCTCGTTTTTTGAGAACGAGAAACAAAAATTGTATCGAGAACTAAAATAAATATAAGTTGTTTTTCAATTTCTATAACTTGACTCGAGACTTAAAAAGGCGAACAGGCGAAGCAAATAAAAACAACTTTAAACTTGAAACAAAAAATAAAATGAACAAATTAGTATTAATCATACAAAGAGAATTTATTGCCAAAGTGCGCAACAAATCTTTTATCGTAATGACTTTTTTAAGTCCACTTATTTTCTTAGGAATGTCGTTTTTAATTGGCTATTTGTCCAGCATCAATAAAGATGAAGCGACTAAAATTGCAATTTACGACCAAGGAAATGTTTTAAAAAGCAGCTTAAAATCGGACAAAGAAACGGCTTATACAGATTTGTCTGCCATGCCTTTCAATGTGGCGAAAGATACTGCAAGTAAAAGCTACGAAGGTTTATTGTTTATTCCAAAAACCGCCACTGTTCAGGATTTAAAATCGAAAGTAGAATTTATTTCTGATGAAAGTGCTAGTGCCGAATTTATTATAAATGTCGAAAATAAAGTAGATTCTATCTTAACTCAAGACAATTTCAAAACGAATAATTTAGACATTTCTAAAATTGAAAAAGCAAAAGTTGAATCGTCATTAAAACTGAGTAAATATTCTGGAGATGTCAGTTTAAAAGGAATTAATGAAATTAAAATCGGTTTAGGATTTCTTTTTGGCTATTTAATTATGATGTTCATTATCATTTACGGAAACTTTGTAATGCGAAGTGTTATTGAAGAAAAAACGAACAGAATTATCGAAATTGTTATTTCATCAGTAAAACCTTTCCAATTAATGATGGGTAAAATTATCGGAAATTCATTAGCTGGAATTTTGCAATTTACCATTTGGGCCATAGTTGGAACATCAATATTCTTTATTGTTTCCACCTTTTTTGGAGGTGAAACAGCAGCCAGTACGATGGCAAAAACCAATCCAGAAGCCGTTAAATTAGCTGCTGAAAATAGTGGTTTAATGGCAAAATTACCTTTGTATTTAAATGAATTAGGAAATTTACCAATAGCAACTATTATCATTTCATTTATTTTCTATTTCATAGGTGGTTATTTTTTATACAGTTCTTTATATGCCGCAATTGGAGCAGCTGTTGATAACGAAACGGATTCACAACAATTTTTATTGCCAATTATAATGCCTTTAATGTTAGGTGTTTATATCGGATTTTTCACAGTTGCGAGTGATCCACACGGAAATATTGCTACTATTTTCTCTATGATTCCATTTACTTCACCAATTGTAATGTTGATGCGAATTCCGTTTGGCGTGCCAACTTGGCAAATAATTGTATCCTTAATTTTATTATTTGGTACATTTATTGGAGTAGTTTGGTTTGCCAGCAAAATTTACCGTGTTGGTATTTTAATGTATGGTAAAAAACCAACTTGGAAAGAATTGTATAAATGGTTGAAATATTAAAAATAGTTTAAAAGGTTTTAGTTTAAAAGTTTAGAAGATATTTCGCAAACCCTTTTAAACTTTTAACCCATTAAACTTTTAACCCAAAAATCGAATGAGTAAAATCCTTATCATAGAAGATGAAGCGCCAATTAGACGCGTTTTAAATAAAATATTATCGGAAGAAAGTGAAACGTATTTGGTGCAAGAAGCCGAAGACGGTTTGCAAGGTATTGAATTGGTTAAAAACGAAGATTTCGATTTAATTTTGTGCGATATCAAAATGCCAAAAATGGACGGAGTGGAAGTTTTAGAAGCCATAAAAAAAATCAAACCTGAAATTCCAATGGTAATGATTTCTGGTCATGGCGATTTGGAAACAGCTGTAAACACCATGCGTTTAGGTGCTTTTGATTATATTTCGAAACCACCAGATTTAAACCGTTTGTTAAATACGGTTCGAAATGCGTTAGATAAAAAACAATTAGTGGTAGAAAATAAAATTCTTAAGAAGAAGATTTCTAAAAACTATGAAATGATTGGCGAGAGTGAAGCGATTTCTCATATCAAAACCATGATTGAAAAAGTAGCGCAAACGGATGCTAGAGTTTTAATTACGGGTCCAAATGGAACTGGTAAAGAATTAGTCGCACACCAATTACATGAAAATAGTAATCGGGCGCAACAAGCCATTATTGAAGTCAATTGTGCTGCTATTCCATCAGAATTAATTGAAAGTGAATTATTCGGACACGTAAAAGGTGCGTTTACATCTGCCGTGAAAGATAGAGCAGGAAAATTCGAAGCTGCCAATGGAGGAACCATTTTCTTAGATGAAATTGGCGATATGAGTTTGTCGGCGCAAGCTAAAGTTTTAAGAGCTTTACAAGAAAATTTGATACAAAGAGTTGGTGCTGATAAAGATATTAAAGTCGATGTTCGTGTTATTGCGGCAACCAATAAAGATTTGAAATTGGAAATTGCAGAAGGTCGTTTTAGAGAAGATTTATATCACAGATTAGCCGTAATTTTAATTAAAGTTCCAGCTTTAAATGATAGACGTGATGATATTCCAATGCTAATTGAACACTTCACAACAAAAATTTCTGAAGAACAAGGAAATGCTAAAAAAACATTTTCAAAAGAAGCCATAAAGTTATTACAAGAATACGATTGGACAGGAAATATCCGTGAACTAAGAAATGTGGTGGAGCGTTTAATCATTTTAGGAAACCATGAAATTTCAGAATCAGATGTGAATTTATTTGCTTCTAAATAACTTCTATACTTTAAAATACAGAAAGAGATTCGCAAAATGATTGTGAATCTCTTTTTTTGTTTTTCTTTATGTATCTTTGTACACACTTTAGAGAATTTCTTCGAAATAAAAATACAAAATGCAATTAAAAAAAATAAACCCACTTTTACAAGAAGCATTAATTGAAAACGGTTTAACCGAAGCCAACGAAATGCAACAAGAAACTTTTTCAACTATAAAAAGTGGTGCTGATGCGGTAATTCAATCCGAAAGAAAATCAGGAAAATCTACAACTATTGTTTTGAATGTGATTCAACGTTTAGAAAAACAATTTATGGAATCGCCAAGAGCTTTAATTGTTGTAGAAACTAAAGAGAAGGTTTTAGAAATGGTTGAAATGTTCAAAAAATACAACCGTTATACTAGATTACGAGTATATGGAGCGCATGATAAAGGCGATATGGATTGGGATAAAAACCAAATTTCATTAGGAATTGATGTTTTAATCGGAACACCTAATCGTTTAGATTTAATGTTTGCCACTGCTGGTTTTGACGTAAATAGATTATTAATGTACGTGGTTGATGATGCTGATATTCTGTTCAAACTTCGATTAGATGCGAAAACCAATCGAATGTCAGAAAGTATTTCTAAATCACAGCGTTTGATTTTTTGTAATAAAATTTCTGATAGAGTAGAAGCGGTTGCTGATAGAACAATGATTGAGCCGTTATTCTTCGAGATGGAAGATTAGAATAAAATTACAATCATATTATAATAAAAAAACTCAAACTGTATAGTTTGAGTTTTTTTTTTGATTATTATTTAAAAGTTTAATTGCTTGAATTGATAATTGTCTAATCGGCTAAATCTACTATCTTTGCACTCGAAAATCCAAATACATATACATGGGACTTATTAAAATTTTTTCTGGAAAAGAAAGCATTGCCAAAAACTTACAGACGGTAATTGAAAACGAGAATGTAACTGTTACTCAACGTGAAAACAAACAAAATTCTGGAAGTGCAGCAATTATTGAATTATTTATTGAAGAAGATGATTTTATGAAAGTGCGCGATGCTATCGAGGATTTCAAAATGAATATGTAAATTGGTGAAGAGCCAAGTAAAAAGAGCCAAGTAAAAAGTATCTAGTAATTACCAATTACACAAAACCTTTTAACCTTCTAAACGCATAAACTTATAAACAGAAAAAATGATTACAGTTAACGATATCGCCGTAGAATTTGGCGGAACAACCCTTTTTAGCGACGTAACTTTTGCTATTAACGAAAATGATAAAATTGCCCTTATGGGTAAAAATGGTGCAGGAAAATCGACATTATTAAAAATTGTGGCAGGAGAAAGCAAAGCAACTCGTGGTACAATTTCTGCGCCTGGAGATGCTGTAATTGCATATTTGCCGCAACATTTATTGACTTCAGACGATTGTACCGTTATGGAAGAAGCATCAAAAGCTTTTGCTGATGTTTTAGATATGAAAAAAGAAATTGACGAAATTAATGAGCAATTAACGGTTCGTACAGATTATGAAAGTGATGAGTACATGAAGTTAATTGAACGTGTTTCGGAACTATCTGAAAAATTCTATTCTATTGAAGAAGTGAATTATGAAGCAGAAGTTGAAAAAGTTTTAAAAGGTTTAGGTTTTGAACGTGAAGACTTTACTAGAAATACATCTGAGTTTTCTGGTGGTTGGAGAATGCGAATTGAATTGGCAAAAATCCTATTGAAAAAACCAGATTTAATTCTATTAGATGAGCCAACCAATCACATGGATATTGAAAGTATTCAGTGGTTAGAGGATTTCTTAATCAATCAAGCGAAAGCGGTTATGGTAATTTCTCACGATAGAACTTTCGTTGATAACATTACCAATCGTACTATTGAAGTGACAATGGGACGAATTTACGATTATAAAGCCGTGTATTCTCATTATTTAGAATTGCGAAAAGACAGAAGAATTCACCAACAAAAAGCCTACGACGAACAACAAAAATTCATCGCAGATAATCAAGCATTTATTGATCGTTTTAGAGGAACTTTTTCAAAAACAGAATCCGTACAATCGCGTGTGAAAATGTTGGAAAAAATTGTGCCAATTGAAGTGGATGAAGTGGATACTTCTGCCTTAAAATTAAAATTCCCACCTTCACCACGTTCTGGACAATATCCTGTAGTTGTAGAAGGTTTAACAAAAAAATATGGTGATCACGTTGTTTTTAACGATGCCAATTTAGTTATCGAACGCGGACAAAAAGTGGCTTTCGTAGGTAAAAACGGGGAAGGAAAATCGACGATGATTAAAGCGATCATGAAAGAAATTGATTTTGATGGCGGAAAATTAGAAGTAGGTCACAATTCACAAATTGGTTATTTCGCTCAAAATCAGGCTTCATTATTAGATGGTGATATGACTATTTTTGAAACAATTGATCAAATTGCTGTTGGCGATGTTCGTACGAAAATTAAAGATTTATTAGGCGCTTTCATGTTCAAAGGTGATGATATTCAAAAGAAAGTAAAAGTGCTTTCTGGTGGAGAAAAAACACGTTTGGCCATGATTAAATTATTATTAGAACCCGTAAATGTTCTAATTCTGGATGAGCCAACGAATCACTTAGATATGAAAACAAAAGACATCATTAAAGATGCCTTACGTGATTTTGATGGAACATTAATCTTAGTTTCTCACGACCGTGATTTCTTAGATGGTTTAGCTACAAAAGTTTTCGAATTCGGAAACAAACGTGTGAAAGAACATTTTGAAGACATCAAAGGTTTCTTAGCACACAAGAAAATGGAAAACTTAAGAGAAATTGAGAAGTAATACTTAATCAGAAGTGATTAGTGATTAGATATAAAAAAAGCTCCAATTGGAGCTTTTTTTTATGCATTTTTATAATGTTTAAAAGGAAATAATAACATTCCGAAACATTCTCCTTGTCCTTTTCCTAAATGTTTGTGATGCATTTTATGTGCTCTTCTTAAAGCACGAGCATATTTGTTATTCGCATTTCTAAATAACTTAAAACGTTGATGTATAAAAATATCGTGTACTAAGAAATACGTTAATCCGTAGGCGAAAATTCCTAATCCGATTGCTAAACCTATTGCTAAAATTCCATTTTGCCATAGGAAGAAAAATGTCATGCTTACTACAGCATAAAATATAAAAAACGTATCGTTTCTTTCAAACCATGAATCGTGATCTTTTTTGTGATGATCCGCGTGTAAGTTCCATAAAAAGCCGTGCATAACATATTTGTGCGTAAACCATGCCATAAATTCCATTCCAAAAAAAGTTAGTATAAATACTATAATATATAACCACATAATTTTATTTTTTTAATTTAAATTTTCAACTTCGTAAATCTCAAATCGTAAATCGTAAATCCCAAATCGTAATTTACAATAAATTTAATCTATATTTCACATAACAACGCGCTAGCAGTTCTGCTTTTTGGTAATTTGGAACTCTAATTCTGGTGTTTTTTATTTCAGCAGATGGCGTAGCTTTTAAACGTGTAAGTAATCTTTTATAATAACGATAAGCTGTGTATACTCCAAATTTCGCTTCAATAGGTAAACGCAAAATGCCTTCATAAGCTAATTTGAAATCATTTTCAATGTCTTCAATAATTTCTTTTTTAGACGCTTCTGTCAGTTTAGTTAAATCGGTGTTTGGAAAATAGGTTCGGTTTAAAACTTCAAAATCTGCTTTTAAATCACGTAAAAAATTTACTTTCTGAAAGGCAGAACCTAATTTCATGGCAGAATCTTTTAAGTCATTATATTTTTTTTCATCGCCATTTACAAAAACCATTAAACACATTAAACCCACAACATCAGCACTTCCGTATATATATTCGTTATATTCTTCTGTTGTTTTGTATTCTTGTTTTACCAAATCGAGTTTCATACTTTTCATAAAAGCATCAATTAATTCAATTTTGATATTATGCTTGTTTACAGTGTTTTGAAAAGAATTTAAAATCGGGTTTAGACTTATTTTATGTTTAATTGCATAGTCTAGTTCTTTTTCAAATTTTTCAAAAAGTTCTGTTTTGTTGTAGTCGTGAAAACTGTCAACAATTTCATCAGCAAAACGAACAAATCCATAAATGTTATAAATGTCTTGTCGGATAGATGGCGCCAACATTTTTACAGCAGATGAAAAAGAGGTGCTGTATGCTTTTGTAACATGTACGCTACATTCGTTAGAAACGGTATCAAATAATGCCTTCATTTTATTGGTACTTTTGTATTAATTGGGCTACTAATTTTCCTGATATCAAAGCAGGAGGCACTCCTGGTCCAGGCACAGTTAATTGACCTGTGAAATATAAATTTTTTACTTTTTTACTTTTTAATTTCGGACGTAAAACAGCAGTTTGTAACAGTGTATTCGCCATTCCGTATGCGTTTCCTTTATAGGAATTGTATTCTGATTTAAAATCGTTAACACAAAATGATTTTTTAAAGATAATGTTTTTACGAATATCTTGTTTCGTGATGGTTTCAAATCTTGAAATTATTTTTTCAAAGTAGGTTTCTCTCAGTGCTTCATTGTCTTCTAAATCTGGTGCTATTGGTACTAAAAAAAAGCCGTTTTCGCAACCTTCTGGCGCGGTGTGCTGATTTGTGATAGAAGTAAAATTAGCATAAAACAAGGGTTCTTCTGGCCATTTCGGATTGTCGTAAATGTCAAGAGCATGTTTGTCAAAATCTGAATCAAAAAATAAATTATGATGACAAACATTTTGTAACTTTTTATCGAAGCCAACATAAAACAATAGGGACGACGGTGCGAACGTTTTTTTATCCCAGTACGCTTCGGAATATTGTCTGTTTACTTTGGGTAAAAGCGTTTCTGTATGATGATAATCGGCTCCAGATAGCACTACATCAGATTTTAAAATTTCGTTATTTATTTTTATCCCGACAGCTTTATTATTTTCAACAATAATTTCCTCAATGTTAGAATTGGTTTGATAGGTAACACCTAATTCTGTTCCAAGCTTAATCATGGCTTCAATCACATCAAAAAAACCGTTTTTTGGTTGCCAAGTTCCTAAACCAAAATCAGCAAAATTCATAAAATTATAAAAAGAAGGCGTGTCGGAAGGTTTTGCTCCCAAAAATAATACTGGAAATTCTAGTATTTGTTGTAAGTTTTTGTTTTTTATTTTTTTTCGTACATCTCTTTTAATGTTTGAAAAAAACTGATCTAATTTTAAAGCGGTTTGTGGAGTGATTAATTCTAAAATACTTTCTCCAGGTCGGTATACTAAATCTTTTATGGCTATTTCATAATTGCTTTTTGCATTGGAAATGAATTTTTCTAATTGCTTTCCACTACCTTTTTCTATTTTTTCGAAATCGGCAATAATCGTATCTAAAGAATCAGAAACATCAAAATGTTCATTGTTTTCAAAGAACACTCTGTACCCTGGTGATAATTTTTCTAGATTATAATAGTCGGATGGTTTTTTATTGAAATCGGCAAAAAAACTTTCAAAAACATCGGGCATCCAATACCAAGATGGACCCATATCAAAGGTAAATCCCATTTCAGTAAATTGTCTGGCACGACCACCTAAACTTGAGTTTTTCTCAAATACAGTAACTTTGTTTCCTTCTTTTGCTAAGTAGCATGCTGCTGCTAAAGATGAAAATCCAGAACCTATAATTTGTATTGTTTTTGGCATATATTTTATAATTACGTATTAAAGCTGCAGTTGGTTTATAATGTATCTAGAAAATCTTTGATATTTTCAATTGATTTTATTCTTTTGGGTAATTTTTCAGTATTAATTGTTTGTGCTTTTCTCCCAAGAATTAACAATTCATTATTGTTGTTGTTTAATATTGTGTTTTCAAATTCATTTATGTAGTTTTCAATTTCATCTTCGCTTGGTTCTACAGTTAAATAGGTAATATACGTAATTTTATTGAAATGATTGTTTAATTCGATTAAGTTTTCAATTGGTAAACTTCTTCCTAAATAAACAGAATGATGTCCTTTTGTTATAATTTCATGATGTAAAAATAAAAGTCCTAAATCGTGAATTTCGTTAAAAGGTAAGTATAAAATAAAAGTTTCATTAGAAATAGTATTTTGTTGAATTTGATATTTTTCAATTTCAATTAAAATTTTCTGTTTAATTAAATGTGAAATAAAATGTTCATGAGCAGGGGTTATAGTATTCGTTGTCCATAAAACACCAATTTCTTCTAAAAGAGGAATAAAAGTTTCAAAGAATACGGCGCTAAAATCTTTTTGACTTAGTAATTCGTTGTATGTTTTCACGAAAAGGGACTGATCAAAATTAAGCATAGCCATTTTAAACTGACTGATTACGTGGTTATTAACCGTCTTTTCTGTTTGAATTTTTAATACAAATTTTTCAATTTCTTCTTGATTGAGTTTAGAAATTTTAGAAATTTTATATCCAAAATTGGTTAACAATACTACATTTAGAAGTTTTTGTAGGTTTTTAATATCGTAAAGTCTAATATTCGTGTCAGTTCGCATGGGTCCAAGCAAATCGTATCTCTTTTCCCAGATACGAATTGTGTGGGCTTTTATGCCAGAAAGGTTTTCTAAGTCCTTAATGCTGAATGTAGATTTTATATTGTTCATCTTTTATGTGAAAAGTTTAAACAAAAATACATAAAAAATATTAAGTAGTACTATAAAATAAAAAAAAATCCTGCGTTAGCAAGATTTTGTTTGTGACCAAAATGGGATTCGAACCCATACGCCTTGCAGCACCACCCCCTCAAGATGGCGAGTCTACCAATTCCTCCACATGGCCTTAAATAAA
>CAYWVV010000060.1:0-17967 GCA_964461805.1 uncultured Flavobacterium sp.
AAATGGTAATGTTTCAAAGACATTAAATGTTACAAAGAGGGTAGATAATGCACCATTAGAGGATAGTAAAGACTTATTTATATCCCCTAATAATAAATATTTATATATGCTTGGTTCGTTTTTTTCTTATTCAGTAAACACATTGGAAATTACTTCAGATGGCACCAAATATTTAAAACAATACAATTTAAAAGAAACTAGTAAAGAAATTGGGAATCCAGGTGTGTATGACTTAGTCGGTTTGGATGGATTTGATTTGTAATATGATGTATATATGATTGATAACAGCAGGAATAAAGTTGATAAATATGCGAAATGGGTTTTAATTGTAGGTACAATTCTCACCATTGTATTACCTTATTTAGTGTATGCCTTTGATTTTGGACAGCTTGGGAAATATGGTACAGTAGGTGATACTATTGGAGGAATTACATCGCCTGTTTCTCAACTTTTAGGTTCTTTGTTGATTTATCTTGCGCTTAAGGCTCAATTGGATGCTAACAAAATACTGCAAAATCAAGTTAACGAAGATAACAAACAATCTTTAATAAGACATGATTTAGAACAAATACACGAGCTCTATACTCTTTTCCAAAATAATATTAGGAGTTTTAGTTATGATAATAATAATGGTGTTTCTTTAGGGAAAAGGGCGATCAAGAATTTTTTTAAAGACATTGAAGAAATGAATATTGATATTCATACTGATGATGATGTTTTAAAAATTGATGGAGTTAGAGAAATTTTGAGTATAATAAATAGTGCCAAACTAATATTACAGAAAAGTAAAAATTCTAAACTAGAGAAAGAAGATAAAGAATTTTATAATACATTAATTTATCATGAACTAGTCTTTAGTATTTTCCCAGCACGAGAAATAGAAAAAGAAGATCCTTTATCTTTAAAAAAGTGTGATAAATGTGAAATTTATCATGGGAATTTTCCTCCTTTAGTATTTCATAAGATTCAAGAACTTAAAAAAGAACTTTAAAATAAAAAGCTATGAATAAAAAAGAATTAAAAAAATTTTTGATAGAACATGAATCTCACACTATTGAAATTACAGAAGAAAAATTAGTAGAATTTGTAAAAGGAACAATGCTGAATCGGAATGATGTTATTGATAATGACGATCAATCTCATCATAGACAGGAAGAGCGTTTAAGAAAACAACTAGATGCACAAGTTCATGACCACCATCATCATCTTGAAGAAATTGAAGCTTTAAGCTTTAACCCATCAGAAGTTGTAGAACCTGGAGCTGTCATAAAAGTTAAAGATAGATATATGGTTGTTGCTACTGCTGATGGTAGTTTTAAATATGACGGGAAAGACTTTATAAGTATTTCTACACATGCACCAATTTATCAATGTTTAATGGGGAAGAAAAAAGGAGATACTTGTTCATTTAATAGCAACGAATTTATAATCGAAGAAATCTATTAATAATTAATATAAATTGACAAAATGAAAGCAATATATAACGGTAAAACAATTGCAGAAAGTAATGAAACAATTGTAATAGAAGGAAATCATTACTTCCCACCAAACAGTATTTATAAAGAATATTTTGAAGAGGCTTCTTTAAATACAACCTGCCCATGGAAAGGACTGGCATCTTATTATGATGTTGTTGTAGATGGGAAACGAAACAAAGAGGCTGCTTGGTATTATAAATCACCTTCGGCTTTGGCAAAATCCATTAAAGATCACGTAGCTTTTTGGCGAGGAATTGAAATTACCGAGTAATATGTACGAGCTTACTGATTTATTTGAAATTAAGGCCTTTATAAAGCTTCCTGAAAACTTTTCCAGTAATAAATTATATCCTGTTTTTATAGGGTTTTCGGGAGGTGAACAATCAATTGAAACTGCTAAGTACAGTGCTGATATTTTTTTTTCATCAAAGTTTTTCAATGAATATATCAGTATAGTTCCAATTAATACAAATAATCGCAATTTTAAGGATTACAGTTCAGCCGAAATGACATCCTTAATCGAAGAAGTATCAAAAAAGTACAATGTCAATAATAAAGGATGGGCTGTAGCTGGAATTTCAAATGGGGGGAAAGCTACATATAATTTTGTTTCAAATAATCCATTACTATATGATAAAGTTGCAACTTTTCCTGGAGGGTTATTTCATAATGAACCTTTAGAAAATTGGTCGCATTTAAAAATTGTACTAGCAAATGGGAAAAAAGATGGTTATTCTTGGTTACAAGAATCAAAATCTAGCTTTGAAAAGTTGGCCAACATCGTGGGAAATGCTGAAATTTTGGTAATTCCTGGTCAAAAGCATATTTTGAGTCTAGACTTTAATATGGATGAAATTTATTCTAAATTGTTTTAAGTGTCATGATAAAAGCTTTACGGAAAGAAATAGATAAATGCCAGGTTTGTGTTGGGTTTTTGCCCTACATGCCCAATCCTATTTATCAATTCTCTAAAAAAAGTAAGGTTCTAATTATTGCTCAAGCACCAGGTCAAATAGCACATGATAAAGGGATCCCTTTTGACGATAAAAGCGGTGACACACTTCGTTCTTGGCTTGGCGTTACTAAAGATGAATTTTATAATCCTGATTTATTTGCCATAGTCCCCATGGGATTATGTTTCCCCGGAAAAGGGAAATCTGGCGATTTGCCACCAAGAAAAGAATGTGCCCCAAAATGGCATAATGATATTTTTAATGAACTAAAAGAAGTTCAACTTATTGTACTTATCGGGAAATATTCTCAAGATTATTATTTAACGAGTAGTGCTCATAAAAGTTTAACACAAAAAGTTCAAAATTTTCATGAATTTTTTCCAAGATATTTTCCGATAGTTCACCCATCTCCATTAAATTTTAGATGGCATGGGAAAAACAAATGGTTTATGGTTGATGTAATTCCTGTGCTACAAACAAAAATTGCAGAAATTTTAAAATCGTAGCACAATTTAAGTGTTTATAAAATTATCATTATGATTGTAAAAAGTGTACCACTACGGAAACAAATATTAAATGAAAAATTTTTAGCAGTAAGGGTGTATAGTGAAACACTATGCAAACCGCTAGAAATAGAAGATTATTCGATTCAGCCCGAAGCTTTCGTTTCTCCCCCTAAATGGCATTTAGCACATGTTACGTGGTTTTGGGAAACTTTTGTTCTAAGCAAATTTGATAGCAAATACGAAGTATTTCATAAAGATTTTTCTTTTCTTTTTAATAGTTATTACAATAATGTTGGCAAAAGAGTATTAAGGTTGAACCGCGGATTAATGACTCGGCCCACAGTAGAAGAAGTTTATAATTATCGCAAATACGTTTCAATTGCTATGGAAAACTTCTTTTTACAAGATTTATCTCAAGAAATTTTGGATATAATTGAAATTGGAATTAATCATGAAGAGCAACACCAAGAACTATTAGTTTATGATATAAAATATATTTATGGCAACCAACCAGTTCTACCAAAATATGAAAACAATTCTTTTTTACTCCAACAAGAAAATTGGGAATTTGCTTTCATTTCTATTTCAGAAGGAATATATGAAGTAGGGCACGAAGGAGAAGGATTTTCGTTTGACAATGAACTCGGTCGGCATAAAGTATATTTAGAAGATTTTCAAATTTCAAATAAATTGGTCACCAATGGTGAATTTATCCAATTTATTGAGGATGGTGGTTACGAAAATTTTAATTTTTGGCATGATGATGCGTGGCACTGGTTGGATAGCAATAATATAGAAGCTCCTCTTTATTGGGAAAAAATTAATGATAAATGGCACCTTTACGATTTAAATGGTTTCCAAGAAGTTAAATTAGAATTGCCATTAAATCACATAAGTTATTATGAGGCATTTGCTTTTGCGGAGTATAAAAAGATGCGACTTCCAACCGAGGAAGAGTGGGAAGTAGCATCTGATAAATTCAATTGGGGGCAGGTCTGGGAACATACCAACAGTGCATATTTACCTTATCCAAATTTTAGCAAAGCAGATGGAGCATTAGGAGAATATAATGGGAAATTTATGGTTAATACTATGGTAATGAGAGGTGCTTCAATTGCTACACCTATTGGGCACAGTAGAAAATCGTACAGAAATTTTTTTCACCCAAATATGAGATGGCAATACTCAGGTATTAGATTAGTAAAAAAATAAAGTTTAGATTATGGAAAAACAATCAATATTAAAAAAATTAATTGAAGAAGGCTTTGTAACAGATTTAACATTACAAGATGATTGTTTGTATTGTGTGGATACAGATTCTTTATATGTGTTGGATTCCTTTGAAACAATTAAGGAAATTAAATTCAAAGAAAATAATATAGATATGGTTGTTAAAGCAGTATATTCTTCAGAGTTTAATTTAAAAGGATTTTATATTCAAAAACAATGAAAAACATTAAACTTGAAATAAAAAATAGATTTGGGAATGTTTTATCTTCTCAATTATATACTTCAGAAGAAGTGGAAGTAGATAAAATAGCTTTGTTTGTACATTGCTTTGCATGTTCTAATTCATTCTCTGTTGTAGAAAACATTTCAAGGGAGCTTATCAACTCTGGTATTAGCGTTTTAAGTTTTGATTTTACAGGTCTTGGACTTGGCGAAGGTGATTTTTGTGATACTAATATCTCAACCAATATTTCTGATATTTTAGATATCAATGACTATCTATCTAAGCATTATTCGTCTGCGTCAATTTTAATTGGTCATTCACTTGGTGGTGTAGCAGCTTTATTATCGGCTAATTTGATGCCGAATTTAGAAGCAATAGTTACAATTGCCACACCATCATATTCTTCACATATCACAAAGCATTTTTATAATTCAGAAGAGTATATTTTAAATGATGGAGAAGTAACTGTCCTTATAGGGGAAAGACCTTTTATGATTGAAAAGCAATTCTTAGAAGATTTAGAAAGACACAATGTTGAAGAAGAAATAGGAAAGCTTAGAAAGCCATTATTAATTATGCATTCTCCTCAGGATTTAATAGTTGGGATAGAAAATGCTGCATCCTTGTATCAAAAAGCCACACATTCTAAGAGTTTTATAACTCTTGATGGTGCGGATCATTTAATTACAAACAAAAGAGATGCTTTTTATATTGCAAAAATAATTTCAATATGGGTAAAAAGATATTTAGATATAGAAAATAATCAATGTGAAACTATTAATACATCTGGAGACGGTAAGCAAAAGGTAAGCGAATTCACTTCTCAGTTTAATAATAAATTTGGTGATAATGACCCAGTAAATTTTTGGGGATGTATAATTTAAAAGTATTCATTTTTTTAAGAGTTTGTTGTGAGTATTTGTTCTAGGAAAATTAAACATAAGCTTGATACGCTTCAGCATAAGTTATCATAAATTATTTTGTGTAGAAAATATTTATTTCGACATGGTTTTTGGGAGTATTAATAATAGTGAGTTGGAATTTTATTTTGGTCAACAAAAAAATAAGTAGCTAATTAATATTGAACATCTTAACTAGTTTAAATCTCATAAAGTGTAATAATTGATTTATAAGTCAAATATTGAATGCAGCAATAAGCATTCATATAGGGGTAATAAATAAGAATAATGAGAAGTGATAAACGAAAAAGAGAAAAATAAAAGAAATTAACTTATATGTAAGTGTATGAAAAAAATAAAGCTCAATATTATAAATAGAGAAGGTAATTTGCTGTTCTCTAGGTTATATACTCCAGCCAATGGTGAGGTTAACAAAATTGCAATTTTTGCACATTGTTTTACCTGTTCTTCTTCGCTATCTGTTGTTAAAAATATTTGTCAAGAACTTACAAAATTTGGAATTAGTGTCTTAAGTTTTGATTTTACAGGACTTGGACATAGCGAAGGTGATTTTAGTGAGACTAATGTTTCAACCAATATTTCTGATATATTAGATATCAATGAATATCTATCTAAGCATTATTCGCCAGCATCAATATTAATTGGTCATTCACTTGGTGGTGCTGCAGTTTTATTATCTGCTAATTTGATGCCTAATTTAGAAGCAATTGTTACAATAGCAGCACCATCATATGCTTCACACGTCATAAAGCATTTTTATAACGCAGAAGAGCGAATTTTAAAAGAAGGAGAAGCAACAATTCTTATTGGAGAGAGACCATTTAATATTAAAAAAGAATTTTTAGAGGATCTTACAAAACATGACATTACTGAGGAAGTGCACAATCTTAATAAGCCACTTCTAATTTTACACTCCCCACAAGATGTGATAGTTGAAATCGAAAATGCAGCTTCAATTTATCATAAAGCAAGACATCCTAAAAGTTTTATAAGTTTAAATGGTTCAGATCACCTAATAACTAATAAGGAGGATGCCTTTTATGTAGCTAATGTTATTGGATCATGGGTAAAGCGTTATGTAAAGATTGACCCTAAAACTGAAGAAGTGATAAAATCAACCGAAGGAGAACAAGTTTTGGTTTATCATGATACCAGTGAGGCTTTTACAAATCATATCTATACTTCTTCGCATCATATTTTTGGTGATGAGCCCATTTCTTTTGGAGGAGATGATTTTGGACCTTCACCCTATGAATTACTTAATGCAGCAATAGGATCTTGCACAGTACTTACCTTAAAATTGTATGCACAACGGAAAGGATGGGATTTAAAAGAGGTTTATGTTTATTTAAGTTATTCTAAAAAACACGCTTCTGAATTAATGCTAGATGTAGAAGATATGGGACAACTTGATCATATTTCAAAAAAAATAAAACTTGTAGGAAACCTAACTGAAGAGCAAAAAAATAAGTTAAAAGAAATTGCTTCAAAATGTCCTGTACACAAAACAGTTAGTGGAATGGTTTATTTTACTACTGAGTTGCAGGAAAATTAGTTGTTAAACTTTTGAAATATAAGAATTTGATAAAAACTTTTCAATCCATAGTTGGTGACTATAAAAATTGGAGGTTTAATATTTTAAAACTATGAAAATTAAAAAAATAGGCTTAGGTGGAAGCTGCCACTGGTGTACAGAAGCAATTTTCCAATCGATAATTGGAGTTGAAGAAGTATTGCAAGGATGGATTGCGGCAACTAATGAAAATGAAAGTTTTTCAGAAGCTGTTATTATTTCATATAACGAAAATGCAATAACACTAAAAACCTTAATTGAAATTCATTTGCATACACACAGTTGCACTTCAAATCATTCTATGAGAGAAAAATATAGATCTGCAATATACTATTTCAATCTTGATCAAAAAGAAGAAGCAAATAAAGCATTATCTAAATTGCAATCTGATTTTCAAGATAAAATATTAACTCAAGTTATACCTTTTAAAGATTTTAAGCTAAATAAAGAAGAACAACTTAATTATTATTTAAAAAACCCTGAAAAACCGTTTTGTCAAAGTATGATTAATCCGAAACTAAAGTTAATTATGAAAACTTTTTCCAAAGTAGTTAATCATGAAAAATTAAGCCATTTAAAAGAATCTAAAATTGGTTTAGGGACAGCTGCAATTGGAAGGCCACTTTACATCAATATAAAAGAAGAAAATAATAGAAAAAAAAGGGAATTTAATTTTAACAATTTTAAAGATGAAGGTTTAATTTTTTTAAATGAAGCCTTTAAAGCAGGGGTAACACATTTTGATTCTTCACCAGGTTACGGAATAGCAGAAGAAATGTTAATTGATTTTTCAAAAGACAAATCTTTAAATGATTTATCCATTTCAACTAAATGGGGCTACACCTATGTTGCTAATTTTAATGAGAAAGCCAAAACTCATGAAATAAAAGATCATAGTCTTGAAAAATTAAATGAACAATGGAAAAATTCTAAACGGCTATTGCCTTTTTTAAAAACGTATCAAATTCATTCGGTTACAACTGATAGTGATGTTTTAGCCAACAAAGATGTAATAAATCGATTAATAGAAATTAAAAACCAGTACAATCTAGAAATCGGACTTTCAACAAGTGGAGAAGATCAAATCGAAGTAATTAAACAGGCAATCTCTTTAAATAACAAGACAAACAGTTTATTTTCAACTTTTCAAGTAACATTTAACCTTCTCGACCAAAGTTTATTAACAATAAAAGACGAAATAAAATTTTACAATATAATTATAAAAGAATCCCTTGCAAACGGCAGGATAATAGCTAGTAAGTATGATAGATACGCTGCATTGCAAAAAAAACTTGGATTACTTGCACAAAAGTATCGAGTCACAGAAGATGCAATCGCGATTCGCTATTGTATGGACGCGATAAATGGGAGTATTGTTTTAATTGGAGCTGACAATTTAAAACATCTCAATCAAAATTTAAAAGCAACAACATTTAAACTAACTAATCAAGAAATTTCTGAACTTAAATCTTTTGAAATTTCACCAAAAGATTATTGGGAAGAAAGAAAAAAATTAGTCTGGAATTAAAAAAACATTAACAAAATTTAAATATTAAGATTTATGAGTTTAAGTGAGGTGATATTTTGGGCAACAGTTTCAATATCCGGAATTGTAATAGGGGCATATGTTGGAACTAAATTTCAGTTTATGCATAGTTCAATTGCAAAAACTATGGCTATTGCTGCTGGATTACTTATTGCTGCAGCTACTATAGAATTAGTTAACGAAGCAGTTGAAAATATTTCTTTAATTTTTGCTGTTCCAGCTTTACTTGCCGGAGCTCTAGGTTTTAGCATAGGAAACAATTATTTAAATAATTTGGGAGCCAAAAACAGGAAGAGATGTGGTGAGTGTGCATCCCAGGCATCCGAACAAGAGAAACCAGGAAGCGGTCTTGCTATTACGCTTGGTACCGCAATGGATGCAATCCCTGAATCTATAGTTCTCGGGCTATCTTTTTTTACTATAGGGATCAATTACTCATTAATTTTAGCTATTGCTTTAGGGAATTTACCTGAAGCACTTTCTGGGTCTGTTGGAATGTTACATGCTGGAAGGAGTAAAAAATGGATTTTTAAGATTTGGGGAAGTGTTGCATTGCTAAGTATTTTTTTAACAATTCTAGGATATGTTTTAGCAGAAAGTTTATCTCCGCCTGTTGTTGGCTTTCTCCAACTATTTGGTGCAGGAGCATTAATTGCAATGGTTTCAGAGACCTTAATCCCAGAGGCATTTCATGAATCTCCAAAATATTCGGGTACATTGGTAGCGATTGGTTTTGTCTTGCTCCTTTTTGTTAACATAAAACTAAGTATGCATTAATTAAAATTTTAAAATACAATGAAACATTTTGACTACATCATAATAGGATCTGGACAAGCAGGAACTCCATTAGCATTTAGTTTGTCGCAAAAAGGGAAAGTAGCCCTTATAGAAAAAAGTAAAATTGGTGGCACTTGTTTAAATTATGGTTGCATTCCAACGAAAACTTACATCGCAAGTGCTCGTAGAGCTTGGGATGCACAACACGGTGAAGAATTTGGAATTGAAATCCCTAATGGGACCATAACAAATCTCGAAAAAGTAAATTCCAGAAAAAACAATCTGATTAATGCTTCTAGAGATGGAATTGAAAATAATATCGAAGCAAATGAGAACATTACTTTATTTAGAGGCGAAGCAAAGTTTATTAATAACTACGAAATAGAAATTAATACTGAAATTATTACTGCAAAAAAAATATTTATAAACGTTGGTGGAAGAGCTTTGATTCCAGACGAGTTTAAAAACGTACCACATTATACAAATGTTGAATTACTAGAACTAAAAGAATTACCTGAGCATTTAATTATAATTGGTGGAAGTTATATAGGATTAGAATTTGGGCAAATGTTTCGAAGATTTGGAAGTAAAGTAACCATTATTGAAAGAGGTTCCAAATTGATAGGTAGAGAAGATGAAGAAGTAAGTCAAGCAGTAGAAGAAATATTTAAAGCAGAAGGAATTGAAATGATTTTTAATTCAGATGACATTAAAGCAAGAAAAAATGACGACGACACAGTTACTATCAATGCTACAAAAGATGGGAAAAACGCAACTGGGACACATTTGTTATTAGCAATTGGTAGGGTTCCAAATACTGATTCATTAGGGCTAGAAAAAACAACTATAGATACAAATTCTAGGGGTTTCATTAATGTCGATGAATTTTGTCAAACAAATGTTGAAGGAATTTATGCGATGGGTGACTGTAATGGGAAAGGTGCATTTACTCACACTTCTTATAATGATTTCCAAATTGTGGATAACCATCTTTTTGGGGATCAATCAAGAAAAATAAGTGATAGAATTACCACATATGGATTATTTGTCGATCCTCCACTGGGTAGAGTTGGCATGACAAAAGCAGAAGCATTAAAGCAAGGATATAAAGTCTTAGTTGCCCATAGGCCTATGAGTAAAGTGGGAAGAGCAAAAGAAAAAGGAGAAACATTTGGGTTTATGGAAGCTATAATTGATGCCGAAAACAATCAGTTTTTGGGTGCTTGCGTTTTTGGAGTTGGTGGAGATGAACTTATTAACGGATTTACTAATCTAATGTATGCTAACCAACCTTATACTGTTTTTAGAGATGGCGTTCACATTCATCCAACTGTTAGCGAACTTATACCTACGATGCTTGAAAAGGTTGTCCCATTTAATTAAAAAAAACAGTTAAAAGGGAATTATTTACAAAAATCAATGACAAGCAAGTAATTAAAATTATAAAGGCCAGAATTAATTTTGTTATATAAAATACAAGTATTATGAGCACATTAAAAAAAGCATATATAGCAGGTGGCTGTTTCTGGGGAATGGAAGATTTGTTCAGAACAAGACCTGGGATTAAAGACACAGAAGTTATCTATCTAGGTGGAACAAATGAACAACCTACCTATGGTTTTCACCCTGGACACGCAGAAGGCGTGGAACTTACTTATGATTCTACAGAAACTTCATTTAAAGAAATTTTAGATTATTTTTTTAGAGTTCACAATCCTACAACAATAGATAGACAAGGAAACGATATTGGGAGTAGCTATCGTTCAGCTATATTTTATCAAAATGAAGAAGAAAAATTAATTGCACAACAAGTAATTGATATAGTTGATAAGTCGAATAGATGGGAGGGAAAAGTAGTTACTACTTTGGAGCCATTTACAAAAGCTTGGCCAGCTGAGGAACATCACCAAGATTATCTTGTAAAACACCCAAATGGGTATACTTGTCACTTCGAAAGATTTGGTACTTTCTTGTAATTAACTTAGAATGAGGTTTCGATTAAATCAAATAGATGATAATAAATTTTCTAAGCAAGAAAGATTCTACGATGAATTTATTAATTCGTTGGGATTTACTTTAGTTCGTAAAAAAGAATGTGACAATAAAATATTAAAGTATTTCTGTACAGTAGATTTGGGGATAGTTTTTCAGCAGTTTTTAGTCTTAGTTTTTATCAATAAAAAAAGTATAGAACTAGATGACATTTTGTTTATGAGAAGCCATATAAATAAGTTTATCGATAAAGGTTTGATTATCACAACATCAAAGATTTCTAGAAGTGCTAAAAATGAATCACGGAAAAAAAATAATATACCAATTGATTTTATTAAAAAAGGCGAAATTCAAAGAAGGTTGATTAATAAACAAAAAAAATAGTTTACATGATTTCATTATTTGAAAAAACTAACCCTGAAAATCAAAATATAGAACTTGGTAAGGTTTCTTGGTTCAGAAGTTACGAGCATGCTCTTCAACTAAGTCATGAAAAGGCTAAACCAATTTTGTTGTTTTTTCAAGAAATACCAGGCTGTAGTGCTTGTGTAAATTATGGTAGAGAGGTGTTGTCGCATCCAGTAATGGTTGAGATTATTGAAAATGAATTTATTCCATTAGCAATATACAATAACAAACTTGGGCCTGATGAAGAAGTTCTATGGTTATATAATGAGCCAGCTTGGAATAATCCAGTAGCTCATTTTATCGATGAGTCAGGGAAAGATATTATCGAAAAATTAGAAAACAATTATCAACCGCTTTCAATGCTTATTAAAATAATTGACACATTAGACAAATCAAAAGGTTCAGTTCCTAACTATATTAATGCCTTTAAAAATGAATTACTTATAAAGTATGGTCACACTGAAATGGCAATATATGAAACCCCTTGTTTTTGGTCTGGCGAGACAACATTCGCTCAAAATGAAGCGGTTTATTCAACATTACCAGGATTTATTGGACCAAGGGAAGTTGTTAAAATTCAATTTGATCCAAAAAAAACATCGAAAGTGCAATTAGATGAATTTGCTATTGAGCAAGGTTTTTTTAGCATAGGGAATTATGAATCCTTTAGAGTTGATAAAGATCCTGAATATTACTTAAAAAAAACAAACTACAAATTTTTGCCTTTAACTTTCACACAAAGAATGATGATTAACCATTCCCTACCATATAAAAAGGACCCTACAATTTGGTTAAGTCCAAAACAAAAAAAATGGTTAGCGCATCCAGATCTTGCAACAAAAGGTCATCCTAAAGCATATTCACTCAAATTTGAGCAGTCTTGGGAGTATATGGTCGAAAATTTTGATAATTAATGTAGAACCAAATAAGATAAGAAGTTAAATTGTTAAAAATCAAGGTATGAATGATATTCAGGGTTACATTTTTGCTGACAAAAGCATACATAATTACGCTCGAATAATGGGTGAAATCGCTAATTTTTATATAAAAAAAGAAGACGATTATAGGCACACCAATCTAGAATGGGACTCTAAAAATAATGTTTTAAAGTCGAGACCCATTCTATTGCCTAATGATTTTGAAGCAACAATTGAATATCATCCTAATCATTTTCATTTCCATATTTCAACAAACTGTCCAAACCTAAGGGATCCATTAATAATTACCAAAAATAATAATCTTAATTACATTATTAATACGTTCAAAACTAATCTAGCATTATTAGGACTAAACGAACAAAAATTATCAACTATTAAATTAGCATATTCTGAAATTTTGCAAAATGAAATGGCTCCATTGCAGCCTTCAAAAAATGGCATTCATTTGTTTGAAAAACTCCGATCAGGAGCAAATTTGGTTTTAAATAGATATTTAATAAGTAATAAGCTTTCCAGTGAGATTAGAATATGGCCACACAATTTTGATACAGGAATTTTCTGTAAACACGATAACAATATAGAACAGTATGCTGGATTTGCACCAGCAGATTCACTTTCTGAATTCCCATATTTTTATAATAGTTTTTATAAAGACGGTATTGCACAAGACTTTGTAAAAAATGAACAATTAGCACTGGGTAAAGTAATAAATTCAAACTGGAAAGGTGCTATCTATATTCTAGATGATGTAGAAAATTTAGATGATTTTTTAATTAGTGGTGTTTCATTTTTTGAAAACTCTACAAATATTTTTTTTAATAAACTAAAAACTTAAGGATATATGAAACTAAATGAAAACAACTTACTAGGTGCTGTAATCGAACTAAGGGGAAAAGGATATACCGATGACTATGAAGTACAGAATGAGCATATAATATGTACAAATTCTAATAAATGCTTATCACTAAATGATTTCGAAATTGAAAATGCTTTTCAATTCGAAATTACCGAAAATGCAGTAGATTCTCAATTTTTATTTACTATCAAAGATAATGATAAAAATGAAAAAGGACTTCTAATAGATTTAATGGGGATGCATTATTATGGTGATTCACTTATTTCTGATAAGTTGAACAAAGTATCAATGGACATTTATATTTGCGAGGATGATGCACCAATGAAATACGGGATGCCAAAAATATATAAAGATGTATTTAATGAAGATCCAACAAGATTTGAGTTAAGAGAAGGGTTTGCCGATATGCCAGCTTGTCCTTTTGGTAATTCTTTCAAGGCTTTAGGGTTTGATAAAAAGAACAATGAATATGTTTGGTTTGTAACAAGTATTTTGAAAGATGAAAGGCTAACAAGAATTAGATATGAGAATAAATAAATTTTTTATATCTGGTATAGTATTAAGTCTATTGTTCGCATTTTTTGGAACAATTTTCCCAGAGCAAAGCGCAATAGTTTTAGGCAACGTAAATCAGTCTATACTAAATAATTTTCAGGGGCTTTATTTATTTTTTGGACTGTTTGTTGCTATTGCTGCTTTAATAATAGGGATATTGCCAATTGGGAAAGTGAAGTTAGGTGAAGGAAATCCTGAGTACTCATTTTTTTCTTGGATTGCTTTGCTTTATAGTACTGGTATGGGATCTGGATTGTTATTGAGGGCAGTCCAAGAACCGATACACTATCTTCAAAATCCACCTGTGGACTTGGTTGAGAAGAAACAATTAGCATTGGAATATACTTTTTTTCATTGGGGGATCACCCCTTGGGCAATGTATAGTGTTTTTGGGCTGATACTTGCATGCAATCTTTATATACATAAAACAGGAAGTTTTAGAGAATCATTTTCAGAAGGCGTGAAGAATAAAATGATTAAGACTATCGTTCCTTTTTTTGTAATAATTATAACGATTGCCGGGGTTATTGTATCTCTTGGGCTTGGCGCTGGTCAATTTGTTGGTGGGACAGAGCAATATTTTAATATTCATTTGAATTCAAATTCTGTATTACTTGTTGGTCTGCTTATAGGAGTATTGGGGACTTTATCTGCTTTAACGGGAATTCAAAAAGTAATAAAAATCTTAGCAGATTTTGACATGGCGATTTCACTTCTTTTGCTGGCTTTTGTAGCTTATTTTCTTGATTTCGGAGACTTTTTCAAAAATACTTTTTCAGCTATAAGTGAATATCTAGTTCATTTTGTTGAATTTAGCCTTTCTATTGGTAAGTACGATGCACCGGATACTTTTACTAAAGATTGGACAGTTTTTTATTGGGCTTTTTGGCTAGCTTGGGTACCATTCACAGGAACATTCATTGCTAGAATTTCTAAAGGTAGAACAATTAGGGAATTTGTTATTGCAACAATTATAACACCTACAATTGCAACGATGGTTTGGTTTTCTGTTTTTGCAAATAAAGCTTTCCAAATTGCTGACTTTTCAGGCGCAAACCAATTTAATAACGTTTTCGATTCACTTTTTGTATTTTTAAATCACCTTCCCTTTGGCGGTTTTACAAATGCAGTAGTGTTGTTGTTAATTTTAGTAACCATTATAAATTCTGTAGACTCTGCAATCTTCGTTTTAGGTATGATTAGCGATGATGGTAATGAAAACCCCTCAAAGAAGCACAAATTGTTGTGGGGAATTATCATTACAATATCAGCCGTTGGGTTAATTGCACTTGGCTCAGATAACTTGTTAAATTCAGTTAGCAATTTATTGGTGATTTTAGCATTGCCATTTAGCTTACTGTACTTTTATTTAATTATAATTTTTTTTAAAAATCTTTTAAAACCTTTTGGCGATGAGAATTAAAAATGAGATATGGGTTGCTTCTGGATTAAGAACACCATTTGCAAAAGCAGACAGGGAGCTAAAAAACATTTCAGCATTAGATATGTCAAAAGAGGTGTTGGATAAGATGGCTGAAAAAGAATCTATTAATCCAAATTATGTTATTTGGGGCACCGTTGTACCTACGCTAAAATATAGTAATATAGCTAGAGAAGCAGTTATGGATTCTAAATTAAAAGAAGAAACCATTGCATTTTCAACTACATTGGCTTGTAGTAGTTCCTTATTGGCTTCTATTGAAGCTGCAAGTATGATTTCTGACGATGAGATTGCAATTGCTGGAGGCGTTGAATCTTTTAGTAACGTGCAAGTAGGATTAAATGATCATTCGTCCAATTGGATGAAAAAGTTTTCTACAGCAAAATCATTTTTTGATAAGTTCAAGCTATTACTGAAAGTCTTTTCATTAAGAATACAACCACCTCAATCAAAAAATAGAAGCACAGGAAAAAGTATGGGAGAACATGCTGAAATTACTGGGCAAAGATTGAATGTTTCAAAAAGAGATCAAGATGAACTTGCGGTACTTAGTCATAAAAATTATTTTAAAGCCCAAGAAAAAGGTTTTTATGATGATTTATTTTTCCCGATAGGAGGAATAATTAAGGATACCATTCCTAGAAAAGACACGTCTGTTGAAAGAATTGCACATTTAAAACCAGTTTTTGACAAATCTGAAAAAGGTACCATAACAGCTGGGAACTCTTCTCTTTTTACTGATGGAGCTGCGGGTGTTTGGATTGCGGGTAAAAAGGCCATAAACAAAATTAAATCTCCGTATAAAGCTAAAATGGTTGATTGGGAGTTGGCCGGGGTTAATATCGAAGAAGAAGGTATCTTGATGGCACCAACTGTTGCAATCCCTAAGATGTTAGCTCGTAACGGACTTACTTTTGACGATATAGATGTATGGGAAATTCATGAAGCATTCGCTTCTCAAGTTTTAGCTACAATTGTTAAAATTGAGGATTATAATCATTCAAGAAAACTAGGTCTCAATTTTGATTTTGGAGATTTCCCTTTTGAAAAGCTAAATCCAAATGGGAGCAGTATAGCTATTGGGCACCCTTTTGGAGCTACAGGAGCAAGAATCTTAAGTCAAACAGTAAAAGAACTTCACCTTTTAGGGAAAAATAAAAAAGCGGTAATAAGTGTTTGCGCTGATGGCGGACTTGGCGCCGTCGTCCTGTTAGAAAATTAACCACAAAATATTATAAATGCTAGATCAATTCAAAACTGAGGTTATAGAAGGCCTCAGTAAAAAACAACAAAAAACACTCCCTTCTAAATACTTTTATGATAAAAAAGGTGATGAACTTTTTGTTCAAATTATGGCACTGCCCGAGTATTATCTTACTAGAGCGGAGATGGAGATCTTTCAAGTAAAAACAAAAGATTTAATCAATGCTTTAGGCCTTTCTAAGGATAAAAAATATGATATTGTTGAGCTTGGTGCAGGTGATGGTACTAAAACAATTCATCTTTTAAGAGAACTAATAAAACAAAATTTTGATTTTGAATATCTCCCTGTTGATATTTCTAGAAATGCACTTCAAGGGATTGAAAAATTCATTAAAAGGGAATTACCTTCTTTAGTTGTTAAGTCAAATCATAATGATTATTTTAATGCGCTACAAGATTTAAAACAAAACGGAAGAACCAAAATAATTTTGTTTTTAGGGTCCAATATTGGGAATTTAACTGATGAATTAGCAACAGAATTTATTTATCAACTTGGCGAAAATCTTCACAATGGTGATAAAATAATTCTTGGTGTCGATTTAAAAAAATCAAAAGATATTGTTTTACCAGCTTACAATGATAGCAAGGGGATTACGGCTCAATTTAATATTAATTTATTGGACCGTATAAATTCTGAGCTAGGAGCAAATTTTGTAATCAACCAATTTGTACATGCTCCGGTTTATGATGAAATAAATGGAATAGCTGTTAGTTATTTGAAGAGTTTAACAGATCAAAAAGTTGTAATTGGAGAGCGCACCTTTAACTTTCAAAAAGATGAGCTCATACATACCGAAGTATCTAGGAAGTATGATGATGAGGTGTTAAAAAAGATTCTATCTAAAACAGATATTCGTTGGGAGAATAAGATTTTGGATTCAAATCAGTTATTTGCTGACTATATTTTGGAAAAAAAATAATGAACAATTTAGGAGTATTAGGTTTAGGATCTGTTTCTACGATTTACTATATAGAATTGTTAAACCGTACTTTTCATCTTAAGAATGACGGATATAGTACTTGCCCATTTACCATGGTCAATATTAATTTTAATGATATTAATCCTTATTTACCCAATGATTTTGTAAATATTAAAAGGCATATTTTACCGTTTTTAAAATATATAGATTCTCTGAAAATTAAAAACTTAATAATTCCAAACATTACAATTCATGAATCAATAGATTCTATTTTATTAGAAGAGAATTTTAAGTTCAATCTTATCCATCCAGTAAATATTTTAATAAATTATTTGATTCAGGAGGATATAAAAGAAATATTTCTTTTAGGGACTAAATACACGATGTC